>NZ_JBEBKB010000010.1:0-77176 GCF_040079535.1 Novosphingobium sp. | reverse complement strand
TCATGGTGACGTGGCGGTTTTCCAGGCTCTTTCCTAGCTCTGGTGCACCTCCGGCGGCCGCAACGTCGATTTCGGCGTGGCTGGTCATTCAGTTTTCTCCCCAGGTTCAAGGCTTAATCGAAACCCGCCGCAGAGCAAGTGGGCACCGCCGCTATTCACCTGACGGCAATGGGCGCTGGTCCATAAGCCAGCAGCCTATCCGGAGTCTTGAAAATGCGTAAAATCGCCCGCCCTGCCCTTATCCTGCCCGCTTTGGCCCTTATTGCCGCGTCCACCGCCAGCTTGATGGCGGCGGGCCCGCTTCCCGGACAGGCTGATCCGGCGCGGGTTGTCGCCGGGACTTACCAGGCCGATCCGGGCCACACATTTGTTGGCTGGCGGGTTAGCCACATGGGCTTCAACGATACCTTCGGGCTATTCGGCACGATCAGCGGCACACTGGTGATCGATCCGGCGAACCTTGCGGCCGCCAGGGTTGCCGTGCGGATCCCGGTGCGCAAGATCACCACGGCCAATGCCGCGCTGACCGGCGCATTGCTGCGCCCCAATGCTGCGGGCAAGCCAGACTATTTCGGCCCGCAGCCGGTCGACGCCGTGTTCACATCAACCAAAGTGGTGCCCGGCGCTGATGGCAATAGCGCAGCGATCACCGGCACCCTTTCGCTCAACGGCATGACCAAGCCGGTCACGCTGAACGCCACTTTTGCCGGGGCTGGCAAAAGCCCGTTTGGCGGCGGTCTGACGGTGGGCTTTCACGCTGTCACCACGATCAATCGATCGGATTATGGCTTGAACGCAGACATGGGCATGGTTGGCGATCTGGTTGATTTGCAAATCACTGCCGCTTTCGTGAAGGCGAAATAGGCTAGGTCCTGACCCTAAACCATCAGCGCGAATGCCTTGCGCAGTTCGGCCACCAAGGCTTCGGGCTGCTCCCAGGCAGCAAAGTGGCCGCCCTTGTCCATTTCCCCCCAGTGGACCAGATTCTTGAAGCTGCGCTCCGCCCATTTGCGCGGAGTTGGCAGGATTTCCTTCGGGAACGCGCTGACCGCGACTGGCAATGTGATTTCTACCGGCGCAAATGCGGCAAAGCTTTCCCAATAGAGCCGGGCTGATGAAGCGCCGGTGCCGGGCAGCCAATAGAGCATCAGATTGTCAAGGATCTGATCCCGCGACAAGGCATCGTATGGCGATCCCGAATTGTCGGTCCAGGCCCACATCTTCTCCAAAATCCAGCCCGCAAGCCCTATCGGGCTATCGACCAGCCCATAGCCCAGCGATTGCGGCCGGGTGCGTTGCTGTGTTGAATACCCCGAATCCCAATCCTGATAATGCTTGAGCGCAGCCAGAGCTTTTTGCTCGGCCGGGCTGGGATTGACCAGATCCTCAGGCTCAGGGCGCCCGATCGGCATGTTGAGATGGATCCCCAGGCAGCCGGCAGGCCGGATAACGCCGATTGCGGTGGTTACCGCACTGCCCCAATCGCCGCCCTGTGCAACCCAGCGATCATATCCCAATCGCTGCATCAATTCAGCCCAGGCCATCGCAATCCTGGGCACGCCCCAGCCGGTTTCAGCAGGCTTTCCTGAAAACCCAAAGCCCGGCAGTGATGGCGCAACGACATGGAATGCCAGCTCTCCCGCAGGGGGATTGGCCAGCGCTTCAATCACGCCCATGAATTCAATCACCGATCCCGGCCAACCATGCGTGATCACCAGCGGCACCGCATCCTTGCGGGGTGAGCGGACATGGAGGAAGTGGATGTCCAACCCCTGGATCGCAGTCTTGAACTGGCCCAGCGCATTAAGCTGCGCCTCGCAGCGCCGCCAATCATAGCCACCGCGCCAATAGCCGGCCAGATCCCGCAGCACCGCCAGCGGGGTGCCTTGCGACCAATCGGCCACGCATTCCGGCTCGGGCCAGCGGGCCATATCGATCCGCTGGTTGAGATCGTCGATTTGTGACTGGGCAATGGCCAGGTTGAACGGCACCACTGCGGTCATTGCGTATTCTCCATCGCTGCCTTGGCTGCTGATTCCACCCGACCGCGATCGGCCAGCATCAAAGTGGAACTGGCAGTCGCCAGCAAGTTGCCATCGGCGTCCTTCAGGCTGCCTTCTGCAAAAGCGGTTTTGCGTCCGGCCTTGATAATCCAGCCTTCTGCAAAAATCGCGCCGGGCCGGGCCGGGGCCAGAAAGCTGACTTTCAGCTCCAGCGTCATCGGCACCACATTTTCACCGACCCGCGCGATCACCGCATGGGCCATCGCCGCATCGATCCACCCGGTAACAAAACCGCCCTGCACTACGCCGCCCGAATGGCACTGCTGGGGTTTGGCCTGATATTCCAGGCACGCCCGTCCATCGGCATCGATCGCCACAATCCGGGTCAGCCCCATTGCTTCATACAGTTCGTTGATCGCCATCAGATCAGCGCCGCATAGATCATGGTCTTCAGTTCCCGCCGGATCGGATAGGTGCTGCTGGGTGAAAGCTGGGTCATGAAAACCATCGTCAGATCCTCGGCCGGATCGACGAAAAAGTAGCTTGAGAACATTCCGCCCCAGTTGATCTCACCGACAGAGCCGGGCAGCATCGATCGCGCCGGGCTTAGGTTGACCGCAAAGCCAAGGCCAAAACCAACCCCGCCAAAAGCCTCTTCGCTGAACAGTGATTTTGACATGCTGGCGATGTCTGCCCCGCCCGGCAGATGGTTCCGGGCCATCAGTTCCAGGGTCTTGCGGCCGATCACCCTTTCGCCGTCCAGCACACCGCCGTTCAGCAGCATGGTGCAGAACCGATGGTAATCGAGCGCGCTGGATACCAGCCCGCCCCCGCCAGAAAGCTGGCGCGGCATCGTGCTCCAGGCGCTTTGGCTGCCCTTGTCGTAGATCACCCGGCCTTTGCCAGGAACAAAGGTGTAGCAATCGGTCAGCCGGTCAATCTTGTCTGCTGGCACCGCAAAGCCGGTATCGATCATCCCCAACGGGCCAAAAATATGTTCGGCGAAATAGGCATCAAGGCTTTGACCGGACAGCCGCTGTACAACAGCGCCCAGCACATCGGTGGATACCGAATAGTTCCAGGCACTGCCGGGCGAAAATTCCAGCGGCAATTTGCCCAACGCACCAACCAGTTCATCCAGCGTCAGATTGCCATGCCAGCTTTCCAGCTTGCCCTCGCGGTGGGCCAGATCGATGTTGCTGCGGTTCTGGAATGAATAGGTCAGTCCGCTGGTGTGGCGCAGCAGATCCTGCATCGTCATCACCCGTTCGCACGGCCGGGTCAGAAACGGAACCCCGCCCCCGCCGCCGGCATAAACGCCCAGCCCCTTGAATTCAGGCAACACATGATGAACCGGCGTTTCCAGCGCAACCTTGCCCTGTTCAAGCAGCTGCATGAAAGCCACCGACGTGATCGGCTTGGTCATGCTGGCAATGCGGAACAGTGATCCTTCATCGATGCTGCTACCGCCTTCGCGCGCGGCGCCCTGCGACGAGAAATGCGCGATCTGTCCCTTGTGCGCGACCAATATCTGGGCGTGGGGCAGAAGTCCGGAATCCAGGTAGCGCTCTTTCACGAACGCATCGATGCGGGCAAGGCGTTTGGGATCGAACTTTCCGGCAGCGCTCATCGGGTATTCCTAAGTCTGTGACAATTCGGGCCCAGCTATACCCGGCTTTCATCAAAGAGGAAGCGGGCGAAACTCTGCGCAGCCAGGGCCCCGGCCAGTTGCGCCGCGATAAATCCCGCAACGTCGGCAGGAGCTATTCCGGCAAAGGTATCCGAAAGGCTGCGGGCGATGGTGATGGCTGGATTGGCGAAGCTGGTGGATGAGGTGAACCAGTAGGCCGCTGTGATATAAAGCGCGACCGCCATCGGCACTGCTTCTGCCCGGTGCCGAGCGGTGCCAAGTATCGTCAGCACCAACCCAAAGGTGGCAACAAATTCGCCAAGCCACTGCCCGGTTCCGGTGCGAACGTGGCTGGAAAACTGCAGAACCGGAAGATCGAACATGGCGTGGGCGATCCACACCCCGGCAATCCCGCCAACCAGTTGCGCCGCTATCCGGGCGGCCAGCCCCGGCCAGGTGAATTCCCCGCGCAGCCGCATCACCAGGCTTACCGCCGGGTTGAACTGTGCCCCCGATATCGGCCCCAGCATGGTGATCAGAACATAGAGCATCGCCCCGGTGGCAATCGTATTGCCAAGCAGCGCCACGGCTATGTTACCGCCCGCCAACTGCTCTGCCATCACGCCTGATCCCACAACTGTTGCAAACAGCAACGCCGATCCGATCGCCTCGGCAGCAATAACCCGTTTCATCAAGCCTCCACGTTTAGCGCCGCAGTTATAACGGTGGATCGGCGCAGGGTAAATCGACTAGAGCGGCAGCAATGGACAACACTTCCCACCCGATCTGCGTTGCCGCGCTCTATCACTTTACGCCGTTTGGTGATCTGCCGGCCCTGCGCAAGGAATTGCTGGCGCTTTGCCAGGCGCAGGATCTGCGCGGAACTTTGCTGCTGGCGCGCGAAGGGATCAACGGCACGATCGCCGGCACCGATACAGCAATTAAAGCCGTGATCGCCCACCTGCGCACCTTGGCCGGCTGTTCAGGGCTTGAGGTGAAATATTCCCGCGCAGCGCAGCTGCCGTTCCAGCGGATGAAAGTGCGGCTCAAGCAAGAAATCGTCACGATGGGTCAACCGGATATCGATCCGCTGCAGGGCACCGGGCACTATCTGACACCGCGCGAATGGAACGATCTGATCGCCGATCCCGAAACGGTGGTAATCGATACCCGCAACGATTATGAAGTGGCGATCGGCACGTTCCAGCGCGCCATCGATCCGGGCACCCACAGCTTTCGCGAATTCCCCGATTGGTTCCGCGCGCATCGCGGCGATCTGCTGGGATCGGGCAAGCCCCGCAAAGTAGCGATGTTCTGCACCGGCGGAATTCGCTGCGAAAAATCGACTGCGTTCCTGAAGACCGAGGGGATTGACGAGGTCTATCACCTCAAGGGCGGCATCCTGAAATACCTTGAAGAGATGCCGGCCGAGCAAAGCCTGTGGCAGGGCGAATGTTATGTTTTCGATGCGCGGGTCAGCGTTGGGCACGGCCTGGTGCCGGGGCCATACACATCATGCCGGGATTGCGGGCGGCCACTGACCCCCGGCGAAGCCTGCCAGCCCTGCGCCGCCAATTAGTATTTGTTGGCGACCAGGAAAGGAAATCGTTTTACCCGGCCTTCGATCAGGTGCTTCTTTAGCCGATGCCGCATTTCGTTGGCGCCATCGATGTTGCGGCAGACCAGATGCGTTCCACCTGCTGGCAACGTTTCAATCGCACTGATCGCCACGGCGGCGGCGCTGCACAGCTGAACCACTTCAGCTTCCGGCAGACTGATGTTCATCGCCCGGCTCATGCTGCGCACCCCAGCAGGTATTGTTGAACGCCAAGGTTGCTGCGCTTGATCTGGATAAGTTCGGCCAGTTCAGCTACTTTTCCGGTGCATCGCCGGTTGCCCGCGCGCGGCAGATCGGCGGCGCGGATAAGCGCGATCTGGTGTTGATAAAGAAGGTTCATAAGGTCCACAGCTTTGCTCCCGATGCGGGAGCACACAATGTCTCTCAGCCGCCAACATGCAGTAACAGCCCTGGCGATATGTTGGAGATGGGGACGAATCCGCGATAAACAAGGCCCGCGCTACCAGACCGGCCCCTTTACAAGCCGTTTGCTCCCCGCCATAGACTTGCCAATGATCTCGCCTCTGGCCCTTACCCTGCGACTTATCCGCCCTTGGGCGTGAGCTGGTGTGCGCATTGAGCAGCACGCAGCGCCGCTCAAGGGATGAAACGAACCGCCGATCAGTTGCACTGCCAATCAGAGATTCCATCATGACCATGCTGAACACCCCGGGCGTCAAGTATCGCCCTTTCCCGCCGATCAACCTGCCCGACCGAACCTGGCCGTCCAAGGTTATCGAACAGGCCCCGCGCTGGCTTTCAACCGATCTGCGCGATGGCAATCAGGCCTTGATCGATCCGATGGGCGCGGAAAAGAAAAGCCGCTTTTTTGATCTGCTGCTGAAGGTTGGGGTCAAGGAAATCGAGGTTGGTTTTCCCGCCAGCGGTGCAACCGATTTCGATTTCATCTCTGGCCTGGTCAAGGCCGGCCGGATCCCCGATGACGTGATCGTCCAGGTGCTGACCCAGTCGCGTCGCGATCTGATCGAAACCAGCTTTGCCAGCCTTGAAGGCGCAGCCCGCGCCATCGTCCACCTTTACAACGCCGTCTCGCCGGTCTGGCGCAAGGTGGTGTTCGGCATGGGCAAGGACGAGATCAAGCAGATCGCGATCGAGGGTGCCAAGGTGCTGCGCGACCAGGCGGCCAAGTATCACCGCACCGATTGGACTTTTCAGTATAGCCCCGAAACGTTCTCCACCGCCGAAGTGGAATATTCGGTTGAAGTCTGCGCGGCGGTGATGGACGTTCTTCAGCCTACGCCTGAAAAACCGATCATCTTCAATCTGCCGGCAACGGTCGAATGCGCCACGCCCAATATCTATGCCGATCAGATCGAGCTGTTTGGCCGGATGATCCCCAATCGCGATGCGGTGGTGATCTGCCTGCACACCCACAATGATCGCGGCACTGGCGTGGCCGCGGCTGAGCTTGGGCTGATGGCCGGTGCAGACCGGGTTGAAGGCTGCCTGTTCGGCAATGGCGAACGCACCGGCAACTGCGATCTGGTGACTGTTGCGCTAAACATGTACACGCAGGGCGTTCACCCGGGGCTTGATTTCTCAAACATCGACGAGATCGCCGCGACGGTTGAATACTGCAATCAGCTGCCGATCCACCCGCGCCACCCCTATGTTGGCGAACTGGTTTACACCTCGTTTTCGGGATCGCACCAGGATGCGATCAAAAAGGGCTTCGCGGCGATGGAAGCGAAGAACGACGAACTGTGGGAGATGCCCTACCTGCCGATCGATCCGGCCGATCTTGGCCGCGATTATGAAGCGGTGATCCGGGTCAATTCACAATCCGGCAAGGGCGGATTTGCCTGGGTGCTTGAACAGGATCAGGGCCTGAAACTGCCCAAGAAGATGCAGGCGCACTTTTCGGGCCACGTCCAGCAACTGGCCGATAGCGCAGGCCGCGAACTGTTTGCCGATGATATCTGGCAGGTGTTCCAGCGGGTCTATCACCTGGGCACACCGCAACATTTCCAGCTGCTTGATTATGCCGAAACGAAGGCCGCTGATGGCACCCGCCTGTTCGCCGGCAAGATTGCGGTGGACGATCACGAGCAATCCGTTTCGGGCCGCGGTAACGGGCTGATCAGTTCGGTGGTGGCGACGATTGCTGAAACTTTTGGCGTCCAGCTTGACGTCAAGGACTATACCGAACACGCGATGACCGCTGGCTCTGATGCCCGCGCGGCGGCCTATGTCGAATGCACCGGCCCGGACGGCAAAACCATCTGGGGCGTGGGTATCGACGAAGATGTGGCCACCGCATCGGTCCGTGCGGTGCTGAGCGCAGCGAACGCAGCCGTTTAGGCAGCTGCCCCCTCCTTAAGCCGGAGGGGGCGCTTTCCTAGCGCTCGTTCATCGCCGCATATTCCTTGATCTTGGCTTTGCCGAGCTGGCTCATATGCACTTCGTCCGGGCCATCAGCGATGCGGACAAAGCGGTTGAGCGTAAAGAACCGCGCGATCGGGGTATCGTCTGAAACCCCCATTCCGCCGTGGACCTGGATGGCCCGATCGCACACGGTTTGCGCCATCTGCGGGGCAACAACCTTGATCGCGGCGATCAGATCCTTGGCCACCTTGTTGCCGTAACGGTCCATCGCATCGGCCGCCTTCAAGGTGAGCAGGCGTGACATTTCGATCTCGCAAAAGCTTTTGGCCACATCCTGGCGAATGCTTGATTGATCGGCCAGTTTCTTGCCAAATGCGGTCCGGCTATCGGCGCGCCGCGCCATGATTTCCAGCGCGCGCTGGGCCTGCCCGATTGACCGCATGCAATGGTGGATCCGCCCCGGCCCAAGCCGCCCTTGTGCAATCTCAAATCCGCGGCCTTCGCCCAGGATCAGGTTTTCCTTGGGCACGCGAACATTGTCGAACCGCAGCTCCACTTCTCCGCCCGGCGAATTGTGCGATCCGAACACTGTCAGGTGGCGCACGATGGTGATCCCCGGCGTGCCTGGCTCAACCAGAATCTGCGAATGCTGGGCGTGGCGCGGTGCATCGAAATGGGTCTTGCCCATTACGATCCAGATATCACAGCGCGGGTGCATCGCATTGGAAATCCACCACTTGCGCCCGTTGAGCACATAGCCATCCCCATCGGGCATGATCGACAGTTCCAGATTGGTTGCGTCCGAACTTGCTACTTGCGGTTCAGTCATCACATAGGCGGAACGGATCGTGCCTTCGAGCAGCGGCCTAAGCCACCGTTCCTGCTGCGCGGGGCTGCCGAACTTGGCCAGCACTTCCATATTGCCGGTATCGGGCGCCGAACAGTTGAGCACCTGGCTGGACCATGGAACCCGCCCCAGCAGCTCTGCAACCGGCGCATATTCCAGATTGGTCAGGCCGGGGGAGAATTCGCCATATTCGTGCGGCAGGAACAGGTTCCACAGCCCCTGGGCGCGGGCCAGCTTTTTCAGCCGCTCCATCTCCGGCCATTCCTGCCATTGGTGGGCCGGATCGGTCACGAAATCATGATAGGCCTGCTCATTGGGATAGATATGCTCGTCCATGAACGCGCCAACCTTGGCCAGCAGATCCTTCACTTTGTCGCTGTGTTCGAAATTCATTGGTTTGCCTTTCTAAAGCGACAAGCCGCCATCAACGATCACCGTGTGTCCGGTGACATAGCTCGCGAGCGGGGATGCCAGAAAAATTGCGGTTCCGGCCATGTCTTCGGGCGTGCCCATCCGGCCATCCGGGATGCGGGCCAAAGCGCCTGCCAGCCGATCAGGGTGCTGGGTTGTCACCTTGGTCAGCTTGGTATCGACCAGCCCCGGCGCCAGCCCGTTAACCCGGATACCCAGCGGAGCCCAGGCCTGACCCAAAGTCTTGGTCAGGCTGATCGCCCCTGCTTTCGACGCGGCATAGGCGGGATTGCCGATATTGGCTTTGAGCCCCGAAATCGAACTGACGATGATGACGCTGCCGCGCGCAGCTGCCAGCAGATCCTCAAATTTGGTGGCGCAATGCATCAGGCTGTCAAGATTGACCGCCATGACCCGGTCCCAGCCTTCACGGGCAAATTCGCCGCGCTTGTAAACCACGGTGCCCTGGCACAGCACCAACACGTCCAGCCGGGCAAATTGCTGCGGCGCAGCGGCAATTGCATCGGGATCGCCCACATCAACGCAGCTGTAGCCCAGCCCGGTCAGATCTGAACCATCCGCCGGGTCATAGTCTGCGGCACTGGCGCGGGTGCCCCAGACCTGCACTTCTGCACCGCGCTGGCGAAAGGCCTGGGCAATGCCATTGCCGATCCCGCTCGATCCGCCAACCACCAGCACCTGTTTGCCGGAAAAATCGGTATCGCCCGCCATTGCCCTCTCCACATTTTTAATCGAGCGGTTAATGTGCCTGCGAAGCGCGCTTGTCAAACGCACTGGCTGGCATAAGTTGCGCGCGACTAAGGAGAGGCCCACATGACCGAAGCGATCCTGGAACCCGATCTGCCGATCATCGATCCGCACCATCACTTGTGGGATCTGCGTCCGCTGATGGCGGCCTTTCCCGAACCGCGTCATCCCTTTATCGCCGCGATCGCGCTTTCGCCCTATTACACCTTCAACGAGATCAATGCCGACGCCAGCAGCGGGCACAACGTGATCGGCACCGTGTTTATGGAGTGCGGCGCGTTCTATAACGCCGGCGCCAGCGAAGCCCTGAAGGTGGTGGGCGAGGTTGAATATGTGAACGGTGTCGCCGCGCAAAGCGCCAGCGGATTGTACGGCCATGCGCGTCTGTGCGATGCAATCATCGGCCACGCAGACCTGCGCCAGGGCGGCAAGGCCGGCGCGGTGCTTGATGCGCTGATGGCGGCCAGCCCCCGTTTCAAGGGGATCCGCCACGCCGCCGCCTGGGATGCCGATCCTGATGTGCTGGGCCCGCCGTTCCACCATCCCGGCGGGCTCTATCTTGATCCCGCTTTCCGCGAAGGCTTTGCAGAACTGGGCAAGCGCGGGCTGACTTTCGATGCCTGGCTGCTTGAACCGCAGCTGGAAGACCTGCTCAGCCTGGCCCGCGCCTTTCCCGATCAACCGATCGTGCTTGATCACTGCGGCACGCCGCTGGGCATGGCCAGCTATCACGGCAAATTGCACGAACGGTTCGATATCTGGCGCGAAAAGATCAAGGCAATCGGTCTGTGCCCCAACGTCTCTGTCAAGCTGGGCGGGCTGGCGATGAGCTTTGCCGGCCTGCCCGATCACGGCCCGGCGGCGGGCCTTTCATCCGAAGTGCTGGCGGCAATGTGGCGGCCCTATATCGAAACCTGCATCGAGGCATTCGGGCCTGGCCGGGCGATGTTCGAAAGCAACTATCCAGTCGATAAATGGGGCGCGAGCTATGCCGTGCTGTGGAATGCTTTCAAACGGCTGACCCATGGTGCCTCAGCAGAGGAGAAAGCCGCGCTTTATGCCGGAACCGCCGCGCGGTTTTATGGGATGGAGCATTTGCTGGGCTAGATTGCTGCGAGATCAGGAAAGAGAAAACTGATGAAACCATTTCGCCTTGCATCCGCACTACTTCTGGCCGCCGCAGCCCCGCTCGCCGCGCAGCAATCGGCCACGGCACCCACACCTGCTCAACAAGCTGATTGGCGCGAAACCTGGGCCTACAATCTGGGCATGCAGGCGGTGGTTTATGGCTATCCGGTCGTGAAGAACATTATCGTTCGCTATGGCATGATCGAAAAGCCGGTTGGGCAGGCCAATATGCCTATCAGCACATGGTTTCATTCACGCCGCGCCCAGGATCACACGGACAAGCTCCACTCATCGGTCACGTCCGATCTGCTCTATTCAGCCGCTTGGTACGATCTGCATAAGGAACCGCTGGTGCTGAGCGTTCCGGATGATGGCGGGGCTTATTACAGCATCCAGTTCATGGAGATGTATTCGGACATCTTCGCCTACATCGGAACCCGTGAGACCGGCGGCAAGGCGGGATCATGGCTGCTGGTCGGGCCTGACTGGAAGGGTGAGGCACCGGCCGGGATATCAGGCGTAATCCGATCACCCACGCCCACAGGAATGCTGCTGCTGCGCGTTGGATTTGCCGATCGGGCCCAGCTTAAAGCCACCCACGCGCTGCAGGATGCCAATGCCCTTGCCCCGCTTTCCAAGTGGCTGAGCGGCGACAAAAGCCCTGAAACCGGGCGCGATGTGATAAATCCGGCCGCACCGGGATCATCGGTGCTGCCTTTTTTCGCCAGCCTTAATCGCGGGCTAACCGAAAACCCACCGCCCGCAGCACATGCTGCGCTGATGGCCCAATTTGCCACTGTCGGGATTGGACCGGGGATGGGCGATGATTTCTCAACGCTCGATCCGGCAACGCTCAAGGGACTTCAGCGGGCGATGGTTGATGGGCTGGGCTTCCTGCGCCAGGTTTCGGTGGCGGGCGGCAACACCAAAATCGTCAACCACTGGGCCTATGGGCAACCCAACTGGGGCCGCACCGCGCAAACCAACGATTTTCTGACCCGCAGTGCCAACCAGAGCTTTTCGGGGATGCAGGAACACTGGGTAGATGAAGTAACCAAGCTGCGCGCCCACCATGATGGCGATGGCGCGCTGCTGGATGGCAGCGCTGCCCGTTATACGGTTCATTTTACCCGCGAACAGATCCCACAGGCCAAGGCGTTCTGGTCGGTTACGGTCTACAATTCGGAATACGATCTGGTGGAAAACCCACTCGGCCGTTTTTCACTCGGCAGCGTCGACAAGGCCCTCAAGTATGACCGCGATGGCGGGCTGACATTCTACCTACAGGCCGATGCTCCGGCGAAAAAGCTGATGGCCAACTGGCTGCCGGTGCCGCGCGGGCCGTTCAACCTGTTCCTGCGCGCTTACCTGCCCGGCCAAAGCCTGATAGAGCAAAGCTATGCTCCGCCAATCGTAAAGAGGGTGCCATGAAGATTGTAACGGCGACTGCGCTGGGGGCCTTGGTCCTGGCCTTGGGCTTGTGGCAGGGATCGGGCGGAGAGGCGCCGGCTGGGGCGAAAACCGTCAAACCAGCCGCAGTTGTGCAAGCGGCCTATCCGCAGCGCCCGCTATGGGGCGATACCCACCTTCACACCGCCAATTCGTTTGATGCCTTCACCGCCGGGCTGCGACTTGGCCCGGAAGAGGCGCTGCGCTTTGCCCGCGGCGAAGGGGTAAAGACCGCGAGCGGCGAGATTGCAAAGCTGCACCGTCCACTCGATTTTCTGGCGGTAACCGATCACAGCGACGCGATCGGCGTTACTGCCGATCTTTACAACACCCCCGAAGACCAAATCACCGATCCCACGCTGAAGCGCTGGCGCACGATGATGCACGTTGGCGGGAACGAGGCTTACAAGGCTTTTCGCGAAATGGTGACCGCCGCCGCAAGCGGCACCCTGCCTCCCGATTTCGCCAACCCAGAGCGGCAAAAGATCATCGCCCGGCGGATCTGGGATAGTCAGCTGGAGGCGGTGGAACGCTATAACCAGCCCGGCAAATTTACCGCGTTGGTGGCGTTTGAATTCTCGCTCCAGCCCAAGGGCAATACGCTGCACCGCAACGTTATCTACCGCGATGGCGCAGACCGCGCGCGCGGGATGCTGCCCTTCCCTTCGGACGGTACGAAAAGCCCCGAAGCGCTGTGGAACTATATGGATGCCTATGCCAAGGCGACCGGCGGGCAAATGCTGGCGATCCCGCACAATTCGAACCTTTCGAACGGCATGGCCTTCATGACAACCAATTGGGATGGCGGCCCGCTGACTGCGGAAATGGCCCGCCGCCGCGCGGGCCATGAACCGCTGGTCGAAATGACCCAGTACAAGGGCGATAGCGAAAGCCACCCGTTCCTCTCGCGCAATGATGAATTTGCCGATTTTGGCGATGCCGGATGGGAGAACGGCAACGCCCCGCTACGCGAGCTTAAAAAGCCGGAAATGCTGGGCGGCGAATATGTCCGCGAAGTGCTGAAACGCGGTTTGCAGATCGAGAGCAAGACCGGAATCAATCCTTACATGCTGGGGATGATCGGATCGACCGACAGCCACACCGCGCTGGCATCGGCTGACGAAGACAACTTCCACGGCAAGTTCAGCACCGAAGGCCCCGGTCCCGAACGGGTCGGTACGGTGGTTAACCCGGGGATCAAGGAAAGCCGGATCGGCTGGCAATACCAGGCCGGCGGGCTGGCCGCAGTCTGGGCCAACAGCAACACCCGCGAAGGCATTTTCGATGCGATGCAGCGGCGCGAGGTTTATGCCACCACCGGCCCGCGGATGACCGTGCGGGTGTTTGCCGGGTGGAACTTCACCAAGGCCAATCTGGGCGGCGATTGGGTAAAGACCGGCTATGCCCGCGGCGTACCGATGGGCGGCGTGATGAAGCCCGGCCCACGGCAGCAGGCCAAGGCCGCGCCCAGCCTGATGATATCGGCGATGAAAGACCCCGAAGGTGCCAATCTTGATCGGGTGCAAGTGATCAAGGGCTGGATCGATGCCCAGGGCCAGGCGCATGAGAAAATCTATGACGTTGCCTGGTCGTCTCCAGCCAAGCGCCGGATCGTGGGCGGCAAGCTGGCCCCGGTGGGCGATACCATCGATATGAAAACCGCGACCTATCGCAATTCGATCGGCGCGCCGCTGCTGATGACAGTCTGGCGCGATCCGGAATTCCGGGCCGATCAGCGCGCGTTCTATTACATCCGCGTACTTGAAATCCCCACCCCGCGCTGGGTGCTTTACGATATGGTCCGCTTTGGCGCGAAGCCGCCTGCAGACGCGCGGCTCAAGGATCAGGAGCGCGCCTATACCTCGCCGATCTGGTATCGTCCGGAAAGTTGAGGGCACAAACCCATGCCAGCGATTAACCTGCCGCGCGTGATCCGGATTGGCGGCGGATGCCTGGCTGAACTGCCCGATGCGCTGAGCCAGGCCGGCCTATCGCGCCCGCTGGTGGTAACAGATGCCTGGATGGCGGCGTCGGGCCTGCTGGACCGGGTGCTGGATTTGCTGACCAAGGCCGGAATGCCGGCGCGGGCTTTTACCGGCGTGGTGCCCGATCCCACCGTCGCATCGATTGAGGAGGGCTGTGCGGTTCTGGCCGAAGCGAGCCACGATTGCGTGATCGGGCTGGGCGGTGGCAGCCCGATTGACAGCGCCAAGATGATCGCGGTGAAAGGCGCTCGCCGGATCGCCGATCTGAAGGCTCCTCACCAGGAAAACGCCCCTGGCCTGCCGATCGTTGCCATTCCTACCACCGCCGGGACCGGCAGCGAGGCAACCCGTTTCACGATCATTACCGACGAGGAAACCGACGAGAAGATGCTCTGCGCGGGGCTCGCCTATCTCCCCCAGATTGCGCTGTGCGACTATGAACTGACGCTCAGCAAACCGCTGCGGCTCACCGCCGATACCGGGATTGACAGCCTGGTCCACGCGGTTGAGGCCTATGTTTCGCGACAGGCCAACCCTTTTTCTGATAGCATGGCGATCAGCGCAATCCGGCTGATCTGGCAAAACCTCCCGCGCGCCTGCGCCGATCCAGCAGACCGCCCCGCGCGCGAAGCGATGATGCTGGGCGCGCTGCAAGGCGGGATCGCCTTTTCCAACAGTTCGGTCGCGCTGGTCCACGGGATGAGCCGGCCGATCGGCGCGCACTTTCACGTTTCCCACGGCCTTAGCAACGCGATGCTGTTCCCCGTGGTAACCCAGTGGAGCGCCCCTGCTGCGCTGGCGCGCTATGCGGAGTGTGCAAGGGCGATGGGCGCGGCGGGCGACGGCGAAAGCGATCAAGGCGCAGCGGGGAGACTGATCGAAGCCCTCCACCAGATCAACGCCGATCTGGCAGTCCCCACCCCCAGCGCCTATGGGATCGACAAGGCCCGTTGGGAAGAATTGCTGCCACTGATGGCAGCGCAAGCACTGGCGAGCGGCAGCCCGGGGAACAATCCGCGGGTGCCGGTGGCGGAGGAGATTGTGGCGTTGTATCGGGCGGCTTGGGAGTAGGTTAGACAATCGCAAATTTTGATAGGGCATTTTTAGCCCGTCAGTTTGTTCTGAACCGCACCATACCAATCTGAATTTGCGCTACCATTCGTCCTCCATCTGGAAAGCGAGGCATCTGAAATTCGAGCACGGCGATGTGCTCCTTGATCGCCGGCAGCAAAGTTGGACCTGCGCCGCAAAGGGAAATCCGACTTAATTCTGCGAAGCGGTCTTGTCTGAAACGCTGAGCATTAAAGTCACGATCACAAGTAATCAAAATTCGGCCCGACTGAAGAGCAGTCATGCCGACCACGGGGTCCGGAGAATCGTCTGGAATATGGTGGCGTAAGAGCAACACGCTATGGCCGCGCCTTCGGAGATAGCGACAGATGGAATCCGGCACATTTTGATCGAGGAAAAACCGCAGCTGAGGGCGGCCGTCAACCATTAGGCGGCTTCACGACTCTCAAATACTTTGATTGCTGCTTCTACATCAGCCACAGTTAAGTCCGGAAACTCACGAATGATTTTATCAGTCGCGTATCCTGCTTGATAAAATTCAATCACTAACGAGACCGGAATTCGAGTTCCACTGAATACCATTTCGTTGTGCGCGACAAACTTTCCTTTAGAAAACTCGCCAAGCGTGTCGGTCCGGTTATTTAGTTGCTTTATACGATCCTTGGTGTTTTTTATCACAATCCTAAGTGGAATGTTAAAAACGCGCTGGCCTGAGACAACGTCTTCCCGATGCTTCGTGGCCGGATTCTCAAGAACAACCCGCCTACCCAAAATATACAAAGTGGTGGAGCTCCACTTTTGATCGCCAAGGTGACTAAGCCTCTCGGAAACCTCACGCAAATGACTGAGAGCGATTTTATTGTCGTTCCGCAGATTATTGAGAACCTGAAGCGATACAAGGTCGCGAAACGAGTACAGCCGACCAAATGGAACGTGCTGTTGAGTGGTCCCGAATGCGGCCGGGAAAAATCCTTCTTTATCCCAGTGCCTTAGCTGATAGATCGACACACCGGAAATGCGGGAGGCCTGCTCCTCGCTAAATGCTCCGATGATGTTGTCACGTTCCATTCCCATTGGCCTAATGCAGGAGTGACCTCCAGCCAAGTCGAATATTGGACGATCAAAGTGGTGTAGCGACTTTCATCGAAGTCTCACCCCCTCAAACCACCCCCAGCGCCTCAAACCCCAGCGGCATGCTCTCCAGCACAATCGCATCCGCCACATTCACCACTCCGCCACGCACCACCACTGCCATCACCCCGCATTTGCGGATCAGCGTGCCGTCCGCTGCTTTGTCCAGCGTTGCTGCCATCAGGCCTTTTGCCAATCCGTCGATCTGGCGGCAGGGGTTCCTCAGCCCGGTGATCTCAATCAATGCTTCCTTGCCCAGCCGCAGCCGGGTGCCGCGTGACAGGCCCAGCAGGTCCAACCCGCGCGTGGTTACATTCTCACCCAGTTGGCCGGGGGCCACGGCAAAGCCCTTGCCCGCCAGTTCCTCCAGCAATTCGGCATGGATCAGATGGACCTGGCGAAGGTTTGGCGTGTTCGGCTGTTTGGCCATACGGGAAAGGTGCTGGACCAGGCGGCCAGCATGGGCATCGCCTTTCACCCCCAGCCCCGCCAGCAGGGTGATGCTTTGGCGCGGCATTTTTGCGAAGCGGTGTGCATCGTCGCTGGCAAGGCCGGTGATGATCGGGTTCATGCCTTAAAGGCTAGGGGCTGACGGCGAATGCAGCAAGCCCCTCGACAGGCCGCATTGCGTCTCATAAGAAAACCCAAACCCGCTAAAAGGATACCCCACGCCGATGCCGCTTCCCGCTCCGTTTGATCGCCTGCGCCTGCCCGTCATCGGTTCGCCGCTGTTCATTATTTCTGGCCCGGAACTGGTGATTGCCCAGTGCAAGGCCGGGGTAATCGGCAGTTTTCCGGCGCTGAACGCGCGGCCATCGGGGGTGCTGGATGAATGGCTGCACCAAATCACCGAGGAACTGGCGGCGCACAACCGCGACAACCCCGATAGCCCGGCAGCGCCCTATGCTGTCAACCAGATCGTCCACAAATCGAACAACCGGCTTGAGGAAGACATCGAGGTTTGCGCCAAATGGCAGGTGCCGATGACGATCACTTCGCTGGGCGCACGTGAGGATCTGAACAACGCCGTCCATGCCTGGGGCGGAATTGTGCTGCACGATGTGATCAACGATCGGTTCGCCCGCAAGGCGATCGAAAAGGGCGCCGATGGCCTGATCCCGGTTGCGGCCGGTGCCGGCGGGCACGCCGGGGTGCTATCACCGTTCGCGATGATGCAGGAAATCCGGCAATGGTTCAAAGGACTGGTTGCGCTGTCAGGCTCTATCGCTTGTGGCCGCTCAATCCTGGCGGCGCAGGCGATGGGGGCCGATTTTGCCTATATCGGATCGCCCTGGATCGCGACCAAGGAAGCCAATGCCCAGCAAAGCTACAAGGACGCGATCGTGGCCGGGCGGGCCGATGATATCGTCTATTCCAACCTGTTTACCGGGGTTCACGGCAACTATCTGCGGCCCTCGATTATCGCCGCCGGCATGGATCCCGATAACCTGCCGGTAAGCGATCCCAGCGCGATGAATTTTGGTTCGGGCGGTAATACCGAAGCCAAGGCCTGGAAAGACATCTGGGGTTCGGGCCAGGGAATTGGCGCGGTCGATGCGGTTGATAGCGTGGCTGACCGGGTTGAGAAGCTGGAAGCTGAATACAATCAGGCTCGCAGCGAACTGGCTGAGAAAGCCCGGATGGCTTTGGTTTAGGGCGAAGTACGTCTGATCCGACCCATTACCCGCTTATGCTGAGCTTGTCGAAGCACTGTCCTTTTCTTCGTGCCGCAGCACGCAGCTGCTCGAAAAAAAGGCAGCCCTTCGACGAGCTCAGGGTAGACGGGGTTTGGAATTTCGTTTCAGATTTTTAGCTCTCCGTCCTTAGTCTCTGGCAACGCAGTCGCCGGCCAAAGCAGGTCGGCCATGGCGTCAAGTTCGCTGAAATCCATTCCGGTTCCCAGCGGATCCTTGCGGTTGAGCCGGATCCGGCGGTGCTGGTCAAGCAATTCGCGGCGCAGCGCCTGTTGCAGATGTTCCAGCCCCTGGAACGCTTCGCGCAGCGCAATTTCAGGCGCTTTGAACCGCTGGGCCGCCCAGCCTTGCTCAATCGCGCCAACCCGCTCGATCACCATCGCATTGTAATCGCGGTGCGGCCCGCGGTGCAGTGGCAGACCGATCCGGCTCGCCGCCTGATCGTTGGCCGGAAGCAGCAAGCCATTGCGGCGAAAATCTTCGAAATCGACCCGCTCACGGCCCAGTGCCCTGAACAACGAGACAAAGCAGCCCGCGTCAGGATCTGGCGCGGCAGCAAATGGTGCCGCTGCATCCCGGGTTCATACCCCGGGCGATCAATGCGGTTAACCGCGCGGAACGACAAGCGGCCGCGCACGGGCACGAGCAATGCCGCACTATGCCGGTCCACTATGCCAGTCCACTATGCCAGTCCACTATGCCAATCCACGCGAAGGATCCTGATCTGGCAGAATCTAGCGCCGGATCGTCACACGCAGCATGGCCTGCCCGGCCTGCGGCGCAACATCGATGGTTTCCCCGCTCGGTCCGGAAAATTGATGCGCCACATCCAACGGATCGGCTTCGATCAAGGCGTGGATCAGGCGCACCGCGATCCGCGCCACATCGGCCGCACCCAGTTTGGGGTCCGGGGCAAAGCGCAGTTCCTGCCCGGTAATCAGCCCAAGGCCGCGGGTGTAGATCGAACCATCGCTATCGCGTTCCAGCGTGGTCAGCCCCAGGGCCGGGAACGGACCCCCTGCCAGCCATTTGCCCACGACTTTTGAAAAGTAGCTGGCGGTCATCCAGCAATGCGCCGGACGCCAGACCACCGCCTTGATCCCCGGCAGATCACACAGCCGCGCACCCAGCCCGGCCAGAACGCGCAACACCGGCAACATGCCCGGGGCTTCTTCCAGATGCGGGCCAGCAGCGATTGTGACCACATCGCCCAGCGGCGCATCAAGCAGACCCAGCAAGGTTCCCGCAGCGGGCTGCGGGCCTGATGGGCCAGGCCGCAAACCGGCACAGTCAAACGTCAGCCCCATCGCCAGCAGCTCTACCCAGCCCTGTTCCGCCGGGGCAACGTGGCTGATCGAAAAGCCAAGGCCAGCGGACGGCCCGCCAGATAAATCATGCACAGACAAATCATGCGCAGACAAATCATACAACGCAGCCACATCGGGGCGCTGGTCCGGTTCAAAGACCAGCGACAGTATCGCCCCGGCTGCTGCCCCCCCAAATGCCCCTTGTGCGGTTATGACACTTTCCTCCGCCCCGTTTCCGAACGTTTGGCACTTTTTGCGTTGGTTAGTCGAGTCCTGCCGCACCAAACATATCGGAAACGGATTTGTTATTTGCTTAAGCGATCAGAATATTCCGGTCTGCAGCGCTTCTGCCATTGCTGCGCCAAGATTTGTGCAATTGGCAAGTATCTCCGAACCGAGCTGCTTTTCGGCCAGAATTTCTTCGCTTGTCTGGGCCGCAACGTTGATAATCATTGGCGGGGCCACCCGTTTCAGCCGCCAGCCGGTCAAAATCCGGTCAAGCTGCGCCTGCGCGCCCTGCCCGTCGCTTCCCGCAGCGATCATGCTGGCATAGGGCCGCCCCGCAATCCGGCCAAGCAGCGGGTAATAATTGCGATCGAGCATCTCTTTCATCGCGCCCGATAGTGCGCCAAGATTTTCAGGCCCGGCGAACAGATACCCGGATGCCGCCAGAAAATCATCAGGCTGCGCCAATTCCGCGGCGATCAGACGACCACCGCTGGCCGCGCCCAAGGCCGCGGCATCAGCCATCGCCCTGCTTGCACCCGTGCGGCTGTGCCAGACAATCAGCAGCATATCGGCAAGCAGCGTCGCGGCAAGCGGATCAGCACCCGTCCCCGCCAACCACGCCGCCAAGAATCCCCCCGATGCCGCGCTTCTTTTTGCAGCGCGGCTGTTCGGGCTGTCCGGGTGCCGCAGCCATACCGGGCATATCCATCCAGCTGGTGATCGAGCGATGCCGCACCCGCGCGGTCCACTGCAAATGCCAGGGAACTTTGGCATCGGCTGGCCGGGCCGGATAGGCGAAGCTTTCTTCAGGGCCATAGGCAGTCAGCGTGCCCATCCGGAAATCGGGGCCAGCCTTGCGCACTTCGAGCGGGATTGTGCAGGTGGTCGTGGTTGGCGCCATAACCGTCCGGTCCTTGACCAACCCGGCCACTTGCGCCGGGCTGATCCAATCCTGCAGTCCGCCGCCGAATTGGCGGTTGGCGCTGCTGGTCCACATCACCATATCGCCCATTTGCCCGTCCGGGGCCATTTTGCCGCCGAACAACCAGGCCAGATAGCCAGTTGCCCGCGGGACAGCGTTCCAGCCGATTGCCACCGATCCGCTGGCGTTGACTGTCTGGGTCGAGCGCAGCGGATCAAGAAATTCCTGGCCCAGCGTAAAGGCGATCTCGGGCGAATAGTTGCCGGCAACCCGGTGCGCGCCCAGCAACGAGCTTTCGGGCTTGATCATCTTGCCGTCTTCAGCCGGCCAGCGCCCGAAGGTTTTGCTGTTCTGCAGGTTTGGTCCCCAATCGCGCAGGATCGTGGAGGTCCACAGTCCGGGTGGGATCTGGCCTTGCGCCATCTTGGCAAAATCGAACACCACTGGCTGGCCTTTACCGGCGCGTTCACCGCAGCCCCAAAAGATCAGCAGTCTGCCGCTGGGCTTTTGGGGCATTTCATCGCTGGTGGTCCGTTCCTGCCTGGGCGTAGCGAGCGCAACCGATTTGCCCAGCTTTGCCCCGGCCGGCATGAAGTGATCGGCCTTGGGCCCGCCTTTGCTGGGAGCCAGGCTTGAACCAAGCCGCAGATAGAGTTCTTTCTGGACCCGTTCGCCCCCGCCGCCAAAGGCCATGCCCAAGGCGCCGCCCATCCCGCCGCCCATCGCCATGAAGCCCGAAACGGTGCCGGCGCGCATATCATAGCGCGCAATCGGCCCGCTGGTGGGTGCGCGCTGTGCCAAGGATGGCCCCGTGGCCAGCGCCAAGACGCCGATTGCCAGGCCTGCTGCAAGTTTGCTTTTGAATACCATGGCTATTGCCCTCCATGTTTCTAACGCGATTGAGGTGTTCTTGCATGGCGGAGGCAGCTTGTCATTCACCCAGATCAAATCGGTGGCGCTTTGCAGGAAGCGATTGCTGCGCTAGCGGTGGCAGATGCTGGCTTCCTCGCAATCGGTATTGGGCCTTGGCCGTTCGCTGGGCGGACGCATCTGGCGCTGGCGCGGCGGAAATATGGATCTGGGTGGCGGTGCCAGCCTGGAAAATGATCTGGTAACCCAGCTGCTGCTGTCGCGCGGAGTTGATCCGGATGATATCGAACGCCACCGCAATCCATCGCTGCGCGCATTCCTGCCCGATCCTTCGATTTTTCAGGATATGGACAAGGCCGCAAACCGCCTGGCCGATGCAGTTGTCGCAGGCGAAGCGCTGACGATCTATGGCGATTATGACGTCGATGGTGCCACCAGCGCGGCCTTGCTGATTCTGCTGCTGCGCGATCTAGGGCGCGCGGCCGGGCATTATATCCCGGACCGATTGCTCGAAGGCTATGGCCCATCGGGCGAAGCGCTGGTGCGGATCGCCGAAGCCGGGACAAATCTGATTGTAACGGTCGATTGCGGGGCGATGGCCTATGAAGCCCTGGGCATGGCGGCCGATGCCGGGATCGAAGTAATCGTGGTCGATCACCACAAATGTTCGGCCGAGCTGCCCCGCGCCTATGCCCTGGTCAACCCCAACCGGCTTGATGAAAGCCCTGAGGCCGCAGCCTATGGCCACCTTGCCGCTGTGGGTGTGGCCTTTCTGCTGGCAATCGCAACGGTCCGGGCGCTGCGATCGCGCGGGTGGTTTGATGATCGGGCCGAACCCGATCTATTCGCCTTGCTTGATCTGGTTGCGCTGGGCACGGTTGCCGATGTTGCCGCGCTGCACGGGCTGAACCGCGCCTTTGTTGCACAAGGGCTTAAAGTGATGGCCAAGCGCCAGTCGATCGGCATGGCAGCGCTGATTGACGCCAGCCGATTGACCCGAGCACCGGCCTGTTCAGACCTTGGCTTTGCTCTGGGCCCGCGGATCAATGCCGGCGGCCGGGTTGGTGAGGCGACATTGGGCGTGCGGCTGTTGACGACCCAGGATGGCGATGAAGCCCGCGCCATCGCCGCCCAGCTTTCATCCCTGAACGAGGAACGCCGGGCGATCGAAGCCGCCGTCCAGGAAATGGCAGAGGCCCAGCTTGCCGCGCAGCACAACCGGGCAGTGCTGACCCTGTCTGGATCTGGCTGGCACCCCGGCGTAATCGGGATCGTAGCCGGACGGATCAAGGAGAAGACCGGAAAACCAGCACTGGTGATCGCGCTGGATGCGGATGAGGCCGGCAATGGCAAAGGTTCGGGCCGCTCAATATCAGGCGTCGATCTGGGCGCGGCGATCATTGCTGCGCGAGAGGCTGGATTGCTGATCGCGGGCGGCGGCCACGCTATGGCCGCCGGGCTTACCGTTGCCCCCGGGCAAGTCGTTGCCTTGGGCGAATGGCTTGATGCGCGGCTTGGCAGCGATGTTGCCGCCGCCAGCGCCAATCAGGCGATGCTGCTTGATCTGGCAGTAAGCCCGGGCGGCTTGAAGCCATCGTTGATCGAAGCGATGGACAGCGCCGGGCCATTCGGAGTGGGTTGGCCCGGCCCCAAAGTAGCGGTTGGGCCAGTGCGGATGGTCAAGGCTGATCTGGTTGGCAACGATCACGTTCGGGTTATCGTGCGCGGCGATGATGGCGCAAGTTTCAAAGGCATCGCCTTTCGCGCCGCAAGCACCGAAATGGGCCAGGCCCTGCTGCATGCCACGCACCACCGCAAATTGTGGCTGGCTGGCCGCCCGAAAATTGACGATTGGTCCAATCGGGCGCAGGCAGAGCTGCACATCGAGGATGCAGCCTTCCTCGATTGATTACTCTGCCTTTGGACTTGACCCACCATGACGCCTTGCCTAAAGGCGCACCCCTGCCCACGGCACAGCCGGTGCGGCCCCTTCGTCCAGTGGTTAGGACGCGGCCCTTTCACGGCTGAAACACGGGTTCGAATCCCGTAGGGGTCACCAGCTGCAAGCGCCGTGGGCATTCTGATTCGGGCAGATATGCCTGCACCGGATCTGTTTCGTTTGGCAGGTTGCATTCCGCATTATAGAAGCCGCCCTGCCGATGCATTCAAAACGCCCCCTTCCCTATTCCGCCATCGCGCTGGCATTGCTGGCCGGGCTTGGCATGCTGGCCGCGGGCGCATCGCCCTGGCTGGCGCTTGCCATTGTCGTCCTGTGGCTGGGTTCGCTCTCGCTGGTGACCCCTGAGGCAGAGATCCCGGCGGAACGGATTGACCCTGCAATAGTATCGCGCGGCGCCATCCATGAAACGTTGGAGCCGGTTGGCCTGCCGCTGCTTTTGCTTGAGGGCACCCGGATCGTAGAGGCCAACCAGGCCGCCCGCAAAGCGCTGGGCAATCATATCAGCGGACAGGATGCCCGAATCGCGCTGCGCCATCCCGATGCGATGGGCCTGATCGATTCCGCCGACGGGACCAGTGTGGCGATTCCCGGATTTACCGGCGCGCGATCCTTGTGGCAGCTGACCCGCCGCAATATCGGGCCGGATCGCTGGCTGATCGAATTGACCGATCGCACCGCCGAATCCGATGTTGGCCGGGCCCATACCGATTTTGTTGCCAATGCCAGCCACGAACTGCGCACCCCGCTGGCCTCGATCATCGGCTATGCCGAAACGCTGGGCGATGGCGATGTTGATGCCGATACTTCAAAGCGGTTCAACGGCATCATCCAGCGCGAGGCGCTGCGCATGCTTTCGCTGGTCGAAGATCTGATGACGCTAAGCCATGTTGAAGCGGAAAAGCACGACCGCCCGAACGAGCCGCTCGATCTGGGCCAACTGGCCGCGCGGGTTATCGCCGAAGTAAAATCGCTGAAAGGTAAGGAGCGGGTTTCGCTGGCGGTTGCCGAACCTGGGCTTCAGGTTCTGGGTGATGCCACCCAGCTGGAACAGCTGCTACGCAACCTGATTGACAATGCGCTGAAATATGGCGGACCCGATACGCCGGTAAGCGTCGCGGTTACGCGCGGCGCCACCGATCGTGCCGTGCTGGCCGTGGCCGATCTTGGTCCGGGGATTGCGCCAGAACATCTGCCACACCTGACTCGGCGGTTTTACCGCACCGATCCCGGCCGCAGCCGCGCTTCGGGTGGGACCGGTCTGGGCCTGGCGATCGTCAAACATATCGTCGAGCGTCATCGCGGTGATCTGCATATATCCAGCACCCTGGGCGAAGGAACGCAAGTCAGCGCTTCCATTCCGCTCGCCCAGGGCTGACCCTGATCAAAACGAGGCGCTAAGCCCCAGAGTTAGCACGTGATCATCGGTATCGGCGGCACTTGGCACGAACCCATGCTGGTTCAGATACCCGAAATCCAGATTGACCCGTTTGCCCAGCGGCACCCCGATCGAAATCGAATTGCGCATCCGGTCAAGCCCGTCGGTGGTCTGGAATACGGTATTGTTGAGATTGATGAACTGCTCGCTGGCAACCGAAATTGTCGCCTTGCCGGTCAGCGGCATGCTGGCCTTCACCTGAGGGCGCAGCCGCCATCCGGTGCCGGACAGACCCTCACGCCAGCGCTCTTCAAGCCGCAGACGAGCGCTGAACTTGACCTTGCCGGCCTTGGCAAAGCCATCAAAGCTGATCTGTTGACGGAAACGATGCTCGCGCCGGGTGAACGTGCCGTGATTGTATTGCGGATCAAAGGTATAGCCCAGCCACAGGGTGGTTACCTTGTTGATCTTCTTGCCAAGCGAAAGCGAATTCTCAAGCTCATAAAAACCTTTGGCATCGCTGCTGCGGAAAACAGCTTCGTTCTGCACCTTGAAATCGTCTGGCAGGGCAACAGTGACCGTAACCGTCTGCCAATACTGGGTATCATCGGCAAAAGCGGGCGCGGCAAAGCCGCAGGCGGCGGCAAACAGCAGCGGCTTTAGTATGGTGCGCATGTGAACGAGGGTCCCTCCATTGGTTTCGATTCGCTGCCGATCTATTACGATCATGTGACACATTCATGACGACATATTGCAATTGAACGACCATCCGGCGACAAGGCCTTCGTGCCAGCGAGTTGTCACGCAACTGTCACACAAGCTGGCCACTGCGATCTCAACCAAAAGCAAAAGGAGCGATTCGCATGACCAGAAAATCAGTTCTCACCCTTACCTCGGCGCTTGTCGCTTCGGCAATGCTGGCCGCATGCGGCAGCGGCACCTCGGGCGGCTCGCGCGATCAGGTTCGTGCCGTGGGTTCCTCAACCGTTTACCCCTTTGCCAAGGCGGTGGCCGATGCGCTCAGCAAGTCAAACCCGGCAATCAAATCGGCGATTGTCGAATCGACCGGAACCGGTGCCGGGATGAAGCTGTTTTGCGCCGGCGTCGGTGCACAGCATCCCGATATCGAAAATGCCTCGCGCCGGATGAAGAAGAGCGAGTTTGAAGACTGCGTGAAGAACGGCGTAGACAAGGTTGTCGAAGTTCAGGTTGGGCTTGATGGCGTGGCCTTTGCCGAAGCCAAGGGCGGTCTTGGGCTCAAGCTGACCCCGGAAGACGTATACAAGGCGCTGGCCGCCAACCCATATGGCAAGCCCAACACCGCCAAGACCTGGCAAGACGTTAACCCCGCCTATCCGGCTGAACCGATCCTGGTCTATGGCCCGCCCAGCACATCTGGCACGCGCGATGCGCTGAAAGAGCTGATCTTGATGAAGGGCTGCAACGCCAACGCCGAAATGAAGGCGCTGAAGGACAGCGACAAGGAAAAGCATGAGAAGATCTGCGGTGAAGTCCGCAGCGACGGTGCTTATGTGGACTCGGGCGAGAACGACAATCTGATCGTGCAAAAGCTTGAAGCCAATCCCAAGGCAGTCGGCATCTTCGGGTTCTCATACCTCGAAGAAAATTCCGACAAGCTGGCGGGCCTGACCATGAACGGGGTGGTGCCAAGCTATGCTTCGATTTCAGACTTCAGCTATCCCGGCGCACGTCCGCTCTACATCTACGTAAAGGCTGCGCATCTCGATGCGATCAAGGGCCTGCGTGAATATGTTGCAGAATGGGCCAAGAGCTGGGCCAAGGGCGGATTGCTCGCCAAGCAGGGCATGGTTGTGGCCCCCGAAGACGTTCAGGCCAAAAACGTCAAGGTTGCGGCAGATTTCGCTTTGCTTGACGGCAGCGAATTGAAGTAAGCCTCCACAATGTCGCCAGTCATCCCGATTTTGCTAGCGCTCGCGCTGGGCCTTGTCGGCTGGCTGGCGGCGCGTGGCCGCGCCTGGGCCATGCGCAAGGAAGCCCGCGCTGGCGGCGGTGATCTGCACTCACTGCCCAATTATCACGGCTGGTATGTGGCCTTGTGGGTTCTGATCCCGGCGCTGCTGTTTTCCCTGGCCTGGGCATCGATCAGTCCAGGCCTGATACTGGGCCAGGTTTTGTCTGATCCGGCGGCCGCAAAACTGCCGGCCTTCGGGTTTGAGCGCGATGCGATCATGGCTGAGGCGCGGGCGCTGGCCAGCGGATCCAGCGATGCCGTGTTCAACCAGCAAGCCCGCGCGCTGGTTGAACCGTTCCGCAGCGCGATGCAGCAATATTCGCTGATCGGCACTATAACCACCCTGCTGCTGGGCTTTGCCGGCGGGGCTTTTGCCTTTTTGCGGCTGCGCCCCGATTTCAAGGCCCGCACCAGTGTGGAACGCGCGGTGATGGGCGGCCTGCTGCTGGCCTCGTTGGCGGCGGTTTTCACCACCGCCGGGATCGTCGCATCGCTGGCCTTTGAAACAGTGCGGTTCTTCCAGTTCGTTGGACCCGGCGATTTCCTGTTCGGAACCCATTGGGGCCCGGATTCGATGGCGGCACCCACCCAGGGCGTCGAAACCAACTATGGCGCGTTGTCGCTGTTCTGGGGCACGATCTTTATCGGCGCGATCATCGCGATGGTGGTTTCAATCCCGCTTGGCATGATGAGCGCGATCTACCTGACCCAATATGCAACCCCCACGGTGCGGCGCTGGATGAAGCCGATCCTCGAAATTCTCGCCGGGGTTCCCACGGTGGTTTACGGCTATTTCGCCGCGTTGACAGTCGCCCCGCTGATCCGCGATCTGGGGCACGCCATCGGCATTTCCAGCGCATCGAGTGAAAGCGCGCTGGCGGCCGGGCTGGTAATGGGGATCATGATCATCCCGTTCGTTTCATCGATGGCCGATGATTCGATCGCGGCGGTTCCCCAGGCAATGCGCGATGGCAGCCTGGCGATGGGCGCCACCAAAAGCGAAACGATCCGCCGTGTGCTGCTGCCTGCCGCGCTGCCGGGGATTGTTGCCGGGATCATGCTGGCCGTCAGCCGTGCCATTGGCGAAACGATGATTGTGGTCATGGCCGCCGGTGCCACCGCGCGGCTTACCGCCAATCCGTTCGAATCGATGACCACAGTTACCTATCAGATCGTTGCCATGCTGACCGGCGAAGGCAGCTTTGATCATCCTGCAACGCTTTCGGCCTTCGCGCTGGGGATGGTGCTGTTCATGGTTACATTCCTGCTCAACTACATCGCGCTGCGCGTGGTGAAACGGTTCCGCGAAGCCTATGACTGATACTGCTGCCCAAACCCGCGATCAGCGGATCGCAGCCCGGCTGGCCGCGCGCCATTCCTCGGAACGGCGCTTCAAGGCATTGGGCTTTTTTGCGGTGGCGCTGTCTGCCGCGGTTCTGGCATTCCTGCTGTTCACGATGACCGCCAATGCAATCGGCGGGTTCAAACGGGCCGAGCTGCGCTTTCAGCTTGATCTTTCTGGCGGGCTGCTGCCGGTTGAACCGGCGCAACTGAAGGGTGATGATCGGCTTCAGGTTCTGGAAGCAGCGGGCCTGCGCGATGTGGTCAAATTTGCTGCCGCCAAGGCATTGGGGGATCAAGCCGCAGCCGAATTGGACGGCGAAAGCTGGCGCGAGGTTGCCGCAGCGATTGTTGCCAATCCAGCCTTGCTCAACACCAGCTTTGAAGTGTCCCTCCCTGCCAGCGACGATCTTGCATCCGCATTGCGCGGCGAAGGGCGGCCCGAAGCCGTGGCGATGGCCAATGACCTGAAGGCCAAGGATCAGCTTGATACAGCGTTCGATCCCGGCTTTCTGACGCGTTCTGATGCAACCAGCCCGCAGTCTGTGGGAATCTGGGGGGCGCTGAAGGGCTCGATGTTGACCATGCTGGTCACACTGGGGCTGGCTTTTCCAATCGGCGTGTTCGCGGCTGTCTATCTGGAAGAATTCGCCGTCCGCAATCGCTGGACCGATCTGATTGAGGTTTCGATCAACAATCTGGCGGCCGTGCCGTCGATCATTTTCGGATTGCTTGGCCTGGCGGTATTTCTGGGCATCTTTCCCTATTGGCGCTCGGCCTCGTTGATCGGGGGCATGACGCTGGCCTTGATGACCATGCCGGTGATCGTCATTTCGGGCCGCAACGCGATCAAGGCTGTGCCGCCTTCGATCCGCGATGCCGCACTGGCAGTTGGCGCCAGCCGGGTCCAGACGGTGTTCCATCACGTTCTGCCTTTGGCGCTGCCCGGAATTCTGACCGGCACCATCATCGGTATGGCCCGCGCACTGGGCGAAACCGCACCGCTTTTGATGATCGGGATGAAGGCCTTTGTTGCCACCCCGCCCGAAGGATTTACCTCGCCCAGTTCGGTTTTGCCGGTGCAGATCTTCTTGTGGTCTGATGAAATCAACCGCGGCTTTGTTGAACGCACTTCAGCCGCGATCATCGTCTTGCTGATCTTCCTGCTGGCGATGAACGGCATCGCCATCTACCTTCGAAACCGATTTGAGAACCGCTGGTAATGACCAACTTTCATGACCTTGATCCCGTTGAAGCCCGCATCACAGCGCGTGGGGTTTCCGTCTTTTATGGCGATAAGCGCGCGATTGACGAAGTTTCGATCGATATTGCCGATGAATATGTAACGGCCTTCATCGGCCCATCGGGCTGCGGCAAAAGTACCTTTCTGCGTTCGCTCAACCGGATGAATGACACCATCGCCGGGGCCAGGGTGGAAGGCGAAATTACGCTCGACGGGCAGGATATCTACAAAAGCGGAATGGACGTGGTGCAGCTGCGCGCGCGGGTTGGCATGGTGTTTCAAAAGCCCAACCCCTTTCCCAAATCGATCTACGAAAACGTCGCCTATGGTCCGCGGATCCACGGCCTTACCACCAGCAAGGCTGAACTTGACGAGACTGTTGAACGCAGTCTCAAACGCGCCGGGCTGTGGGATGAAGTCAAGGACCGCCTGGCAGAAAGCGGCACCGCGCTTTCGGGCGGTCAGCAGCAGCGCCTGTGCATCGCACGGGCGATTGCGGTGGAACCTGAAGTGATCCTGATGGATGAACCGTGCTCTGCGCTTGATCCGATCGCAACCGCCAGGATCGAAGAACTGATCGCCGAATTGCGCGGGCGCTATGCGATCGTTATCGTCACCCATTCCATGCAGCAAGCCGCGCGCGTTTCGCAGCGCACCGCGTTTTTCCATCTGGGCAAGATGGTGGAATACGGCAAGACGTCCGAAATCTTCACCAATCCCCGCGAAGAACGGACCAAGGACTATATCACCGGAAGGTACGGATAGGATGTCACAGGAACATACCGTCAAAGCCTTTGACGAGGAAATCACCAAGCTGCGCGGCTTGATCGCCGAGATGGGCGGACTGGCCGAGGTATCGCTGTTCGAAGCGATGGAAGCGCTGGTCAAGGGCAACCTTGATCTGACCACCCAGGTGCTTGAACGGGACAAGCGGATTGACGCAATGGAGGCCGAGATCGATCGGCTGGCCGTGCGGATCATCGCCCTGCGGGCACCGATGGCGGATGACCTGCGCGAGGTGATCGCCGCGCTGAAGATTGCCGGGGTGATCGAGCGGATCGGCGACTATTCCAAGAACATCGCCAAAAGTGCCCACAAGATCGAAGGGCGCAAGCACTTTGAGCCGTTGACGCTTGTTCCCGCAATGGCCGATGTGGCGCGCGGCATGGTCCACGATGTGATGACCGCCTATGCCGCGCGCGATCCGCTGCTGGCCAAGGCCGTGGTTGAGCGCGACGAACTGGTTGATGCCTTCTATGAATCGCTGTTCCGCAACCTGGTCAGCCACATGATGGAAAATCCCAAGACGATTTCCAGCGCCGCGCAGTTGCTGTTTGTGGCCCGCAATATCGAGCGGATCGGCGATCATGCCACCAACGTGGCCGAGATGGTCTATTACGCGGCGACCGGCGAGTATCTGACCGACAAGGAAGAAAAGGCGGGAGCCTGATCATGACCGCACCGCGCCTGCTGCTGGTAGAAGACGACCCTGCCCTCGCCGAATTGCTGGAATTCCGTTTCCGCAACGAAGGCTATCAGGTTCAGGTTACGCCAGACGGCGATGAGGCGCTGCTGCTGGCGGCCGAGGAAGCGCCCGATCTGGTCGTGCTTGACTGGATGATTGAGGGCACCAGCGGGATTGAGGTCTGCCGCCGCCTGCGCAAGGGCAAGACCACTGCGCACGTACCGATTATCATGCTGACCGCGCGCGGGGCAGAGGATGACAAGGTTCGCGGGCTTGATACCGGGGCCGACGATTACCTGACCAAGCCGTTTTCCCCGCGTGAACTGATTGCCCGGGTTAATGCCATCCTGCGCCGGATCCGCCCGGCGCTGGCCGGTGAAGTGCTGACCGTGGGCGATCTGTCGCTTGATGCCGTGGCCCATAAGGTGACCCGCTCTGGCAAGGTCGTGGCGCTGGGCCCCACCGAATTTCGCCTGCTGCGCCACTTTATGGAACACCCGGGCCGGGTGTTTTCGCGCGGGCAATTGCTTGATGCAGTCTGGGGCAGCGAAAGCGAGATCGAGCTGCGCACGGTGGATGTCCACATCCGCCGTCTGCGCAAAGGGATCGAGGCTGAAGGCGCGATTGATCCGGTGCGGACTGTGCGTTCGGCGGGCTATTCGCTGGAAGCGAACTAGGGTCAGGACCTATTAACCGCGCCTTCGAGGCGGCAGAATGGCGAACAGATCGGGCCGAAGTGAGCGCCGGGAAGGCTGGAGCCTTTCCAAGCGAATTTCGGTTCGAGATGGAAGCCATTCTGACTCAAACCTCGAAGGCGCGGTTAATAGGTCCTGACCCTAATGCGCTTATTGGGCGGCAGCAAACTCTCCAACCAGCGGATTACGCGCGCTTGCAGAAATATCCGCTGGTCCGACCAGCTATGATCGGTTGCGGCGTGAACCATCAGCACCCGTTTGCCGCCTGCAGCGATGATTGCCTTGCCCAAGGCGTCGGTCTGCGGCGCTAATCCATCGTCGCTGCTGAGAATCAGCACCGATTTGCTGGCCAAGCCCGGCGCCGCTTGCATGAAATTGAAGTCTTTGGTTCCCGCAATCAATTCATCGGCCATTTGATCTGGTGAGGTATCGGCCAGCGTTTCGGTGTTGTCCGCCGCCGCCGCTACCAGATCAGTGCGGGCCAGATTGCCAAGATTGCCCAGATTGGCCGCAGAAATCAGCGCTGCCCCCAACAAGCCATCGTCCTTGCCAGCGACCAGCGCGGTTACCCAGCCGCCCATTGAGTGCCCGGCAATCGCGAGCTTGCTGGTATCGGCCCCCAGCTTTGCCGCATTGGCGGGTACGCGCAAATAGGCCAGCACCGCGCTGGCATCCTGGGGGTTTTGGGCAAAACGAAAACTGCCCGGGCTGCCCCACGATCCGCGATAATTGAACGTCACCACGTTCCACCCGGCGCGGCGCACCGCCTGCGCCAGATCGAGGTTCTTCTCGTTCCCCGGCCAGCCATGGCACAGCACCAGTGTAGGGTGAGGCCCGGCGCCAGCGGCCAGATAGGCGACGCCGTTGATCTCCACGCCGCCGCTGGGAATATGCAACACTTCCATCCGCGCCGGATGCGCCTTGTCTGGCGCGGGATCGGTGTAAATCGCGGCCGGCAGCGCGGCGGGCTTGGCCTGAAGTGCGGGTGCGGCAAAAGCCAGAGTTGTCAGGGCAAGTATGATCGAGCGGCGCATTGGGTTTCTCCTCGGTGGGGCAATCTAGCGCAGTGCTCAATGAAAATCGCGCGATTTCGGGATCACCCGGCGGCCTCGCGGGTGGCCGCCACCCAGGTGATCGGCGCGATCAAGTGCCGGGCTGAGCAGATCGTCCGATAGGGCATGCAGCGCCGGCGTGGCATCGGTCAGCTGCTGGGCGATCAGATGGATCACCCCGTCGTCCTGCTCCACCCGGCCTTTAACTTCGATCAGCCGGGCCCCCATGATTACCTTGCGCTGCTTTTCCATCAGATCGGGCCAGACCACCACGTTGGCAACGCCGGTCTCATCCTCGATCGTGATGAAGCAGACCCCCTTGGCGCTGCCCGGACGCTGGCGGATCAGCACCACGCCGGCCACCTGCACCGGGCGGGCGCTGTTGTGGCCCGCCAGCTCGCTGGCCCGAATGAACCCGCGGTCTCCCAGCGCGGCGCGCAGGAACGCCAGCGGGTGGGCTTTGAGCGAGAGCCGCTGGGTTTGATAATCGGCTACCACCTCTTCCGAAAGCGGCATCACCGGCAGCCGGGTGACGGCGCGCTCGGCCCCCTCATCGCGCGCGGCGGCGGCGGCGAACAGCGGCAGATCGGGCGCGGCGATCAGGCTGCGGGCATCCCACAGCGCCTGCCGCCGGGTCAGGTTCAACGAGCCCAGGCAATCGGCGCTGGCCAGCCGCTCGATCACCGCAGGGGAAAGCCCGGCCCGCTCCTGCAACGCGTGCACATCACGGTAAGGGCCAGCCTCCCGCCCCGCCACAATCCGCGCCGCCGCAGCTTCGGGCAGGCCATCGACCTGGCGCAGGCCCAGACGGAGCGCGAGTTTTGGTTCACGCCCCTCTCCTTCGTCATCCCCGCGCAGGCGGGGACCCAAGGCAGCATAGCCCAACCCTGGATCCCCGCCTGCGCGGGGATGACGAAGCTTAGGTTGGATAAAATCTCTTCGCGCCTTTGCGCCTTTGCGAGAGCATTCTTCCTCTTCCAGCGTATTATCCCACATCGAACAGTTCACATCGACCGGCAGCACCGCCACCCCGTGCTCCCTTGCATCGCGCACAATCTGCGCCGGGGCATAGAACCCCATCGGCTGCGAATTGAGCAAACCGCAGGCAAAGGCCGCCGGGTAGTGGCACTTGAGCCATGATGATACGTAAACCAGCAGCGCGAAACTGGCTGCGTGGCTTTCGGGAAAGCCGTATTCGCCAAAGCCCTTGATCTGGTTGAAACAGCGCACTGCAAAATCCGGATCATAGCCACGCGCGATCATCCGCCCGGTCATCAGTTCTTCCAGTTCCTCAAGGTTTCCGCGTGACCGGAAGGTTGCCATCGCCTTCCGCAGCCGGTTGGCCTCGGCGCTTGAGAACTGCGCCGCATCAAGCGCGATCTTCATCGCCTGTTCCTGAAAGATCGGCACCCCCAGCGTGCGGCCAAGAATGCTGGTCAGCTCGTCCGGCGGGCCGTGCGCCGCGCCGGGTGCAGGAATTTCCACCCGCTCTGCCCCGCGCCGCCGTTTGAGGAACGGATGCACCATATCGCCCTGGATCGGCCCCGGCCGCACAATCGCCACCTCGATCACCAGATCGTAAAAGCAGCGCGGGCGCAGGCGCGGCAGCATGTTCATCTGGGCGCGGCTTTCCACCTGGAACACGCCCAGCGAATCCCCTTTGCACAGCATATCGTAAACCGCCGGATCTTCGCGCGGGACCGTCGCCAGGATCAGATCGCGGCCGTGGTGCGCGCCCAGCAGATCAAGGCATTTGCGGATGCAGGTCAGCATCCCCAGCGCCAGCACATCGACCTTGAGTATCCCCAGCGCATCGATATCGTCCTTGTCCCATTCGATGAAACTGCGATCCGCCATCGCACCGTTGCCCACCGGCACCGTTTCGATCAGCGGGCCCTGGGTCAGGATGAAGCCGCCAACATGCTGGCTAAGGTGGCGCGGCATGCCGATCAGCTGCTCGGTCAGCGCCAGCACCCGGCGCATATGCGGCGCTGCGGTATCCAGGCCGGTTTCGCGATCGATGTGGTGCTCCTTGATCGATCGCCCGTGCCCGCCCCAGACCGTCCTGGCCAGCGCGCTGGTGATGTCTTCCGAAAGCCCCATCACCTTGCCCACCTCGCGGATCGCCATGCGCGGCCGATAGTGGATCACCGTGGCGCACAACCCCGCGTGATGGCGGCCGTACTTTTCATAGATGTGCTGGATCACCTCCTCGCGGCGCTCATGCTCAAAATCAACATCGATATCGGGCGGTTCATCACGGTCTTCGGAAATGAACCGTTCAAACAACAGCGCGTGTTCCACCGGGTTGACCGAGGTGATCCCCAGGCAAAAGCACACCGCAGAATTGGCCGCAGAGCCGCGCCCCTGGCACAGGATCGGCGGAGCGCGGCTGCGCGCAAAATCGACGATCTCCTTGATGGTCAGAAAATACTGGGCCAGCGCCTTCTTGCCGATCATGGCCAGTTCCTTGCGCAGCGTTGCGGCGACCTCTTGCGGAACCCCATGCGGATAGTGCTGCGCCGCCCCCTGCCAGGTCAGTTGCGTAAGATAACCCTGCGCGTCCAACCCATCGGGATAGGTCTGGGCAGGATATTCATAGCGCAATTCATCAAGGCTGAAGCGGCACTGATCGGCCAGATCGCGCGCCGCATCCAGCGCGCGGGGCCACCGGGCAAACAGCCGCGCCATCTCGTCTGGCCCCTTAAGGTGCCGTTCGGCATTGGCCTGCAGCAAATATCCGGCCGCCGCGACCGTGGTCTTGTGGCGGATCGCCGTCATCACATCGTGCAAGGGGCGGCGCTGCCGAGCATGATAAAGCGGCAGGTTGGTGGCGAGGATTTGCAGGCCGTTTTCCCGTGCCAGGCTATCAAGCCGGGTGATCCGGGCCAGATCATCGCCGCGATAGAGATAGCTGGCAGCAACATGGCGCAGCGTGGGGAACTGCTGGGCAAGATCGGGGAGCAGATCGGCGAACGGGGCCGCCACTTTAGGGGTGCATTTGTGCGCGCCAATCGAAACCACATTGCTTTGCGCCGCGATCGTCAGCCGCGCATCCAGATCGTCCGGCGGAACCAGCACCAGCTGCACGCCATCGCTGTGCGCTGCCAGCATCGCCAGGCTGATATCGCACACCCCCTTGTCCTGCCATTCACCATCAAGCTTGCCCATCCGCCCGGCTGAGATCAGCCGGCACAGGCGGCCATAACCGGTGCGGGTTTGCGGATAGGCCAGGAACGCCAGCCCTTCGTCCGTCTCGATCCGGCAGCCGATTACCGGCCGCAGTTTCAGCGCCTTGGCCGCGGCGTGCAGCCGCACCACGCCGGCCATGGTATTGGCATCGGCAATCCCGATTGCATCATAACCCAGCGCGCGGGCCTGCGCGGCAAGATCGACCGCATCCGAAGCCCCGCGCAGGAACGAAAAGCAGCTGACCATGCCCAGCTCGACAAAAGCGCTGCGCGGCGGCGATGCAGCGGGTTGTTCACGCACCCGGCGGCGTTCGGGGGTGAGCGGGATTTCAGGCATAAAGCCCCTGCAAATACCATTCCGGCGTGCCGCCGCGCCCGTCTGCAGCATGGCCGTGGCGGTAGATCCAGTAGCGCCGGCCTTCTGCGTCCTCGACCCGGTAGTAATCGCGCAATCGCGCCAGCCCGCGTTCGCGCCACCATTCGGGCGCGATCCGTTCGGGCCCTTCGGCGCGCAGCACATCGTGCACTTGCCCACGCCAGTGGAACCGGCGCGGCAAGCCATCGGGGTGCGCGTGGATCACCGCGATCTGCTCAGCCCGGTCCAGCAACTTCAAGGGGCGTTCTTGTCCAGCCTCACGGCTGGGAACGGCACCAGCCCGCGCCCCCGCCCGACCACCCAATCCAGAATATCCTGCCGATGGGTGGCCGGGCGGGGGCGCAGGCTGGTGCCGCAAGGGAGCGCCGGATGGCCCGACCGCACCCGACAAAGACTCCCAGCGCTGGGCGCGTTCGGGCCAGTGGCTGGGGTAAAGCTCAGCCCGGCGCACCGCAGCTGCACCCAGGCGCACACTCAGCCGATCAATGCAGGCGGCCAGACTGGTGCCGTGGGCCTCTGCCGCAGCTTCAAAATCGCGCTGGCTGAGCGCTGCGGGCTGACACCAGGGAGCCGAAAGCCGCGCCAGCTCGATCCCGAATCCGGCATCGATATTATCAAGCCGCGCCGCGTAAAGCCGGGTGATGTGCGCGGCATCGCGGCTGGCCTCGGCCAGTTCAAGCTTGCGCACCAGCACTTCGCCATCCAGCTTCCACAGCGCCAGTTCAAGCCGCCGCGCGCCCAGCGCCTGGGCTTCGAGGGTGCGGACCAGATCGGCCGCCAGATCATCGACCACCTTGTCCAGCAGGCTGCGGTGGCGGATTGGTTCGGCCAGCCGGCGCTGCGCCAATGGGATGGGCTTGGCCTGCACCGGCAGCAGCGGTTCGGGCACCCGGCCCAGCAACTGATCAAGCCGCACCAGCGGATTGGCGGCAGGCGCGCGCACGGTGCGAAAACGCCGCGCCAGCGCATCACGCGCCACGCCGGCAAGATCGCCCACCCGCTTAAGCCCAAGCCGCCGCAGCACCAGCTGAACCGCCGGATCAAGCCGCAGCGCCGCAATCGGCAAATCATCGAAACTGCCGTCAGGGTAATGAACCGCACGATCAGGCCCATAGTGCGATAGCGCCCAGGCCGCCCCGGCGGTGGGGGCCAGCGCAAGCCGCACATTCAGCCCACGCCGCGCCAGACTGCGCCCGGCATCATCCAGCAGGCCGTCCTCACCCCCAAACAGATGCGCCGCGCCGCTGCAATCGACCAGCACACCATCGGGCGGATCGAGCGCCGACCACGGCCCCCAGCGCTGGGCCCACACGGCCAGCCGCTCCAGCAAGGCCAGATCGCCGGCCGGATCACCCGGCGCCACTGCCAGATCCGGGCAAATCGCGCGGGCATCGCTAAGCATCATGCCGCCGCGCGCGCCGCCATCACGCGCTGCGGCGTTAAGCGCAGACAGCCGCAGCCCGTGTGCCACTTCGCTGGTCAGCGCGAAGGGTGCTGCGCTGCTGCCTTCAGCCAGCTGCCAGCGATCGATCGCCAGCTGGCTGCACCAGATCGACAGGATGCGCCTGTTCGTACTGGGCCGCAGCGGCGACGAGAGCATGTCCGTCATCGCACAATATCCATTCACCGGGAGGATGCGCCCGGGCGCGAAACAGGGTGCCCCGCCAGGCCGGAGCGCCGGGGGCATCCGGGTTCCAGTGCGCAAGCGATGAAGCGGCGCTGCGCACCTGCCAGCGCATCCGCGCCGAAGACAGATCCTGCGCCGCATCAAGCCGGACCAGCCACAATGGCACGCCGTGTTTTTGCGCAACCAGGCTAAGCCGGCGCGAGGCAGTGAGCGAAAGCGCCCGCGGGTTTCCGGCGATCTCTCCCACCACGAAAGCCAGATCGCGGCAGCGCAGCCCTTCTTCCAGTGCAAACAGCGCATCTTGCGGGGTGGCGGCGGCAACGTGGATCAGGCGGCCGCGCAAGGCCGGCGGCAACCCGGGGCGATAGGGCCGCCCACCCAGCCGCAGCGCCGCTTTATCCTGCACCCACAGAAACGGCCGGTCATCACCGCGCGACTGATCAAGCGCCATGGCCAGCGCAAGGCCCGCACCGCCGCCTTCATGGCCGGGCGCGAACAGTTCGGAATGCAGCGCCGCACTGCCCGATCCGGGACGCCAGCCAGCATCGCGCAGCGGCGCAGCGCAGGCAGGCACACGGCGGCGGGAAAAGGCCGCAAGCGGGGTCGGGTCGGTCACAGTGAATCACTCCAATGTTCTTTTTATGTTCTCATTTGGATCGATTCGCAATCGGCATCTGGCACGCACAGAAAAAGGGCCGCTCCCTTTCAGGAACGGCCCCCTTTTCAACCTGCAACCAGATCAATCGTTGATATCAATCCCGCCAGGCAGCGGCGCAACTGGCTGCGGCGGCACATCGGCATCACCTTCGTGCACCTCAACCAGACCGCGCCCAACGTGACTGCGGCTGCGGCTGTAGGTAAAATAGACGATCAGCCCAACCACAGCCCAACCGGCAAACAGTGCCAGGGTTGGCCCAGACAGGCTGAAAAACAGGTAGATACAGCCCAGGATCGAAATAGGCGCAGTCAGCATGATCGCCGGCGTGCGGAACGGACGGTGCCGCGATGGATCGGTCCGCCGCAGAACCAGCACCGCGATCGAAACCGCCGCAAAGGCAAACAGCGTTCCCGAATTCGAAACGTCAGCCAGCAAGCCCACCGGAAAGAACGCCGCGAACAGCGCCACGAAAATGCCGGTCAGCATGGTGATAACGTGCGGTGTGCGGAATTTAGGGTGAACCTTTGAGAAGAAATCCGGCAACAGGCCATCACGGCTCATCACGAAGAAGATCCGGGTCTGGCCGAACATCATCATCAGGATCACCGAAGGCAGCGCGATGATCGCGGCTGCACCAACCAACCAACCGATAAACGGATGGCCAATACTGCGCAGCACCCAGGCCAAAGCTTCCTTGGAACAAACCACAGCCGTATCGCCAGCCGCCGCACAGGCCTGCGACAAGGCAGGTGTACCTGGTGAAAGCACCTCATTATTCGGACCAAACATCGGCTGAGCGCCCACGGTTCCGATTACGCCTGCTGCCACCAGCATATAAAAGATCGTGCAGATCGCGAGGCTGCCGATCAGGCCGATCGGCATATTACGCTGCGGGTTCTTGGTTTCCTCAGCCGCGGTAGAAACCGCATCAAAGCCGACATAAGCAAAGAAGATTGAAGCCGCAGCCCCCGAAATTCCGACAAAGCCGGTTGGCGCAAACGGCGTGAAATTGCCGGTTTGAATCACCGGAATAGTCACCATCACAAACAGCGTAAGGGCGATGATCTTGATCGCCACCAGCACCGAATTGACCGTCGCACTTTCCTTGGTGCCAACCACCAGCAGCGCGGTAACAATCCCCGCGATGGCCATGGCTGGAAGGTTGATCAACCCGCCATCAAACGGCCCGCGAACCAGTTCAAGCGGCACCGTCAGATGCAGATTACTCTCGACAAAGCCGATCATATAGCCTGACCAGCCGACCGAAACCGCGCCTGCGGCGATCGCATATTCAAGGATCAGCGCCCAGCCGACCATCCAGGCGATCAGTTCGCCCATCACCGCATAGCTATAGGTATAGGCCGATCCCGAAACCGGCACCATCGCGGCCATTTCAGCATAGCACAGCGCCGCCACCGCACAGACAAAGCCCGCGATGACAAAGCTGACCATCATCCCCGGGCCGGCTTTTTGCGCAGCTTCAGCGGTGAGAACGAAAATACCGGTGCCGATTACCGCGCCGATCCCCAGCATGGTGAGCTGGAACGCCCCCAACGAGCGATGCAGCGATTTCTTTTCGGCGGTTGCCAGAATGGCGTCGAGTGATTTCACGCGACCGAACATGCATTTCCCCTAACGTTGGTAGCCGGATGTCTCCAGAGATACCGGGCCCGGCCACATATCTATCCCTGGCGCGGAAGCTAGCGCCGCAGGTTTCGAAGGCAAGCTTTAACTGCCACCCTTCCCCAGAATGCGCCAAGCGGCTAAGGGGCGCTGATGTCTACAACCTTTCAGCTCGATACCGCCACCAGCCGGGCGCATCCTACCCCGGCTCCGCTGCGGCGGCTTTCAATCCCAGCGATCCGCGCACGCAAGGTAGACGGTGTCACCGCGCAGCCGATCGTGATGCTGACTGCCTATACCGCGCGCCAGGCCCAGCTGCTCGATCAGCATTGCGATCTGATCCTGTGCGGGGATTCGCTGGGCCAGGTGATTTATGGCCTGCCCACCAGCCTGCAAGTGACGGTCGAAATGATGATCGCCCACGGCGCGGCGGTGGTGCGCGGATCGTATCACGCCGCAGTCGTTGTCGATCTGCCGTTCGGTTCATACGAAGGATCGCCGCAGCAGGCCTTTGCCACCGCATCGCGGGTGATGGTGGAAACCGGGGCCAGCGCGGTCAAGCTGGAAGGCGGTGCGGTGATGGCTGAAACGGTCGCTTTCCTGACCCAGCGCGGCATCCCGGTGATGGGCCACGTCGGGCTTACCCCGCAGGCCGTCAACACTCTCGGCGGCTACAACGCGCGCGGGCGCAGCGCTGTAGAAGCCAAGAAGATCGTTACCGATGCCCAGGCAATCGATTCGGCCGGAGCCTTCGCAATCGTGATCGAAGGCGTTGTGGAACCGATCGCGATTGCCGCGACCAAGGCCATTGCCTGCCCCACAATCGGGATCGGCGCATCGGCGCTGTGCGATGGCCAGGTGCTGGTCACCGAAGACATGATGGGGATGTTTGAGCGTGTCCCCCGCTTTGTAAAACGCTATGGCGAGATTGCCGGGCTGATTTCCAGCGCGGCCGGCCAATATGCCGATGAAGTGCGCAATCGCAGCTTCCCCGGCACCGAACAGACCTATCAACCCAAAAAAGACTGACAGGAAACCAACCCGTGCTGCGCCATTATCTCGGCTCCATCCTCTTTTCGCTCGCCTGCTTCGCAATCGCCGCCGGTTATGGCTGGTATCAGACCGCTACGTTAACCGGCACGCTTTCGCTGCTGTGGATCGTGCTGGTCCTGTCGGTGCTTGAAATATCGCTGTCGTTCGACAATGCCGTGGTCAACGCCGCCGTGCTGGAAGATATGGACGAGGTGTGGCAGCGCCGCTTTCTGACCTGGGGCATGGTGATCGCGGTATTCGGGATGCGGATCGTTTTCCCGCTGGCGATTGTTGGCATTGCCGCCAACCTGGGCCCGGTCGAAGCCATCAACCTTTCGCTTAACGATCCGGCCAAATACGAGGCAATCGTATCAAGCGCGCACATCGGAATTGCCGGATTTGGCGGCGCCTTCCTGACCATGGTGGGGCTGTCGTTCTTTTTCGATTCGGACAAGGAAGTGCACTGGATCGGCTGGATTGAAGCCCGGCTCAGCCGGTTCTCCAACGTCAAGGCGGCAGAGATCGCGCTGCTGCTGCTGGCGCTCTACCTGATTTCGCTGCTGCTTGATCCGGCCGAAGCGCTGACATTTATGGTTTCAGGCACGCTGGGTATCGTTACATTCATCGCGGTTGAAGCGCTGGGAACGATCCTCGAAATGCGGGAAGAAGCCCTGAAGCTGCAAGGCGCGGTGGTCCGTTCAGGACTGGGCGGGTTCCTGTACCTCAACATCCTTGATGCCTCGTTCAGCTTTGATGGCGTGATCGGCGCTTTTGCCCTGTCAAACAACATGGTGATCATCGCCCTGGGTCTTTCGGTCGGGGCCATGTTCGTGCGCTCGATGACCATCCACCTGGTCAAGAAGGGCACCCTGGCAGAGTACCGCTATCTGGAACACGGTGCTTTCTGGGCCATCATCGCGCTGGGCGCGATCATGCTGCTTTCGGCCAAATTCCATATCCCAGAAACGATCACTGGATTGATTGGTGCGGTTCTGATCGGGCTTTCGCTTTGGTGGTCGGTGCGGCACAATCGCCGCCTGCCCGATGAGGAGCTGAACAGCGCGGTCAGATCCGATTGAGGCGGGCCGCGATTGGCGCGGCCAGCACCAGCTGGATCAGGTGATAGAGCAGGATCGGCAGCAGGATCACCCCCGCCACATCGGCCGCAAACAGCACCGCGGCCAGCGGCGCGCCCATCGCGATGCTTTTTTGCGCACCGGCAAACAGCATCGAAATCCGGTTGCCGCGATCAAGCCGCAGCACCCCGCCCAGCAGCCACGCGCCCAGATGGCCAAACACCAGCATCACGCCAGTCCCGGCCAGCAGCCACAGCCAGCCCGTCATATCGATCCGCAACCAAAACTGTTGCTGCACCGCGCCAGAGAATGCCACGTAAACGGCAATTGCGATTGATCCGCGATCCATCCAGGTAACGATTGGCCGGTGATCCCTTACCCATCCGCCCAGCCAGCCTTGCGCGATCTGACCCAGAATGAACGGCAGCAGCAGGATGCCGGCCACCTTGATCAGGCCATCGGCATGCAATCCGCCGCCAGCGGATCCTGCCAACAGCGAAAACAGCGGCGCGGTGATGAACACGCCCAGCAGATTGAGCAGGGCCGCTGCCACAACCGAACTGGCTACGTTGCCCCCCGCCAATGAACTATAGGCAGTGGCCGATTGCACCGTTGATGGCAGGCAGCCCAGATACAGGAACCCCAGCGCCAGCAGCGGCGGCATGGCGCCCTGCCCGGCCAGCGTCAGCGCCCACCCGGCCAGCGCCATCGCGCCAAAACACCACAGCGTCAGCGGCCACAGCAGCCGGTGGTTGGTGATCCCGGCCATAACGTCATGCCGGGGCAAGCGCACCCCATTGAGGAAAAACAACAGGAACACGGCAGCATTCGATACAAATTGCGCGCCATCGCGCATCGCCCCGCCGACCGGCAGCACCAGCGCCACAACGATCGCGCCGCACAGCAGCCGCACCATCGGATCGATGCGTTTCAGCACACTCACTCTTTTTCCCCTTCGTCATTCCCGCGAAGGCGGGGACCCAGAGTTGGCCAGCACTGGGTTCCCGCCTTCGCGGGAATGACGAGAGATTGAAAGCGCGGAAAAGACAAGAGTTTGAAAGCGCGGGAATGGCGGGGTTGGGGGGAGGTGATGCGGATTTCCCAAACGCTGCTCTAATGCCCCGCCAGCTTCACCGGCGGTGCGGGCGTCACTGAATAGCGCGGCGCGGGTGCAGGCTGAACCATCCCGCCATCTTCCACAAAGGTGCCTCGCGCCAGATTGTGCGGATGCTGCGGCGCTTCCTTCAGGCTCAGCACCGGAGCAAAGCAGATGTCGGTCCCGTCCATGATGCTGCACCATTCAGCGCGGGTCTTGGTCAGGATCAGTGCGGTCATCCGGTCTTTCAGCTCGTCCCACTTCAGCGGGTTCATTTGCTGGGCAAAATCAGGATCGCCGGTCAGCCCGGTCTTCTCAAGCAGCAGCGCATAGAACTGCGGCTCGATCGAGCCGAGCGAAATGTATTTGCCGTCGCTGGTTTCGTAGGTGTCGTAAAAGTGGGTTCCGCTATCAAGCAGGTTGACCCCGCGTTCATCACGCCACTGGCCGTTGCCAAGGAAGGTATAGGTCATCGCCGAAAGGATCGCCGCGCCATCGACCATCGCGCAGTCAACAACCTGGCCCGGCCCGCCCGAACGCGCATGCAGCACCCCGGCAACCACGCCGAATGCCAGCATCATGCCCCCGCCGCCAAAATCGCCCACGGCATTTACCGGGAAGCTGGGCTTCTCGCCCTTGCGGCCATAGCTGTGGAGTGCGCCCGAAAGCGCGATATAATTGATATCGTGGCCGGCCAGCGGGGCCATCGGGCCCTGTTGCCCCCACCCCGTCATCCGGCCGATCACCAGCTTGGGATTGATCGCCAGCAGCACATCGGGGCCAATCCCCATCCGCTCGATCACGCCGGGACGATAGCCTTCGATCAAGGCATCGGCGCTTTTGACCAGATCCTTCAACTGCGCGATTGCAGCGGGATCCTTAAGGTCAAGCTCGATCCGGGAGCGGTTGCGATTAAGGATATCGCGGTTGCCGTTATCCCCAAACCGGCCGCTGGTGCCAGGGCGTTCTACCCGGATTACCTGCGCGCCATGATCGGCCAGCATCATGCCGCAAAAAGGCCCCGGCCCAATCCCGGCCAATTCGATAACGGTTACACCCTGAAGAACCCCGGCCATCCTCAAACTCCCGAATTTAATCGCGCGATGAAATTGCTTTGGGCAAGGCCGGTGCGCTTGTCGAGAGGTTACTTGAGCTTCGCGCGCGCCGCCTTCAGCAAGGCATTGTCGCCGCCGCTGCGCCGGGCCTGTTCCAGCAATTGCCGGGCAATCGGGAAATCCTGCCCCAGTTCAACCAGTGCCATACCCCGGGCCTGTGCCGCAACGGCGCTGGATGGCTGAAGCAGCCAGGCGCGCGAGGCGCTTTCCAGCGCGGCTTTGGGATCACCGCTGCGCAGCTGCGCATAGCTGAGATCGGCCAGCAGCCGCACATCGCCATTGCCGCCCAGCAGCCGCAGGTTTTCAAGCAGGTTGCGGGCTGATTTCCAGTCTCCGCTGGCCGCTGCCATGGTCGCCGCCATCCGCAGCGCCAAACGGCTGCCTGGAAAGCGTTCCAGATATTGCGCCACCAAACCGGGCATCACGCCGCCCTGCCCGATCCGATCCGCACTTTCCCCAATCCGCACCAGCATCGTATCGGGAAAGCGCACCTTTGCCGCGGCCTGATAAAGCGGCAGGGCAGCTGCGGCGTTACCACCCGCCAGCTGGGCATCCCCTGCCAGATCAAAAGCGGCGCCTGAACCTGGGTGAAGTTCAAGAAAGCGACTGGCCACCCGGATCGCGCCGGCCTGATCGCCTGCTGCAATCAGGCTGCGAACATAGGGAACCGCGGCCCCAAGGGCGCTCTGGTTGGCCAGCCATGCCCCGGCATAGGTGCCCGGCCCACCCGGCTCAAACACCGCCAAGGTCGCAGCAGGCGCAACGGCCGCCGCACGGTCCAGCAGTTGCCCGGCCGCCAACCGATCACCCACTTCCTCATAGGCGCGGGCCATGATCGTCAGCAAATAGACTGATGCATCGGGCCGTGCGGCCAGCGCTGAAAACCGGGTCAGCAGCGCCTTGTAATCGCCCGATTCGTAAAGTGCGCGGGCAAACAATTGTTGGGCCCGCGGATTGGCCGATTGGCGTTCAACCACCCGGCCCAGCAGTTGCGCGGCCAGATTGGCATTGCCGGCCTCAAGCTCCATCGATCCGCGCAGCAGCAAGACAGCCGGCACATGATCCATCCGATCACCCACGCGGTTCAGCATGGCCCGCGCCAGTTGATTGTTGCCGGCACGGGCCGCCAGCACGGCTTGAAAATACCAGGCGCGGGGCTCTCCGCCAGCTTGGCCCAGGATCCGGCGCGCTACGCTCAACATCTCACGGTCGCGCCCGGCTTCGCCCAGGGCAGCGGCATAACCGATCAGCAGGCCGATATCACCCGGCGCGGCATCCAGTGCCTGTTCGTAATAGGCCGCAGCTTCACCGTAGCCCTGGGTTTCGCTGATCAACTGCGCCTTAAGTTCAAGCGCGCGGACATTGGCCGGATCTAATGACAGCGCCTTATCGGCTGCATCGTGGGCCTGAAGCTGCTCACCGCCAACATAGCGCAACCGGCCGATTTCAACCCACAGCAATGGATCCTTGGGGCTGAAGGCCAGTGCCTTGTCAAACGCCGCGCCCGATGCCGGCAATCTGCCATCCAGCCGTTCAAGCTGGCCCAGCAGCATCCAACCTTTCGCCTGACTGCCTTTGGCAAACTGGCCCGGCGCCAACCATTCTCGCGCGGCGATCCGGTTGCCCCGCAACAACAGTGCTTCGCCCATCGCGGCGGCCACATCGCTTTTGCTGGCGCCATTTTTCAGCGCCGCCTTAAGTTCGATTTCGGCGGCCAGGCCGTCCCCGCGATTAAGCGCGCGCGCCGCCGTATCAACATGCTGCCTGGCAGCTTCGGGCACAGCCAATGATGGCGCTGCCAACGCCAGCAATGCCAAAGCAGCCAGAACGGCGGTGCGGCGCGGGGTCTTCATGGTTCAGGCCTGGAGATCATATTGCTTGAGCAAATCGTAGAGCGTTGGCCGGCTGATGCCCAGCAGCTTGGCAGTGTTGGAAATGTTGCCCTCGCTGCGCGCCAAAGCATGGCGGATGACTTTGCGATCGGCCGCTTCGCGCGAACTCTTGAGGTTGAGGACATTGGCATCTTCGGCTTCGTCACCGGCCAGATCAAGATCGGCCGCGCTAACCAGTTTGGCATCGGTCATGATCACCGCGCGCTTCACGCGGTTTTCCAGTTCGCGCACATTCCCCGGCCACTTCCACGCATCAATCGCGCTTAGCGCATCTGGGCTGAAGCCTTTGACTGCGGGGTTCATTTCCTTGGCAAAGCGCGCAAGAAAGGCCTTCGCCAGCAGTGCCGGATCACCCGGCCGTTCGGCCAGGCTGGGGATTTTCACGACGATTTCGGCCAGTCGATAGAACAGGTCTTCGCGGAACCGGCCTTCGGCGATCATCGCCTCAAGGTTTTGGTGGGTGGCGCAGACAATCCGGGTATCAACCGCAATTGCGCTGCGCGAACCGATCCGCTCGATCACCCGTTCTTGCAGGAAGCGCAGCAATTTGACCTGAAGTGGCAATGGGATATCGCCCACCTCGTCAAGAAACAGGGTGCCGCCGCCGGCTTGTTCGATCTTGCCTTCGGTGGTCTTTACTGCCCCGGTAAAAGCGCCCTTTTCATGCCCAAACAGCTCACTTTCCAGAAGGTTCTCTGGAATCGCCGCGCAATTGATCGCAACAAACGCCCCGCTGCTGCGGTCGCTCGCATCGTGCAGTCCGCGCGCCAACAATTCCTTGCCGGTCCCGCTTGCTCCCAGCAACATCACCGAAACCCCGGTGTTGGAAACCCGTTCGATCGTGCGCGCAACTTTCAACATTTCGGGTGCGGCGGTTATCATCCGCCCCAACACCCGATTGTCTTCGGTCCCACGCGCGGCAAGCTGCTGGTTTTCGGCTTCGATCTGCCGAAGCTGCAAGGCCCGCCGCACGATCAGGCCCAGTGCTTCGATATCAACCGGCTTCTGGTAGAAATCGTAAGCGCCCTTGGCGATCGCATTGAGCGCGCTTTCGCGGGCACCATGCCCCGAAGCGACGATCACTTTCGTATCAGGCTTCAGCGCCATGATTTCATCGAGCACGGCGAATCCAACCGTGGTCCCATCCGGATCGGGCGGCAAGCCAAGATCAAGCGTGACCACATCGGGTTCCTCGCTGCGCAGTGCAGCAATCGCCTCGGCCTGATCGGTGGCCTGGATGACCTCGAAATCAGGCCATGCCCATTTGAGCTGGGCCTGCAATCCAGGATCGTCTTCCACGATCAGCAGCTTGGGTTTTGGATCAGACATATCAGGCGACTCTCGTTTGATCTGGGTCCTGTCTGGACAGTGTCTGGATTGCGTCTGCGGTATCGCTTAGCGGCAAACGGATGGTGAAGCGGGTGCCAAAGCCTTCCTGACTTTCCACTTCAAGCCGCCCACCCATCGCCCGCACCAGCTCGCGCGCTTCATAGGCACCGATCCCGAAACCGCCGGTTTTGGTGGAATCAAACGGCTTGAACAGGCGGGTCCGGACGAATTCAGCGCTCATGCCGGAGCCGGAATCAAGCACCTCGATCTCACCATGCATTCCGCTTTTGCCAACCCGCACAAAAACCGCAGAACCGGCAGGGCTGGCATCGATCGCATTCTGGATCAGATGCAGCAGCACCTGCTCCAGCGAACTGCGGGTCGCACTCACCTCGACCGCTTCCGCCTCCACCAAGGTTACTGGATGGTGCTGATCGACCTGAGCCACCGCCCCGCGCGCAACCGCATCGGCCGCAACCGGGCCGACTGGATCGACCGTGGCTGCACCATATCGCGAAAGCCGCGCCAGCAAGGCCTTGAGCTTGTCCGCCGAATTGCGCAGCGTGACCAGCATATCCGCTTGAAAATCAGGGTTTTCCGCATGGCTTTCAGCATTGCGGGCCAGCAGGCTCATTTGGCTGGCCAGGTTTTTGATATCATGCATCACAAAGGCGATCCGGCGATGGAAATCGTCAAACCGGCTTGCCTCGGCCAGGGCGGCTTGCCCGGCATGTTCGGCCAGATAGCTGGCAAGCTGCTGCCCGGCGACCCGCAAAAGATCGAAATCCTCCCAATCGAGCAACCGAGCCTGCGCCGGCCGCGCAAGAACTACGGCTCCGATCATCCGCTCATAGTGCAGCAACGGCACAACCGCCCAGGCCCGCGTTTCCTCGATCAGCCAGGCTGGCAGCGTCAAATCGCAGCGCTTGTCGCTTTTTCCGGCACGCACCGCATCAAGATCTGCAACATAGTTCGCACTTTCCAACACCCGCAAGGCCGATTGATTGAGAGCTTCGCCCGGCACCTCTGCGGTTAGCCATTGCCAGCGCCCTGCCAGCGCCAGATGCCCGCCTTCGGCCTGGGTCAACAGCAAGCCCGCAGGACTTTCCACGATATCGGCCAAGGCGCGGATCACGCGCTCTTCGAGGCTCGATTGGCCCTGCCCGCTCTGGCCGATCGTACGGGTAAAGCGCAGCCACTCGGTGCGGTAGTCATAACGGTGCTGAAACAGATGCTTGGCCAGAGTGACCCGAAGCCAACCGCGCAGTCGCTCGGACAGCAGCAGCACAGCCGCCAGCGTTGCAGCCAGTACCAGGAAGATGAATTGCAACAGCCGCGAATAGTCACTTCCGGCGAACGAAAGCCACTTGGCAACCGCCACCATCGTCACAAGATAGCCGCCGATCAGGATCAACGACATCGTCTGGAAGGCAACAGCGCGTGATGGGCGCAGCTTGGGACTTTCCCCTGTGCCGGTCACTCCGAAAGACAACATCAGCGCAATCGGGATCGCCAAACCACCGCGCACTACCTCTAGCAGGATCGGATAATCGCCCGTCAAATAGGCGATTGCATAGTAATTGAGATCAAGCCCCCACAGCAGCGCCAGCGCCGCGGCCGGCCATCGTACGATCTGCCGCGTCTCACCAGATGCCCCGCCATAAAGGTTGTGCAGCAGCACCAGGCCCCCGATTACGCCCAGCAAGTGCAGCATGGTCAGCGTCTGGAAGCCCACCGGCAGTGCCAGTTGTCCGCCAGCATAAGCCAGCAGCAAGCCAAGCACGCCCGCTTGCAAAACTTCAACAAAGGCCAGCGCACCCAATAGCGGCCGGACCGGGCGGATCACCGCAAGGCGGCCATCGATCGCAAACAATCGCGACAAGACCAGTATCCATCCCAGATCGCGCGCAATCTCTATACCGTAAGTCAAATTGCTTTCGGGCCCGGTGATTGATCCCGATGCGGCCCAGATGCTGGTTAAACCAAGCGCTGCGACCAGTGAATGACGAGCGATTCCAAATCTTTGTTTGCAACCTTGCAGCCAAACCGTTGCCGCAAAACAGGCCACAGCGGCCGCACCCCACAACAGCGCGTTGATCAATTCCCAATCTGGCAGAATGCCGTCCATCTCAGCGCGCGCCTTCGTGCCACAGCACCACCCGCAGGGTCTGCAACAGGATCAACAGATCAAGGAACGGAGTGTAGTTTTTGGCGTAGTACAAATCATATTCCAGCTTGTGCCGTGAATCCTCGATTGATGCGCCATACGGATAGTTGATTTGCGCCCAACCGGTGATCCCGGGTTTGACCATGTGACGTTCAGCATAAAACGGTAGCTGTTCTTCCAGATCCGCGACAAATTCTGGACGCTCTGGGCGCGGACCGACAAAGCTCATCTCGCCTTTGAGAACACCCCAGGTTTGCGGCAGTTCATCGATCCGGGTCTTGCGAATGAACCGGCCAAGCCTGGTAACCCGCGGATCATTCTTGGTTGCCCACTGTGCACCATTGGCTTCGGCGTCGGTCCGCATCGAACGCAGTTTGATCACGTCAAACGGCTGGCCAAATAGCCCCACCCGGGTCTGGCGGAAAAAGGCTGGCCCTTTGCTGTCGATCTTCACCAGCAGCGCAAACAGCGCGATGATCGGAAGGGTCAGAAACAGCAGCAATGAACTTGCGGCAATATCAAACACCCGCTTGGCCGCACTGGAAATCGCCCGGCCGGATGAAAAACCATCCGAAAAAATCAGCCAGCTGGGATTGACCGAATCAAGATCAACCCGGCCGGTTTCGCGTTCGATAAAGCTCGAAAAATCGTTGACGTGGACCCCTGTGGTCTTGATCCTGAGCAGATCGGCCAGCGGCAACGCATTGCGGCGTTCTTCCAGCGCCAGCACAACTTCGCTGGCACCAAGGTTTTCGACATAACGGGTCAGATTGCTGATCGCCGAACGCGCGATCGCCTCTTCGATAACCGGTTTGCTATCGGTCATCAGCACATAGCCGACAACCACGAAGCCGCTTTCCGGGCGATCAGAAAGCTGTCGCAGCCGATCGGCCCGGTGGCCCGCACCCAGCACCAGAACCCGGCGGCGAAAAGCAGAGACGCCAAGAATTCCGCCGATAACCAGGCGGTTCATTACCAGTGCTACAACCGATCCAACCATCGCGTAGGCCAGGGTTGAGCGCCAGAAGTTTCCGCCGCCTAGCAAGAAATCAAGGAATGTCAGGGCAATGATGCCAAGCGAAATCGCAACAAGGATCCGTGCCGTGGCAAACCGCATCGAACGCAGCGCATCCGCACCATAAACCCCAACTGCAATCATCGCGGCCAGGATGACCAGGCAATAGCCAGAAAGCTGCCAGGCGCGATCTGCCACCGGCCCCGGATCCATCGCAATCTGTGCGGCCCGCAACCGCCAGCCAAGATCGCCGACCGTCAACAGCAGCGCCATATCGATCAGTCCGAGCAGCACGACTGCATGCGGAATATAGTGTTTGAACAGACGGATCATGGTCTCGGCACGGCGCCCTTCTTCAAAGCATTGCCGTGCCTGCCTAGGCGCGAGAGGTGAAATGTCGGTAAATTTTACAGAATTTGGTTAAATCGATCGAAAACAGAAACCTAGCGGGCAAACACAAACGGTGTCAGGCCAAGGCTGCGCTCATCGAATTCCAGCACTGCGCCGCGCGGCGCAAGCGAGCGTTGCTGGCAATCACTGCGGTGGCACAAGCCGCACCCCGCCCCGATCGTTTCTGCGCTGGTTGGATCCAGCGCCATTCCCCGGGCCAGCGCCAATTGCCCGGCCATTCCGGCTTCAATTCCCAGCACCACCACAAACCGGGCAGGATCGCTGCCAAGCGCACCGTTTCCCTCCACTGTGCGGGCCAAGGAAAACCACGACGATCGCTGGCCGGCAGGATCGACAAAAGCCACATTCTGAACAACAATCCGGCCGGTTTGCTCAAACGCGCGGTGGATGTTCCACAAGGGGCAACTGCCGCTGCTTTCCAGCAAGGTCGTGCCACTGGCCCCGGCATAGCGTTTCGAAAATTGTCCTGCGCGATCAACCCGCGCCATGAAGAACGGCAATCCGCGCTGACCGACCCGTTGCAGGGTGGTCAGCCTGTGGGCAAGCTGTTCAAAACCAACGTTGAATCGCCGCTGCAGCAGCGGCAAATCATAGCCTGTGCCTTCGCAAGCCCTGATGAAGCGGCCATAAGGCATGATTAGCGCGGCCGCAAAATAGGCCGCCATGTGCCGGCGAAACAGCCGCCATGCCGCCCGATCGGCAAAGCCCGCTCCATCAGCAAGCGCCGCTATTGCTTCGCGCTGTTCAAGCAGGGCGAGCTGCACCGCGATCTGGAAATTGCGCGACGATTGATCGAGCTGTTCCGAAAGCTGTAGTTGACGCGCATGAAGATCAAGCCGCCGCAGCGCATCAGGCATTACATCAACCGGCAAGATCCGGACCGCAATCTGGTGTTTCTGGCGCAGCCGCTCGGTCAGCGCAGCGCCGATATCGGGGTTCGACAAGCGCAGTTCATCAGCCAAAGCCTCGGCATCACTATCAAGGTCTGCAAAATGATTGCGCCAGCGTTCGATCTCGCGGCGGGCAAGGTCCATAGGATCGCTGACCACAGCATCGGCCTTGCCCCCGCCGGCATCGTAAAGCCGGGCGAAGGCCAATGCAGCCTGCGGCGCAGCCGCCAGCCATTCGGCAACCTCGTCGCGATCGATCGTCAGATCGGCAAACCGTTCGTCTGCCAGGCGGCGGCGCAGACCATCGATCCCGCCAACAGCCTCGTCCTGGCGCAGGCTGCGTGGGTCAAAATCAAACCGTTCGGCAAGTTGCACCAGCAATCGCGCGGATAGTGGCCGCTGATTGCGTTCGATCAGGTTGAGATAGCTGGGTGATACGTCCAGTCGCGCGGCCATGGCAGCCTGGGTCAGACCTTCACGGCGGCGCAAACGCCGGATTGAAGGGCCGGCAAGGATCGAATTATCGGTCATAGCCTGATACTCATGTAATTTTATTTACAACTTTGCAAACAAGTATTGGCTTAGTGTCGCAAAGTCACAAGATTTTTGTCACTTTTGTTACCAAACCATCGCAACTCTTGGCTATCAGCAACGCAACAACTCCCCAGGAGACCTACCCGTGACCTATTCGAACGAAATCGCCGCAGCTCAGTCCATTATCGGTGCGCAGCCAGCATGGGACGGCATCAATGCGGAAAGCGTTGCCCGGATGCGTCTGCAAAACCGGTTTAAAACCGGGCTGGACATCGCCAAGTACACGGCCGGGATCATGCGCGCTGATATGGCCGCCTATGATGCCGATCCGGCCAATTACACCCAATCACTTGGCTGCTGGCACGGCTTCATCGGGCAGCAGAAGCTGATCTCGATCAAGAAGCATTTCGGCACGACAAAGGGCCGCTACCTCTACCTTTCGGGCTGGATGATTGCCGCGCTGCGCAGCGAATTTGGGCCCTTGCCCGATCAGTCGATGCATGAAAAGACCAGCGTTCCAGCATTGATCGAAGAGCTGTATACATTCCTGCGCCAGGCCGATGCCCGTGAGCTTGGCGGCCTGTTCCGCGAACTTGACGACGCCAAGACCGCGGGCGACGAGGTCAAGGCCAAGGCAGCTCAGGCCAAGATCGATGGCTTTGAAACCCATGTGGTGCCGATCATCGCCGATATCGATGCCGGTTTCGGCAATGCAGAGGCTACCTACCTTCTTGCCAAGAAAATGATCGAAGCGGGTGCCTGTGCGCTGCAGATCGAAAACCAGGTCTCCGACGAAAAGCAGTGTGGGCACCAGGACGGCAAGGTAACCGTGCCACACGAAGACTTTCTCGCCAAAATTCGCGCCATTCGTTACGCCTTCATGGAAATGGGCGTTGAAGACGGCATCATAGTCGCCCGCACAGATTCGCTGGGCGCCGGCTTAACCAAGCAGATCGCCTTTACCCGCGAAGCAGGCGATATCGGCGATCAATACAACAGCTTCCTCGATTGCGAAGACGTGACCACGGTTGGGCACGGCGATGTGCTGATCAGCCGCGATGGCAAGCTGATGAAGCCCAAACGGCTTCCCAGCAACCTTTACCAGTTCCGTTCGGGCACCGGCGAGGATCGCTGTGTGCTGGATTGCATCAATTCACTGCAGAACGGCGCAGACTTGCTGTGGATCGAAACGGAAAAGCCACATATCGGCCAGATCGGCGGCATGGTCAGCCGAATCCGCGAAGTGATCCCCAACGCCAAGCTGGTTTACAACAATTCACCCAGCTTCAACTGGACTCTGAATTTCCGCCAGCAGGTGTTTGATATCTGGAACGATGCCGGCAAGGATGTCTCGGCCTATGATCGCGCCAGGCTGATGAGTGTTGACTATGACACCACCGATCTGGCCGCCGAGGCCGATGAACGGATCCGCACATTTCAGCGCGATTCAGCGGCGCAGGCCGGTATTTTCCATCACCTGATTACCCTGCCGACCTATCACACGGCAGCACTCAGCACCGATAATCTGGCCAAGGAATACTTCGGCGATGCCGGCATGCTGGGCTACGTCAAGAACGTCCAGCGGCAGGAAATTCGCCAGGGCATTGCCTGCGTCAAGCACCAGAACATGTCGGGCAGCGATATCGGCGACGATCACAAGGAATATTTCGCCGGTGAGGCCGCCCTTAAAGCCGGCGGCGCCCACAACACGATGAACCAGTTCGCGGCTTAGAAACGCCGCAAAGCTCTCCTGGGGAGGAGAAACGACGGCCGTCGGGGTGCCCCTTTCACCCCGGCGGCCGTCAACTTTCCTGTAACCATAAACCCAAACGGCGCAGTTAACCTTCGCGCGCTATGACCACGGCCATGCGCAGAGCCAAAACAACCCAATCGCTTTCACCACGGCAGCTCAAGCACTTTGCGGTGATTGCTGTGACCGTCACTTGCCTGCTGGCGCTGTTCGCAAGCGGCCAGGACTGGGGAGCTCAAGCACAAGTTGATGCCATCGAGGCCAAAAACCGGATGATTGCGGCCGAGCGGGAAAAACTTGGCACAAAGCAAATCGTGACCAGTATTGCCGTCCGGAAGGCTCCGGATAGTGGCGGGTTTGGCGAAGCTGCCGGAGCAAGCGGGGCCGGCGATTCCGGTGGCGGGGGCGCTGCCGGCGCCAGTGTCGCACCGCAATCAACCCGCCAACGGCCAGAGATAACCGGGCATATACCGATCTATCCCGGCGCAAACCCAAAGCCTGGCACCACTGTGACGGTTAAGGGTGTTCCTGCCGAACTAGCCCCCGGCGCAAAGCCCAAAGCGAAAACAAAGCTTCAAACTGGAGTGGTCAGCGCCGAGCAATCCAGCCAGATCAAGGAAACATCCCGCCAGCGCACAGGCGTGAGCGAAGGCAACGATTGATGGCTAGAAGCAATCACGGCCCAGGAAGGCCCGCATCTCGTCCCCGATCAGCGCCGCGTGTCCATAGTTCGGGTGGTCGATCACCAGCATCGCGCTATCTTCGCCGGATTGCCAGGCCGCAATGGCTTCTGGCGGGAATGGGAAATGCAGGAAGTGCACGGCACTCGCCTTGTTATCGCTCTCTCGCGTCCGGGCGGTATCGCCTTCGGGGATTGCCTCGATGAGGTGGCCACCAAGGCGGACCGCAACGTGCCCTTCGACACCGCCAATAGTCCTCAGAAAGACGTCGCGACGCTGTTCGTCAGCAACTTCAAACAACAGCGTGCAGGTTAATTCCGCGCCGTTTGGCACCATCGGATTATAGGCCGCCAGTTCATCGACCAATTGCTCCGCCCCGCCCTTTTCGATCCTGAGCATTTCCTGGATCTGCAACCACATGCTGTCCCAATTTTCGAACAGCACGGTGGCATTTGGGCCAACCGCCAGCCGCGTAAGCCGTTTGCGGGCAATTGCTTCTGACTTTTTATCAGCGCGGATCAGCGCATACTGATCTGGCGGCAGGATATCATCGGCGGCGATCGTGCGGCTATCGCGAGGCATTTCAGTTACAATCCATATGCCTTGGCCAGAACTTCGATCGGATGGCCGATCCGCTCTGGCGGGGTAGCACCGCCACTGGCGATAACCTGTTTGAGATGCGGCCCGGCCAGCGGACATTCGCTGACCACCAAATCTGGTTGATCCCTCATCAGCCCGCGTGCAGCCGGCCGCCCAACCTTGATTGCGCGATCAAAGTTTTCCTTGAAAATACCCCATTTCCCGCCGTGGCCAGAGCACCGCTCGGTCAAGGCAGGTTTTGCTTCAGGGATTAGCCGCAACATTTCCATCGCTTTTGCGCCCATGTTCTGCGCACGGGCGTGGCAAGCGAAATGGACCGCGATCGATTGCGGCATTGGTTCAATCGGGGCCAGACCGGTTTCTTTGGCCAGCGCCACGACATATTCCGCGACATCGAATGTGTGCTGACTTAGCAGCTTTACATCCTGGCTGGCCGTATCAATCAGCGGCCATTCGAACTTGAGCATCAGCGCGCAGCTGGTGGTCAGCGCAACAACATCCCAGCCGGCTTCAATCAGTGGTTTGAAATGGGCAGAGATTCGCTTGGCCGCACCGGCCACGGCGGGAAGATCGCCATTCTCAAATTTGGGCATGCCGCAGCAATCGGGATGTTCAATCCGCACCTGAACCCCATTGTGGGCCAGCACTTTGACCAATGCCCGGCCCGGACCACCATCGTTGAACTCATCATGGCAACCGGCATAGATCGCCACCTTCTTGCCAAAAGCGGGGCCATCGGGATTGGGCTGCGGGATGATACCGGGTGCCTGGCGGCTAAGCGATATGTCCATGAATGGCGGCAAATGGGCCCGCGCATCGATTCCGGTAAATTTCTCGATCACGGGGCGGGTCAAGTCATTCCCTTCCCTGGTTGCCCAATTGGCCAAACCTGATGCAATCGTTCCCAACCGGCCATTGCGGTCCATTTCGGCCAGCTGCTGGTCCATGAACCCGGTTTCGCCCTTGCGATGCTTCACCGCCCGGGCGCGCAGCATCAGGTGCGGAAAATCAAGATCGAAGCTGTGCGGCGGCACATATGGGCATTTGGTCATGAAGCACATGTCGCACAGCGTGCAGGCATCAACGACCTGGGCCAACTGAACCGGGGTCAGATCATCCACTTCCTCATTCGGCGCCTCGTCAACCGCATCGAACAGGATCGGGAAGCTATCGCACAGATTGAAGCAGCGACGGCAGCCGTGGCAGATATCGTAGACCCGCCGTAGCTCTGCATCGAGCGCGGCCTCATCATACCAGGCTTCATCTTGCCACGGGATTGGATGGCGCGTCGGCGCCCCAAGGCTGCCTTCCATGCGGGCCCCCAGTTTCAGGATTGTTAGAGAAGGTAACGAAGCAACCCAGGGCCGTTACAAGGCCACTGGATTGCTTCGCGGATCCCCTCACCGGGCGGGGTGAGGGGGCGGGGGCCTGTCAAGCGTCGGCAAGCAAAGCGTCAAGCGTCTTCTGGAACTTGCCGGCATGGCTCTTTTCAGCCTTGGCCAGCGTTTCGAACCAGTCAGCAATTTCATCAAAACCCTCGTCGCGCGCGGTCTTGGCCATGCCCGGATACATATCAGTGTACTCGTGGGTTTCGCCAGCGATCGATGCCTTGAGGTTCGCTTCGGTGTTGCCAATCGGCAGACCAGTTGCCGGATCGCCAGTTTCCTCAAGGTATTCGAGGTGCCCGTGGGCATGGCCAGTTTCGCCTTCAGCGGTCGAACGGAACACTGCTGCAACGTCGTTGTGGCCTTCGATGTCGGCTTTCTGCGCAAAATAAAGGTATCGGCGATTGGCCTGGCTTTCGCCTGCGAATGCAGCCTTTAGATTATCTTCGGTTTTCGAACCCTTGAGTCCCATGATCGCTCTCCATTGACGGGGTGAAATCTAATCCACCATCAATGCGCCGATAGCCGCAGCAGGGCCAAGCGGAAATTCCGCGAGCGGTAATCGGAGAAAACGATAAGATCATTGCGAATTGATCGCAACTTCGAAGAATGGTGCCCCTGGCCCGACTCGAACGGGCACGTCTCTCAACAAACGATTTTGAGTCGTTCGCGTCTACCATTCCGCCACAGGGGCATGCTCGATCAGGAAATCAATTTCCCTTAAGCGTGTTCGCCAATAACTTGTGAAGCCGCGAATGCAAGGCGTCGTTGCCGGCCAGCACCTGCTTGTCACAAACCGGTTGCGAAATCCCGCGCCAATCCGTCACGAAACCGCCGGCTTCGCGCACCAGCAGGCAGCCAGCTGCTGTATCCCACGGCGCCAGATCGCTTTCCCAGAAACCTTCATAACGGCCTGCGGCAACCCAAGCGAGATCGAGCGAAGCGGCGCCAAAGCGGCGGATACCGGCAACTTGCGGGGCCAATGCTGCGTAAATCTTTGTCCATTCGGCGCTATCGCCGCGCCCGGCAAAGGGAATGCCAGTGGCGATCAGGCTTTCATCCAGATGCCGCCGCCCCGATACCCGCAAACGCCGGTCTTGCAGCCAGGCACCGCGGGTTTTTTCAGCCCAATATGTCTCATCGGTGATAGGCTGATAGACTACCGCAGCGGTCACCTCGCCCCAACCCGACCCATCGAGTTTGGGTTCCTGCACCGCGATCGAAATCGCGAAATGCGGAATTCCGTGCAGGAAGTTGCTGGTCCCGTCCAGCGGATCGACGATAAAGCGGGGCTTGCCCTCCTCACCCGCAATCTCGCCGCCTTCTTCCATCAGGAAGCCATAATCGGGACGCGCTGCGCGCAGCTCGTCCCAGATGGTCCGTTCAGCATGCTGATCAGCTTTTGAAACAAAATCTGCCGGGCCCTTTTTGGACACCTGCAAATGCTCAATCTCACCAAAATCGCGCCGCAGCCGGCCACCCGCCTTGCGGGCAGCCTTTTCCATTACGCGAATAATCCCGGAAATAACGGCCATGATCTGTCTCAGTCCGCCTTGCCGACATAGGTACGTTCATAGACATCGACGATGATCCGGGTGCCCGCAGCAATAAACGGCGGAACCATAACGCGCACGCCGTTGTCAAGGATGGCAGGCTTGAAGCTGGAGCTGGCAGTCTGGCCCTTTACCACGGCGTCAGCCTCTACGATGGTGGCTTCAATCTGTTCGGGCAAGGCGACGCTGATCGGGCGCTCTTCCCACAGTTCCAGCGTCACTTCCATGCCATCTTGCAGGAACGCGGCGGCATCACCAAGCAAGTCGGTGGGAAGGTTGATCTGCTCGTAATTGTCCTTGTCCATGAACACCAAAGCATCGCCATCGGTGTAAAGGTATTGGAAATCCTTGGTATCGAGGCGGACTTTTTCAACCGTGTCCTGGCTGCGAAAACGGACGTTGGTTTTGCGCCCATCAATCAGGTTCTTCATCTCAACCTGCATGAACGCGCCGCCCTTTCCGGGCTGGGTATGCTGGGTCTTGGCGACCTTCCAGATGCCCTTTTCGTATTCGATGATGTTGCCGGGACGAATATCGACGCCGCTGATTTTGGCCATGATTGCCTCTTCAAGGATGAGAAAGAACCCGGACCCCGCGGCCCGGACGCAGCGCGCCCTTAGCCCAGCAAGCAGCGAACGGCAAGGACTCTGGCCCTCAACCAGGCTTGCTGATAAAGCCGCAGACATGAAACCGCTTGCTGCCCTTTTTGTCGCCGTGTTGGCCGCCCCTGCCCTGGCCGTTCCCGGCGGAGAGATCGGATCGCTTCGCCCGGGGGCCTACCAATGCGAAATGCCCGGTGATGCAACTGGTGCAGCCGGGCTTCGGACACCCGATGCCGATTTCGATATTATCACGGCCAACACCTATGCCAGGCCCGAAGGCCGCGGGACTTACCTTTTGACTGGCGATCTGCTGCAACTGACCAGCGGCCCCCTGAAAGGCGCAAAGTACCACCGCGTTTCGAACAATTTCATGCGTCAGATTGGTCCAGACGGGCAAGACACCGCGATGCGCTGTGTGCGCAGGGTGCTATACAAGCGCTAGCTTCAGGATTTGCTGACTGGCCGCGAAGCACCTTCACGCATCCGGGCATAGGCCCAGGCCGTCAATCCGCCGAACAACACCGCACCCATCGGCACGGCATAGGGATTGGCCCCCAGCAGCGCCAGCGCATCGGGATCATCAGTCGCGCTGACCACCACCGAATACAACACGTTGAACAGTCCATCACCAACGATCAGTCCGGTTGCTGTCAGCACGCCCATCCGCTCTGCAAAGGCCGGATCCTGCTGGCGCACGGCCCAGCGATTATAGAGCCAGCCCAGCACCGCGCCGATCACCACGAAACCGGTTGAATCGGTGGGCAGATACATGCCCATGCCCACGGCCAGCGGGGGAAGCGAACCCTTGCCGCCACGCTTCAGCGCTTCGTCCGCGATAATCGCGGCCACGCCCACCAGCGCGCCGATCCCGATCAGGTTCCAGTTAAGATCGCCGCCCAGCACGCCCTTGGCAATCGTGCTGATAAGCGCGGCTTGCGGGGCACCCAGTGCATTATCGCCAGCACCCGGCGCGCCCTGAAAGCCGAAAGTTGAATTTAGCATGGTCAGGATTGGCGGGATCACCAGCCCGCCGAAAATCACCCCCAGCACCAATGCCACTTGCTGCCGCCAGGGCGTTGCCCCAACCAGTTGCCCGGTCTTCAAATCCTGCAGATTGTCATTGGCAATCGTGGCGATGCCAAAGATGATCGCGGTGACGAACAGCGCGAACGCAACCAGCGCCTTGGTATCGTCTGGCGATAGCCCGCGCCCAAACAGCGCCACCAGCAGCAAGGAAATGCCCAGAACCGCCAGGATGCCTACGCCCGATACCGGACTGTTCGAGGCCCCGATAAGCCCGGCCATGTAACCCGTAACCGAAGCGATCACCACACCCGCAATCAGGATGTAGATCGTGCTGGCCAACAGCGAGAGGCCCAGCATTCCTTCAATCGGTCCGCCCGCGCCCAAATCTGCCAGCAGCACCATCACCGGCACCATCAGCAAGACAATTGATCCGCCAACTATGCCGATTGGAATATCGCGCTCCGTCAGTTCCAGCGCATCCATCTTGCCGGCAGCCTTGCGGGCCTTGTCCGCCTTGAGCGCGCTGGTGATGCCGCGCACGATCGGGCCGATTACCTTAAGCAGCGTATAGATCGCCGCAATTCCGATTGCCCCGGCGCCGATCAGGCGCACTTCGCTGCGAAAGGTGCCGCGCAAAAAGCCGATCATTTCTTCACCAGCCGGCATGCCGCTGGCGGTCAACTGCGGCAGGATAATGAAGTATGAAAGGATTACGCCAACCAGCATCGCAACGCCCACCGCGATGCCCACAAGATGCCCCACGCCCAGCAACGAGAACGAGAAGGTGAGCGACAGAAAACTGCCGCCACCGCCAAGTTTGAATGCCGTTTCCCAGCCCTCGACCACCAGCTTGGCCTTGGCCAAAAGCGAATAGACTGCCGAAATTACGGTCCCGAAAATCACGGCTTTCAGCCCGCGCGCATTCTCTTCCGCGCCGCCAACGCCTGCGCCCACTTTCAGCACTTCGGCAGCAGCCACGCCTTCGGGATAGGGCAAATCCGATCCGGTAACCAAAGCGCGGCGCAGCGGCACCGAATAGAGCACCCCCAAGATTCCGCCGATCACAATCACCGCAACCGATTCCCAATAGGGAAAGCCCTGCCACCACCCGATCATCACCAGACCGGGCAGCACAAACACGATTGCCGACAGCGTGCCAGCCGATGATGCGACCGTCTGGACAATGTTGTTTTCCTGAATTGTCGTATCGGCAAACATCTTCAGGACCGCCATCGAGATCACCGCAGCCGGGATCGAAGTAGCGAAGGTAAGCCCGACCTTAAGCCCCAGATAAACATTGGCAGCGGTAAAAATCACCGTCAGCAGCGCGCCCAGGATGATTCCCCGCAGAGTCAATTCACGCATGGTCGGTCCCTCGGCATTTCACAACGGTTGGTCGGGCAACATGGCCGCAGCTGAGCAGCACGGCCTGAAGCTGAGTTGTCCGGTTTTTAGGTAGCAGGAGCCTCAGCCGCTTTGGCCGGCGCTGGCGCGCCAAACCCGCACTGCTTCTGTTCGCTGTTGACTTCCTTGGTGATGCGGGTGGCGTTTTGCCCATAGGCCTCGGTCACAGAACCTTGGTTGACAGTTTTGCCGCGCAGATCGCTGACGTTCTCACACAGGTGGAAGACCAGCGCGGAATCCGCCTTCTTCTTTCCGTCCTTCGGCGCGATCCAATAAACGGTATCGATCCCGCCAGGATTGGCTTCAGACTTGGTCGCATCGGCCACCGCAGCGGAATCGCGCGCGATATCCTGCGCCTGCTGGGCTACTTCGGGGGAACAGGCCGTAGTTGGCTGGCCAGATTTGATCTGCGCCGCGCACTGGTTCATGTCTTCGGTATATTGCTCGGTCGATGGCGGCTTGAAATCAATCCCGATCACAGTCGCCAGCAAAGCAAGGGCCACACCCACGCCGCCGGCGATCTTCTTGTTCTTGGGATCCATATCCTTGTCGAGGAAGATCAGCGCGAGCAGCGGCAGGAAGGCGATCACCGTGATGATCGCGCCCAGCTGATTCTGGATGAAGAACCGGAAACCATCGGCGCGGCTTGCGGGATCGTGCTTGTTTGCGGTCTTCCACATCAGGCTGCCGCCGATAGCGAAAGCGGCGATCAACACCATCAGCCCAATTAGCAGCGCCATGTTGCCAGACTGGAACTTGCCCTGCTTCAGCATCACGATGGCGCCGATTTCGGTCCCAATCGCGACCAACCAGGCCAGCGCGGCATAGATCCGCAATTTCTTGGCCTTGCCTTTTTGATCCTGCGTTGCTGCCCACGCCTTGGTTACATCAACCTGCGGTGCCGGTTCATTCTCTGCCATTTTCAACCCCTTCGATGCGCCTTGTCGGGCGCTACCTTGCCAACCAACCCCATGAAATTCCGCGCGTCAACAGATTTGCAGGCGCAGGATCCGCTTACCCAGATCAGCCCTTGCCCAGCACCTGCGCAAAAGCCTTGATCGCCGCCACTTCGTCGCCGCCCCATACGGCGTGACTTGCGGCCAGGAAATCTGCGCCCGCTTCGATCAAAGGTCTACAATTGTCAGGCGTAATCCCGCCGATGGCGACACACGGCACCTCCATCAGTTTTTGCCACCAATTTAGCAACTCCAGCTCAGCCCGATGTTCGGTAACTTTGGTTTGCGTTGGGAAAAATGCGCCAAATGCAACGTAATCAGCGCCGGCTTCACCAGCTTCCAGCCCCAGATCGCGGCTGGCATGGCAGGTTACACCGATCTGAGCATCGCGGCCCAGCTCTGCACGGGCATCAGCCACATCGCCGTCGCCCTGCCCCAAATGAACCCCGTCGGCGCCAAGCCGTTTGGCCAGGCTGATCGAATCGTTGATGATGAACGCCACCTCACGGCTCGCGCAGATCGCCTGAAGCGGCTGCGCCAGCCGCGCGGCCTCATGCTCGTCCACGTCCTTGACCCTGAACTGAAAGGCCGCAATTTGGGCAGGCCCTCCCATCCCGGCATCAAGCGCGCGGGCAAGCCGTTCTGGAAACTGGCCGGAAACATCGAGCGGGGAAATCAGGTAAAGCTGGCAATTGGACATTCCAGCGCTTTAGCCTGCTCAGCCGGGCAGGCCAAGTGTTCGGCGCAGGTTCATGCAGAATGGGCTATTTCCAGCGAATGATCCGCCGTCTTCCCTTGCTGGCATTAACTGCCGCCCTCGCCTCAGCCTGCGTAACTTTGCCCAAGGTCAACGAGGACGGATCAAGCGAAGTCAGGCTTGGTCAGAAGGCCAATCTTGGCGGCCCTGTCGTTACCGTGATGAAAGTATTGGAAGACAGCCGCTGCCCGATGGAAGCGCGCTGTGCCTGGGCCGGACGGGTTAGGCTGCGCGTACGGATCCAGCTGGGCAGTGGAACCAGGCTGAGCGAACTTGCCAGTGACCAGCCGCTGCCAGTGGCAGACGGCACCCTGGAATTGCTGGGCACAATGCCGCCGCGCAGCACCCAGCGCACAATCGCGCCAGGTGACTACCGGTTTGCCCTGAAATTCAGCGGCGGGCTTTAGCCGGCCTTGACCGTAGACCCGGTGTAGATCGCGTCGATCGCTTCACCCAGCGCAGCGTCAAATTCGGCGTCACTCATCTGGAACCGCAGATCTTCCAGCAGCGCGCGGCTGAAGCTGGCGATGATGCCCTTGTTTCTGGACAGCTCTGCGCAGGCTTCGGGGCGCTTGTAGCCGCCTGAAAGCGCCACCACGCGCAGCACCTTGGGGTGGCGGACCAGCGGATCGAACGTGCCGGGGATAACCGGCAGGCTCAGCTTAAGCATCACCTGCTCGTTCATGCCCTCAAGGTTCTTCAGCAGTTCGGCCAGCAACAGCTCGTCGCAGGCCCCGCGCGTATCGCTCTTGATGTTCACTTCAGGCTCAAGCATCGGCATCAGGCCGCCTTTCAACACCTGGCGTCCCACTTCAAACTGCTGCGCGACAATATCGGCAATGCCCGATGCATTGGCCGAATTGATAACCGAGCGCTCCTTGGTGCCATAGACGCCCAGCGCCTTTGATCGCGCCAACAACGCGTCCAGTTCAGGCATTGGCTTCATCATTTGCACACCGCGATCTTCGTCTTCCAGACCCTTGTCGATCTTGATAAACGGCACAACGCCTTTGGCGATCAGCGCAGCCGGGGTCGGCAGTCCATCAACGGTTCCATCCATGGTCCGTTCGAACAGGATCGCACCGATCACCTTGCTGCCGGTGAACGCCGCAGAGCGGATGATCCGGCTGCGCATGTCATGGATCAAGCCATACATTCCGGCCTCGTCGCTCCACGCATCTTCACCGATTCCATAGCCTGCAAGCGCCTTTGGAGTCGATCCACCAGACTGATCCAACGCAGCAATAAAGCCGTTTCCGGCGGCCATCTTGGCGGTCATCTCGGCGGTGTTCATGGCTATCGATCCTTGTGCTGCATACGTATGTGTTGGCGCGCCTTTAGCGGCCCTGTTTCTGGCCTGCAAGTGCGCTAACCTTGATTGGGCTCAGCCGCGCTCCAGCGCAACAACGCCCGGCAATTCCTTGCCTTCCATCCATTCCAGGAATGCGCCGCCAGCGGTGGAAATATAGCTGAAATCCTGTGCCGCGCCGGCATGGGCCAATGCCGCAACTGTATCGCCCCCACCCGCAACGGAAACCAGCGCGCCTTCCTTGGTCAAGGCTGCCGCGTTCTTCGCGAGCGCAACGGTGGCGGCATCAAATGGCTGGGTTTCAAACGCGCCCAGCGGCCCATTCCAGACCAGTGTCCGGCACGTTTTGAGAACATCGGCCAGTGCTTCGGCAGCTTGCGGGCCAAGATCAAGGATCATCTCGTCAGCCGCAACTTCATGGACGTTGCAGATCCGCAAGCTTGCCGGATTGGCAGCAAATTCCTTTGCCACCACAACATCGTAGGGGAGATGCACGGTGCACCCGGCCTTGTCGGCCGCATCAAGGATCGCGTCACAAGTCGGGGCGAGTTCATGTTCGCACAATGACTTGCCGACATTAACCCCGCGCGCTGCCAGGAACGTATTGGCCATTCCCCCGCCGATGATAAGATGATCGACCTTGGTCACCAGGTGGGTCAGCACGTCAAGCTTCGATGAAACCTTGGCGCCGCCCACCACGGCGGCAACTGGCCGCTGCGGATCGCCCAGTGCGGCCTGCAGCGCCTTCAATTCGGCTTCCATCGATCGTCCGGCATAGGCTGGTAGAAGATGCGCCAACCCTTCAGTGCTGGCATGCGCCCGGTGCGCGGCAGAGAAGGCATCGTTCACATAAAGATCGGCATTGGCCGCAATCGCCTTGGCCAGTTTTGGATCGTTCGTTTCTTCACCCTTCCAGAACCGGGTGTTCTCCAGCAGGGCAATATCGCCCGGTTGAAGAATGCCAATCGACTGCGCGACCACTGGTCCGGCAATCTCAGGCACGAACATCACTTCCCTGCCCAGCACCGCCTGGACGGCATCGAGCGTCATCGAAACCGACATGGTCGAAACCCGCTCACCCTTGGGCCGACCGAAATGCGCGAGTAGCAAAACCTTTGCGCCTTTTGCCGACAGCTCTAGGATCGTCGGCGCAGCCGCCCGCACGCGGGTATCGTCGGTAACGTGGGCATCTTGCATCGGCAGATTGAGATCAACCCTGACCAGCGCGACTTTGCCGGTCAGATCGCCCAGATCATCAAGGGTCTTGAACTTGGTCATTGTCGCATCCTTTTGAGCGCCGACCGGCCCCCATCTATCCAAATCCGTCACCCGTCTCAGACCGAAGCCCTGTTGAACCGCTATGCCGCTCCGCATGGGGACGCAACTGCACTTCAGTCATCGGTCACGATGGATGCTGGAACAAGTTCAGCATGACGAAGTTGTCTGAAGTTGCGTTTCGCCTAAATCAACTTCCCCATTGCCCCGGCCGTGTCGATCATCCGGTTGGAGAAGCCCCATTCGTTATCGTACCAGCTAAGCACACGGACCAGCTTGCCGTCGATCACAGCTGTTTCCAGGCTATCGATGGTGCTGCTGTTGGCACAGCCGTTGTAATCGATTGAAACCAGCGGTTCGTCACTGAAGCCCAGAATGCCCTTAAGTGGTCCATCTGCCGCCGCCTTAAGCAGCGCATTGACTTCATCCTTGGTCGTTTCGCGGCCCGGCTGGAACGTAAGATCGACAACCGAGACATTTGGGGTCGGCACCCGGATTGCGCTGCCATCCAGCTTGCCCTTCAATTCGGGCAACACTTCGCCCACCGCGCGGGCTGCGCCGGTAGTGGTGGGGATCATCGACATCCCGGCGGCACGGGCACGGCGCGGATCCTCGTGGATCTGGTCAAGGATCTTCTGATCGTTGGTATAGGCATGGACCGTGGTCATCAGCCCGCGTTCAATCCCGATGGCATCGTTGAGCACCTTGGCGAACGGCGCGAGGCAGTTGGTGGTGCACGATGCGTTTGACACGATTGTGTGGCCGGCTTCGAGCTTGTCATGGTTGACCCCATAAACGACCGTCAGATCAACCCCTTTGCCCGGCGCTGAAATCAGCACGCGCTTGGCCCCGGCGGCCAGATGCTTTTCGCAAGATGCGCGGTCGGTAAAAAAGCCGGTACATTCCAGCACGATGTCCACGCCGTTTGCACCGTGCGGCAGGTTGGCGGGATCACGTTCAGCCGTAACGTGAATGCGCTTGCCATTGATCACCAGATCATTGCCATCGGCCGATACGCTGCCCGAAAAGGCGCCGTGCACGCTGTCACGCTGAAACAGCATGGCATTAGCCTGAGCCGAAGCCAGATCGTTGATCGAAACCAGTTCGAGATCATGATCGGTGCGCTGCAAAAGCGCCCGCGCCACATTGCGCCCGATGCGCCCGAAACCGTTGATCGCAACCTTGATCGCCATGGTCAAAAACTCCTGCCTATTGGCCCAACCGGGCCATGATTTGAGGGACAATTTTGTCAGCACTAAGGCCGAAGTAATCGTAAAGCTTATCAGCTGGTGCCGAAGCCCCGAAGCTGTCGATGCCGATGGTCAAGCCGTCGCCGACATACTTTTGCCAGCCGAGCGTAATCCCCGCTTCGATCGAAACCTTGAGCACGCCCGCCGGCAACAGATCTGCCCGGTAGGCTGTGTCCTGTTCATCAAATAGTTCGCAGCACGGCATCGAGACAACATCGGCACCGATCCCGCTTGCTTCAAGCTGCGCAGCACAGGCCAGGGCAATTTCAACTTCTGAACCAGAGGCGACCAGCACCGCTTGCCGCGCTGCATCAGCCGTTTTGAGCCGGTAGCCGCCCTTGGCGGTCTTCATCTCTGCCTCAAACCGAACGGGCGGCAGGTTCTGGCGCGAAAGTGCCAATGCCGAAGGCCGGTCCGCTTGCTTCAGCGCCAACGCCCAGCTCTCAGCAGTTTCGATTGCATCGGCTGGACGGAATACCAGCAAATTCGGGATGGCCCGCAGGCTCATCACATGTTCGATCGGCTGATGGGTCGGGCCATCTTCGCCAAGCCCGATGCTGTCGTGGGTCAGCACATAAACCACCCGCGCCTTTTGAATTGCCGACATCCGGATCGCGTTGCGGCAATAGTCGGCAAAGACCAGGAAGGTGCCGCCATAAGGGATCACACCGCCGTGCAATGCCATCCCGTTCATCGCCGCGGCCATGCCGAATTCGCGAATTCCATAATGGACATGACGGCCCGCATAGTCGCTGGCACTGAACGGCGTGGTTGCCTTGGTTTTGGTAAGATTGGAACCGGTCAGATCGGCCGAACCGCCAACCAGTTCGGGAATCGCCGCAGTAAGCGCCTCCAGCGCCATCTCGCTGGCCTTGCGGGTGGCTACCTTGGGCGGATTTTCAATCAGTGACGCAAGGTAATCGCGCGCCGCACTCTTGTCTGCGGGAAGCTCACCCGCCATTCGCCGGGAAAATTCGCTGCCTTGCGGATCGGCTGCAAGCCGGGCTTCCCAAACGGCGCGAGCGGCAGCGCCCTTGGCGCCCAGGCTGCGCCAATCGGCCAGGATTTCGGCAGGCACTTCAAACGGAGCGGCGGTCCAGCCCAGGTATTCGCGGGCTGCGGCAATTTCATCGGCGCCCAGCGGGGCACCGTGAACGCTGTGGCCGCCCTGCTTGTTAGGTGCGCCTTTGCCAATCACGGTCTTGCAGGCAACCAGCGACGGCCGCGGATCGGCAGCGGCTTCGGCCAATGCCCGGGCGATATCTGCAAAATCGTGGCCATCGCAGCGGGTCACGTGCCAACCGCTGGCCAAATAACGCGCGGCGATATCTTCGCAGGTAGAAAGGCTGGTATCGCCGTCAATGGTGATGTTGTTATCATCCCACAACACGTTGAGCCCGCCCAGCTTCATCATCCCGGCCAGGCCGACCGCTTCGTGGTTGATCCCTTCCATCAGGCAGCCATCGCCAGCAATCACCCAGGTCTTGTGATCGACCAGGCCTGCGCCAAAGGTGGCATTGAGGTGACGCTCAGCCATGGCCATACCCACAGCCATCGCAAAGCCCTGCCCCAACGGCCCGGTGGTGCATTCAATCCCGGCCAGCTCGGTGTTTTCCGGGTGCCCGGCGCAAACCGAGTGAAGCTGGCGAAAATTGCGGATGTCCGCCATCGTCGGTGCTTCATATCCGGTTAGATGGAGCAACGAATATATCAGCATCGAGCCATGCCCGGCCGATAGTACGAAGCGATCGCGATCAGGCCATTTGGGCGCCGCAGGATCAAATTTGAGCGCTTGGGAAAACAGCACAGTCGCAACATCGGCCATGCCCATCGGCATACCGGGGTGGCCCGAATTGGCCGCCTGGACTGCATCCATCGAAAGCGCCCGAATGGCATTGGCCATGGGCGCGAGGCGGGCAGAATCGAGGATCATGATGCAATGGCTCCAGGCAGGCGCGACAAACGCAGCGATTCGGCGCGAGGGCCTCTTCGCCAAGCCATGCCCCTGCGTCAAGGCGGGGACTATCGCTGATCCCTAGCAAACGGTGGGAAAAGCGCGGTGCAACGCTTTGCCTTGGCACTGTTTCGCGTTAAGCATGCCTCATGAATGGGGATCCCAGCAGCACCGCGATTGCCCGGATCGAAGCGGCCCTCACCCGGATTGAGGCTGCCGCAGCGCGGCCGCGCTCTGCTTCAGGGGCCGATGATCTGACCAATCTTCAATCCAAACATGATCGCTTGCGCACTGCGGTGCAGGATTCGCTCGAACAGCTCGACCAGCTGATCGAAGGCGCGCAAGGGTGATCGGCGGATGAGCAACGTCAATCTTTCAATCGGCGGACGAAGCTATCTGGTGGCCTGTGCCGCGGGTGAGGAAGCACGGGTTGCCGAACTGGGCGAAGCGATCGAAGGCAAAGTCCGCGAAATAGGCGCATCCAGCCACAACGAAGTGCGGCTGCTGCTGTTTGCGGCGCTGCTGCTTGCCGATGAAAACCATGAGCTGAAGAGCAAGGGCGGTGCAGCCATTGCACATCCAAGCACTGAATTCAGCACGGGTCCCAGCGCCGCCGCACTTGATGCTTTGGCTGACCGTCTGGAAAAATGCGCCTCTGCCCTTGAGGGATAGGCCGCAAAGGCTTATCTATGGCAATGACGGGTACTGCCCGGTGCGAGCCTTTGAAAATCCCTGAGGCTATAAGCAAATCCCTGGGGGCTGTCCCTGGTTGGGCTCTGGCCTGGCACACACGGTTCCCACCTGACGTGAACGCGTCAGAGGATTTCCTGGCAACGGCCCATGGTGGTCCCGTCACCCACGCCTCCCGATATCGGGAGGAGCAGGAATGGACTTTGCGTGATCGACAAGAAAACGTTGCGCGCCGATCTGAAACGCCGCCGCACTGAATTCGTCGCCGCAATCCCCGAAAGCATGCGCGCGCTGCTGTTCAGTCGTCCGCCAGCCGCGATTGCCGATCTGGTGCCAGATGGCGCGGTGGTTTCGGTATTCCATGAAATGGCCGGCGAAGTTCCCGCGTCCAACTATGCCCGCTGGTTTGCTGAGCGCGGCCACCGCATCGCCCTGCCGTGGTTAGCCGCCCGCAGCGCACCGATGCTGTTTCGCGAATGGTCAAATCCGTTTGCCGATGATGAACTGGTTAGCGATCCCTACCAGGCACTGCAGCCGCGTGCCGATGCGCCGCTGCTGGTGCCCGATGTGATGTTTTGCCCGCTCCTTGGTTTTACCACCAGCGGCGGGCGGATTGGCTATGGTGCCGGGTTTTATGATCGCTGGCTCATGGAACACCGCCCCACATTGGCAATTGGGTTGGCCTGGGATTGTCAGCTGGAAGCGGTGATCCCGATCGAGCCGCACGATCAGCCGCTCGATCTGGTCGTAACGCAAACCCGGGTCTATGGGCCGTGGTCATGAGAACCGAACCAACCTTGCGGATCCCGTTTGGCATACTGGCACTGCTTGCAGTGCTGATGGCCTATGCCGTGCTGGTGGCGCACTTTCTTGCCCCATACATTGCGCACTGGCCCGCGCTGGCGCAGACCCCGGTCTATATCGTGCTGGGGGTGGTCTGGCTGCTGCCCCTGAAACGATTTCTGATCTGGATGGAAACGGGACGCTGGCGCGCGCCGGATTGAACCGATACCCTGATGGCCTACCGGAGGGGAATTGAATGAGACGCAAAGGCGCAATCATCGCTGGGCTGCTGGCGATATTCATCGGACTGGCGCTGATTTTCGGGCGCGGCGCGATTGGCAAGCGGGCATTTGAAAGCGCGCTGGAAAACAATGTCGGCATCGATCAAGCGGCCAAGCTGGGCGATGGCCTGCACGCCTATGTCTGTGGCAGCGGCTCTCCCATGCCCGATGCTGATCGCGCTGGCCCCTGCATTGCGGTGCTGGCGGGAAATCAGGCTTTCATCTTCGATTCAGGCTCTGGATCAATCCGCAAATTGATGCGGATGGGCTTTCCCATGAACAAGCTGCAGGCCGAATTTCTGACCCACCTTCATTCCGATCATATCGACGGTCTGGGTGAAGCCATGCTGCAAGCATGGGTTGGTGGCCGGCGCTCTGCTCCACTGCCAATCTATGGCCCGCCGGGGACTGACAAGATCGTGGCCGGTTTCAACGCGGCCTATGCAATCGATAGCTCTTACCGCGTTGCCCACCATGGTCCCAAAGTGGTCCAGCCCGGCGGCTTTGGCGGCACGGCCCAGATCATCACCCTGGCTGACGGCACTGACAGCCAGGTAGTTTACGACAAGGAAGGAGTCCGGATCACGGTAATCCGGGTCAACCATGCTCCGATCAGCCCGGCTTATGGCTACCGCATCGATTACAAGGGGCGCTCGATCGCGATCAGCGGCGATACGGTCTATGCGCCCGCATTGGTGGCTGCTGCCACCGGCTCTGATGTGTTGTTCCACGAAGCGCTCAATAAAGCGATGGTCGCAGCACTGGGTGCCAAGCTGGGTGAACGCGGCCAGGCCAACAACGCGCAGATCATGCAGGACATCCAGAACTATCACGCCAGTCCCGAAGACGCCGCGCGTACGGCCAGGGAAGCTGGAGTCTCTACATTGGTGCTTTACCACCTTGTCCCGCCGCTGCCCTCAAAGCTGATCGAACCCATGTTTCTGGGCAAGGCACCATCAATCTTTGGTGGCAAGCTTATGGTAGGCAAGGACGGCATGATCGTCAGCCTGCCAGCGGGCGGCAAGGCCGTGAATATCACATCTGCATGGTAGGAAAATTCCCAAGTGGCGCGAGTGACGGGGCTCGAACCCGCGACCTTCGGCGTGACAGGCCGACACTCTAACCAACTGAGCTACACCCGCGCAGCCACTTGGGAGCAGCGCCACTAGGACAGCGCGCCGGGGCTGTCAACAGGGTTCATCGGGGAGTTTGTCAGGCTCTTCAACAGCCTCTGCAAACCATCTGCATTGGCAAGTTTACGGGGCGATTGCGCATCCAGCCTCACTCGCCTTACGTCGGCATTAACCATTCCTTTGCCCGGAGTTGCGACAAGATCCCCGTCGTGCCGCATCGGCACTGGCAGGGGATATTGCTACGTGAAACTTCGTCGCTCGTTAGCTGGCCTTAGCTTGGCTTTGGCGTTGGCCGTTCCGGCAACAACCTTGGCCGCACCGCTGATCGCGCTTGATAGCGCCGTGTTCGTTGAGCGGATCAAGCCAGGCAAAGGGCGGCTATTGCAACCCGCCGCCACATTCAGGCGCGGCGACCGCGTGGTATATGTGGTCAGCTGGGTGCGAAAAAGCGGGGCAGGTTCGTTTACAGTCACCTATGCAGTGCCGCGCGCGGTCTATTTCCAGGGAAGCGCCGATGGATCAGAGCAAGTCTCAATCGATGGCGGCAAGCATTGGGGAAAGCTTGATCAAATGCGGGCCGGAACCCGGCTAGCCACGCCAGAGGATGTCACGCATTTGCGCTGGCAGATTTCAGCTGGCGATGCCGCGCGCGGATCTGGTGAAATCGCCTATTCCGCGATCGTTCGCTAGGATCAGCAGTTCTCATACTTCCAGTTGCGCTTCTTGCCTTCGGCCAACCATTCGATTGCTTGAACGATCCGCTTGGCACGGGTTTCATCGCGCTTGGCATCATTGACCCATTCAGCGTATTCCCGCCGGTGCGATGGCGCGAAGGATTTGAATGTGGCCTTCGCCGCAGGGCTGGCATCAAGCGCAGCTGCAAATTCGGGGTTGAGCGCCAGTTCCGGCTTGGCCGTTCGCGGCGCAGCCTTGGGCTTGATCGCGGTCCCTGCTTCATCAATCCGCGCCGCAGCCGCGCCAAGCCTGGCCTTGATAATGGTGCTGCCTGGAATGTCGGCTAGGCTGGCGATCTTGCCATATTGACCCATCGCATCGCCCTGGCGCCCATCGCCGTGGATCACAAAAGCACAGTGTGCCTTGAAACCGGATATCCCGGCAAGGTTCTTACCCTTGTATAGGAAGTGCGGCATGCCCCACTTGATCGCCTCTTCCAGCCCCGGCACGGCAGCGTGGATCGCGGCGCGCAAATTGATCAGGATTGGCTGGGCAAACGGAGCGGCCTTGGCGATGTAGGCATCTACTTTCGGATCGGACACCATGCCTGCGCCTTTTCAAATTCAATCAGCCAACAGCAGCACCGGCACTTCGATCAGCCGCTTGACTGCCTGAATGTAACTTGCCGCATCCCAGCCATCAACCACGCGGTGATCGCAGCTGATCGAAATGTTCATCAGCTTGCGCTTCTCGATCCGTTCACCGCCCATCCCGTCGCCAACAAACATCGGCCGTTCGACAATCCGGTTGGGGCCAATGATCGCCACTTCAGGGCGGTTGATCACCGGAGTGGTCGCCACCCCGCCAAGCGGGCCCAGCGAAGTAATGGTCAACGTTGAACCTGATAGTTCCTCACTTTTGGCGCTGCCGGTGCGGGCGGCTTCGGCAAGGCGGACAATTTCGGCCGCAAGCTGCCACAGGTTTTTGTCCTGTGCATCGCGGATCACCGGCACCATCAACCCGCCTTCGGTTTGGGTTGCCATGCCCAGGTGGACCGAGCCAAAGCGCTGGACCAAGCCCGCTTCATCATCATAGCGCGCGTTGAGCATTGGGTAATCCGGCAAGGCACGGCAGATTGCGGTGATCAGCAGTGGCAACATAGTCAACTTGGGACGGCTGCCGCGCGCAGAATTTAGCTGCGCACGCATTTCTTCCAGCGCAGTCACATCGCACTCTTCGACATAGGAAAAATGCGGAATGTTCCGCTTGGCCGCGGCCATGTTTTCTGCAATCCGGCGGCGCAGGCCCATCACCTTGACGGTCTGGTCCACGCCCTTGGTGCCAGCTGCGCGAAAGCCGCCCGCGGCGTTGTAGGATAGGAATGCATCAAGATCGGCATGGCGAATGCGGCCGTCTTCGGCCGGCTTCACGTGCGCAAGATCGATCGCAAGTTCGGATGCGCGCGCACGCACGGCCGGGCTGGCAAGTACTTTGGTCTGGTGCGCCGGCGCGGCAACCGGCACACGCGCAGGAACCGGAGCAGGCGGCGGAAGCGGAGCCGCCGCTTCAGCCTTGGCGCCATCGGCCGCCTTGGAAGTTTCTGCTTGAGCAGGCTGAGCCGACACCGCTGCCCCCGGCCGCTCCTCAACCTCGCCTTCAACCTCGATCACCACCAGCGCCGATCCGATCGCGATCATATCGCCTTCTTCACCGCCGATTGAAACCACCACACCCGAAACCGGGCTTTCCATTTCGACCGTGGCCTTGTCAGTCATGACATCGGCAACTTTGTCGTCTTCCTCAATCCGATCACCAACCTTGACGTGCCAGGCGACGATTTCAGCCTCGGCGATGCCTTCGCCGATATCGGGGAGGTTGAATGTGAACTTGCCCATTATCTAAGCTTTCGAGAGCCGATCGACTGCCTCGCCAATGCGGACAGGACCGGGGAAATACGCCCATTCAAGGCTGTGAGGATAGGGAGTATCAAAACCCGTGACGCGCTCAATCGGGGCTTCAAGATGGTAGAAGCAGCGCTCTTGGACCAGCGCTGAAAGTTCCGCGCCAAACCCGCCGGTGCGGGTCGCTTCGTGAACAATCAAACATTTTCCGGTTTTCTTGACCGAAGCCTCAATCGTTTCGATATCAAGCGGCACCAATGTGCGTAGGTCGATAATCTCGGCATCGATGCCGTGCTCTGCGCAGACTGCCGTGGCAACGTGAATCATGGTGCCATAGGCCAGGACTGTCATCGCCTCGCCGGCGCGCACGATCCGGGCCTTGCCCAAGGGTATCTTGTAGTAACCTTCAGGTACTTCGCTGCCTTCATGCCTGGCCCAAGGCTCAACCGGCTTGTCATAATAGCCACTGAACGGGCCGTTGTAGATCCGTTTGGGCTCAAAGAAGATCACCGGATCGTTATCTTCAATCGCCGCGATCAGCAGACCTTTGGCATCGTGCGGAGTGCACGGGATCACGGTCTTCAGGCCCGCTACGTGCGTAAACAGTGCCTCGGGGCTTTGGCTATGGGTTTGCCCGCCGAAAATCCCGCCGCCAAAGGGTGATCGCACTGTGATCGGCGCGGTAAAATCCCCGGCCGAACGATAGCGCATCCGCGCCGCTTCGCTGATCAGTTGATCAAGTCCGGGATAGATGTAATCGGCAAACTGGATCTCAGGCACCGGACGCAGGCCATATGCCCCCATCCCTACCGCGGCACCGATAATGCCGCATTCGTTGATCGGGGTATCGAACACGCGGGTCTTGCCGTATTTCTTTTGCAGGCCTGCCGTGGCGCGAAACACCCCGCCAAAATAGCCAACGTCCTCACCAAACACGACAACGTTGTCGTCATGCCCCATCATCACGTCCAGTGCATCGTTGATCGCCTCGATCATGTTGAGGCGGCGCGTGGGCGCTTCGCTGAGGCTCACCGGGGCTTCCTCTTGTCGGATCATGTCTCTTTCCAATCGGGCCACTTGATCCGGCGCTCGCGGATGGCCTGCTGCGCCTGTTCCTCAAGGTTCCAGGGCAGTTCTTCGAACACATCTTCGAACATGGTGTGAAACGGGTGATGCAAGCCATGGCCCAGAACGCCGTTCTTTTCGGCCTCCTTGGTCGCGGCCTTTACCTGCTGCGCCAATTCCAGATCCATTGCCTCGTGCTGCGCTTCAGACCATTCGCCCAGACCGATCAGATGGCGTTTCAGCCGCATGATCGGATCGCCCAGCGGCCACTCCTCGCGCTCATGCGCGGAACGGTAGGCGCCGGGATCGTCAGAGGTTGAATGCCCCTCAGCCCGATAGGTGAAATGTTCGATCAGTGTCGGACCCTTATTGGCCCGTGCCCGATTGGCGGCCCAGCGCGCTGCGGCATAGACCGCCAGGGCATCGTTGCCATCAACCCGCAGCCCGGCGATGCCATAACCGATTGCCTTGGCGGCGAAGGTTGCCCGCTCTCCCCCGGCAAAACCCGAAAAGCTGGAGATCGCCCACTGGTTGTTGACGATGTTGAACACGCAAGGGGCGTTGAATACCGTGGCGAAGGTAAAGGCAGCATGGGCATCGCCTTCTGCGCTGGAACCCTCGCCGATCCAGGCGCTGGCGATCCGGGTATCGCCCTTGATCGCACTGGCCATCGCCCAGCCCGCAGCCTGCGGGTACTGCGTTGCCAGATTGCCACTGATTGAGAAAAAGCCGTGCTCCTTGCTGGAATACATGATCGGCAGCTGGCGGCCCTTCAATTTATCGGCCCGGTTGGAGTAGATCTGGTTGACCATCTCAACAATCGGATAGCCCCGCGCGATCAGAATGCCTTGCTGGCGATAGCTGGGAAACACCATGTCATCGCTATCAAGCGCAAAGGCTGAAGCGACGCTGGTCGCCTCTTCGCCGGTACACTTCATGTAAAAGCTGGTCTTACCCTGGCGCTGGCCGCGATACATCCGGTCGTCAAAAGCCCGGGTCAGCGCCATCACCTGCAGCATCCGGCGCAGCGTTTCAGGATCAAGCTTGGGATCCCATGCCCCAACTGCCTGGTGGTTTTCGTCCAGAACCCGGATCAGGCCGTGGCACAGCGCATGAGTTTCGCGGGTATCACAGGCTTCATCCGGGCGCGGCATGGCACCGGCGGACGGAATATCGAGAAAGCTGTAATCTACCGGATCGCCAGGGCGAAATGGCGGTTCGGGCACATGCAGTTCAAGCGGCGGCAGATTGCCGCGCGGTTGATCGGAATTGGCGGGGCCTTCGGCCATCGCTCGCTCTCCATGCTCGCTCCCCTGCCATCGGCCTAAGGGATGCAAAATTTTAGATATGCGACATATTATTTCAAACCGGCATCAGCGTCAACTAAACTGCTACCGGTGCCACAATGGCTGGTTGCGGCGCATAACCATTCACTTCGAAGTCTTCGATCTGATAGTCAGACATGCTGCCGGACCGCCGCTTGATAGTCAAAATGGCTTCTCCGCCGGGCGCCCGCGATAGTTGCTCTTCCACCAGATCGGCATGGTTGAGGTAAAGGTGCGTATCGCCGCCCAGCCAGACCA
>NZ_JBEBKB010000009.1:0-79796 GCF_040079535.1 Novosphingobium sp. | reverse complement strand
GACCCAGAGCGGGCCAACCCTGGGTCCCCGCCTGCGCGGGGATGACAAAGAAGGTAGAGGTGGCCCAAGATTTCGTGCGCCTCTCAACCTTGCAGCACAGTCCAATTGCTCTAAGGGCAAGCCTGCAAGCTGAAGGAACGGAAAATGGGTTACCGGGTGGTAGTTGTCGGCGCGACCGGCAATGTCGGGCGTGAAATGCTCAATGTTCTGGCTGAGCGTGAGTTTCCGATTGAAGAACTGGCTGCGGTCGCATCGTCGCGCTCGACCGGCGATGAGATTGAGTTCGGTGAAACCGGCAAGATGCTCAAGGTCCGCAACATCGAGCATTTCGATTTCACCGGCTGGGATATCGCACTGTTTGCCGCTGGATCAGACGTGTCGATCGCCTATGCTCCAAGGGCCGCTGCGGCTGGCTGTGTGGTGATCGATAACTCATCGCACTTCAGGATGGATCCTGATGTGCCGCTGGTGGTGCCCGAAGTGAACCCCGAAGCGGTCGATGGCTACAAGGCCAAAAACATCATCGCCAATCCCAATTGCTCAACCGCGCAAATGGTCGTCGCGCTCAAGCCGCTGCACGATGCCGCCACGATTTTGCGGGTGGTGGTCGCTACCTATCAATCGGTTTCGGGCGCGGGCAAGCAGGGCATGGACGAACTGTTCGAGCAAAGCCGCAACATCTTCGTCGGCGATCCCGCAGTGCCGACCAAGTTTACCAAGCAGATCGCCTTCAACGTGATTCCGCATATCGACAGCTTCCTGGATGATGGATCGACCAAGGAAGAATGGAAAATGGTGGTCGAAACCAAAAAGATCATGGGGGCCAAGATCAAGATCAGCGCCACCTGTGTGCGGGTGCCGGTGTTCGTCGGCCACAGCGAAGCCATCAACATCGAGTTCAAGAACGAAATCTCCGCCGCCGACGCGCAAAAGCTGCTGCGCGATGCGCCGGGCGTGATGCTGATCGATAAGCGCGAGGATGGCGGCTACATCACGCCGGTCGAATGCGTTGGCGATGGCGCTACTTACGTGAGCCGCGTGCGCGAGGATCCGACCGTGGACAACGGCCTGTCGCTGTGGTGCGTATCCGACAACCTGCGCAAGGGCGCGGCGCTCAACGCGGTGCAGATCGCCGAACTGCTGGGGCGGCGGCATTTGAAGAAGGGCTGACCGAAATGCTACCGCTCCACCGCATTTCTGGCCGCTTCTGGCGGGCGATTGCGGCGGACCGGGCGGAGCAGGTGCTCGATCTGCCAGGGCCGGAAAGCGCGGGGCGTTATCATCGACCCGGCCAGCCGGCGCTCTACATCACGCCCGAGGCCGACTGGGCCGCGATCGCGATCGGGCGCTATCTGCTGGCCGACGGCATTGAGCGGGTGGCCGTGCCGCTCGAACTCGACGGCGCTGAGGTGTTTGATCAGCGCAATCTTGCCGCTTGCGCGGCGCTGGGGATCGATCCGGAGCAATCGCAAGTGCGCTGGAACGACGAGCTGGCCGCAGGACGCGAGCCGCCTTCGTGGCGCGCTTCGGACGCTGCCCGCGCTGGCGGCGCACAGGGGATCATCGATGTCTCGCGCGGGATTGCGGGTGGGTGGCATGCCTGTCTGTTCGCCTGGAACGTGCACGGTTCTCCGCAAGTCAGGGTGGCTGGCAATCCGCAGCCTTGCGATTTTTGGCGCGCGCGGGATCATTGGCCGGCACCCGAAGGCTGGGCACTTCCCGAGTCCCTCTCGCGGCGCTAAGCTGCGGCCATGACCCAGACTATGACCGGCGGCTGCCTTTGCGGGAAAGTCCGCTACACCGTGGAGCCAACGATGCGCTTTCAGTCCTATGCCTGCCATTGCACCGATTGCCAGCGGCGCAGCGGAAGCGCGTTCGGGATACAGCAATCGGTGCTGGCTGGTGATCTGATCGTCGAAGGCGAATTGCTACGCGGTGAGCATGTCCAGCCCAGTGGGGCCGTGGCGGGAATCTATGCTTGCAAGGCCTGCCTGACGCGGATCTATACCGACAACAATGCCCGGCCCGGCATCTCCAATCTGCGGGCGGGAACGCTGGATAGCAGTCCCAGCATGGTCCCGGCGGCGCATTTGTGGGTGCAGAGCAAGCAGCCGTGGGTCGTCATCCCGCAAGACGCCATCGCCATGGATACCCAGCCGATCGATACGGCCGGATGGATAGCAATTTTCAAACCGGAGCCTGCTTGATGACCCAAACCAGAACCGGTGGCTGCCAATGCGGCCGCATCCGTTATGAAGTGAGCGATCCGGGCGACGAGGCCTATTATTGCCATTGCCGGAAGTGCCAGAAGGCCACCGGCGGGATTGCGGCGGCTTTCGTGCAGGTGGAGCCATCCAAGGTCACTTGGCTGACCGAGCCCGATTGGTACCAAAGCTCGCCCGTGGCGCGCCGGCCATTTTGCTCCAAGTGCGGCACCCCGCTGGGCTTTGCCTGGGCTGATGGCACAGGCGATATGGACCTGACCGTGGGCAGCTTTGATGATCCCGCGGGCTTTCGACCAGCGCTTCATGCCGGGTGCGAAGGTATGCATCAGGCCTGGCTCGATACCAGCGCCTTGCCGCGGCTCTACACTGCAACCACGGGCAGCGTGGTGAAGCGTTGGCAGGCCGCCGGGCTGGAAGTGCCTGAGTGACCACCGAGTACTATCCCGGATTCGATGGCGCCCGGCTGGCGCTGCACCGCATGGGTACAGGCCGTCCGCTGATCATGCTCCACGGGCTGTTCTCCAGCGCCGAAATGAACTGGATCAAATGGGGTCATGCCGCGATGTTGGCCGAGGCCGGATTTGAGTGCCTGATGCCCGATTTGCGCGCGCATGGGCAAAGCGCGGCGCCGCATGATCCATCTGCCTATCCCGATGATGTCCTGGCCAAGGATCTGGCCGCGCTGGTCACTCATCTGGATTTGTCTGACTATGATCTGTGCGGCTTCTCTTTGGGCGCGCGAACGTCGGTTCGGGGGGTTATCGCCGGGCTTAGGCCGCAGCGGATGGTGCTGGGCGGGATGGGGTTGGAGGGGCTGGCCGGATGGACAGCACGCGGTGCATTCTTCATCGATGCGATCGACCGGTTCGATCTGGTCAAACCCGGCGATGCGGCTTTTCCGGCGGTTTCGTTCATGAAAATGATGCAGGTTGACCGCGTTGCAGCGCGGATGTTGCTGCAAACTTTTACCGATACCCCGCCCGGGGCTCTGGCTGCGCTGATCATGCCAACGCTGATCGTCAACGGCGATTCCGATCGCGATAACGGCGATCCTGCCGCGCTGACTGCGGTTCTGCCAAATGCAATGCAGGCGATTGTCCCCGGCACCCATATGAGCTGCGTGACCAAGCCCGATCTGGGGCTGGCGATCCGGGACTTTCTGCTTAACGGAACGGCGGTTCGTTGAACGCTCTAAGCTTGCGACTGTGCAGCCGTGATCCTTCGGCGCGCAGCAGATCGCAGGTGGTGATCCCGATCTGCAAGTGCGCGGCGATGGCTTCCTCATAAAACCGGTTGGCCTGCCCCGGCAGCTTGATTTCGCCGTGGAGCGGCTTGTCCGAAACGCACAGCAAAGTGCCGTACGGCACGCGGAAACGGTATCCTTGCGCGGCGATAGTGGCGCTTTCCATGTCGATCCCGATGGCCCGGCTGAGTGAGAGACGGCGGGCGGACTGGGTGTATTGCAATTCCCAGTTGCGATCATCGGTGGTGGCCACGGTGCCGGTCCGCATCCGCTTTTTAAGGTTTGCACCGATATCACCGCTGACCATTTCGGCGGCCTGGGCAAGTGCAATCTGGACTTCGGCAATCGCCGGGATCGGAATTTCGGGCGGCAGTACATTGTCGAGCACGTGGTCATCACGCAGATAAGCGTGCGCCAGAACATAGTCGCCGATCCGCTGGGTTTCGCGCAAGCCCCCGCAGTGGCCAATCATCAACCAGGCTTCAGGCCGCAGCACCGCCAGGTGATCGCAGATCGTCTTGGCATTGGATGGGCCTACCCCGATGTTGACCAGGGTAATCCCGCTCTTGTCCGGCCGGGTCAGGTGATAAGCCGGCATCTGGTGCTTGCGCCAGGCCGTATCGGACAGCTTTTCGCGGGCGTTTCTGCTTGGCGCGTTCAGCGCCAATCCGCCCGCGCCCGTTAGTGCGGCATAGCCGTTCTGGCCCAGCTGCTGGCCAGCCCAATCAACAAATTCATCGACATAGCGGTGGTAGTTGGTGAACAATATAAAGCGTTGGAAATCTTCTACCTTGGTGCCCGAATAGTGCGCCAGACGGGCCAGACTGAAATCGGTGCGCAGCGCGTCAAACAATGCCAGCGGCACGTCTTGCCTGGGATCATCCAGCTCAATCCCGTCGGCCAGTTCATCGCCGATCAATGCCAGTTCGGTGCTTGGAAAATGCCGTGCCAGCTCTTGCGGGCTGGTGCTGCCCAGATCCGCACTGGCATCGATCACATAAGGAAAGGGAATTTCCTGAGCCGATCGGGAGACTGTCACTTCAACTTCATAGTCGCCGCAGATCAGTTCGAGCTGTTCGGTCAGATAGCCTGCGAAGAAGGCCGGACGGGTGATCGTGGTGGCAAAAGTTCCGGGCTGTTGCAGGCGGCCAAAGGCGCGGCGCAAATCTGCCTGGGTTTCAACGCCGCCATAGCTGATCCTGAGGTCTGGATAGCACCAGGCGCGCGTTTCACGGCGATCTGCTGGGGGAAGGGTGCCGTTACGGGCGAAAGCGGCGATATCGGCTTTCAGGGTTTGGACGGCGGTTTCGTAGATGCGGACCAATTCCGCAATGTGCTTTTCTGTCATCTTCATCTTGGGTTTATAGCCCAAGTTGCGTGACATTTCAATTGCACCAACGAAAAGGGGGCGCCGAAGCACCCCCTGAACGTTTGGCAATGACGCGAAAGCCTTAGCCTTCTTCGTCTTCCGAAGTGTCTTCGCTGGCCGGGGCTTCAGCAGCCGGGGCTGCGTCTTCTTCGGGCAGTTCGCCGCCTCCGCCTTCGAATTCGCTGGCCGCATCGGCAGCGGCTTCGTCTTCGAACATTGCCTTGATCACGTCAACGCCGGCAGCCTGCTGTTCGGCTTCGTCGGCCGAACGGGCTACGTTCACCTTGACCATAACCGAGACTTCCGGATGCAGCGTAACCTTGATCTCAAACACACCGATCGTCTTGATCGGGCGCTCCAGGACAACCGTTGACCTTGCGATGTCTGCGCCATCAGCGTTGAGGGCATCGACGATATCGCGCACTGACACCGAACCATAAAGCTGGCCGGCGTTCGATGAAGCGCGGATCAGGACAACTGATTTGCCTTCGACATTGTGCGAGTGCGTTTCGGCTTCGCCGCGCCGCGCCGCGTTGTCGGCTTCGATCTTGCCACGATTGGCTTCGAAAACCTTGCGGTTGGCTTCGTTGGCGCGCAGCGCCTTCTTGTTGGGCAACAGATAGTTACGCGCATAACCGTCCTTGACGGTTACAACGTCACCAATGGTGCCCAGCTTCTCAACTCGTTCGAGGAGGATGATTTGCATGGCTCTGGTCCTCCTTACTTGACGATGTAGGGCAGCAGGCCCAGGTGCCGGGCGCGCTTGATCGCCTGGCCCAGTTCGCGCTGCTTCTTGGCGGAAACGGCGGTGATGCGCGAAGGCACGATCTTGCCGCGTTCGGACATATAGCCCTGCAGCAGACGCGTGTCCTTATAATCAATCTGAGGGGCGTCCTTCGCAGAGAAGGGGCAGCTCTTGCGGCGGCGAAAAAATGCGCGGGCCATGACTTAGAACTCCTCGCGTTCGCGGCGCTTGGCGCGCTCACGGTCTTGCTTGCGCATCTGCACCGACGGACCAGCTTCATGCTCGTCAACGCGCACGGTCAACCACCGGATCACGTCTTCGTTGATCGCGGTCTGGCGTTCCAACTCGGCCACGACGCCGGCAGGGGCGTCGATGTTGAGCAGCACGTAATGTGCCTTGCGGTTACGCTTGATCTTGTAAGCGAGGTTCTTGAGGCCCCAGGCTTCGGTCTTGGTGACCGTGCCCTTGCCAGCTTCAACGATCTCGGTGGCGGTAGCGGCCAGCGCATCAACTTGCGCTTGGCTCAAATCCTGGCGGGCCAGGAAAGTATGCTCATAGAGCGGCATACCATGCCTTTCATCATTCTAGCCGATCGCTGGCTTATCCGCACCATTGCGGGGCCCCTCCGGCTTTCTTCGGTTCCCAACAAGGTCGGGAAGCGGCGCGCATAGCGGCTTTGAGTGTAAATGCAAGGAGGAATGGCCTGACTGCGGCTGGGATCAGTGGTTATCACCTAGCTGGACATCAAAGGCGTTGCCATCACGGGTGCCATAGAGCGTTCCGTCAAGCAGCCAGCTGTCCTCTTTCCCGTTGGCCCGAAAAAGCCCCAACTTTCCGGTCAGCCCTTGCCAGTAAAGCTCAGGCGGCAGCGAATCCCCAGATCGGAGCGCCGTATTTTCAATCAAGACGCCCGCAGCGTTTTCGGTGCCCCAGCAATATCCGTTGATTGCATAGGTAGCTGAATAGGTCCCGGACTCCCAATTGCTGGTCATCTGCAGGCGGCCATTGATCCGCATCGCGTCGTCTGGCGAAAGATCAACCTCCAGCGAGATTGCCAGCTGGCCATCCGCGGTTCCGGCGGTGCCAGTCCTACCATAACCGCTCCAGTGCCGGGCAAAGATGGGCTTGAATACAGGCCAGTTTTCTCGGACCAGGTTTGCCGCTGCCGACCCGGCGGGCATGAACAAGGCAGCACCTGATGCGCCTATGCCGATCAGGGCGGTGCGGCGGGAAATCGTCATTGTGTGTGGTACCTTAAAACAAGTTGCCGTGCAGCTAGACCAGCGCGGGCCAGCCGCCCTTGTGCATTTGCGACAATGCTGCAATGCGCCAACTGGTGATTTGGCCTGCCCGGAGGGATCCGGCAGAGCCCGATTGTGCCCCGATTGAACTGGGAGTTTGCGTTCCATGCCTACAGGTCTTGTTGCCCTGCTTGACGATATCTCGGTAATTGCCAAGGCGGCCGCTGCAACGATTGACGATGTTGGCGTGGCTGCGGCCAAGGCCGGCACTAAGGCGGCCGGTGTGGTGATTGATGATGCCGCCGTCACTCCCAGCTATGTCACGGAATTTACGCCTGATCGGGAATTGCCGATAATCTGGCAGATCACAAAGGGCAGCCTCAAGAACAAGCTCTTGATTCTGCTTCCAGCGGCGCTTCTGCTCAGCCAGTTCCTGCCTTGGGCGATCACTCCGCTGTTGATGCTGGGCGGTCTGTATCTGTGTTATGAAGGCGCCGAAAAGGTGATGGAAAAGTTTGGCGGCGAGCACCACGGTGAAACGCTGGCCGATCCGATTTCCGATATGGCAGAGTTTGAGCGTGAAAGGGTGAGCGGCGCGGTTCGCACTGATTTTATCCTCTCGGCCGAAATAATGGCGATCGCACTCGCTTCGGTCGCTGACAAGCCGCTGCTCAGCCAGGCGCTGGCGCTTGCGCTGGTGGCGGTGGTGATCACCATTGCCGTTTACGGTACAGTCGCGCTGATCGTGAAGATGGACGATATCGGGTTGCACTTGGTGGAAAAGCGCAGCACCGCTGCGGCCAAAGCGATTGGCCGGGGATTGCTTCACGCCATGCCGCGGCTGCTGGCGTTGCTATCCGTGGTGGGCACCGCGGCAATGCTGTGGGTTGGCGGCCAGATCGTGATCCACGGAATGCATGAATTGGGCCTGCATGGTCCTTTGTCAGTGGTACATTCTGTCCAGCACGCCGTCGAAAATGCCACCGGCGCGCTCAGCGGGATACTGGGCTGGCTGACCAACGCCGTGCTCTCAGGCGTGGCCGGCCTGGCGCTTGGTACCGTGATCGCGCTGCTGCTGCACAAGGTCCTGAAGGTTGAAACCGGGGCTGAAGCTTAAACCTCAGCCAGCAAATCCTTGGCGAAAAGTGAGAGCGTATCGTCACGCGCGCCCATGATGACGATCCGGTCTCCGGGCTGGGCAACCGCGGCAATCCGGGCCCCGCAATCTTCGCGTGAGGGGACGTATTCGGCCTTGCCGCCATGTTCACCGATCAGGCGAACGATCCGTTCGCTGCCTTCGCTGCGATCAACCGTGCCGCCGAAATAGACTGGATCGCACAGGATCGTCAGGTCGTCAGGGCCCAGTTCACGGGCAAACGTTTCGGCCAGTTCGTGGCCCATCTGCCGCAGCGGGCCATAGCCATGCGGCTGGAAAAAGGCGATCACCCGGCCGGGGTGGGCCTTCAGAGTCTTAAGGGTTGCGGCGCACTTTTCGGGATTGTGACCGAAATCGTCGATCACAGTTACGCCGGCTGCGCTGGTGCCGACGATATCGAACCGGCGGGCGAGGCCAGCGAAGCTGGAAAGTGCGTGGACCGCTTCGGCCACCGGCACTCCGGCCGCATTGCAGGCGGCAATCGCTGCCAGAGCATTGGCCAGATTATGGCGGCCCGGGAGCTTGAGATTGAGTTCTGCCGCACTGCAATCGCGGCGATCCTCGATTGTTGCGATCAGGCTGGTCGGCCCTTCGTTGATCGAGCCTGCGCGCACGGCGATCATCGCTTCGGAGTGATCTATTGCAAAGCTGATCAGGCACCGGGCCATAGGTGCCAGTTCAGCGGCTTCGGGATCATCAAAATTGACCACAGCACAATCAGCCCGGGCCAGGAAATCGCCAAATAATTCGCGCAGTTCTTCCATGCTTTTGTGGTCAAGGCTGACGTTGAGCAACGCCGCCACGGTAGGGTTGTATAGCGCGATAGAGCCATCGCTTTCATCGACTTCGGAAACGAATGTGCCGCCCCCCGAACTTGCCGCCCCAACCCGCGCGCTGGCGAATGGGGCATCGGCGTGGACGTAATTTTTCATTACCGCGCCGTTCATGATTGTAGGATCTCGCCCGGCCTGATCCATGATCCACCCGGCCATCCCGGTGACCGTGCTCTTGCCGCTGGTTCCGCCTAGCGCGATGCGGGTTCCGGCTGCATTGAACAGACGCGCCAGCAATTCCGCCCGGCTCATCCTGGGGCAGCCCAAATCGCGGGCACGAACCATTTCTGGCACGGTATCCTCAACCGCCGCCGATGCGATCAGTGCCTGGTTTGCAGAATGAACCCCGCTGCCATCCTGCGGAAACAGCGTGAAGCCCAGGCTTTCCAGCCAGCTGAATTTTTCAGGTGTGCGGCCCTGGTCGCGGCTGCGGTCCGATCCGGCCACTTCGGCCCCGGCACCTTTGAGGATCAGGGCCAGCGGCAGCATGCCCGATCCGCCGATGCCGCAGAAGAACCATGGGTGTGAAGTAAGGTCGGTCATGCCCCTGCGGTATGCGCCCTTGCTTGCCAGCGCAACCGGGTTAGGAAGAACCATGCTTCGGATCGCCATCTGCGCCCCATCACGGCCTATCGTAGAACAGGATGCCGTGCGCGTCATTGCGCTGGCCGATGAATTCCCTGGACTGGATCTGCATTTTCATCCGCAGTGCTTTCTTGAGCAGGGCCACTTTGCGGGCAGTGATTCCGCGCGGGTCGATGCTTTGGCCGAATGCGCCAACGACCCTCAATTTGATGCCGTATGGTTTGCGCGCGGCGGATATGGTGCGGCGCGCGTGGCGGAAGATGCGATTGCCCGGATGGGGCGCGAAGCGGATCGCAAGACGTTTTTGGGCTATTCCGATGGGGGCATGATCCTGGGCGGGCTTTATGCCAACAAGATCGGGCGCCAGGTTCATGCCCCGATGCCCACCGATATCCGCCGCGAAGGCGGGGATGCCGCCGTTCGCCGCACGCTGGGCTGGTTGGCAGGAGAGCGTGGCGGGCTGGAGCCTTCGCTTGACCAGCATCCCACCGTTGCTTTTAACCTTATGACACTGGCGATGCTGTGCGGCACACCGCTGATGCCTGGATTGGCCGGGCATGTGGTGATGGTTGAGGAGGTTGCAGAATATCACTATGCGATTGACCGACTGTTTTTCCACATCACCGCGCACCTGGGCGCAGTAGCAGGCTTGCGGCTGGGCCGGGTAAATATGGTTCCTGAAAATGACGCGCCGTTCCTTCACGATGAAGAAGCGATCGCTCGTCATTGGTGTGCGCGCCATGCCATCCCCTATCTGGGCCGGGCCGATGTGGGCCATGATATTGACAACAAGATTGTTCCCTTTGGGGTTGCAGGCGGCGCCGCAGGCAAATAACCGCGCCCGCCGGATTGGAGAAAGTTGATGAGAGCATTCGTTTTTCCTGGGCAAGGCAGCCAGAAGGTGGGCATGGGAGTTGAGCTATCCGCCGCCAGTGCCGCCGCGCGTGAGGTGTTTCAGGAAGTCGACGACGCGCTGGGGCAGAAGCTTTCAGCGATCATGGCCGAAGGGCCGGATGATGCGCTGACGCTGACCGAAAATGCCCAGCCGGCGATCATGGCCCATGCTATCGCAGTGCTGCGGGTGCTGGAACAGGAGGGCGGTATCAGCCTTGCTGAGAAGAGCGATTTTGTGGCCGGGCACAGTCTGGGCGAATATACCGCGCTGTGTGCTGCGGGGGCCATTTCGTTGGCGGATACGGCCCGGCTGCTGAAGCTGCGCGGACAGGCGATGCAGGCCGCAGTGCCGGTTGGCCTGGGCGCGATGTGCGCGCTGCTGGGGGCTGATCTGGCCAAGGCCCAGGCGCTGGCCGATGCTGCGGCGGAGGGCGAAATTTGCACCGTCGCCAATGATAACGATCCCGGGCAAGTCGTGCTTTCGGGCCATAGGGCCGCGATTGAGCGCGCGATTGCCTTGGTCAAGGACTTTGAGATCAAGCGCGGTGTGCTGCTGCCGGTCTCCGCCCCGTTCCACTGCCCGCTGATGCAGCCAGCGGCCGATGCCATGGCCGAGGCGCTTGGCAAAACCCCGCCCGGCGCGCTGATCGTCCCGGTTTTCGCCAATGTTACTGCTAGTCCGGTCAGCGATCCGGCCGAAATCCAGCGCTTGCTGGTCGAGCAAGTCACCGGCAGGGTCCGTTGGCGTGAAAGCGTGATCGCGATGCAGGCCGCCGGGGTGGAGAGCTTCGTGGAACTGGGCGGCAAAGTGCTGGGCCCGATGATCGGGCGCACGGCGAGTGAAGTAAATGTGATCAGTACGGTGACGATGGCTGACATCGAGGCACTGGCGAAGGAGCTTTAAGTCATGGAACACCGCCTTTTTGACCTTACCGGAATGACTGCGCTTGTAACCGGCGCCGCCGGGGGGATTGGCTCTGCGATCAGCCATGCCCTGGCCCGGCAGGGCGCGCGGCTGGCGCTATCTGGCACCAATCCGGGCAAGCTGCGCAGCTTTCGTGAAGAGCTGAACGACACCTACGGGCACGATCACGTTGAAATCACCTGCGATCTTTCGAACAGCGAACAGGTGGAGCATCTGGTTCCGGCCACGGTCGATACGCTGGGCAAGATCGATATCCTGATCAACAATGCCGGAATTACCAGGGATAATCTGGCGATGCGGATGAAAGACGATGAATGGGATGCCGTGATCAGGATCAACCTTGAAGCTGCGTTTCGGTTGATGCGTGCGGCCTGCAAGCCGATGATGAAGGCGCGGCACGGGCGGATCATATCGGTCACCAGCGTTGTCGGCGCGACCGGAAATCCCGGCCAGGTCAATTACGCTGCGGCGAAGGCCGGATTGGTCGGCATGTCAAAATCGCTGGGCCAGGAAGTCGCCAGTCGCGGCATCACGGTCAACTGCGTTGCCCCCGGCTTTATCCGCACTGCGATGACCGATGGCCTGCCCGATGGCCAGAAGGAAGCCTTGAACGCCAGGATCCCGATGGGCCGGATGGGTGAGGGCGAGGATATCGGTGCTGCGGTGGCCTATCTTGCCAGCAAAGAGGCGGGCTACATCACCGGGCAAACGCTGCACGTCAACGGCGGGATGGCGATGCTTTCCTGAACGACTTGCGCGATGGCGACAGCAATGCGGGGTAACCCGCACATTTATCCCCAGATTCGCCGCATTTGACCGCATCCAACCTTGCCGCGCAGGCCTGCGGCGTTAGAGAAGATGGTCCGAAACTGACGGCGCGCTGCACGATTCACGCCTGCACGCCCTAGGGGGATACAAGCAGATCATGAAGGCTACAATCGAACGCGCGACGCTGCTGAAGTGCCTGTCGCACGTCCAGTCAGTTGTTGAACGCCGCAACACCATTCCGATCCTTTCGAACGTGCTGATTGAGGCATCGAGCGATGGCACCTTGCGTGTAATGGCTACAGATCTTGATCTGCAAGTCGTGGAAAACCTTGGGGCGGTGTCGGTCGATAGTCCGGGATCAATCACCGTTTCAGCGCACTTGTTGTTCGATATCGCCCGCAAGCTGCCCGATGGCAGCCAGGTCAGCCTGGATGCCTCGGACAACCGGATGACTGTGAAGGCTGGGCGCAGCCGGTTCAGCCTGCCAACCCTGCCGCGTGATGATTTTCCGATGATTGCCGAAGGTGATCTGCCAACCAGCTTCGAACTGCCCGCAGCCACGCTGGCCCAGTTGATTGACCGGACCCGGTTTGCGATCAGCACAGAAGAAACCCGCTATTATCTCAATGGCATCTTCCTGCACGTCAACGATGATGAATTGCGTGCTGCAGCCACCGATGGCCATCGCCTGGCCCGCTATACGATTGCCAAGCCCGATGGCGCAGACGGCATGCCCGATGTGATCGTGCCGCGCAAATGCGTGGCCGAACTGCGCAAGCTGCTTGAGGAAGCGCTGGATACCAGCGTGCTGATCGATCTTTCGGCCAGCAAGGTCCGGTTTACACTGGGCGGGGAAAACGGCGTGGTGCTGACCAGCAAATTGATTGACGGAACCTTCCCCGATTACAGCCGGGTCATTCCCACCGGCAATGACAAGATTCTCAAGATCGATCCCAAAAGCTTCTGGGAAGGGGTTGACCGCGTGGCCACCATCGCCACCGAGAAAACCCGCGCGGTCAAGATGTCTTTGGAGCCAGACAAGGTTACGCTATCGGTCACATCGCCCGACAATGGCACTGCCGCGGAAGAGGTTCCGGCTGACTATAAGGCGGCAGGGTTTGAGATTGGCTTCAACGCCAACTACCTCAAGGATATCCTTGGCCAGATTGATGGCGATACGGTGGAACTGCATCTGGCAGATGCCGGCGCACCGACATTGATCCGCAAGGATGACAAAAGCCCGGCACTCTACGTGCTGATGCCGATGCGGGTGTAACGGCGCGCTTCGTCGCGTTTTTACAATCGCTTGGCAGGCCGCTCCTGTAATTCAGCCGCAAGCGCGCGCTGTTGGGAGAATTTCAGTGATGAAACGAAACATCGCGGCTGCGCTGGCGGCTGGAAGCTGCTTGTTCATGGCGCAGACGGCAAATGCCGATCAATGGACCGATGAAGCCAATCGCCAGGCAACGATGGCGCGGATGCAGGCACAAGATGCCGCAAATGATCGCGCGCAGGCGGATCGTTCGTTTCAGGCGGGCCTGGCCAGCCAGCGATCCAGTTCGCGCAGCAGCGGCAGTTCATCGGGCGGATCGTCTGGCGGCGTCACGGCCCTGGATGGCTTTCTGGGTGCCCATGGGACTGAGCCTTTGCCAGGAGGCCCGCAATCGGTTGTCGCCCGGCACACTCTGATTGTCCAGATCAAGGAAACGCCCGCGCAGGTGTTGGCTCGGCTCGAGCGTGAGGCCAAGGCCGGAAATGCCCAAAGCGCCTTCGATCTCGCCCGGATCTATTGGACTGGATATGGCGGTGTAAAGCGCGATGATGTAGCCGCGCAGCGCTGGTTTGGCGTGGCCGCGCAGGCCGGCAATCCCGATGCCCAGGCGCAATATGGCTATATGCTTTACCAAGGCGTTGGCGGGGCAGCCGATCAGGCGCAGGGCATTGCCCAGGTCGCCAAAGCTGCCGCGCAGGGCAATGCCTATGGCGCAGGGCTTCATGCCTTGTGGACCTTGGATATCAAATCGGATCGCCCGCAACCGGCCAAGGTGGCAGGACTGGTCAAGGCGGCAGACGCCGGCTTTCTGTTTGCGCAGCTTGCGCTTGGCACGGTTGTCTATGATCTGGGCGTTGGCACTGCGGCCGATTTTGCCAAGGCCAGACATTACAGCAAACTAGCTGCAGATCGCGGCCATCCGTTGGCGCAGACTGAGCTGGGCCGGATGATGGCATCCGGCCGCGGCGGGCCCAAGGACCCGGCAGGCGGTGCCGGCTATGCCCGCAAGGCTGCAGAAGCGGGCCATCCGGCCGGTATGATGCTCTATGGTCAGCTGCTGGGAATGGGCTTGGGCGTCCCTCAAGACCAGGCCAGCGGCTGGCAGTGGATGCGCAAAGCTGCGGATGCCGGCAATCCGCAGGCACTCGGGGTGGTCGGCGCCGCGCTATTGCTGGGGCAGGGTGTGCCTGAGGATATTCCAGCAGGCCTGCGCTATCTTCAGCTCGGTGCTGAGCGCGGCGATGCGCAGGCGCAGGCCTATTGGGGAACCTTCAGGATCACCGGAGGCTTCGGCGTGACGATCAACAAGTCTGAAGGTGAGCGACTGCTCAAGGCTGCGGCAGCGCAAGGCAATCAGGATGCGATTGATACGCTGGCCAGCCCCACGATCAAGGACGCGCTGGGGCGATAGGCGCACCCGCCCCGCTTGCCATCATCCTTGCTGCCGGTTACCTGCCTTGCGATGAGCGAGGAGCCTTCAGCAACAATTAAGGGCCGCGAATGCGGCTCGTGTACGCTGTGCTGCAAGCTGCTCAAGATCCCTGAAACCGAAAGCGATAAGGGCAGTTGGTGCCGCCACTGCGTGACCGGCAAGGGCTGCGGTATCTATGAAACCCGGCCCCAGCGGTGCCGGGATTTTATGTGCGGCTATCTGATCTGGGATGCGGTGCCAGATCACTGGCTGCCAGCCAAATCACGGATCGTGGTGGTCAGCGAGATGGGCTTTCGTATCAACTTCACCGTCGATCCCGGCGCACCGAACCGGTGGCGCGAAGCGCCGTGGCATGCCGAGATCAAGGCCATGGCCGTACTGGCCTTCCAGCAAAACCGGCAAGTGCTGGTAACGGTCGGAAAAAGGGTGATCGCCATGCTGCCTGATCGCGAGGTTGAGCTGGGCTTTGTGGGTGAAGACGAAGTCGTCGTCACCGGCAAGCGGCCCGATGGCAGCTGGGGCGCTGCCAAGGTCCTAAAAGACGATCCGCAGATGGCCGATGGCGGCGCTTCGGTGCCACTGAACTGATTTTGCAAAGGGAATGAATATGAGCCGGACTGTTCAGGTGAAGCGTGATGCGATTACCGAAACCCGTGTGATCGATGTGCCGCAACTGCCGCTTGGTGATGGCGAAGTGCGGCTGGGGATCGAAAGCTTCTCAGTCACCGCCAACAACGTGACTTATGCTGTGGCGGGCGATGCGTTTGGCTATTGGAACTTTTTTCCCGGCGAAGGCGCATGGGGCGTGGTGCCGATGTGGGGGCATGCGGTGGTGATTGAATCGCAGCATCCAGACATTGCCGCGGGAGAGCGGGTCTATGGCTATTTGCCAATGGCCGAGACCCTGGATGTGCTGCCCGATGGTGTCTCACCCGGCGGTTTCATCGATGCCGCAGCGCACCGCCAGCCGATGAGCGTGATCTACAATCAGTATTCACGCCTTGCAGCGGATCCAGAACATGATCCTGCGCGTGAGGGCGAGCGAATGATTTTCGGGCCGTTGTTCAAGACCGGGTTCCTGATCGAAAGCTTCATGCGGGCCGAAACCTGGTTTGGGGCCGAAGCGCTGATCTGCACCAGCGCCTCTTCGAAAACCGCGATGGCCTTGGCCAGCGTCGCGCGCGACAAATCTCCACACGTGCAGCGGATCGGGCTAACCTCTGCCGGCAATGTCGATTTCGTTCGGGCCGGGGGGTTCTACGATCTTGTGCTGTCATACGATCAGGTTGCCGATCTGTCGCAGTTGCCTTCGGTGCTGGTCGATTTTGCGGGCAATGCAGGGCTGATCCACGCAGTTCACACTGCGCTGGGTGAGAACCTGAAGTACTCTTGCACGGTTGGCGCGACCCACGTCGGGGCGGGTTTCGGGCAGGCGAACGGCCCTCTGCCGGGCCCTCTGCCGGGCCCCGTGCCGGTGCTGTTCTTCGCGCCGCATCATGCGGTTGCCGCAATTCAGGAATTGGGGCCCAAGGCCTTTGGGGCGGCCGTGGCGGCCAGCTGGATACGCTTCATCAGCGAAGCCGGCGGGGCTGTGACGGTGGACCAGCGCAGCGGACTGGAAGCGGCGGCAGAGGCCTTTGTCGCGACGGCTGAGGGCAAAGCCGATCCTGCAATAGGGATCGTGATCCGGCCATAACGCATCGTCCCGGGGTTAGCCCGGGACGATGAGTGCTCTAGATATCGACCACGATCTTGCCGAAGTGCGCGTTGGTGGCCTGGTGGCGGAATGCATCGGCAAGATTTTCCAGCGGGAAGTGATCGGAAATCACCGGCTTGATTCCGTTCGCCTCGATCCCCTTGATCATAGCCAGTTGCTGGGCACGGCTGCCCACGGTAAGACCCTGCACGCGAAGATTTTTCGCCATCAGCAGCGCGGTCTGGACCGGCCCGGCAAATCCGGCCAGCACCCCGATCAGCGCCACATGCCCGCCAACCCGGGTGGCCATCATCGATTGATCAAGCGTACCTGCTCCGCCGATTTCAACCACGCAGTCCACGCCCGTGCCGCCGGTCAGTTCCAGCACCTTCATTCCCCAGGCAGGGACTTCCTTGTAATTGATCAGCTCATCCGCGCCGAGCTCTTTGAGCTTGGACAGCTTCTCATCCGAGCTTGAAGTGGCGATCACTCGCGCCCCGGCTGCCTTGGCCATTTGCAGCGCAAACACCGAAACCCCGCCGCTGCCTTGAATCAGCACGGTATCGCCCGGTTTGATTGCATCATCAACGAACAGCGCACGCCATGCGGTCAGCCCGGCGCAAGTCAGCGTAGCGGCTTCAGCGGCGCTGTAACCAACGGGAACGCGGGTGAACCAGTGCTCTGGCTTGACCACGGCCTGCACGGCATAGCCATCAATACCGTCTCCCGGCACACCGGTGAACGCGGCAGCAGGCGGCGCACCGTCGATCCATTCGGGGAAGAAGGTGGATACCACCAGATCGCCGGGCTTGAACTGGGTTACCCCTGCGCCGACGGCTTCAACCATTCCGGCCCCGTCAGACATCGGGATGCGGCCCGCCGCTGTCGGCAACATCCCGCTGACCACCGCGAAATCGTGATAGTTGAGCGAGCTGGCAGTCAGCTTGACCCGGATCTGGCCCGGACCGGGCTGGCCGGGATCTTCAGCCGTGGCAGGCAGCAGGGTATCGAGCGTGGCGGGCGAGCCGACGCGGATGCAGCGGATGGTCAAAGCAGTTTCCTTCAATCAAATCAGAATTTTGCTACGGATTATTCAGCCGCTTCCAGCATCGCCGCCATCTGCGGCCCGCGGATCAGGCCCCCAGGAGTGGCGCCGGTCCAGGTGCCGTCCCTGAATGTCACCACGCCGCCCTTGATAGTGCAGTCATACCCCTCGGCGCGCTGCAACAGCCGCTTGCCGCCGGCCGGCAGATCAAACGCCAGCCACGGCTTGCCCAGCTTGACTGCATCCAGATCGATCACGTTGATATCGGCCAGATAACCCGGAGCAAGCACACCGCGATCATGCAGGCCATAAAGCCGTGCGGTATCATTGCACTGGCGCTTCACAGCGTTTTCAAGAGTGATCGTGCCGCGTGTGCGATCACGCACCCAGTGCTGGAGCATGAAGGTTGGGCTGGCAGCATCGCAGATCGTGCCGCAGTGGGCCCCGCCATCGCTCAGCGAATTAACGCAATCGTCGCTGTTTTGCAGCGCTTCGAGGAAATCGAGATTGCCATCGGCGTAGTTCAGGATCGGCAGATAGATGAAGCCCTTGCCGCCGCCTTCGCACAGCAGATCATAGGCATATTCGTCCGCCGATTTGCCGGCCGCCGCAGCGCGTGCGGCAATACTTTCATCAGCCTGGGGTTCATAGTTGAATTCCGGCCCCATTTCGAACTGCATGGTCCAGCCGCCGCAAACCACCATGATCAGGCCGATGATATCCTGATTGACCTGCGAATAGTCACTGGCTTCGGCCAGCAGTGTGGCCTTGAACGCCGGATCGAGCAGCTTGGCCTTCTGTTCTTCCCACGGCAGTTCGGCAATCGCCATATAGCTGGGCTTTAGCCGGAACGGGTGAACGGTGCCCTGCCAGGCCATCACGATGCCATTGCCGCGCAGTGCGATCTGGGCGACGATATTGGCGCCGTTGTCGTTCTCGGCCCGCATGTTGGCGATCTGCTCGTCCAGCGGCTGCTCCTTTGCGATCGATTGCAGTGCAGCAAAGGTGCAGGGCAGGCCGGTTTCGCGGCTGAGCGCGCCCATCCAGCCAAACTCGTCCCATTCGCGGCGCATGTCGCTGGCCATTTCGAAGACGCCATGCCCAGCGCGGCCCATCGCCCGGCCGATTTCGATCAGCTCTTCCTTGGTTGCGGTAGTGCCGGGCACCACTTCGCCGTCGATTGAACGGTGCAGCACGGTGCGGCTGGTCGAAAAGCCGAGCGCCCCGGCGCGAACGCCTTCCTCCACGATGTCTGCCATTTTGGCGATATCATCGGCGGTGGGAACGGCGCCCGGCCGTTCGCGATCACCCAGCACATAGGCGCGCACCGCGCCGTGCGGCACGTGGGTTCCAACATCCACGGTGCGCGGCATTTCTTCCAATGTATCGAGGTATTCGGGGAAAGTCTCCCAGTTCCACTTCATCCCCTCAGCCAGAGCGGTGCCGGGGATATCCTCAACCCCTTCCATCAGCTCGATCAGCCACTTGTGCCGATCGGGTGCGGCGGGGGCAAAGCCTACCCCGCAATTGCCCATGACGACGGTGGTTACACCGTGCCAGCTGGATGGCGCCATTTCCGCGTCCCAGGTGGCCTGGCCGTCATAATGGGTGTGGACATCGACCCAGCCCGGGGCGACGATCTTGCCTGATGCGTCGATTTCCTGGGTTGCGTCGCCGTGTACCGTGCCAACGGCGGCGATCAGCCCGTCCTTTACGGCAACATCGCCGGTAAACCGCGCTTCGCCAGTGCCATCAACGATGGTGCCATTGCGGATGATCAGATCGTAAGTTGCCATCGGTTCTCTCCCGTTGCGGCGACTCTCTCGAGCGCTGCATTAACCGAGCGATTAAATCATGGTCTGGGGGTGGGGGCAAGAGCTACTCGTCGTCCCAAATATGATCCGGAATGACATCAGTTCCCCCGCGCCTTGATCATATCGTCCACATCGACGAACTTCTCGCGCGGGGAGCCATCACGCGCGCGGGCTGATTCGGCTTCTTCGATCTTCTTCCAGTCGCGAAAAGTAACCACTTCAAGCTTACGGTCCTCAGCCAGCTTGTCGAACCCGGCGCGGCCAAGTTTGCCGGTGCCTCCGCCGATGTCCTCGGCAATCTTTTCGACGACGCTGAAGCCATCCGGGCGGTTGGTGCCGATCGTTCCCGATGGCCCGCGCCGGGCCCAGCCCACGCAATAAAGGCCCGGCAGGATCCGGCCTTCGTCATTGGCGAAACGCCCGGCGCTCTCTTCAAACGGGACGCCTGGGATCGGGCTTGATTTATAGCCGATAGCGGTGATTACCAGATCGGCTTTTACCACATAGGTTTCCCCCGTTCCGCTGGCCCGGCCATCCGCGTCGATCTGGGTGCGCTCTACCTCAATCCCGGTTACGCCGTTTTCACCCAGGATCGCCTTGGGACTTGCAAAGAAATCGAATTCGATCTCAACCGGCTTGTCACATCTGAACTCTTCAGGGATCGCCGCATAGCTGCGCAAATGGGTAACCGATTTGCGCTGGCCCGGCTCAAGAAACAGGTCTTCCTGTTCTTCGGGCAGATCGGCCGGATCAACCCGCGGGCAGGCGCGGACCAGGTGGCCCAGTTCGCCCAGTTCCTTGGGTGTCATCGCAATCTGGTGCGGCCCGCGCCGGCCCAGGATCGTAACATGCTCGATATGTGATTTTTCCAGCGCGTGGAACGCATGGCCAACGATGTCCGAGCCAGAAAATTCGGCCGCAGTCTTGGTCAGGATCCGGGCCACATCAAGCGCCACATTGCCGTTGCCGATCACCACCGCATGCTTGCCGGCAAGATTGGGAGCCAGCTTGGCAAATTGCGGATGGCCATTGTACCAGCCGACGAACGCGGCGCTGCCGAAGACGTTTTCCAGACCTTCACCGGGTATTCCAGCGGGCCGATCATTGGGCGCGCCAGTGGCAAGGACAACAGCATCGTAGAGCCCCTGCAATTCGGCCACGCTGATATCTTCGCCGATCATGACATTGCCAACAAAGCGCACATTCTCAAGGCTGGCGGTGCTTTCGTACCGCTTGGACACGCCTTTGATCGATTGATGGTCGGGTGCCACTCCGGTCCTGATCAGGCCATAGGGCACGGGCAGCATATCGAAAATATCGACCCGCACGTCCTCGCCCCAAAGCTTTTGCGCGGCCTCGGCCGTGTAGTATCCTGCGGGTCCTGAACCGATGATCGCGATATGGCGCATTGAATCAGGCCGCCTTCTTGTCCTTGCGCTCTGGCGCATCAAGAAACCCGCGGAGCGAGGAAATCGTCTGTTCGCGGTGGGTCAGCATGAACAAGTGTCCGCCTTGCTCAAATATCTCCAGCCGGCTGTTGGGGATCAGGCTTTCCAGCATTCGGCCATTGATCAGTGGCACGATCTGATCATCCTCACCCATCATGATCAGTGTTTCCTTTTTCAGGAACGGCAGCGCCGGGACACTCGTCCAGCCCATCATGCACAGCAGCTGATACATATATCCACGCGGGGTGGGCGGGGTCAGGCGGCTGATATGCTCTGCTTTGCCGCCGGTCAGGCCGCCGTAAAGCGTGCGGAAATGCTCTTCCATGAACGCCGCATCAACATAGCGGCGCGGGTTGGCCATCTTGGTCAGCGCGGCGGGATTGCCCGGAACCATGATCATGCCTGCCGTGGTTGCGGCCAGCACCAGCCGGCGCACGTGATCGCCATGCTGCAGGGTAAAATGCTGCGCCATCGCGCCGCCCCACGAAATACCCATCACATCGACCTGCGGGGCATCGAAGCGTTTGAGCAGTTCGTTGGCGGTCCAGCTCATCGTGAAGGGATTGTAGGGCACCAGCGGTTCAGGGCTGCCGCCAACACCGGGCATATCGAACATGATGAACGGGCGATCGGTCAAGGCCTCGGCCAGCGGTGCGACCGCTTCGATATTGGCCCCAATACCATTGAAGAACAGGATCGGCAGGTGCTTGGATGGAATATCCCAGCGCCAGCGCGCGACGCGCAAGCTGCGCCCGCCAACTTGTTCCATCGAGAATTCGGCTGTAATCTCCTGGCTCACGCTGATTTTGCCCCCTCAGGACTGTTCTAGAACGTAAAGGCCGGGCGCCTTTTCCATCGGCGGGTGTTTCTTGCTGCCCAAAGCCTTGGGTGCTGACACCTGCTTGCCCGCCCGTGCTTGCAGCCACGTCATCCAATACGGCCACCAGCTTCCGGCTACTTCCTCGGTCCCTTGCAGCCATTCGTCAACGTTCGCAGGCGGATCGCCCGGCTTTTTCGACACATAATATTTGGCTTTGGGATTGCCCGGCGGGTTGAGGATTGCCTGCATGTGGCCCGCCTGGCTTAGTACGAAGGTGATATCCTTCGATCCGAACAGCTGGGTAGAACGATAGCAAGCTCGCCACGGGGTGATGTGATCGGTGGTTCCACCCAGGATAAACAGATCGCTCTTCACCTTGCTGAGATCGATTTGATGCCCGGCCATTTCAACCTCACCCTGCTTGGTGAACGCCAGCGTTTCAAACAGATGCAAGAAATCGCCCATCAGGCTGGCCGAAAGATTGGTGGCATCGGCATTCCAGAACAATACATCGAACGCCGGGGGATCATCACCCATCAGGTAGTTGTTGATCACATAGTTCCAGATCAGATCGTTGGGCCGCAGCCAGGCGAACCCGCGGGCCAGATCGTTGCCTTTGATTATCCCGGCCTTCGCGGCGCGCTTCTTGGCCAGTTCCAGGCCATTGGCGGTCATTAGGGACCCGGCTTCGATATCGTTCTGCTGGGGGTGCAGCACGGTAACCATATAGGTCAGCGCGCCCAGCCGTTTGTCTCCCGCGGCGGCCATCTTGCTGGCCAGAATTGACCCGGTCTGCCCGCCCGAACAGGCCGATGAAATGTTGATCGTGGGCGCGCCGGTAATTTCGCAGACAACGTCCACCGCTTTCATGCACGAGGCGATGTATTCGTCCATCCCCCAAGCGCCTTCTTCCTTGGTGGGGTTCTTCCACGAAATGACGAAGCACTGGATGCCATTATCAGTCTGCCACTTGACCACGGATTTTTCCGGCGACAGATCATTGATATACATCTTGTTGATTTGCGGCGGAATTGTCAGTTGCGGAATCTCATAAACCTGGTCCGTGGTTGGGGCATAGTGGACCAGTTCAAACATGGCATCGCGGTACACCACGCTGCCTTTTGCGGTGGCGACATTCTCACCCAATTTGAACGGGGTCTTGTCTACCATCGAAACCATGCCGCCGTTGTGGGCCATGTCGTTGTAGGCGTTTTTCAGTCCCTTGATCAGGCTCAACCCGCCGCTATCGATAACCCGTTTTTGGGCCGTGGGATTGCCCATCAGGCTGTTGGTCGGGGCCAGCCCATCGATGATGATGTTGGAAATGAAATTGGCGCGGTCGCGCTCCAGATCGTCAAGTTCCAGATCGTCCAGCCAGCTTTTCATCCCTTTCTGGATTGCCAGGTAATACTGCGCACCGGCGCGAAAGAAGGGATTATACTGCCAGGCCGGGTCCTTGAAGCGTTTGTCCTTGGGATCAGGGGCCAGTTCGCTTTTGCCGGACAGGATCTGGACCACGTCTTCGCCAAACGATGTCATGTGCTTGACGGTGCGCGATGGATCAGATGCAGTTTCGCGCAGCAGCAGCGCAACCGCGCCCACGAAATCCTCGCGGGCCAGACCGACTAGTGGCCCCAAGGCCGTTGTCGATTGCGCAGCTTCGTTTTCGAGCCTCGTTCCGCCTTTGCCCATGCCACTACCCCGATTGCTTGCCCTGATTTTCAAGGCAAGCATGCCCGTGCCTACAAATCATTGCAAGCAGCCATGGCTTTGGCGAAAAAATCCCAGCATTTTGTGTGGTTGGTTTGGTAAACTTAACCCTTCCGCAAGTGCTCTGATGGCATAGGAAGGCTATGTCTGCCGAACCGGCCATAGCCTTTGCGGAACAGTTTGACGCGACCCTTGAGGACGCGCGCCGGCCCATGCCCAGCTCGGTCGTGCCGGCTTCGGGTGATCGAAAGGGCTCCAATGTCCACAATCTGGCCAAAACACGGCGGCGCGGATCGGCGCGCGATGGGCTGAAGGATCTGATTGAGCCCAACTGGCAATTGATGGTGCCAATCTTTGCACTTGCAACGGTGCTGATCGGCTTTGCGATTGGCGCTTTGCCCGGTGTCCTGACGCTCGCCCTGCTGATTGCCGGCTCGACGATTGCTGCACTGACCCGCGTTGCTGCGCGCTTTGAGCGCGATAAGCTCGACAACAGTTCGCGGCGGTCGATGCTGATGACTGGCATGGTCGGTTTGCCAATGCTGTTGTTCGGACTTGGCGCCGCAAATTGGACCAATACGGCCCATGGGCATTGGGAAAATTCGATCGGGATTCTGATCATCGTCGGTTCACTTGCCGCGATCATTTTGAACCGGCGGATTGCCAGTGTTATCACATCTCAGGTCGCGCTGTGGCTTGGTGTTGCATCGGTTTCGGGTTCGATCGGCAGCCTGATTGCTCTGGCAATTGGCGCAGGCGTTGGTCTTTACACCACGGTGCGGCAAGCACGGGCTGATGGCCGGGCAGAACGCAAAGACCGCGAGCGCCAACGGGCGCAGCTGAGGGCAGAAGAAATTCTCCACGATTTCGAGCAAACCGGGCAAGGCTGGTTTTGGGAAACCGATCGGCGCGGGCAGCTGGTCTATTTGTCACCGCCGATCGGGGATCTGCTGGGGATCGACAGCCAAACTCTTTCTGGTCGGCCGATTTCCGAATTGTTTGATGCCGACCCGCAAGGATTGGAAAACGAACGTACGCTTTCGTTCCACCTATCTGCGCGATCATCGTTTGGCGAATTGGCAATGCGGGCGGCAACGCGCGGAGAGGAACGTTGGTGGTCAATCAGCGGACGGCCGCTCTATGATCATTTCGGCAATTTTCTGGGCTTTCGCGGATCGGGCCATGATCTAACCGAAAAGCGCAGGTCAGAAGAAAACGCAACGCGCCTGGCGCATTATGATTCGCTGACCGGCCTGGCCAACCGGCTGCAGATGTCGCAGACCCTTGAGAAGATCCTGGCTGCGCCAAATCTGGAACACCGGGCCTGCGCCGTGTTTCTGCTCGATCTGGATCGGTTCAAGCAGGTCAACGATACCATGGGCCATCCAGCTGGCGATAACCTGCTGACCCAGGTGGCCACGCGACTGGAGCAGGTGGTGGGTGAATATGGCCGGGTTGGGCGCCTGGGCGGCGATGAATTTCAGGTTGTCTTGCCGGGCCGGCACCGCCGCGATGATCTGGCCGGGCTTGCGCTGCGTGTGATTCATTCCCTGTCAGAACCCTATTCGATCGATGGCCACCGGGTGGTTATCGGAGCATCAGTGGGCGTGGCGCTTTCTCCCGAAGATGGCGTGACGGCAGAAGCGCTGATCCGCAATGCCGATCTTGCGCTTTATGCGGCCAAGGATGGCGGGCGCGGGCGGCACCACTTTTATGCAGCCGATCTCCACTCTGATGCCGAAGAGCGCCGCCAGTTGGAGCAGGATCTGCGCGATGCGCTGGTACAGGGCAGTCTCAACCTTTTCTATCAACCAGTAGTCCATACATCGACAGAGCGGATTACCGGTTTCGAAGCGCTGCTGCGCTGGACGCACCCCACACGCGGCCCGATTTCGCCGGCCAAATTCATCCCGATCGCGGAAGATTCGGGGCTGATTGCGCAGATTGGCGAATGGGCCCTGCGCAAGGCTTGCCATGATCTGGCGCTTTTGCCCGAATCGGTGCGCGTTGCCGTCAACGTATCACCGCTGCAATTCGCCAATCCGGCGCTGCCATCGATCATCACCAATGCCCTGGCCGCGGCACAGGTCAATCCGGCCCGGCTTGAGCTTGAAATTACCGAGAGCGTGTTCCTGAACGACGACGAAGGCACCGATGCAATGTTCACCGCGCTGAAACGGGTCGGCGTGCGTCTGTCACTGGACGATTTCGGGACCGGCTATTCCTCGCTCGGCTACCTCAAGAAGGCGCCGTTCGACAAGATCAAGATTGACCAAAGCTTTGTCCGCGGGGCAACGATAACCGGCAGCCGCAACGGTGCAATCATTGCCTCGATCGTCAGCCTGGCCGAAGCGCTGGGTATGGAAACCACTGCGGAAGGGGTTGAGACGCTTGACGAGCTTGATCTGGTCCGGATGCTGGGATGCAGTCACGTACAGGGCTTCATCTATGAAAAGCCGCTAAGCTTTGAAGACGCCTGCGCCCGTCTGCAATCCGGCCTGACCGCAATCGCCAAGGGACCAAGGGCCGCACGCGCATCACGGCACACCATGCTGCGCAAGGTGGTGCTTGATAACGGCGGCCAGCAATATCACGGCACCATTCGGAATATCTCCGCAACGGGAGCGATGGTGGAGGGGCTATGGAATGTGCCACCGGGCACGATTTTCCGGATCATGCTGTCTGAAGGCCAACTGGTTACGGCAACAGCCCGCTGGTGCCAGGAAGACCGGATGGGGATTGAATTTGCGGCGCCGCTTATCATGGACGATGCGGGCCGGATTGCGATCCTCACCCCGGTTGTTATCACCAGACCGACGCTGATTAGAGCTGCTGGAGGCCTGCAATGATCGCGCGCCTGGCCCCGGTTAGACAAATCGTAACCATAGTTGGGTACGTCCGAGCAATAAGCAAAGGGTGCCATGTCTAACGCCGGTTCCAATTCATTCTCACGTCTTCGCGGCCTGCTGGGCGGCGGCAAATCTGGTGCTGTCCAGAAGGCCGCGCCTCTGCCGACGGGTGATGAGCTTAAGCAGGCCGTTCTGCTGCTGCGCGATTACGAATCGTCCGGGCTGGGCTGGTTCTGGGCGAGCGACAACGAAGGGCGCATTTCCTACGTTTCCGATTGCGTTGCCGAATGCCTGGGCCGCCCGCGTGCGGAGATAATCGGAAATCCGGTCCAATCGCTGTTCATTCTTGAGCGCGATGAGGACGATGGGCACGAACGAACCCTGCCGCTGATTTTGTCGGCGCGCAAAACCTTTTCGGATCTCAATGTCCGTGCTGCGCTTGATGGCGGCGAAATCTGGTGGTCGATTTCGGGGCGGCCCCAATTTGACGGCGATGGCAGCTTTGTCGGCTATCGCGGCAACGGAACAGATATTACCGCGCAGCGCCAGAACAATAAGGATGCCTCGAGGCTTGCCCAGTACGATTCGCTAACCGGCCTTGCCAATCGGCACCGAATGGGCAAGCGGCTGGATTCGACGCTGATCGCATATCAATCTGCCAAGCGCTGCTGCGCGATCATGATGATCGATCTCGATCGGTTCAAGCAGGTCAACGATACGTTGGGCCATCCAGCCGGGGATGAACTGCTCAAGCAGGTCGCCAGCCGGTTGCAGCGCGTCGTCACCGACAAGGGCTGCGAGATTGGCCGGCTGGGCGGCGATGAATTCCAGATCATGATCCCCGATATCGATGATCGCGGGCGGCTGGGCGAAATTGCCAAGACGATCATCACCATGGTTAGCCAGCCCTACCAGATCGAAGGCAGCCGCTGCGTAATTGGTGCTTCGATCGGGATTGCGATTGCGCCGTATGATGGTATTAATTCTGAAGAACTGGTCCGTTCGGCTGATCTTGCGCTTTATGCCTCCAAGGGCGGCGGACGCGGGCAGTTCCGGTTCTATTCAAGCGACCTGCATTCCGAAGCCGAACGTCGTCGCCAGATCGAAGAAGATCTGCGCGATGCGCTGCAAAGCGATCAGCTGCGGTTGGCCTATCAGCCGATTGTCGACACCAAGACAAACAAAGTGGTCACACTCGAAACGCTGGCACGCTGGGATCACCCTGAACTCGGGCCGATATCGCCTGGAGTGTTTATCCCGATTGCTGAAGAAGCCAATCTGATCGGCGCGCTGGGTGACTGGTCTCTGCGCCGCGCTTGCGAGGAGGCCTCGCAATTGCCCGGCGGGGTGAAAGTCGCAGTGAATGTGTCTGCTTCGCAGTTTTCCAATCCAGGCTTTGCTTCGCTGGTTGCACAGGCGCTTGCCCATTCCGGATTGCCGCCCGAACGACTCGAGTTGGAATTGACCGAATCGATCTTCCTTGGAGATAGCCAGGCAACGAAGGAAATGTTCAACGCGCTCAAACTGCTTGGTGTGCGTCTTGCGCTGGACGATTTCGGCACCGGGTATTCCTCACTCAGCTATCTGCAGCATGCACCCTTTGACAAGATCAAGATTGATCAGAGCTTCATTCGCGGCCTGACGCAGGAAGGCAATCGCAACGGCGCGATTATCGCCGCGATTGTCAGCCTGGCCAAAGCCCTGAACATGGATACCACAGCCGAAGGGATCGAGGCCCACGACGAATTGGCAGCTATGCAGAAGCTTGGCGTCGGGCAAATCCAGGGCTACATTTATGCCAGTGCGGTTCCGTTTGACGAAGTCTGCGAGGCTCTGGCCAGCGGCGAATGGGTGATCGAACCCGATGGCCCCAGCAAATATCGGCAGGAACGTCGCACCGTGCTGCGCAAGGTTGGGTTGATCCATGAAGACCACCGCTATGAAGCCACGATGCGCAATCTTTCGCGTTCGGGCTGCATGGTTGAAGGCTTGCTGGATGTGCCCGAAGGCACCCCGTTCGTGGTCGATTTTGGGGAAGGCCAATTGGCCGTGGCGCGGGTTCGCCGATCTGCCGGATCTACACAAGGCCTCGAATTTGAACAGCAACTGGTTGATGATGGCGCCGGCGGTCTGTGCACCCGGCACCGGGTATCGCCATACGTTCTGGCCCAGGCCGGGATGCCGCTGGGGGCATTGCCAACCGGGCAATATCCGATGCAGTTGATGCAGCAGCCGGGCATGGCGTTGAGCTTGCCCAAATTTGGCCAGGCTGAAGCGATCAAGCCAAAGATCAAGGCCGCTTAGCCCCAGCGCCCTTACGCTTGCCAATGCGCGCCCCCGCGCATAGGCGTCAACCATGACTTTTACCCCGCTCATGTTGGCATTGCTGGGCCTGCTTCTGGCAGGTTGGACACTGGCTGCGCTGTGGGCACTGGCCGCTGCTCGCACCCGTGAACGCAAGGCCGAAGCCGGGCAGCGCCAGGCCCGGCGATTGGCCCGGATGGTCGATGAAAGCCCCGCCTTGCCGCTTTTGGTCCGGGTCGATGGCAAGATCGAAGCGCCGCAGCGGCTGGCTGGCTGGCTTGGGCTGGATGCGGTCCCGCAATTCCTGACCGAACTGGATGGCGGCCGGATCGACGGCGGCGGCGGCGGGCTGACGCGTGAGAATGTTGAGCAACTGGGCGAGGAAGTGCGCCGCTGCCAGCGCACCGCCACGCCGTTTCGGATGGTTGTCACACCGCGCGGTTCAACCCGCAGCCTGGCTTTGCGCGGACACCTGGCCGATCCGCAGATTTCGCCCGGCGGTGCAGCGCTGGTCTGGGTGTTCGATTTTTCTGACAGCGAAAGCGAACTGGTCCAGCTGCGTGATGAAGCGGCGCAGGCACGCGGTGATTTTGCGGCGTTGGTCGGGCTGATCGAGGCTGCGCCGATGCCGATGTGGTTCCGCGGCCCAGAAGGTGAGTTGCGCCTGGTCAACACGGCCTATGTTACGGCGATCGGCGGCGAAAATGCGCGCCAGGTGGTGGCTGACGGGATCGAGCTGATCGAAAACGTCGATGGCCTTTCCGCGCGGCAGATCGCAGTTCAGGCGGCGGGCCGGCAATTGCCGATCGAACGCATGGTATCGGCTACTATTGATGGCGCCCGGCGGGCCTTGCGCGTTTCGGACTTGCCGCTGGGGCAGGAAGGGATCGCCGGATACGCCGTTGATGTTGAGGAAATGGAAGAGCTGGCCCGCAGCCTCAAAGCGTTTGGTGAGGCCGAGCGGACAACGCTGAGCCAGCTTTCGGCCGGGGTCGCGCAGTTCGATCGCAAGCGCCAGCTGACGTTTGCCAACGCCCCGTTCCAGCGGCTGTTCAAGCTTGGCCCGGCGATGATGCTGGATCCGCCGCCGTTTGAGCGCCTGCTGGATCACGCGCGCGAAGCCGGACGAGTCCCCGAAGCACGCGATTTCCCGGCCTGGCGGCGTGAACGGGCGGATTGGTTTACCGCCGGCAGTGCGCAAGAAGAATCGTGGATGCTGGCCGATGGGACGCATTTGCGATTGGTCGCCCAGCCGCTACCCGATGGCGGGCTTACCCTGATTGCCGAAGACCGGACCGAGCAATTGCAGCTGTCCGCCGCGCGCGATACGTTGCTGCGCACCCGCACCGCCACTTTTGACAGCCTGTTTGAATCGGTGGCGGTGTTTGCGCCTGATGGCCGCCTGCAATTGTGGAACCGGCGGTTTGCGGCCGATTGGGGGCTGGATGATGCCTTCCTTGATCAGCACCCGCGGATTGAATCGCTGCTCGAACAGATCGCGCGAAGGCTGGCAAAGCCGCTGCGGGTCAAAGTGGTGGGTGATGCGGTGCGCGGGGCTACGCTTGAACGCAAGCAGACCGGCGGCCGGGTGGTGCTGGCCGATGGCCGGACGCTGGAATTTGCCGGGGTGCCGCTGCCCGATGGCAACGGCCTGCTGACAGTGCTCGACATTTCAGACTCTGAAAAAGCTGCCGAAGCACTGAAGCAACGGGCCGCAGCATTGGAAGAAGCCGATGCGATGAAGACCCGTTTCCTGGCCAGCATGAGCTATGAGTTCCGCACCCCGCTAACCTCGATTGGCGGCTTTGCAGAGCTGTTGCAGGCTGGGCTGGGTGGCGATCTTTCGCAGCCGGGGCGTGAATACGTTTCAGCAATTCTGCAATCTGTTGAACGCCTTGGGGAACAGATTGAATCTGTTCTCGATCTTTCGCAAAGCGAGGCCGGGATGCTTCCCTTGGCGCGTGAGGAGTTCGAGCTGCTGCCATTGGTCAAAGGCTTGGCCGATGATCGTGCCGCTCGTCTGGCCGAAGCTGGCCTGACGCTCGATTTGCGCGGAGATAAAAGCGCCGGGCGGATGACCGGCGATCGCCGCCGACTGGGCCGCGCGTTGGGCCATCTGATCGACAATGCAATTTCGGCTACTCCCCCCGGTGGACGCGTGCTGGTTGAAGTGGGCGGCCACAAGGGCAAGGCGCGGGTGGTAATATCCGATAACGGCGCGGGGATGGATCCGGCCACGCTGGCCCGCGCCCTTGAAGGGATCAAGATGAGCGCCGATGGCAAAGGGGTGGAACGCAGGCAGGGCCTGGGCCTGCCGCTGGCCCGGCAATTGATCGAGGCGCATGGCGGCGCGCTTGAACTCCATTCTGAACCTGGGCAGGGCACTGCGGCGATCGTCGAATTGCCGTGAAGGTTGTGCTGCCCGATCTGGCCGCGATGGCCGATTTTGGTGCGCGCATCGCCGATTTGCTTCGGCCCGGCGATGTGATCGCGCTGTCTGGCGGGCTAGGCGCAGGAAAGACCACGCTGGCCCGTGCGATTATTGCCGCGCTGGGCTATGATGGCGAAGTGCCATCGCCCAGTTTTGCGATCATCGAAACCTATGATCCGCCTGCGCTGCGCCTGGCACTGGTTCATGCCGATTTCTATCGGTTGAAACAGCCGGTGGAAGCCGAAGAGCTGGGACTAGACGATTACCGCGAAGGCGCAGCGCTGATTGCCGAGTGGCCAGAACAGGCTGGCGGTTTTGCGCAAGAGCCTGGTTGTTTGTCGATCCGGTTGGAAGCTGCGGAAATGGGCCGGATTGCCATTGTCGAACCGGGTACAGATTGGCTAGGGCGCTGGCGATGAGTGATATTTTACCCGATGGCCTTGAGGCCTTTCTTGCTGGTTCAGGCTGGGCTGGTGCTGCGGTTGAGCCGTTGGCTGGTGATGCTTCGTTCCGGCGCTATTTCCGGATCCGCCTGGGCGAGAAGCTGGCGATGCTGATGCACGCCCCGCCGCCGCAGGAAGATCCCACGCCGTTCCTGCGGGTTGGCAAGTGGCTGGATGATAACGGTTTGCGCGCACCGCGCATTCTGGCTCAGGATGCTGGGCAGGGCTGGGTCTTGCTGGAAGATTTCGGCGATGTGCGGATGCACGAATATGTCGATGCCTGGCCGGCTGATGAGGAAGCCGTGTACCGCACCGCGATCGATGCTTTGACGGTGCTGCATCGTTTGCCGCCGGGACCGTTCCTGGATTATTCGATGAGCGAATATGTGCGTGAGGCGCGGTTGTTTACGGAATGGTATTGTCCGGCGCATGGCCTGGTCGTTGACCACGATGGCTATACCAAGGCCTGGGAAACGGTGCTGGCGCAAATGCTGCCGCGCCAGCGACCGGGGGTCTGCGTGCTGCGCGATTACCATGCGGAAAATATCATGTTGCTGGGCAGCACGGAAAAGCAGGGCCTGCTCGATTTTCAGGACGCGCTGAACGGGCATCCGGCCTATGATCTGGTATCGCTGCTGCAAGATGCCCGGCGCGATGTTTCAGCTGAGCTCGAAACCGCAATGTTTGATTACTACGTCAAACAGGCCGGCGCTGGAGAGCATTTTCTGGCCGATTATGCCCGGCTGGGAGCGCAGCGCAATGCCAAGATCGTGGGCATTTTTGTGCGGCTGTGGAAGCGCGATGGCAAGCCCCGATATCTGGATCTGATCCCGCGGGTCTGGGCCCAGCTTGAACGCGATCTGACTCACCCCGCGCTCGAACCGGTGGCAGCCTGGTTTGCGGCGAATGTTCCGGCCGATCTAAGGGCCGCAAGCGGGGGCAAATGGCAGGTTTGATTGGTATGCCAGGTACGGCAATGATCATGGCCGCAGGAAAAGGCACGCGGATGATGCCGCTTACTGCGAACAAGCCAAAGCCTTTGATCGAAGTGGCTGGAACCAAGCTGCTTGACCATGTCCTTGATCTGCTGCGTGATGCCGGGATAGGGCGGATCGTAGTCAACGTGCACTACCTTGCCGAACAGGTCGAAGCGCACCTGGCTGACAGTGCCGGCGATTTCGATGTGGCGATTTCCGACGAGCGCGCCCTGCTGCGCGATACTGGGGGCGGGCTGATCCAGGCACTGCCACTGATCCCCGACGATCCGTTTTTCTGCATCAACGCTGACAACTGGTTTGCCGATACCCAAGTCCACGCGCTGCACCGGATGGCGGCGATGTGGGATCCGGCCATAATGGACGTGCTGATGCTGGTTGTCCCTTATGAACGGGCCGGTAACACGCAGGGTACTGGCGATTTCGATCTTGATGATGATAATCGGCTGTCGCGTGAGGGGCCAAAGCGGCCGCGTCCATTTGTTTGGACCGGGATCCAGATGCTGGCAAAGCACGTCGTTACCGATCCGCCGTCCGCCGTGTTTTCCACCAACGTCTTTTGGGATCGGGCGATTATCAACGGCCGCTGTTTTGGCCTGGCTCACGATGGCGATTGGTTTGATGTCGGTTATCCCGAAGCGATCGCGTTGACCGAAGCAAGGATCATCGGTGGCTGAGCGCCGGCCGCCGCACGTCTATTCCGTTGCCGCGCACCGCGGGTTTGCAGATGCGTTGGTGGCAGGGCTGATCCCGCGATATTCCGATCCGCAGCTGGGCCTTGCACGGCTTACGCTGCTGCTTCCCTCAGCCCGCGCCCAGCGGATCGTGACCGAGGCCTTTGTGCGGCTTTCGGGTGGCGGCATGCTGTTGCCGCGAATGGTGCTGGTGGGTGATCTTGATCTGGATGAGGCGCTGGGCCCATTGCTCGATCCGCTGGATGCGGGTGCTGATCTGCCGCCGCCGGCTGATCCGATGCGGCGTTGGTTGCGCCTGGCACAATTGCTTGATGCAGAAATGGGCAAGGACGCGCCAAAGCTGCCAGGGCTGTTGCGCCTGGCGCGCGAAATGGCCCAAACGATGGACCGGCTTGCGGTCGAGGGGATCGATCCAGCTGCAATTCTGCGCGAACCCATGATCGGCAAGATTTGCGAACAGCCTCACCACTGGGTGGAAAGTGCGCGCACTTTCATCAAGGTTCAGGACCGTTGGCTGAAGGAGCTTGAGCTAAGCGGCGAAGTGGATGCGCCGGTCCGCCGCAATATGCTGTTTGAACATGTGGCCAAGACCTGGAAGGCCGCGCCGCCGCCGCATCCGATTGTTGCCGCCGGGATCACCAGCGCTTCGCCCGCCTTGGCCAAATTGCTGCGCACGGTGGCGGATCTGCCCGATTGCGCGGTAATCCTGCCCGATCTTGATCTTACGCTGGATGACGCAGTGTGGGGTGCACTGGGCCGGGCCGGTAATCCTGCGGGCGAAGCGGATGCACCGTTTGGCGATAGTGATGCAGTTACCCATCCGCAGTATCATTTGAAACTGCTGCTGGGCCGGATGGGCGTGGCGCGCGGCGAAATTGATCCATGGCACCGGGCCGGCCTTGCCGCCGCCCCGCCGATGCGAAGCCGTGCGATTTCAAACCTGTTTCTGCCGCCTGCTGCCAGTGCTGGGTGGGTTAACTTGCCCGCCGCGCAGCGCCGCCTTGCAGGTGTTAGGCTAATGGAAAGCGCGCATCCGGGTGAGGAATCCCAGGCTGCCGCGATCCTGATCCGGGCTGCGCTGGAAGTGCCCGAACGGCGGGTGGCCTTGATAACGCCCGATCGCGGACTGGCTGGCCGGGTGGTCGCGCATCTTCGGCGCTGGGGGGTTGAGGCAGACGATTCCGCAGGTCAGCCGCTGGCGCAGACCCCTGCGGGGCGCTTTGTGCTGTTGCTGGGTGATGTGATCGCCACTGCGGTTTCGCCGGTGCCGTTGCTGGCAATGCTGGTCCATCCCTTGGCTGGGTTCGGGGCGGGCCGTGCGGATTGGCTGGACAATGCCCGGCTGCTCGATCTTGAATTGCGTGGACCGCGCCGCGCGCCGGGCCTGGCACCGCTGGGCGCAGCCATTGCCAAGCTGGCCCAGCGCCATGACGCTATTGCCGAATGGTGGGCCGGGATCGAGGCTGTGCTGGCGCCGCTGCTGGATTGGTCCGCCGCAGTGCCGCTTGATACTGCCCTGGGCGATCTTGCCGCTGCTGCAGAAGCGTTGTGCGGTGCTGGCCTGTGGAACGGGGCTGATGGCCGCGCGCTGGCGGCGTTGATCGAAGAACTGCGTGCTGCATCCCAAGCAGTCGGAACTGTGTTGGCCCCGGTCGATCTGCCTTTGGTGCTGCGCGATGCCATGGATCAGGTAGCGGTCCGACCGCCATGGGGCGGGCATCCCCGCGTGGCGATTTATGGCCTGCTTGAAGCCCGGATGAGCCGTGCCGATCTGGTGATCTGCGCCGGCCTTACCGAAGGATCGTGGCCGGCCAGCCCATCGCCCGAACCCTTGCTGCCCCCGGCCGTGCTGCGAGCGCTGGGGGTGCCGGGGGGCGAGTTCCGCATCGGCTTGGCTGCGCACGATCTGGCCGGAGCGCTGGGCGCGCCCGAAGTTGTGCTTAGCTGGGCGATGCGCGACGAGGCCGGGCCGGTGATACCCAGCCGGTTTGTGCTGCGGGTTGAAGCGATGCTGGGCGAGCTGGCAGATGCCCACCGTGAGCGCGAAGCCGTTCGGCTGGCGCGCGAAATTGACCGCGGGGTTGCAGCGCCGGCCTATTCTCAGCCCAAGCCGATGCCCAGTAAGGCTCAGCGCGATGTACCCATCTCGGTCACAGCGCTCGATCGGCTGCGGGGCGATCCCTACCAATTCTATGCTCAGGCGATCCTGCGGCTTCGAAGCCTCGATCCGCTGGATGCAGAGCCGACCGCCGCGTGGAAGGGCGAAGTGGTCCACAAGGTGCTGGAGCGATGGCACAAGGCTGGAGGGCAAGGCGGCGAGCTGCTGGCCATCGCCGCCGAAGAACTGGCGGAAATGCGCGCGCACCCGCTGGTTCGCAGCCTGTGGTGGCCGCGCCTGGCCAGGGCGCTCGAATGGATCGATGCCCAGATTATCATCCAGCGCGCCGAAGGGCGAACAGTAGTGGCCAGTGAAGCCAAAGGGGCGATGGAGTACCTTGGGGTCAAGGTTCACGGCCGGGCTGACCGGATCGACCGGCTGGCCGATGGCAGCCTTGCGATTGTCGATTACAAGACTGGTGCGCCGCCATCCGGAACAATGGTTGAGCAAGGTTTTGCTCTGCAGCTGGGCACGATCGGCCTTATCGCCAGTGATGGTGGATTTGATGGCGTGGCCGGTGAACCGGCGCACTTCGAATATTGGTCGCTGGCCAAATCGAAGGCGGGCAAGGACCAGTTTGGCTATGTGTTTGAGCCGGTCAAGGAAGGCCGCAAGCAAAGCGGTATCCCGCGTGCAGACTTCCTTGTCGTTACCGAGGATTTTCTGCGCGGGGCGGTGAAGGATTACATTCTGGGCGAAAAGCCCTTCACCGCGCGGCTCAACCCTGATCTTGGCGGTTACAACGATTACGATCAGCTTATGCGGCTGGACGAGTGGCAGGCCCGTGCGGAGCAGGATCAATGAGCGCGCTGCATCCCCTTAAGGGCAACCAGATGGCCGCAGTCGATCCGGGCGAAGTGGTGTGGCTTTCCGCCTCAGCAGGAACCGGCAAGACCCAGGTCTTGTCAGCGCGGGTGCTGCGCTTGCTCCTCCAGGATAATGTCAGCCCTGGGCAAATCCTGTGCCTGACCTTCACCAAAGCCGGGGCAACCGAAATGGCCAGCCGGATAAACACCGTGCTGGCGCGCTGGGTGCGGTTGGAAGAGACGCAGCTGGGAAAAGAGCTTGAATTCATTGGCGCAGACAATGGCCCGGCCACCCGCGCGCATGCCCGTACGCTGTTTGCAGAAGTGCTCGATTGTCCGGGCGGCGGGCTGCGGATCGATACGATCCATGCCTTCGCGCAGTGGCTTCTGGCGGCGTTTCCGCACGAGGCCGGGCTGATCCCCGGATCGAAGGCGATGGAAGATCGCGAACGTGATCTGCTGCTGCGCGAAGTGCTGGCAGCGATGCTGGTTGAGGCTGAGGCAAGCAATGATGCGGCCACGCTTGGCGCGCTGGAAGCGTTATCGGTGCGGCTTGGCCCCGATGCGGTGGAGGGCTGGCTGCTGCGCTGCGCCAAAGCGCGTGAGGCGTGGGAAGGGCCGGGCGGATGGCAAGCACCGATGGTATCGCGGGTGCTACAATTGCTGGGTCTGCCAAGCGACGCCAGCGAAAGTGATCTGGCGGCGCTGTGCGATGACAATGTGTTCGATCTCGATGCGCTGCAGTGCTTGCTGGCCGCCTATCGCCAATGGTCGGCCGCCAGCGCCGATGCCCCACGCGATGTCATTGCGGGATGGCTTGCCGCGGGGCCGCAAACCCGCGCTGATCAGGCCGATGCTTTATGGGGAGAGCTGTTCACCCAGAAGGACGAAAATCTCAAGAACCTGCGATATCTTGTTAAATTTGAAGAGCATTTTGCCGTAGCGGGTGAAGCGGTGCGGCAATCGCTGTTGGCCGTGCGAGAGCGCCGGACATTGCTTGATCTGGCCAAATGGCTCACTCCTGCGCTTGAGCTTGGGCGCAAATTCTCTGTGTTGTGGGATGCGGCGAAGGCCCACGCCGGGTTGATTGATTTTGACGATCAGATCCGCGAGGCGGCCCGGCTGCTGGGCCGCAGTGACCTGTCTGACTGGATCCGCTACAAGCTGGATCGCCGCTTTGATCACGTGCTGGTGGATGAGGCGCAGGATACCAACGCATCGCAGTGGAGCATCATCGAAGCCTTGACCGGCGATTTCTTCACCGGGCTTGGTGCGCATGACGATAAGCTGCGCACGCTGTTCGTAGTGGGCGATTACAAGCAGGCCATTTTCCGTTTTCAGGGCACCAGTCCAAAGAATTTCAAGGATGCACAGCAGCGGGTAAAGGGCCAGCTGGATCGCTATTCCAGCAATGTCACGGCACTGCGATCCTACCTGCCCGACCGGCGTTTGCAGGAACTGGGGCTTGGCACCAGTTTTCGCACGGCCTGGCCGGTGATGGAATTCGTTGACAAGGCAATCGGCGCGATCGGCTTTGAAAATTTCGGGCTCGACAAGGAGCCCGTTCCCCACATTGGTGAAGAGCGCCCCGGGCAGGTTGTGCTGTGGGATGTCGTCAAAACCATTAGCGCCGCCGATGATGACGGGGAAGTCGATGATGAAGGCGCGGAAAGCTGGCTTGATCGCGCGGATCGCCAGTTGGCAGACCGGATTGCGTGCCAGATCCAGCTGTGGATGGATCAGGGCTTTCCGCTGGTAAAGGGTGAAAAGGATGGCATCGCGCGCCGGGCAAAGCCCGGCGATGTGATGGTGCTGGTGCGCAAGCGCAAAGAACTGGCGGGCCTGATCGTGGCCAGGCTTTATGCCGCCAAGGTTCCGGTGGCCGGGGTGGACCGGCTGCGGCTGGCTGCGCCACTGGCCGTGCGCGATCTGATGGCGGCGCTGCGGTTTGCCGCTCAACCGCTTGATGATCTCAATCTAGCGTGCCTGTTGACATCTCCTTTGATTGGCTGGAGCCAGGAGCAATTGCTGCAATTTGGCTACCGGCCAGAGAAGACCCGCTTGTGGGAGCATCTGCGCCGGCAGCGCGGCGGCGGGGTGGATCCGGCGATGGCGCAATTATTTGAACTGTTGCGCCGGGCGGATTTCGAAATGCCGCAGGCCTTGCTGCACTGGCTGCTGACCGGGCCCTGGCAAGGCCGCCAGCGCCTCGTCGGGCGGCTGGGGGGTGAGGCAAACGATCCGATCAGCGAACTGCTCAACGCCGCCAGCCAGTTTGCAGCCGGTGAAGTCGCCAGTCTCCACACTTTCATCCGCTGGTTCGATGCCGGGGAAGGCGAGCTTAAGCGCGAAGCCGGAAATGCCGGGGATCAGGTTAGGGTGATGACCGTGCATGGTTCAAAAGGGCTGCAAGCCCCGATCGTGATCCTGGCCGATGCGGCGGACAATCCCGAAAAGGCGCGCGCCAGCGGGATCGAACTGCTCGATCCTGTAAGTCCCCCAGATGCGCCGCGAACCATTCCGCTTCCGATGCTGCGCAAAGATGAGCAACTGGGCCCGATCGCTGCGGCCCGCCAACGCGTGAAGATCGAGGAGCGGCAAGAGCATTGGCGTCTGCTGTATGTGGCGATGACCCGGGCCGAAGAGGCGCTGTTCGTCACCGGCTCTCTGGGGCCAAAGGAACAGGCTCCGGCCGAAGACAGCTGGTATGCACGGCTGCAGGGGCTGTTCCTTGAAGAAGAATGGATCGCAGGCGATCCGATCTGGGGCAAGCGGCTGGAGCACGGTGAAGGCCCGCAGCTGGCGGTGCCGGCGGCACAGGCTGTGGGCGATCAACTGGCGCTGCTGCCGCCGTGGATCGAACAGCCGGTTGCGGCTGAACCGCGCCCGCCGCGGCCGCTTGCGCCCAGCGCGTTGGGTGAGGATAGCGCAGCTGATCCGCCCTATCCACCGGGCGCAGGCGGCGCGGCGGCGCGGCGCGGGGTGCTGCTGCACCGGCTGCTTGAACGCTTGCCTGATGTTGAAGGGCTTTCGCGCAAGGCCGCGGCGCAGGCCTGGTTGGCGCGCTGCGCAGCCGATCTTGACGCCCCGGCGCGGGCCGAACTGGTTGATGCCGCACTGAAAGTTTTGGATCACAAGGGCTGGGGCGATCTGTTTTCGCCCGGTGCGCTGGCCGAAGTGCCGATCGCTGCAACCGTTGGCGGACAAGTGGTTGCAGGAACAATTGATCGGCTGGTGGTGGGGGCGGACACTATCCGTCTGGTTGATTTCAAGACCAGTCGCCGCCCGCCGACCAGTCTTGATGAAGTGCCGGTGGCGATCTTGCGGCAGATGGCGGCTTACTGCGCGGCATTGGAAGTGGCCTATCCGGGCCGCACGATTGAGGTGGCGCTGCTCTATACCGAGGTGCCCCGTCTGATGGAGATTCCAGCGGCTTTGCTGCAAGCCCACAAGCAGGCATTGGAGCTTGCACATTAAAGCTTTTTGCAACGGGCGTTGCCTTCGCTCTGATCGTGCCTAGATTGGGCGCAAGACTATTACAGGAGATTTCCCATGGCCACCAAAGCCGTTACCGATGCTACTTTCGCCGCCGACGTATTGGGCAATGACAAACCCGTTCTGGTCGATTTCTGGGCTGATTGGTGCGGTCCTTGCAAAATGATCGCCCCGGCGCTGGAAGAAATCAGCGAGGAACTGGGTGAGCAGGTGCAGATCGTCAAGATGGACATCATGGAAAGCACTGATACTCCAGCCAAGTACGGCGTGCAGTCGATCCCGCTGATGGTGTTGTTCAAGAACGGTGAACCGGTTGCGCAAAAACTGGGTGCCGCCCCCAAGAGCCAGCTCAAGGGTTGGCTGGAATCGGTGCTTTAGCGATCATCCACCGCAAAGTATGGGCCGCATTCCTGCACCACTGCGGGTGCGGCCCATAGGTCCTAGTCATAGCTGACCACTTCGAATTCAATCCCGTCCCAATCGTAAAAATAGAATCGCCGCCCGGGTTCATAGTCACCGTGGTTGAACGCGATCAGCCCGGCATCTTTTATCACGGCTTCGGCCCCATCGAGATCATCGACCACCAGAGCAACATGGTTGAGCGGCTGGCCTTTGGTATAGCGCGGAACCGGGCTCGAATGGGTGTAGAGCGCCAGATAGTCACGGTCATTGCCGACATGGATGGTCCACCCGCCCAACTGCGATGGGCCGCGCCAGCGCTCGTGCCAACCGCACAAATTTTGCAGCAGCGCAGACAGGCGATCCGGATTGCTGACGGTGATATTGGCGTGCTCAAGAAAGCCCGTTGGCATGATATATATCCTTTATTCAAAAGTTTACCGCGCAAACGAATCAATACGCTTTACCTTTGTGCAACCTCAAGTTAACTTGAGGTCAAGCAATTTTTTTTGGAGTCGCGCGATGGATCGCAACGATCTGCTCCCGATCGGTGAACTGGCCCGGCGCACCGGCCTGGCCGTTTCGGCGATCCGGTTCTATGAGGACAAGGGGCTGGTCCAAGCGCTGCGCACCAGCGGCAACCAGCGCCGCTTCCTGCGCAGCGATATCCGGCGCCTCAGCTTCATCCTGATCGCCCAAAAATTGGGACTGGGTCTGACAGAGATTGAAACTGAGCTTTCAAAGCTGCCCCAGGGCCGCACCCCTACGATCAACGATTGGCAGAAGATCAGCCGTTCCTTGCGCAAAGAGATCGACGCGAAGATCGCACTGCTCAACCGCACCCGTTCAAAGCTGGATGAATGCATCGGCTGTGGATGTCTCAGCTTGCAGCGCTGCCAACTCTACAACCGAGAGGACCGGGCCGGGGCGGCGGGGCCGGGGCCGCGGTATGTGCTGGGTTAAGTGATGCCTAATTGGGCAGCTTAACCGATCAAAGCCAATGCAACGCCCACCATCACTCTGCCGCCAGCAGATCCTCTGCACCTTCAAGATCAACGCTGACCAGCCGTGAAATCCCGCGCTCAACCATCGTCACCCCGAACAGGCGGTGCATCCGGCTCATCGTTACGGCGTTGTGGGTGACGATCAGATAGCGGGTATCGGTTTCACCAACCATCGCATCGAGCAGATCGCAAAAGCGTTCGATATTGGCATCATCCAATGGCGCATCAACTTCGTCGAGCACGCAGATCGGCGCCGGATTGGTCAGGAACAGTGCGAAAATCAGCGCAACGGCGGTTAATGCCTGTTCCCCGCCAGACAGCAAGGTCAACGATTGCAGCCGCTTGCCTGGCGGCTGGGCATAGATTTCAAGGCCCGCTTCAAGCGGATCGTCGCTATCGACCAGCGCAAGGTGAGCCTGCCCGCCTTCGAACAGGCGGCTGAACAGGCGGCGAAAGTGAACATCGACCGCTTCGAATGCGGCGCGCAGCCGCTCACGGCCTTCACGGTTTAGGTTGCCGATCGAACCGCGCAGGCGGCTGACGGCTTCGTGCAGTTCGGCCTGTTCGGCCAGGCTTGCGCCGTGCCTGCCTTCGGCTTCGGCCAGTTCGTCGGCGGCGATCAGATTGACCGGGCCGAGCCGTTCGCGGTCAGCCACCAATTTGTCATGATCGGCGCTTTCGCTGCCTGAACCGGCAACACCATCAGCAAGGAATGCGAAGCGTTCGGGCAACAGTGGGGGCGGGCATTGAAAGCGCTCACCCGAAATTCCGGCCATCTCCTGGCGGCGCGCCTCTTCGTTCTCGGCCCGGGCCGCAGCCCCGGCACGGCTTTCGCGGGCCAGGCTCAGTGCTTCGTTGGCTGCAGCGAATGCTGCATCGGCGTGGCGGGCCGCTTCGGCAACTTCGGCCACCTTGGTTTCGGCTACAACCAGTTCGGCGGTCAACCTGGTGCGCACGGCGTCGCCCGCTTCGATCTCACGGATCAATCCGGCCGGTTTGGCGGCAATCACCGCGCGTTCCTCTGCCACTTCGGCAAAGCGGCGCTCCATCCCGGCAAGGCGGCTGGCGGCATCACCAGCGCGGGCTTGCCAGCCCCTGATATCGCCGCGCAGGGCAATGGTGCGTTCGCGCGCGACGGCGATTGCTTGATCGTGCGCGGCAAGTCTGGCGGTGGCCGATTGCAGACCTTGGCGCGCGGCATCATGGCGGGCCTGGGCGGCGGCAAGCTGCACCCGGCCGCTTGCGGGATCGGGCAGTTCACTGCGGCGGGCCATGGCTGCATCGCTTTCGGCCGCAGCCTGTTCTACTTGCTGGGCCAGATCGTCCGCCGCTTTGGCCAATTCAGCGCGGCGCTGTTCGATCCGAATTTTGGCGGATTCGGCAGAATCGAATGCCCTCAGCGCGCTGCGTTCTGCCTCTGAAGCCGCCGCAACGCTGCGTTCGCTGCCGATCAGCACGGTCTGCAGGCTTGAAAGTTCGGTCTGGATTTGCGCAGCCACAGCTTCGGCCTCTGCCGCCAGGCCGCGTTTGCCGGGAAGTTCTGCCTCAAGTGCCATGAACCGGTTCTCAGCCTCAAGCCGGGCGGCTTCTGCAGCGCCTTCGCCTTGCGAAATGAACCCGTCCCAGCGGCGGATCCGGCCGCCCTTGGTCACCAGCCATTCGCCCGGGCCCAGCGCGCGGGCATCATCGGCATCGGCCACATGGACCAGGGCCAACCGAGCCTTCAATTCATCGGGGCACTGGGTGACGTGCCTGGCCAGGCTTTCAGGTACGGCAAAAGGTGCGCTGGCACCGGTCCAGAACCGGCCATCCTCACCTGCTGGTGCCTGCCCCAGCGGGGCCTTGGCATCGCGGCCCAGCACAGCGGCCAGCGCGCGTTCAAATCCCGGCGCGGCGCGCACCGTATCCAGCGCCGGGCGGCCGTGCTTTGATCCGGCCTGCCTGGCTCGTGCTTCCCGGTCGCGCAGCAAGGCGCCAAATTCGCGCTCAATCCCGGCAAGATCGGCCTTGGCCAAAGCGAAGGCAGAACCGGCGGCATCGCGGGCTTCCTGCAACTGTGCCTTGCGGGCTTGCTGGGCATTCAGCGCACCGCGGGCCTGGCCAAGATCGCTGGCGGCGCGCTCAATCGCAGTTTGCGCTGCGGTCAGCGCTGCGGCTGGATCGCCTTCGCGCTCCAGCACGGCGCGCAATTCGTCTTGGCGACGTTGCTCCGCACCAAGGCGGGTCACGCGCTGCTGGGCCGCGTTCAGCTCTGCATCGGCAACGCGCCATTCGGCTTCGACCCCGGCCTGATCGGCGGTTGCCTTGGCCAGCGCCAGTTCGGCCCCGCGCAGCGCGCGATCTGCATCATCAAGCGCCGCAGCGATCAGCGGGCGGCGGCGTTCGTCGGCTTCCAGCGCCGCTTCACCATCGCTGCAATCACGTTCCAGTTTGGCCAGCGCCGTGGCTGCGTCCTTTGTCAGACGGTCAGCATCGCCGCGATCTTCCTCAAGCCGCTGGTGCTGGCGATCAAGATCCGCCAACCGCTCTTCCGCCGATCCAAGCTGGCTGGTAAGCTGGGCCATGCGGTGGCCGTGCGCGGTGCAATCATCGCGCCGGTCAGCCAATTCATCGCGGGCTTCGGCCAGGGCACCAGCCAAGGTGTGCTGAGCGTCCTGCGCGGCTTTCATGGCTACCTGCGCAGCATTGACCCGGGCCTCGGCCCCCTGGGCTTCGCTGCGGGCAGCGTCTGCCGCCGCTGCGGCATCGCGCCAGCGGGCAAACACCAACCGAGCTTCGGCGATCCGGATCTTGTCGGTCAGCGCCTTATAGCGATCAGCGGCGCGGGCCTGGCGGCGCAAGGATCCGATCTGTTGATCGAGTTGACCCATCAGGTCTTCAAGCCGGGCCAGGTTGGCCTCTGTCGCGCGCAGTTTCTGTTCGGCATCCTTGCGGCGGGCGTGAAGCCCGGCAATCCCGGCCGCTTCCTCCAGCATCATGCGCCGTTCGGCCGGTTTGGCGGCGATCACTGCAGCGATCTTGCCTTGGCTGACCAGCGCTGGGCTGTGCGCACCGGTGGCGGCATCGGCGAAGATCAACGAGACATCCTTGGCCCGAACATCACGGCCATTGACGCGATAGGCGCTGCCGGCCCCGCGCTCGATCCGCCGCACCACTTCCATTTCGCTGTCGTTATCGCCGGCATCAACATGCAGCACCACTTCGGCGAAATCGCGGGCCGGGCGCTGCTGGGTGCCCGCGAAGATCACGTCTTCCATTCCGCCGCCCCGCATCGATTTGGCGCTCGATTCGCCCATTACCCAGCGGATCGCTTCAAGCAGATTCGATTTGCCGCAGCCGTTGGGGCCGACAACCCCGGTCAGTCCAGGTTCGATGCGCAGTTCAGCCGGCTCGACAAAGCTTTTGAAACCACTGAGCTTGAGCCGCTTGATGCGCATCTGGTTTGTTCCGGCCCCCCGCGCGCTGGGTTAGCGCGCGCCGGCGCGGCGCAGGGCTTCGGAAACCTTGGCCCAGGTCGCATCATCGCTGGGTAGTTGGCTGCCGTTGATGAAGAAAGTCGGCGTGGAACTTACCCCAAGTTCGCCATACTTCTTCGCATTTTCAGCCACTTCTTTTGCGGTGGCAAGGTTGGCAAGGCAGGCATTGGCTTGATCGGCCGAAATCCCGCGGGCTGAGAAGAAGCTGGTAAAGCCAAGCGCCTCAGACAGCGCAATAAATCGCGAAGCGGGAGGTGCTTTTGAAGCCGCAGCAGCCTTTTCCTGGACGGCTGGATCGCCAAGCGGCGCATTCATTGCGTCAAAATTGGTATAGACCTGCTCAACCAGCGGGAAAAACGCTTCCTTCGGCCCGCAGCGCGCCAGCACGGTCAGCGGGATATCTTGCGGATGAATGGCAAAGCTGCGGAATTCATAACTGACCCGGCCCGATGCCACGTAATCGCTGATCAGTGGCTGCATGCCTTCCTGCGCAAAACTGGCGCAGTGCGGGCAGGAAAGCGAACCATACTCAATCAGCTTGATCGGAGCCTGCGGATTACCCATCACCATGCCGCCATCGGCACTGGGATTGACCATATCTTCCCATTTTTGCCCAGCAGGCGCGGAAATTTTGGCAATCGGATCACCGGCGCCGGGTCCATCCTTGGACGGGCCGCAAGCAGCCAGCCCCAGCGCGAGCGGCGCGGCGGCAAAGGCGAGCAACAGGTGGCGGGAGGAGATATTGCGCATCACTATGGCGTTCCTTGCATTGCGAGTCGTAAAAACTAGCCCGGATCGGGCCACTGAAGAAGCAAGACAGGTGGTGGCTTCATGCTTCTCCACAGGTGAATCGGTATCGGCGATATTATTGCGGAAGCATGGAATCGATCAAGAGATCAAGATTGGGCCAATCGTACATCGACAGCAGCGAATCGTTGATCATGAAGCTGGGTGTTCCGGAAATTCCGATGACCTGGAATGCGTGGTTGGTGGTTTTGAGGATCGCGGCCTGGCGGGCCGGATCGGTCAGGCAGGCATCAATCTGGGCGGCAGTATAGCCGCGGCTTTGCATGATCGGGTAAAAGCCGATGTCACGGGCCATAGCTAGGGCATACTGATTGGCAGGCAGCGCATTCCAGCGCTGTTGGAGCGCCGGATCGAGCACTTTGGGAATCCATTGCTGCTGGGCTGCCAGAATGGCATCGCCATTGCCAAACCAGCGGGCCGGCTGGCCACACTGGGCCAGCAGCGCGGCAACCAGCCCGAACGGCTGATTTTCAAACACGATCGGGCGCAGCTCAACCGAAACCTGCCCGCGCCGAACCAGATCACCGCGCAGGCGCTGGTTCGATTCCTCGGTAAAGTGGGCGCAATGATCGCAGGTGAAGGATACGAATTCGACCAGTTTGATCGGCGCAGCTGGATTGCCCATCACCGCGTTGCCTTCGGGCGTTACGCGGATGGTGCTCTGCCAATCGCGCGCCGCAGTTCGGCTGGCCGGCTTGGCTTCAAGTGCGGCAGAAACCCCTGCAATTGCCAGGCCAAGGGTGATAGCGGAAACCAGTTTTTTCATGATCTACAGTCTCTTGTCGATATGCGGACGCAGCGCCGCCCAGGTAGTAACGCCGCCCAGCAAGGCTTCGTTGATCGCCAGCCCTGGCTGGTCGGTAATGTTCAGCGCCTTGCTGGCGTTTGATTGGGCGGTGATCCGTTCGGCCATGGCTGCGTCAGTCAGGCAGCGATCGGTTACGCTGCGATCGGTCCCCATGCCTTCCAGCAGATCATACAGCCCAAAATCACGGGCCACCGCGCGGTTGCGCTGCGCCAGCGTGCCATACTGCCAGCGCTGCTTCTGTAAGGCAGAAGCGGTCGCCAAGGGTTTGATCCAGCTGGCCTGGCGCCGCAGAAACCCGGTATGGCGCATGAAGAAGCGGTCCTTTGGTCCGCATTCAGCCAGCATCGCGATGGTCAGATCAATCGGGCCCTGCAGCACATGGCGCACCTCGAACGACACTTTGCCCGAGCTGATGTAACCGATCCGCAGCGGACCTTCTGATTGGATCGCAAAGGCTGAGCAGGCCTTGCAGGTGTAACTGACATATTCGGTGATCCGCACCCTGGCATCGGGATTGCCCATAATATGGCTGCCATCGGCGCCCGGATTGATAACCGAATTCCAGCCAATACCCCTGGGAGCTGCGGCGCCGATTGAAAGCAACGCGGCACCAGCGAGCAGCATTGCGTGAATCCGGCCCAGCGCCATTTCAGCCTTCATCCTTTACGTCGATCAGATTGCGGGCCAGCGATTCCAGCACCGCACGCAGTTCCGGATCGCCAATATCGCGCAGGCTATCCCCAAGCTCGAGCGGGATCGGCCGAAGCGAAGGCGGAGCTGCGGGACGGGCATTGCCAGCAGGCGGCTTAACCGCACCTTGCCGCAATTTGACCCGCGATATCGCATTGTAGCCGAAAAAGCGGTTCACTCGTTCAATGATTTCAGGCACCACATGGCTGATTATCGGGGCATGGGCGGGCACAACAACCAGTTGCAAGATTCCCTCATTGCGCTCTCCCGGGGCAAACCTGATCGCCTCTGGCATGCAAACCCGGGCATGCGCCGGGCCCACGATTTCGGGCCAACGGGTGACCACACTTGATTGGACGAACCCGAACCGGCGAAATGCGGTGCGGCCCACTTCTGGCATCAGTTCCGAGATTTGGCGCGCACCCATGCCCCGTGGCCGCTCATACTGGCGCGCCTTGTTGGGGCTGCTTGGCTTTTTGTCCCGTTCCATTACGCCGCAGGCAATGCCATAGCGAAGCGATGGATGCCAGCGCCAAGACAGTCTCTGCTGCCCTGCTGGCATGGTATGATACCAGCCATCGCAGCCTGCCATGGCGCAGCCCGCCGGGCCAACCGCCGCCCGCCAACGATGACAACTGGCCTTACCGCGTCTGGTTGTCCGAAGTGATGCTGCAGCAAACCACGGTGGCTGCTGTGATCCCCTATTTCGAACGGTTCACCCAGCGTTGGCCAACCGTCCTGGCCCTGGCCGGGGCCGAAGATGCCGATGTCATGGCGGCGTGGGCCGGGCTTGGCTATTATGCCCGCGCCCGTAATCTGATTGCCTGCGCCCGCGCTGTGGCGGCGCGCGGCGGGCAGTTTCCCCAAACAGAGACGGATTTGCGCCTGCTGCCGGGGCTGGGGGCCTATACTGCTGCCGCAGTTGCGGCGATCGCGTTTGGTGAACGGGCCGCGGTGGTCGATGCCAATGTTGAACGGGTGGTGGCCCGGCTGCGCGCAATCGATACCCCGTTGCCGGCCAGCCGCGCGGCAATCTGGGCGGCTGTGGACCAGCTGACCCCGGCCGACCGACCCGGCGACTTTGCCCAGGCCATGATGGATCTGGGGGCGGGGATTTGCTCGGTACGCCAGCCGCGCTGTGCGCTCTGCCCGCTGCAAACGCATTGCCATGGCCGCGCTGCCGGGCCTGAACGCTTTCCGGTAAAGCCGCCCAAAGCGACCAAGCCGGTGCGGCGCGGGCAGACATTCTGGATTGTGCGGGATGGCGCAGTCTGGCTGGTCCGGCGCGAGGCCAAGGGGATGCTGGGGGGCATGCGCGCCTTGCCCAGCGATAGCTGGTCGGCCCGCGGTGATGGGCAAGGCGATCCGCCCCTGGCTGGCAATTGGCAAAGCGGCGGGGTGGTTCGCCACAGCTTCACGCATTTCGATCTCGAATTGCAATTGATGCTTTATTCGGGCGGCGATTGGGCTAGGCTAGAGCCGCACCAAGGCGAATGGTGGCCGATGGACCGGATTGAAGAAGCCGGACTTCCCACACTGTTTGCAAAAGCGGCGCGGCTTGCGGTCGTGACCGAAATACAGGGAGAAACCGGTTGAGCCAGAATGATTTTTCACGCCGCGAATTGCTACGATCCAGCGCCTGGCTGGGCGGTGCGGCGCTGCTGGCTGGCGCTCCGGCATTTCCGGCATTCGCGCGCAATGCGCCGGGCGCAGGCGCGGCCTGGCCCAAGGTTACAGCCATGATCAACCGCTATGTCAGCGAAGCCAAGGTTGCCGGAATGACCGCAGCCTTGGGGTGGGGCGATAGGGAACCCAGCTACATCAGCGCCGGGCTTGAAGGCTTTGATGACAAGGATCAGGCGGGACCGGAAAGCCTGTACCGCGCCTATTCGCAGACCAAGCCGTTGACCGGCATGGCCGCGATGATTCTGATCGCCGATGGCAAGCTGAAGCTTGATCAACCGATCGCGGATTTTGCGCCGGAATTTGCCAGGATGAACGTGGCGATTGATCCAGACAAAGGCCTGGATGCACGGCCCGCCGAAACCCTGATTACTGTACGGCATTTGCTGACCCACACTGCCGGAATGGGCTATGCCGGAATCGGCAAGAACAAGCCGATCGCCAAGGAGCTTGAGCGGCTGGGCCTGACCCCGGCGATCATCACCAATTTGCCGATTCCGGGACTGGGCGGGGGGCCTGCTACGCCGGATCCGGAAGAATTCCTGCGCCGTGCCGCCACGGTGCCACTATGCTATGAGCCAGGCCGGATCTGGCGCTATTCGATGAGCCTTGATGTGCTGGGGATCATCATCCAGCGCGCCGCCGGGGCCAAAAGCTTTGGCCAGTTTGTGCAGGACCGGTTGCTGGGCCCGCTGGGGATGGCGGACAGCTTTTTCCAGGTGCCGGCAACCGAGATCGATCATCTGACCACCAATTATGCCGTCAGCGCGAACGCCAAGCCATTTCCGATCGATCAGCCCAAGACCTCGATCTACCTGAAGCCAACACCGTTTGCGTTTGGCGGTTCGGGCCTTGTGACCAGTCCGGCCGATTTTGACCGGTTCCTATCGATGGTGGTCAATGCCGGGCGGCATCGCCGGGGCCGGGTGATGAGCGAAGCGGCTGTGCGGCTTGGCACCTCTAACCTGTTGCCCGCTGGTGCCGATCTTTCGGGAACCTGGATCGCTGGCGAACATTTCGGTGCGGGCGGTGTGGTTGGCGTTGGCAAACGGGCTGGGGTCTATGGCTGGTCGGGTGCGGCCGGGACAATCGGCTACTGCAATGTAAAAAGTCGTCTGCGAACAGGGCTATATGTCCAATACATGCCGACCGATCGCTATCCGATCTTCGACGAATTCAACGCAGCGGTTGATGCCGATACGGCCGCCAAGGGCAAGCGCCGGCGGTGAGCATCGGGGCAATCGCATTTGCCGGTTCTGGGCTGGACCGGGCCGATCATATTCGCGCGGATGCCGATGCGCTGGCCGGGTTGATGGACTGGCGGGCGCGGCTGCTGCGGCTTGATGGGCTGGATCCGCAATTCGATCCTGAAGGAAACCTGGCTTGGGGCACTTTGGCCGATGCCGCGCCATCAGCCGAGCTGGTGTTCCTTGGCCTGGCCCAGGGCAAAGCCTGTTTTGCCGAAGTCTCGCCAAGCTTGCTGGGCAGTGTGGCCCCTGCAAATCCGCGGCTATGGGCGGCGATGTCATCGCTTGGAAGCGCCGAACTGGCGACTTATGGCACCGCCCGCGCGCTGGTCGATTGGCATGCCCGACACCGCTATTGCGCGCGCTGCGGATGCCCTACGATACTTACCAAAGGCGGCTGGCAACGCAACTGCACCAACGATGTCTGCAAGGCTGAGCATTTCCCACGGGTTGATCCAGTTACTATCATGTTGGTTGAGCATGAAGGCCACCTGCTGCTGGGTCGCCAGCCGCGCTTTCCGGCGCGGCGCTTTTCGGCCCTGGCCGGATTTATCGAGCCGGGTGAAAGTATCGAGGAAGCGGTGGCCCGCGAAGTTATGGAAGAGGCTGGAGTGACTGTGCGCGATGTCACGTATGTTGGCAGTCAGCCCTGGCCGTTCCCGTCCAGCCTGATGATCGGTTGCCACTCGCACGCGCTTGACGGGAAGCTGACGATCGACATGACCGAGCTGGAAGAAGCTGATTGGTTCACCCGTGAAGATGTGGCCTATGCCATGGGCGGCAGTGAGGACGGCCGCTTCATCGCGCCTCCCCCGCAGGCTATCGCGCATCATCTCCTCAAATGGTGGCTGGCCCGATGACGGCACCGGAAAAGCTGACAATCGACATCTATTCCGATGTGATGTGCCCGTGGTGCATCATCGGATACAGCCAGCTGATGAAGGGGCTGGAGACGCTGAAGGGAGAGATCGAAGCCGAAGTGCGCTGGCTGCCGTTCGAACTAAACCCCGATATGCCAGCAGAGGGCGAAGGGCAGAGTGAGCACATCGCCCGCAAATATGGCCGAACACCTCAGCAGGCCGAGGCCAATCGCGGGCAACTTTTGGCGATCGGCGCACGCGCCGGATATTCGTTTGACTATGCCGGCCCCGGCGATCCGCCCAAAGCGATGATCTGGAACACATTCGCTGCGCACAAATTGCTCAAATGGGCGCTGATCGAGCATGGGGCGATGATGCAGAACCGACTCAAATTGGCGCTGTTTGATGCCCACTTCCAGCAGCGCCTTAATGTTTCCGAGCGGCAGGTTCTGGTCGATATTGCAGCCGGCCTTGGACTGGATCCTGATGCCTGCCACGCCGCTTTGGCCGATGAAGCGCTGGGGGTTATCATCCGGCAGGAAGAGGCAAGTGCCTGGGATATGAACATTTCCGGGGTTCCGGCGATGCTGGTCGATGGGAAATACCTGATCCCCGGCGCCCAGGAACCAGAGGTCTATACTAATGCGCTGCGGCGGGTCGTCGGGCGCAAGAATTGATGTCCAGAAGCTAAGGCGGTGATTGGGAAATGTGAATCACCTTCCCCCAATCCCGTGTTTCCTGAGCTTGTCGAAGGACTGCTTTTTCTTCAAGCAATTGCGCGCTGCTGCACGAAGAAAAGGACAGTGGTTGGCCTACGGCCAGCTTCGCTTCCTATAAGCTCAGCATAGGGCGGGTTTGGGTCAGAATAGAGGCAATCTGCTTTTGGGGTCAAGTCGGCAGCCTGATCGCGCTGAACAGGCCTTCGCCCAGCCACTGCGCAAACCACTGACCGAGCAGGGCAATGCCGTGTTCACCGGCTGCGGCAGCCACTGCGCCAAAACTATCGCCGCGCAGCATGGGATCCAGCGCGGCCCATTCAGCTGGGCCGATCTGCCGAAATTGCGGTGAGAAATCTTTGCGCCAGATCAGCAGTACGGCTTCATCTGCGTTCGGCATTGGCGGCAAATCATCTGCGGTGCCGCTCAATCCATGCCACAAACTGGCGATATCGTGGGTGATCGGGCGGCAGGCAAATCCCGCAGCCGGGACCAATCGCAAATCCTCCCAATCGCTTTCAGCCAGCCCGGCCTGCGCCAGGTCTGCTGCGGTCAAAGCGCCGATATCACGGGCCGCGAAAGCTTGCTGCATGTGCCATTCGAGCCAGGCCAGCTCCGCCACTTCGGGATCTTCCCCGAACAATTTGGCCAGCGCGGCCGGAAATTGCGCGCCATAGGCGTCCAGGGTCCAGCTGACCGGAGGTTGGGTCAGAATGTAGTGCGCGCTGGCTGCGCTGAACAGCTCGTCTCCCACCCAGTATTGGGTCCGTTCAAAGCTGGTAGCGAGTGCGTCAGCCAGCCGTGCGCGGTAGGCGTTGCGGTAAATCGCCATTCCGCGCGATGAACTGGCCGGGCCATCATCACCCTCGGCGATTTCTGTGATAAATCGGCGCTGGAGCTTTGCCAGCATCAGACCAGCTCGCGCGCGGCCAGGCGAGCCTGATCAAGCTCGGCCAGTAAATCGGGCAAAGGCGGAATGGCATCATCGCGCTCGATCATGGTGGCGCAGGGACCAAAGCGATCCAGTGCGCGTTGGTAAAGCGCCCAAACCTCAGGACAAACCGGGGCGTCGTGCGTGTCAATCAACATGCCTTCGGGCCCCTGGCTATGCCCTGCAAGGTGGATCTGGCGGACTCTGTCGGCGGGAATTGCCCGCAGGAATTCAAGTGGATCGAAGCCATGATTGACACTCGATACGAAGACATTGTTGATATCGAGCAGCAAATAGCAGCCGCTATCCTGCGCCAGTGCCGCCAGAAATTGCCATTCGCTCATCGTGCTTTCTGCGAATGTCACGTAGCTTGATGGATTTTCGACCAGCATCGGCCGTTCCAGCAGCGCCTGGGCGTGGAGCAGATTGGCGATGCAGGTTTCCAGCGCCTGGTTGGTATAGGGCAGCGGCAACAGATCATGCGAATTGTGGCCGGGTAGCCCGGTCCAGCACAGATGATCCGAAACCCACAGTGGATTTACCCGGTCTGCCAGGCACTTCAGTTCGTCCAGATATTCGCGGTTCAGGCCATGCGGCGAACCAATGCCCATCGATACCCCATGCATGATCACCGGGTAACGCTCGCGCATCGCATCCAGCGTGTGCAACGCCCGCCCGCCGCAAGCCATGAAATTTTCCGAAATGATCTCTACAAAATCAACCGGCTGCGCTTCGTCTAGGAACAGCGCATGGTGTTCCTTTCGCAACCCCAGACCAAAGCCGGTGAAGGATGAAATCGTCTCGCTCATCAAATGCTTTCGGATCAAATGTGGCCCGACCGGCGGAGGGGTAAGAACCGGCCGGGCCTGGGAGGAATTCCGATCAGCCGATGTCGCCGATGGTCCCGCCACGCTTGAGGCAATCAGCAGCAGTCATCGCCTTGAAACCATGGCCCTTGCATGCGTTCATGCCCTTGCATTCCTGCTCGGTCGTCTTGCAATCGGCGGTACCCTTGCAGCTGTTGACGCCGTAGCAATGCACGGTGTCATTCGCACCGATGGCAGTGCCGCTGCTGCCGGCCGGCGGGGTGGCGGCACTGGCGATGGCGGCAAGCGCCAAGCCGGCTGCTGCTGCGGCAAGGGTGGTTCCAGTTTTGATGGTGATCATTGTCTCTCTCCGAATGGCGATGGTGCCAAGGTGGCATCGGTTAGTTCGCCGCAAGGATAGCACCGGTTACAGCGCTGGGTCGGAATAATTTTCAGGGACGCGCTGTAACCTTGGACGTATTGCCCTCGAATTGACGGTTACCTGCCGCAGCGGCGGCGGGGTGACGAGATTCAAGGACCAGCCAATGAAGAATGCCAAGACCACCGCCGCGATCGCCGCTATTGCGATGGCTGCTATCGCCAGCGCAGCCGGCGCGGGCAATGCCCCGGCCAAGCCGATGGAAAAGTGCTATGGCGTTTCAAAGGCTGGCAAGAATGATTGCAAAGCCGGCCCTGGCACCAGCTGCGCCGGTTCTTCCACCCGCGACTATCAGGGCAATGCCTGGACACTGGTTCCCAAGGGCACTTGCCTGACGATCAAGACCCCCAAGGGGCACGGCACCCTGGTGCCCCAGGCATGAGCCTGCTGGCCGCGCCACTCAAGCACTATGACGCGGTCGTTCAGCGGCTTTCCGGCAATGTGCCGGAAAGCGCGCTGTTGCTGTTTGTGCGGCTGGTGCTGGGCGGAATCTTCTGGCGATCAGGCCAGACCAAGGTTGAAGAGGGCAGCTGGTTTCAGTTGACCGACAGCACGCATGAGCTGTTCCGCACCGAATATTCGGGCGTCCCACTTCCGCCTGAATTTGCTGCGGTGATGGCCAATGCGGCCGAGCATTTGCTGCCAGTGTTCCTACTGCTGGGCCTGTTTACCCGGGCTTCGGCGCTGGGCTTGCTTGGCATGACGCTAGTGATCCAGCTGTTTGTCTATCCTGAGGAATGGTGGGCCCAGCATTCGCTGTGGGCTGCGCTGGCACTGGTGCTGGTCTTGAAGGGTGGCGGGCTGCTAAGCCTTGATGCACTGCTTTCACGGAGGCGTGCTTGATCGCGGATGAAGCCACTTTGACCCGGCTTGCGGGCCTGGCCCAGCGCGGCGACCAGCAGGCCTATGCGGCCTTGCTGGGCGCTGCAAAGGCGTGGCTTCAACGCTATTTCCGGCGCCGCACCACGCCCTGTCAGCTGGATGATCTGGTCCAGGAAACCTTGCTTTCAGTGCATCGCAAGCTGGCCAGTTTTGAACCGTCGCGCCCGTTTACACCGTGGCTCGTAGCGATTGCGCGCTATCGCTATGTCGATCACCTGCGATTGATTTATCGCCGCGCCGAAGACGAGTTGAGCGCCGAGCAGGTCGATGATCATACCGACGAACCGCAAATCACCGCGCGGATCAGCCTGGAGCGCCTGTTTGAACTGTTGCCCGATGCGCAGCAGCGCGCGATTGAACTGGTCAAGATCGAAGGACTTTCGATTGCAGAGGCATCCCAAAGCACGGGTCAAAGCGAAAGCCTGGTCAAGGTCAATATCCATCGCGGGCTTAAGCGGCTTGCAGCACTAATTGAAAGAGGCTGAGAATATGGCCCGGAATTCTGAAGACTTTATCGCCGGCCTGGTTGCCGATCTCCGGCCGGTTCAGCCATTGCGCCAAAGCAGCGGGATGGGGCTGGCCGTCCTGGCGCTGGGGTGCGGTGTAGCTGGAACGTTGCTGGTGTTTGGGCCGCGTGCCGATCTGGCCGCTGGCCGCCCCGATGCTTTGGCGCTGCTGGGGTCGGGGCTGTTCCTTGTCCTGGCGCTGGCCTCTGCCTGGGCCGCGGTGGATATGGCCCGGCCCTATGTTGGCGGGCGCCGCGAAGGGTGGGGCTGGACCGCCCTGATGGCCGCCACGCTTCCGCTGGGCGCGCTGATCATTATCGCCGCGGCCTGGTGGCGCGGTTCACCCAGCGGACTTGCTTTGGATGGCGCCAACTGTCTGGAATTTGGGCTGATCTGGGGCTTGTTTACCGCTGCAGCTTTAACCCTGTGGCTGCGCCGCGGGGCACCATCGTTGCCCCGGCGTGCGGGTTTGCTGACCGGCGTGGCGGCAGGCTCTGCCGGGACTTTCGCCATTTCCCTGTTCTGTCCGCACAATGAATTGATTCACATCGGAATCTGGCATGGGCTGACGGTGGTGCTGGCGGGGCTTTTGGGCCGCTTGATCGTGCCGCGCCTGATTGCCTGGTGAAATTCAGACCAACCCCAGACGAGCCAGATCGGCGGCCAGTTTACCGGGCATTGCATCACCGGCAACTTCGCCCGGGGCCAGATCGAGCGGGGCATCATCATCATCCAGATATCGCCACCCCTGATGCGCCCGATGCGGCTTGGGCATCACGTCGATCAGTTTTGATGAAATGAGGATATGGGTGCGCCCGCCTTCGGCTTCCTCGAAACCCAGGATTTCGCTGCGGGCAACCAGCTGGCGTTTGAAAATCCAGAACAGCGAGCCGCCGATCAGTTCGGCATGGCGTTTTGGCAGATAGCGCGTGGTCAGCTTGCTCACATCACCCCGGCTGGCAAACCAGCCGTGGACTTCTTCAAGCGAGGTTGCCTTGAATGCAACCTTGGTCAGGTGCAGCGGCATCAGACCAGCTTGCTAAGCACGGCCAGGCCAAGGAAGGCGAAAAAGCCCATCGAATCGGTGATCATCGTCACAAAAACCGAACTTGCTACTGCTGGATCCTGGCCCAACCGATCAAGCGTAACCGGCACCACAACGCCGGCTAGCCCGGCGGTAATGATATTGATCACCACTGCTGTGCCGATCACCGCACCCAGCAGCGGATTGGCGAAGAAGAGAGCGGTTGCCACGCCGATCAGCGCCGCGACAGTAACTCCATTGAGCATCGCGACCCGCATTTCACGCAGCACGATCCGCCCGGTATTGGCCCGGGTCAGCTGGTTCGTGGCCAATGCGCGCACGGCGACGGCCATGGTTTGTGTGCCGGCATTGCCGCCGATCGAAGCAACCATCGGGGAAAGCGCGGCCAGGGCGACAAGTTTTTCAATCGCCCCGCCAAAGCTGGAAATGATCGTCGCCCCCAGCAGCGCGGTGATCAGGTTGGCGATCAGCCAGCGAACCCGGCTGATATAGCTTTCGCGGATCGGTTCGTTGATATCGCCATCACCCGCGCCCGAAAGCAGCAGCACATCCTCGCCAGCTTCTTCCTGAATGATGTGGACCACGTCATCGACCGTGATCTGGCCCACCAGCCGCCCATCCGGATCGACCACTGCGGCAGAGATCAGCGAGTATTTCTGGAACCGGAGCGCCACTTCTTCCTGATCCATGCTGACCGGAATCAGCGTTTGCTCGCGGGTCATCACATCGGTCAGCGCGATATTGCGCGGGGTCCGCAAAACCCAGCTGAGCGCGCACGAACCGATGGGATGGTGCCGCGCATCAACGATGAATACTTCCCAGAATTCGTTGGCCAGTTCGCGCCCGTCGCGCAGGAAATCGATCAGATCACCAACGGTCATATGCTCTGGCACCGCAACGAAATCGCGGCTCATCAGGCGCCCGGCGGTTTCCTCTGGATAGGACAGCGCAGATTCAATCGCAGCACGATCTTCTGGCTCCATCTCGGCCAGCACGGCTTGCTGATCGTCCTCATCGAGGTCTTCCAGCATCGCCACAGCATCGTCGGTATCAAGCTGTTCGGCGATATCGGCAATTTCGCCTGCGGGGAGCGATTCAACCAGCAGCTCGCGAACGTGATCGTTCAGTTCGGCGAACACTTCCGAACCCATCAGATCTGTAATCGCCTTGGCCAGCGCGGGGCGCTTTTCGGCCTCTACCAGTTCGAACAGATCGGCCACATCGGCCGGGTGAAGCGGCTCAACCAGTTCATAGACCCGCTCGTTATCGCCTGCTTCCAGCGCATCGCGAACCTTGCGAACATAGTCTTTCTTGAGGGTGTTCTCTTCGTCCAGGCTGTCTTCGACAGGCGCGGCAACGGCGGCAGCGCCGGCCGCAGTTGTTTGCGCTTCAAGGAGTTCCTCTGGACTCATGGTCTCAGGCTCTAGGACCGTTGTTTGCAAAAGCAACCCGGCTGGCCGCACAGGCGTGACATTGTCGGCAAGCACCCTATATCGGTGCGCAAATTCTCAGGAGAACACTGCAATGTCTGAATACCTTACCCTGTCGCTCAGCTCGGGCGGTGACGTGAAAATCAAGCTGCGCCCCGATCTGGCCCCCGGCCACGTTGAACGGATTACCGAGCTTGTGGGCGAAGGTTTTTATGACGGGGTCAAGTTTCACCGCGTGATCCCCGGTTTCATGGCGCAGGGCGGCTGCCCTGATGGTAGCGGAATGGGTGGTTCGTCCAAGCCTGATCTGCAAGCCGAATTCAACGCCGAACCGCACGTGCGCGGCGTGTGTTCAATGGCGCGCACCAATGCGCCGCACTCGGCCAACAGCCAGTTCTTCATCTGCTTTGATGATGCCAGTTTCCTCGATCGGCAATATACCGTGTGGGGCGTTGTTGAAGAAGGCATGGAACACGTTGATGCGCTGCCCAAGGGTGAGCCGCCGCGCGAACCGGGCGTGATCACCAAGGCGGTTGTCAGCTAAACCAGCAATCCGCCACTTGTAACTGCGCCGCTTCTCCCCAGATCAAATCAAAGATCAGGGGAGAGCGGCGTTGTTGATTCTGACTGCACTTTTTGGACTGCTGCTTGGCGCCTGCCTGATTTGGCCCGACCTGCAGCTCAGCCGCGCTGCCGCGCACCAGACCCTGGGCCTTGTTACAGCGATCCGCAGCAGGATCGGGCTGGGCCGCGCGCTTGTTGGTATCGGCTTTGCTCTATTGATCTATGCTGGCTTCTGGGCGCTGCAAGGCGATGCGCCGCTGTTTCTGGCCATGATCCTGCCCGAAATTGCGGGATGGGTTGCAATGTTTGAAATCACCACGCTGGTTGATGCAATCGCGGGGATCGGGGTTGCGGTGATTGGCGCGCGCGCGGCGGGCCTGTCAAACTACCTCAAAGGACGGATGCGCGCCCGCCGCAACCGCCCGACCCGGCGCGCAGAATGCGCAGCTGGTAACGATGATGAGCCCGGAGGATGGGCATTGGCCGCCTAAAGCCCGGCCTTCGATATCCAATCATGGAATATCCGCACAGCGCGCACTTCCAGCGCGTGTGGGCGGCAAATGAACCAGTAGGAATACGGGCTTTCCACCTCAACATCGAACAGCTTGGCAAGCCGCTTGTCATGGCTGCGATGAAAGTGATCATCGTGCATGATCGCGATGCCAAGGCCGTTGGCGGCGGCTTCGAGGATCAGCTGGCCCGAATCGTAATGATCCACTGCAGCCGGCTCCAGTCCGGGCAGGCCGATGGCCTTCTTCCATGCGATAAAACTGTCGGGCAGCTCGGTGTGGATCAGGAAAGTCTGCTTGGAAAGTTCGGCTTCATCGGGATGGCTGCCGATCTCTTCCACCAGCGCGGCCGAGGTGAAGGCATAGACCCGGTTGTGATCAAGCCGCACCGCATGGAACATCGGTTCTGGCTGTTTCGAAAGGATGATCGCCGCATCCAGCGTATCGCCTACCCGGTGATCAAGATGCGGACTGGTATCGAAATCTATGTGCAGGCGCGGATGGGCCTTGCGCAATTCAGGTAGCCGCGGAAACAGCCGCTGGCTGCCGAACAACGGCAGCAAACCCAGATGCAGCCGCAGCACCTTGCTGTCTTCAACCTGGCCTTCAACCGCGGCCGCCAGTTCATCGAACCGGGGACTGACGGCATCATAGAATGCCTGGCCATCATCGGTCAGCCGCATCGCCTGATGCTGGCGGGTGAACAGGCGCTTGCCGATAAAGTCCTCAAGCGCGGCAACCCGGCGCGAAAGCGCGGATGGCGAAAGCCCCAATTCGTCCGCTGCTGCCCGCGCGCTGCCAAGCCGGACAATCCGCACAAACGCCTCTATCGCACGCAAAGGGGGAAGGCGTCTGATTGCCAAGGGGGTTACTCTTCGGTTTCTTCCTGGGGAGCAGGCGGGTGCAGGCGCAGACGGGTAACGCGTTTTTCATCGCCTGCAACAACTTCCAGCGTCCAGCCGCTGTCATGCTGCAGCATCGCCCCGATAGCGGGGACTTGCCCGGCCAGCATGAAGGCCAGTCCGCCCAGGGTATCAACGTCTTCCGCAACCTCAGCCAGGCGCGGATCAATCGCTTCGCCAACATCGTCCAGTTCGGCCCGGGCATCGGCCAGCCAGATCCCGCCTTCCAGCGGCAACAAAAGCTGTTCGGGTTCATCGTCGTGCTCGTCTTCGATCTCTCCGGTGATTTCCTCAACCAGATCCTCGAAGGTGATTATCCCATCGGTGCCAGAATATTCATCAACCACAATCGCCAGATGGACGCGGGATGCACGCATATCGTTCAGCACGTCGAGTGCATTTCGGGCCTGCGGCACAAACAGCGGTTGGCGCATCAGCGCTGTCCAATCCTTGGGCGGTTTGCCGATTGCCAGATGATTGAACACATCCTTGATCAGGATCATGCCCTTGATTTCGTCCAGCGTTTCGCCGTGGACCGGCAGGCGCGAATGGCCATGCTCGGCAAAGGCGGCCACCACTTCGTCCCAGCTAGCGGTGATCGGCACGGCGATAATTTCGCCGCGGGGGATTGCCACATCATCGGCATCATGTTCGCTGAAGTGCAGCAAATTGCGCAGCATCTGGCGTTCCAGCGGGGAAAGATCGCCGTCGGCATCCTCGCCGCCGTCTTCCTCGTGCTCGTCAATTGCTTCTTCAAGCTGGGCGCGCAGCGATTGGTCTGGCTCGGCCATGTTTTTCAGACGGCGGACCATGCTGGCCAGCCAGCTTCTACTGTCCCCGTCTCCGGAAGATAATTCGGCCATTGCGCCGCTAAAGTCCCTGTGCTTCGTCGTGGTCGCCATATGGGTCGGCAATGCCCATCTGTGCAAGCGCCTTTATTTCGAGGAGCTCCATCGTGCGGGCATCTTCGGCAGAGGTTTCGTGATCATAGCCGGCCAGATGGAGCAGGCCGTGAATAAGCAGGTGCGCGGTGTGATGCTCAAGGCTTATGCCCTTGTCCGCCGCTTCGCGCGTGCAAGTCTCGAGCGCCAGCGCCAGATCACCGAGCAGTTCGGGTGGGCCTTCTGCGGGCAGGGCCAGCAGCTCGTCTCGTTCCAGCATCGGGAACGACAGCACATTGGTCGGCTTGTCCATGCCGCGCCATTCGCGGTTGAGCGCGTGAACTTCGGCATCATCGGCGAGCAGGATTGAGGCGGACAGGCGGGGATGCGCGAGTTCGGGCGTCACCTTTTGTGCCGCCTTGAGCACGCGCGCGGCCAAGTCCGTCCATCCAGATGGGGTGGGCCAAGTGCAATCTATATCAAGCGTGAGCATACCCGGGCGCTCTAGCAAATCATGGCAGAATTGCAGACCGATTTCTAGATGTGACTAAGCTTTCTTCGGCCTTTTCGGCTTGGGCAAAGGGACTTCAGCGATGGTGATGCGGAGCAATCCGCATAGCCAATCGGCATCGTCCCAGCGTTCGGCATCTATCCGCAAGCTGGGTTTTGCGCCCGGATATGGCGGGGCTTCGTCCGTTTCTCCGATAAAGGCGCGGCCGCCTGCAGTTGGTTTCACGAAGAGCTGGTCATCGCAAACCAGTGCCACGGTCTTGCCATCAAACTGGAGTGCGTATTCGCCAAACATCTTGCGCGCGGATAGGCCAGCTACCGCCGCTAACTGTTCAAGCAATACGTCAACAGTGCGCTGTTCGGTCGTCATGCGGCGTCCTGCCCCTCATAAGCCTCAACGATCCGCCCCACGATCGGGTGGCGCACCACATCGCTCACGCTGAAGCGGGTGATTGCAATCCCTTCTACCCCGTCCAGCCTGCCCACCGCGTCGTTCAGTCCGCTCATTGCCGGGCCGCCGGGGATATCGACTTGCTTGGGATCGCCGCAGACCACCATCCGGCTGTTCTGGCCGAACCGGGTGAGGAACATCTTCATCTGCTCGCGCGAGGTGTTTTGTGCTTCATCGAGGATGATGAAGCTGTCTGCCAGGGTGCGGCCGCGCATGAACGCGATCGGCGCAATCTCTATCTCGCCGCTGGCAAGGCGCCGCTCAACCTGCTCGGGCGGCATGCAATCATACAGCGCATCGTAAAGCGGGCGCAGATAGGGATCGACCTTTTCCTTCATGTCGCCGGGCAGGAACCCCAGTCGTTCACCTGCTTCTACCGCCGGGCGTGAAAGGATCAGGCGCTGGACCGATCCGGTGATCAACTGGCTGACCGCCTGGGCCACAGCGACATAGGTCTTGCCGGTGCCGGCCGGGCCCAACGCGAAAATCACATCCTTTGAGGCGAGCGCGCGCATGTATTCGATCTGCATCGCGCTGCGCGGGACAATAGTCTTCTTGCGGGTGCGGATCATGATCGGCGGTGCGCCATCATCGCCGCTGACGATCCCTTCAAGCGTCGGTTCGGCTGACATCATGATGATCGATTCAACCGCGCCGGGATCAAGCTCCTCACCCTTCAGCAGCCGCTGGTGCATTGCTTTCAGCACATCACGCGCACGGCCCACCCCATCATCACTGCCTTCAATCTGAACCCGGTTGCCGCGTGCTGAAATAAACACGCCCAGCCGGTTCTCGATCAGGACAAGGTTGGCATCGAATTGTCCGAACAACGCGCCGAGGATCGTTGGCTCGTCGAATTCGATTTCGGTCCGGGCCCGGCTTGGCGCCGGACGGGTGGGGGCCTCGTGATAGGCGCGGGCTGGTTTGCGAGCCATGGGGGCTTTGGATGCGCTCCTTTCATGAGGCCGGTGCGGCCTCGATTCGCAAGATTAGGCATCGCGCGCGAGGGCGCAAGCCGATTGGTGAAGCCACCTTGAGAAAAGCGGTCAGCCGATCCAAATTGCCGAACTTTGACTGGCGTTTGCGGTCGGAACCGGCCCTGACCCTAGACCAAGCGGCCTGACAGCGAAATTCCACCGGCCTCGATCAGGTCCACGTCAACCAGATCACCGATCGCTGCATCGCCGATGAAATGGACCGATTGCAGCCATGGTGATTTGCCCAGCCACTGGCCATCAAGCTTGCCCTTGCGTTCGACCAGAACCTGGCAGCGCCGCCCGACCGATGCGTGGTTGAAGGCTTGCTGCGAAACATTGAGCGCGGCTTGCAGGCGTTGCAGGCGTTCATCCATGACTTGCGTGGGCACCTGCCCATCCATTGTTGCAGCGGGGGTGCCGGGGCGGGGGGAATATTTGAAGCTGAAACACTGGGAATATCCAACCATTTCAACCAGCTTCAGCGTATCTTCAAATTCCGTGTCAGTTTCACCCGGAAATCCGACAATGAAGTCGCCTGAAAGGGCAATATCCGGCCGCACCGTACGAACCTGATCCAGCACCTTCAGATAGCTGGCAACTGTGTGGCTACGGTTCATGGCTCTCAGCACCCGGTCATTCCCTGCCTGGACCGGCAGGTGCAGAAACGGCATCAGCTTTTCGATGTCGCGGTGGGCTTCGATCAGGCCATCGGTCATGTCATTGGGGTGGCTGGTGGTATAGCGGATGCGGGCCAGACCTGGCAGGTCTGCCAAAGCCTCAATCAACTTTTCAAGCCCGCGGTTGCCATCATCACGCCAGGCGTTGACGTTTTGGCCAAGCAGTGTGATTTCCTTGGCTCCAGCTTCGACCAATCTCTCCGCCTCAGCCATCAAATCACTGAATGAGCGCGAAACTTCTGCGCCGCGGGTGTAGGGAACTACGCAATAAGTGCAGAACTTGTCGCAGCCTTCCTGCACTGTCAGGAAAGCGCTGGCACCCACTTTGCGGCGGGCGGGCAAGACATCGAACTTGGTCTCGGCCGGCATATCGGTATCGACCGCGCGGCGGCCTTGCGCGGCTTCTGCGATCATCCCCGGCAGACGGTGATAGGCCTGCGGGCCAACCACGATCCCAACCGATGGCGCGCGGGCCATGATCTCTTCGCCCTCAGCCTGGGCGACACAGCCAGCCACGGCGATCATGGGTGCGGTGCCGTCCTTGCGGCGCAACCGGCCGATATCAGAATAGACCTTTTCGGCGGCCTTTTCCCGGATGTGGCAGGTATTCAGCACCACCAGATCGGATTCCTCGCCTTCAGGCGCGGGTTGGATGCCTTGGGCGCCCAGCAATTCTGCCATGCGTTCGCCATCATAGACGTTCATCTGGCAGCCAAAACTTTTGACGCGGTAGGTGCGGGGGAGCGGGGCAGTGGGCATGGGTTGCGGCCTATAGCGCCAGCTTAATCGGAATCCAAACTTTCCGGTTTGGGTGCAACGTAACCGACCATTGCCAGGTCAAACCGGAACGGACGCAGCGGTTTGCCCAAGGATTTGACCAGCCGCGCCTCGATCGCTTCGCGGGCGCGGGCGGCAATTTTTTTGCGGCCGGGATAGTCATGCGGATCGAACGGATCGAGGAAATAGACATCGACCGGAAACGTGCCTGATCGGGCAAATATCCGCCGGGCATTGTTGATCCCGCTTTCCTGATCAAGCCAGCCAATCCATTCAGCAAGTTTGCCATAATCAATCACCACCGGCTGCACCAACATGCCGGGCGGGGGCGGTTCCAGCACCGATATGATCGAAGTTTTGAACGGTAACAGCGAATGCCCATCGGTTACTGTGCCTTCTGGAAAGATCACAACCGACCAGGTATCGGCCAACGCCTCGCGCAGGGTGTTGATGGTTTGGGCAATGTTGAACTTGGCCTCACGCTTGGTGAACACCGTGCGGTTGAGCCGGGCCATCCAGCCAAGCATGAACATCTCGCCAATTTCCGCGCGGCTGACAAAGGCCGATCCGGTGATCCCGCCCAGTACCGGGATATCGAACCATGAAATGTGATTGGGCATGAAGAACACGTCACGCTTCAGCGGCACCCCATGGATCCGCACTCGCGCCCCGATCACCCAGGCCGCATAGCGCAAGAAGTACATCGGGAAGGGCGATCCGTATTTGATCAGCCGAAACAGGTAATGCAGCGGCACAATTACCAGCATTGCCAGCGCCAGCAGCGCCGAGCGCCCCAGAATTCTAAGCTCTCCGGCCAGTCCGACCGGTAGCGGCGTACCGGCCGCGTGGCTGGCGATTGCTTCGTTGGAATCAAAGGCGGGCATTCTGGTCATGATCCGATCTAGCGCGATGCCAGTTGCTGCATGATCGCATCGCGGGCCGCAGCTGCAATCGTCTTGCGGTTTTCCAGTGCGGCCCCATCCAGCGGCTTGAGGAAACGCACACGCACCGTGATTGGCTGTTTACGAACCAGGATCCGCAGGAAATTATCAAGCCCATGCTCTTCACCGACCCAGGCAATATCCGCAGCATCGGTGCCATAGTCGATCAGCACCGGCTGGATCGCAACGCCTGGTGGCAGCGGTTCGAACGCGGATAACAGCGAGCTTTTGAAGGCCAGCAATCCGGTCCCGTCGCTGGTGGTTCCTTCGGGAAAAATCGTCAAGGCATGGGTATCGTCCATCGCATGGCGCACCTGCAAGACCTGATCGGCCACGCTGGTTCGATCGTGGCGGGCGACAAACACGGTGTCGTTCATCTTGCACAGCCACTTGAGCAGCGGCATCGATGCCAGCCCATCGTGGCCAACAAAGGCGCTGCCGGTTATCCAGCTGATCGCCGGAATATCCAGCCAGCTGACATGATTGGCGATCAGGAAAATAGGGCCGGTGGGGCGATGGCCTTCGGGAACGATCTGCACCCCGGCCGCGAAGGCTACCCCGCCCAGAAACACTCTGGGCCATGGATTGCGGAGGCCCAGGACGCGGTAGACGTAGTAGAACGGGATGCAGATCAGCAGCAATGACACCATCACTGCAATTTGCAGAAATACCCGCAGCCAGGCCCCAAAAGACAGCGAGCGCGGCATGGCAAGGGAGGAAGGCACTTTGCTGACTTAGTCTTTGCGGTCCAGCCGCACACCGTAAAGTTCCATCCGGTGATCTACCAGCCGATATCCCAGCCGTTCGGCGATCTGGCGCTGCAATGCTTCCAGCTCGGGATCGACAAATTCGATCACTTTGCCGGTTTCAACGTCGATCAGGTGATCGTGGTGCGCCTCTGGCGCGGCTTCATAACGCGACCGGCCATCGCCAAAATCATGGCGATCCAGGATCCCGGCTTCCTCGAACAGCCGCACGGTGCGATAGACCGTTGCAATCGAAATCTTGGGATCGATGGCGGCGGCGCGAACGTGGACGGCCTCAACATCGGGGTGGTCATCCGCTTCGGACAGGACCCGGGCGATCACCCGGCGCTGTTCGGTAATCCGAAGCCCGCGTTCAGCGCAAAGCGCCTCCAAGTCTATGGTTTGATGCACGCTGTTGAAACACCTGAAATTGAAACGCCCCGCCGATCATAGACCGATGGGGCGATTGTTCAATTGCTGTCTGCTGTTGTTTGCAGGCGATGCGGGGGCGGGCCAGGCGGCCCGTCCCCGCACACGCTTAAGCCGCCTTGGGCTTGCGGCCACGCTTTTGGCCAGGCTTGCGGCCCAGGCCGATTTTCTTGGCCAGTTCGCGGCGCTTTTCAGCATAGTTGGGGGCAACCATCGGGTAATCCGCAGGAAGGTTCCAGCGGGCGCGATATTGTTCCGGGGTCATGTTGTAGTGCGTCATCAGGTGGCGCTTGAGCATTTTCAGCTTTTTGCCATCTTCAAGGCAGACGATGAAGTCTGGCTTGATCGAAGCGCGGATTGAAACCGCCGGTTCGGGCATTACTTCCTCAACCACAGCGGCCTGGCCCAGACCCGCAAGCGCGCCATAGACCTTGCTGATCAGGGTCGAAACATCGTCCACCGAAACAGAGTTGTTGCTGACATGCGCGGCGACAATGTCCGAAGTCAGCGTGATGAGCATTTCATTGGTATCGGCCTGGGTTGCATCCATGACCATTTCCTTTCGTTATTACGCGTCGACCCATATTTTTGGTTTGGTTCCCGCATTCTTTGATGGGCGGGATTAACGTTAATGGGAATCGAAGCGCGGATCAAGCGTTGAGTGGCAAAACGCTATCGATTTGAGCTGGAAAATCGCCGCCATTTTGATGCGGAAGCTGAAATAACTTCAATGCCGAGAATATTCAGGGCAAATGCAGCGCCAGCGTTATTGCATCGGCCCGTGATCCGTTGGCAAGTTTGTAGTAATCCTTGCGCTCTCCAATCGGGGTGAAGCCAAAATCGCGGTATAAGAGCCCGGCAGGATTATCGCGGCGCATTTCCAACAGCAGCCGCGTGGCGCCCCTTTGTCTGGCGGATTGGGCAAGTTCAGCCAGAAGGTGCCGGGCGATCCCGCGGCGGCGATGTTCTGGCGCAACGGCCAGCAACAACAGTTCCACTTCTTCGTACCCGGTGCGGGCAAGGTAAAAACCGGCGCAGCCTTCATTGGCCAAGGCCAGTTCATAGTGGCAATTGCCAACCAGCAGCGAATCTTCAACTTGGCGGCGGGTCCAGGCCTCACCAAAAACCGGATCGAACGCTGATTGCATAACCGCCATGATTTGATCGAGATGATCGCCCGGCGGGTTCATCGCGCGGCCTCTGGCAGGCGCGCATCGGGCGCGCGGCCATAGATCAGCTGAGGCGGATCGATCCAGCCGGTGCAGCCCAATTCCATAAGCGCCCGGGCATCGGGCAGGATGGTGGCCGCCTGGCCGCTGCCGCGCTGCGCAACCAGGGCGGCGGCCTGGCTCCCCGCGATCAGATCGGCCTGTGCAGCCAGTGCGGCGGCGGCAGGAGGGTAGGATGCGGGAGCAGAAAGTTCCGCCCCGGCGGCGTCATAGTTGGCGATGAACCATTCGCCGTGCCCGCCGGTCATCGCGGCGCTAACGGCAATTTGGCCGTGCTGCTGGCGGGCCATCGCCGCGACCAGCGCAAGTGTGGAATAGCCCAGCACCGGAACATCCCAGGCCAGGCCCAGCGCGCGCGCTGCGGCAAGCCCCACCCGAAGTCCGGTAAAACTACCGGGGCCAAGCGAAACCGCGATCCGATCGGACCGTCCTTTATCCGGCAGGGCGGCGATCATCGGCACCACGGCTTCGGCGTGGCCACGCATCAGAACGCGGCATTCGCCAGCCAGCAGGACTGTGTCCTCAAACAGGGCGACCGAACAGGCTTCGGTTGCGCAATCGATCGCCAACAGTTTCATGACACCAGTTGTAACGCGTCAAACGACCTGATTGAAAGTATCGAAATCGGGGCGTGGGCTGCGATCAAAGATACTGGCGGGATCACCGTAACCCAGGGTTGAGATCATCACCGATTTGAAATTTGGTTTATCGGCAAAAAACGCGGCGTCCACCGCCGGGGGGGCAAAGCCGGTCATTGGCCCGGTATCAAGCCCCAACGCGCGTGCCGCCATGATGAAATAGGCGCCTTGCAGCGTGGTGTTCAGGAACGCTGAGCGTTCACGAAATTCGGCGCTTCCGGTGAACCAGGCCTTGGCATCGGCATGCGGGAACAACCAGGGCAGGTTCTCGTGGAATTCGGTGTCCATCGCGATGATCACGCTGACCGGGGCCTTCAGGATCTTCTCACCATTGGCCGGCATCGTGCAAGCCGCCAGCTTTGCCTTGGCTTCATCGGTGGTTACCCACAGCAGCCGCGCGGGCAGCTGGTTGGCCGAAGTCGGCCCCATCTTCATCAGGTCCCAGATCGCGTGAAGCTGCTCGGTGGAAACGGGCTTGTCCAGATAACCGTTATAGCTGCGGGCAGTATTGAATAGCTGATCGAGCGCAGCATCAGAAAGCGGCTGAGACATTGAGTACTCCGGATCGAGGGAAATCAGGCGGCGCGCACTTCGCTTACTTCGGGGACATAGTGCTTGAGCAGCGATTCGATCCCGTTCTTGAGCGTAGCGGAAGAGCTGGGGCAACCCGCGCAGGCACCCTGCATGGTAAGGTAGACGATCCCCTCGCGGAAACCGCGGTAAACGATATCGCCGCCATCGCCGGCCACGGCGGGGCGCACGCGGGTTTCGATCAGTTCCTTGATCTGGGACACGATATCAGCATCGGCGGGATCATCGCCAAAATCGGCTTCTTCGGCAGGTACAGCAATGCCATTGCCGCCTTCGGCAAACAGCGGAGCCTGCGATACGAAATGATCGAGCAGGATTGCGACGACTTGTCCCTTAAGCGCAGACCAATCGGTTCCGGCGCCGGCCGTTACCGAAATGAAATCCCTGCCAAAGAATACCCCGGCTACATCGCCCAGTTCGAACAGGGCGGACGCCAGCGGCGAAACCGCTGCGTCCTCCTCATCGCGAAAATCGCGGGTTCCGGCGTCCATCACTTGCTGTCCGGGCAGGAACTTCAAGGTGGCGGGATTGGGCGTGGTTTCGGTTTCGATGAACATGATAGCTGCCATGTAGGCCTGAAGGGTGCAGGGTCAAGAGCACAGGGGCAAGCTTGTGCTTGGCGGGGGGGCAAGCGAGACTTTTGACGGATCGCATGGTCCGCCCCCATATTCACTGGCGATACACAATTTCGCTGCCTATAGTCTCAGCCCTATGATGCCCAAAACCCGGCCTGCGCGCCTCTTCGCCCTTGCTTTCACTTCACTGGTCGTTCTGGCTGCGCCAGCGCTTGATGCGGCTACTTCGCGCGGCAAGAAGCGCGCCCCTGCGCCCGCATCGGTGCCCGCAGCACCCAAGATCGATCCCAGCGCACCCTGGCTCTATCGGGGCAGCGATATTACACCGGACAAGGAATGGACCTTTGGCGAGCTGTCCAACGGTGTGCGCTATGCCGTGCGCCGCAATGGGGTGCCGCCAGATCAGGTTTCGATCCGGATCCGGATGGATGTTGGCGCAATGTATGAATTGCCCAGCGAAATGGGCTTTTCGCACCTGCTGGAACATATGGTGTTCCGCCAGTCGAAGTATCTGGGCGATGGCGATGCCATCCCCACGTGGCAGCGGATGGGCGCAACGTTTGGCAGTGATACCAATGCGCAGACCGGACCGCTGAGCACCACTTACAAGCTCGATTTGCCCAATGCGACTTCAGAATCGGTCGATACCAGCATCAAGCTGCTATCAGGCATGATGATCGCGCCAACCCTGTCGGTTGATAACGTGACCAAGGATGTGCCGATCGTGCTGGCGGAAAAGCGCGAAGGCGGCGGGACTGCCGAGCGCGTGTTTGACCAGACGCAGGAAGTGCTGTTTGCCGGCCAAAAGCTGGGTTCGCGGCCGGTGATCGGCACAGAAAAGACCCTGCTGGGCGCTACGTCTGATTCAGTCCGTGCCTTCCATCGCCGCTGGTATCGGCCTGAAAATGCGGTGATTATCGTTGCGGGCGATATTTCTCCCGCGGCAATGGAAGCATCGATCAAGAAGTGGTTCAGCGATTGGAAGGGCGAAGGCCTGCGCACCCCTGAACCGCGGTTTGGGGATCCGCTGGCCCCCAAGGGTGCGAAGGGGCTGGCCCCGGTTGGCCAGACCCGGGTGATCGTTGAGCCCGATCTGCCGCGCTCGATCACCTATGCGATCATGCGGCCGTGGCGCCCGGTGCGCGATACGGTGGCCTATAATCAGGGCAATATGCTGGATGCGCTGGCTGCTGCGATTATCAACCGCCGGCTGGAAGCCCGCGCGCGGGCCGGAGGCAGCTTTCTGGTGGCGCAAGTCGGGCGTGAAAAAGTGATGCGATCATCCGATATGACGATGATCGCGATTACGCCGCTGGGCACGGACTGGAAGTCTGCTTTGGCCGATACCCGCGCGGTGATTGCCGATGCCATGATCAAGCCGCCAACCCAGGCCGAAATTGACCGCGAGGTGAAGGAATTCGGGGTTGCCTATGAAAGTTCGGTAGAGCAGCGCCGCCTGCAATCGGGCGCGCGGCTGGCAGATGATATCGTTGCCGCACTTGATATCCGCGAAACCGTGGCTTCGCCCGAAGTGGTTCAGGATATCTTCCGCGGGGCGATGCCGCTTTACACGCCGGCCAATATTCTGGCCCACACCAAGGCGCTGTTTCGCGGCACTGTGACGCGCGGGGTCTATATTACCCCGGCGGCCAGCGAAGCGACCGCGCCCGGACTGAAGACTGCACTGGCCGCCCCCGTCGCGGCGAATGGCAATTCGCGGGTCGATGCCAAGGGGATCGATTTTGCCAGCCTGCCGGCGATCGGCGAAGCGCAGCAGCCCAGCGCCACAACCGAAACCGGGGTGCTTGAAATTGAGCAGATCGATTTTGCCAATGGGGTCAAGATTCATCTGTGGCCAACAACCAATGAACCGGGCCGGGTGACGGTGAAGGTGCGCTTTGGCGCCGGGTATCGAGCATTCAACGCGCAGACCGCACCTTATGCGGCGCTGGGTGAGATGGCGCTGGTCGGTTCGGGTGTGGGCACGCTTGATCAGGAAGCGCTCGATAAGTCGATGACCGGGCGCAAGATGGGTTGGGACTTTGAAATTACCGACGGCAGTTTCCAGTTCTCAGCCGATACGCGCGGTTCGGACATGGCCGATCAGCTGTATCTGTTTGCCAACAAGTTCGCCAATCCGCGCTGGGATGCCAATCCGGTGCTGCGGGCGCAGGCGGCGCAGCGGCTCAGCTATGATAATTACGCCACCAGCCCAGGCGGCGTCCTGGAACGCGATCTGACCTATTACGCGCGGGGTAAAGACCCTGCGCTGCGCACCCCAAGCCCGCAGGATATCGCCGGGACCACCCCTGATGGCTTCCGTCAGGTGTGGGAACCGATCCTTAAACAGGGTCCGATCGAGATCCAGATGTTCGGTGATTTCAAGCGCGCTGATGCGATTGCCGCGCTTTCGAAAACATTTGGCGCTTTGCCGGCGCGCGGCAATCTGCCGGCCAGCACTGCGCCAGCCCAGGCGCAGACCCTGCCGGCTTCGCTTGAACCGGTGCTGCTGTTCCACCGCGGTGACAAGGATCAGGCTGCGGCTATCGTGGCCTGGCCAACCGGGGGCGGGATGGCCGGGATTCGGGAAAGCCGCCAGCTGGAAATCCTGACCCAGATCATGTCTAACCGGGTGCTGGACAAAGTCCGCGAGCGGATGGGGCAATCCTATTCGCCACAAGCGGTCAATGATTGGCCGATTGATCTTGAAGGCGGCGGCAAGATCATGGTGCTGGCGCAGATGAAGCCAGATCTGGTGCCGATTTTCTATCAGGCGACTGACGAGATCGCGGCCGATTTGATCGCGACGCCGGTTTCTGCCGATGAACTGGAACGGGTTACCGAACCGCTCAAGCAGCAGCTGACCCGTGCGGTATCGGGCAGCAATGCCTTCATCATGTATATGATCGAAGGGGCGACCCAGGATCCGATCCGCTACACCTCGGTGCGATCGGTGCTTAGTGACTATACAGTGACCACGCCGGAGAAAATGCAGGCGCTGGCGGTCAAATATCTGGTTCGCGGCAAAAGCTGGCGGATGGCAATCCTGCCGCAAGGGATGACGATGGCGGCCAATCCGCCGGCAGCAGCGGGGCGCTAAGCCCAAAACCTGAGCCCAAGCCCCGCGCGCAATATTATTTCGCGATTGCGCGCGGCGGCTTTGCGGTCTTTGCAATTGCTGCAATGCGGCGCTATGGCGCGCGCTTTCGCGATAAGGAGCATGTGTCGTGGTGAGTAACTGGACCCCTGAAAGCTGGCAGGCACAGGAAGCGCGGCATTTGCCCAGCTATCCCGATGCTGCTGCCCTTGACCGGGTAACAGGCACGCTCACCAACTTTCCCCCGCTGGTCTTCGCGGGCGAGGCCCGCGCGCTGAAGGCAGACCTTGCCGAAGTGGCGCAGGGCCGCGGGTTCCTGCTGCAAGGTGGGGACTGCGCCGAAAGCTTTGCCGAATTCCACCCCAACAACATCCGCGATACCTTTCGCGTGTTGCTGCAAATGGCGGTGGTGATGACCTTTGCCAGCAAGCAGCCGGTGATCAAGGTGGGCCGGATGGCCGGGCAGTTTTCCAAGCCACGTTCTTCGCCGGTCGAAGTGCAGGATGGGGTCGAGCTGCCAAGCTATCTGGGCGATAACATCAACGGCATCGAATTCACTTCGGAAAGCCGGATCCCCGATCCGCAGCGCCTGCTGCAGGCCTATTCGCAAAGCGCCGCAACGCTTAACCTGTTGCGGGCGTTCTCAACCGGCGGCTATGCCAACTTGCGCCAGGTCCACCAGTGGACGCTTGATTTCATGGGCCGCAGCCCCTGGGCAGACAAGTTCGCCGAAGTATCAAACCGGATCGGCGAAGCGCTGGACTTCATGGAAGCCTGTGGGATCGATCCGCAGACCGTGCCGCAATTGCAAGGCACCAGTTTCTACACCAGCCACGAGGCACTGCATCTGGCCTATGAGCAGGTGATGACCAGGCAGGATTCGCTGACCGGCGACTGGTATGATTGCTCGGCGCACATGCTGTGGATCGGGGATCGCACCCGGTTTGAAGGTTCTGCCCACGTTGAATTTCTGCGCGGGGTTGGTAATCCCCTGGGGATGAAGTGCGGGCCTTCGATGACGCCCGATGAATTGCTGCGGCAGCTCGATCTGCTCAATCCAGTGCGGGAAGCCGGACGGATCACGTTGATAAGCCGGTTTGGCGATGACAAGGTTGAAGCCGGCCTTGCCCCGCTGGTCCGCGCAGTGAAGCGCGAAGGACACCCGGTGGTGTGGTCGTGCGATCCGATGCACGGCAACGTGATCAAGGCCAATTCGGGATACAAGACCCGGCCGTTTGACCGGATCCTGAATGAAGTGCGCGGGTTCTTCGCGGTGCACCGGGCTGAAGGCACGCACGCTGGCGGCATCCATATCGAAATGACCGGACAGGATGTGACCGAATGCATGGGCGGCGCAGTGGCGATCAGCAGCGAAGGGCTGGCCGATCGCTATCACACCCACTGCGATCCCCGGCTAAATGCGGCCCAATCGCTTGAACTGGCGTTTCTGCTGGCCGACATGCTCAATCAGGAAGCGGCCAACCGCGCGGCGCGGGCTGCATAATGCTTGCCCGCGAACTGATCGGCTCTGCGCAGGTTCCTGATGGGGCAGAGTTAAAGCTCTTTTCCCACGGCCGCGATTTCATGATCGTGATGGGCCATAATGAACTGATGAGCACGCGGCTGCGCGGCTCGGAAGAAGCCTTGGCGACGATGACGATCGAGCGGCTGGGCGGGCGGACTGCGCCGCACCTGTTGATCGGCGGGTACGGCATGGGTTTCACGCTGCGCGCGGCCTTGGCCAATCTGGATCCCAAGGCGCAAATTACAGTGGCCGAACTGGTGCCGGAAATCATCGAATGGGCCAAAGGGCCGATGGCGGCGATTGAGGCCGGGTCACTCAGCGACCGCCGCGTAAAGCTGGTGATGGGCGATGTCGCAGAAGCGATTTTGCTGGCGCCTGAACCGCTCGATGCGATCCTGCTCGATGTTGACAACGGCCCGGACGGGCTGGTGCGCGATGATAACAAGCGGCTCTATTCCAAGGCCGGGCTCCACAATGCCCGCAAGGCATTGGTGCCCGGCGGAGTGCTGGCGGTGTGGTCGGCGTTCCCCGATCCCAAGTTCAAGCGGCGGATGGAAGAAGTAGGCTTCGACGTTGAAGAGGTGCAGGTCCGCGCGCGCGTTGATGCGCAGGGCAAGGGCAAGGGCCCCCGTCACGTAATCTGGTTTGCGCGGACTGCGGCTTAACCTCGATTGCGCACAATCAGTGCGGCCAGTTCGCGGACCAGCTTTGCAGCGACGATTGCCGTGCGATCATGGGTGTCGAACCGGGGATTAAGCTCTACCACATCGGCGCCGACAATCTGCGCGGTCTGGCGGCGCAGCACCGCCAACACTTCGCGTATCGTCAATCCGCCGGGTTCGGGATGCGATACGCCGGGTGCCTCGGCCGGATCAATCCCATCAAGATCGATGCTGATATAAAGCGGGCCTTCCAGCACCGGAACCTTGTCTGGCGTGAATTGCGCCATCGGCACAATCTCTACCCCAAACCGCTGGGCCTGCGCGCGGCAATGCGCGTTGAGAGTGCGGATCCCGACCTGAACCAACCGCGCGGCCAGCCCGGCCTCCATGATCCGCGCAAACGGAGAAGCGTGGCTGCGCGGGTTGCCATCAAAATCATCATAGAGATCGGGATGAGCATCGAAGTGCAGGATAGTTACGGGTCCGTGCGCTGCATGGACCCCGCGCACTGCTGGATGGCTGATAGCATGATCGCCGCCCAGCAGAACCGGCACCGCACCCGCAACAATTGAGGCTTGGATTGCTGCGGTGATCAGGGGATCGTCCGCCGCAGTTTCGTCCAACGGCAGGTCACCCAGATCGCGCAAATCAAAATCGATCCCCACTTCCAGCCCATCTTCGCTGGCCAGATTGCCGCGATCTGACCACAGCGCGGCGCGGATTGCTGTTGGCGCCTGCGCTGGTCCGCGCGCGAACGAGGAATTGGCATCGCTGGGCAAACCAATCAGATCGATCACGGGCAAGGCGCTCATGGCAGCAGCACAGTCGATCCGGTTGTCTTTCGCGCTTCCAGATCGCGGTGCGCCTGCGCGGCCTGCATCAGCGGATAGGTTTGGCCGATCTTGACTGTCAGCTTGCCGCTGCTGACCATTGCCCACAGCTTGGCTGCCCCGGCCATCGCCTCGGCGGGTTCGCGGTAATAGTCAAACAGGGTCATCCGGGTCACGAACAGCGATCCTGCCTGGGCCAGCACGCCCAGGTTTACGCCAGTCACCGGGCCGCTGGCATTGCCAAAACTGACGATCGTGCCGCGCCGCCGCACCGATTTGAGCGATGCTTCCCAGGTTGCCGCGCCAACCCCGTCATAGCTGACTGCAACCCCATCGCCGCCCGTCGCTGCACGAACCTTGCTGGCCAGATCCGGATCGGCAGACAGGAACACCAGCTCTGCTCCGGCGTGCTTGGCCAGCGACATCTTTTCCGCAGTACCGACCGTGCCGATCACCCGGACCCCGCGCGCCTTCAGCCATTGCACCAGCAATTGCCCGACGCCGCCTGCCGCTGCCGGGACCAGTGCCCATTCGCCCGCATCCAGCGGTGCGCAGCGTTCGGCCAGCGCCTCCACCGTCGCTCCCTTGAGGAACACTGCTGCGGCAGTCTGGCTGTCAATCGCATCGGGCAGCGGGAGGTATTGCAGCGCTGGCGCGATCCGTGCGGTGGCATAGGTGCCAAGCGCGCCAAAGGTGACTGCGCGTTGGCCCGGTTTAAGGTGCGTCACTCCTTCGCCCACCGCTTCAACCACGCCGGCGGCTTCCATGCCAAGCCCGCTGGGCATTGCGGCTGGATAAAGCCCGGTTCTAAAATAGGTGTCGATGTAATTGAGCCCAACCGCTTTATGCCTGATCAGCACTTCGCCCGGACCGAGGGCAGGCAAATCCACCTCGCACCACTGGATAACCTCGGGGCCGCCGGTCTGCTCGATAAAGGCTTGGGTCGCGCGCATCACTGATCTCCATTTGGGGCCAGTCTAGCTGCATCGCGGCTCTTCTCAAGCGCAACAAAGCTGCTAGCCTGTGGCAAATTGTTTTGGGGCCTGTTTGCTATGCGTCAATTGTTCCTCGCCGCTGCGGCGCTTGCTGCTGCACCGTTGGCGGCCCAAAGTGTGCTGGCTCCGCTCGATCCGATGACCAATGACAAAGTGGCCAGCTATGATTGGGTCCGCCCGCAGGCTGACTTTGTCCGGCGCGAGGTGATGATGCCGATGCGCGATGGAACCAAGCTGTTCACGGTGATCGTCTACCGCAAGGGGACCAAGGACGCCCCGATCCTGCTCAGCCGCACGCCCTATGATGCGGGCGGGGCAACCAGCCGCAACCGCAGCCAGAAGATTGAAGAGATCCTTCCGATCATGGACGCCCCGTTTGTTAACGATGGCTATATCCGGGTTTATCAGGACGTTCGGGGCCTGCATAAGTCAGAGGGCGATTATGTGATGGCCCGGCCCCTGTCTGGCCCGCTCAACAAAACCGGGATCGATCATTCAACCGATGCCTTCGATACGATTGATTGGTTGATCAAGAACCTGCCCGAAGGCAACGGCAAGGTGGGCATCATCGGTTCAAGCTACCTGGGCTATACCGCCTTGATGGCGTTGATCGATCCGCATCCGGCGCTGAAGGCGGCGGTGCCGCAATCGCCGATGGTTGATGGCTGGATCGGCGATGATTGGTTCCACAACGGCGCATTCCGCACGTTTGGGTTTGATTATTCGCTGGGTCAGACAGTCAAGGAAGGTGGCGGCTCGGCGCCAACCGGGCTGGGCGATGAATATATCAGCTATCTTGCTGCCGGATCATCGGCCGGCTTTGCCCGCGCCTGGGGCATTGATCAGCTGCCAGCCGTGCGCAAGATGATCGAACACCCCGCCTACGATCAATTCTGGCAGGAGCAGGCGGTGGACCGGCTGCTGGCCAAGCGCAAATTGACCGTGCCCACGCTGGTCATGCTGGGGCAATGGGATCAGGAAGACAGCTATGGCGGACCGGCAGTTTTCAAAGCGATCAAGGCAGCGCAACCAGACGCACCGATCATGCTGGGGATTGGCCCGTGGCGGCATTCCGGAACGAATTACGAAGGGTTCAATCTGGGCGCGCTTAAATTTGAGGGCGATACCGCGCTGCAATTTCGCATGCAGTGGATCAAACCGTTCCTTGATTGCCGGCTGAAAAGCAAAGCCGCAGCCTGTGCGCCAATGCCCGCAGCGGTAACCTATGCCACTGGCACCAACCAGTGGGAGGTGGACGCAAAATGGCCGGCTGGAACCGAAAAGCCGCTTTATCTGGCCGGCAATTTCGCCCTCTCCTTTGAAAAGCCGGTTGCAGCCGGCAGCGATGCCTATGTTTCGGATCCGGCCAAACCCGTGCCGTTTGTGCCGCGCCCGATCCGGATGGAAGGCGATGCCTGGCGCAACTGGCTGGTGCAGGATCAGCGCTTTGCCGATGGGCGCAGCGATGTGCTGAGCTATAGCACGGCGGTGCTGGGCGAAGCGGTGCACATCAAGGGTGCCCCCCGGATCGATCTGCGCGCGGCAACCAGCGGACAGGACAGCGATTTCGTGGTCAAGCTGATCGACGTCTATCCGTCCGAAGCCAGCGCGCCATCGGGCCTGCCTGGATATCAGCTGGGCGTGGGGATCGAGATTTTCCGCGGGCGCTACGTCCATGGTTTCAGCAGCCCTGCGCCATTGGTGCCGGGCAAGACCTATGCTTTTGGCTGGTCGCTGCCCAATGTGAACCACGTATTTCTGCCGGGGCACCGGATCATGGTGCAGGTCCAGTCCAGCTTGTTCCCGCTGTATGATCGCAACCCGCAGACATGGGTTCCCTCGATCATGGATGCGCCGTCGGGTGCCTACAGGAAAGCCACCCAGACCGTGCGCTGGGGCGGGGCAGAGGCCAGCGCAGTATGGCTGCCGGTGGCGCGCGATTAGGGGCTATTTCCCCTTCGCGACCGTCAGCATCATCCGTTGCCGCAGTTCCAGCACCTCTTCTGGTTCAAATCGGCCAAGGTCGGCCAGGCCCAGAATCTCGTCCTGGCCAAAGCAGTTGGCCAGATCGATCGTCTCTGATCGAACCTGTTCGCCGCTGGCCAGGGAAAAGAACGTGCGTACTGTGGGCTTGGCATAATCATTGCCGTCCTGATCGACCACCATCGCCAGTCGCTGGCTTTTTAGTTCGACGATTGTACCAATCGGAAAGCTGCCCATGCAGCGAACAAAGGCGGCGAAAACGGCTGGATCAAATTTGCCGGGCATGGCTGCCATCGCGCCGATCACTGCGCCCGGATCGACCGCCTGACCATTGTTACCGGCACTGGCCAGATCATCATAGGCATCGCAAACTGCAGCCATCCGGCACAGCAGCGGGATATCGCCGCCAATGCGCCGGTCTGGGTAGCCGCTGCCATCGTTGCGCTCATGGTGGTGCAGCGCCGCTTCGGCGACAGCTGCGGGCATTCCGCTGGCCAGCAGAAAATCGCTGCCCAGCCGGGTATGCGCGGCGAACACGGAAAGCGGCAGATTGCGATGATCGCCGCCCAGCGCATCCAGATCGATCGGCAGGTGATTGATCCCCACATCAAACAGCAACCCGGCCATCCCGGCTTCACGGATCTGGCCCGGTGAAAGTTTCAGTTCGCGCCCCAGCGAAACCATCAGCGCCGCACAGGCCAGCGCATGACGATAAAGGTATTCGTGATCCTGCTTGCAGCGCATCAGCCCATTGAACGCGTGCGGATTGCGCTGCACCGAGGCAAAGATATCGGCAATGATCGGCTCAACCGCCTCGGCCTTGATCGTCTTGCCCAGCCTTGCCTGGAGGAACGCTTTGCCCACTGCCTTGCGGCCGCGTTCGGCCACTTTTCCGGCATGGCCAAATTCGCGCGCGGTGGATTGCGGCGCGGTTGATGTCAGATCGAACTGCGCGGGTGCTGATGGCGCAACAAACCGGCGGCGCTGCTGGACCGGAGCGGATTGGGCGCCACGCGGAGCAGACCTGGCAGCAGGCGGTGCCGCCACATCGCGGCCCTTCGAAATGTCGATCACCACACCATCGATGTCGGCTTCGCGCAAGTCCTGCAACGTGCCGTTATCATCCAGCACGAACTTCGTTTTCCAGAACGGATGCTTCAGCCAGCTGCCTTCCAGCTTGTGGACAAACATGCCCATTTCAACCTGTGAAGGACTGATTCGCTTAAGCATTTTTTGTACCGACCCCCAAACTGCGTGATGCAGCGCGGATAGATCCAGAGCCGCTTCGGCACGGTGAACGGGTGGCTAGGGGGTTTTACATTGTTCGGTGCCCCACACCTCGGCGAACAGCCGCAGCAGGTTGGAGCCATAGAGTTTCTCGACCTGCCGTGATGTCCAGCCGCGCTTGGCCAGCGCGGCCGCCAGACGTTCAAACTTGTCGATGCTGTTGTATGCGGCGACAATGGTGAACACATCGGGCCCTTCGCCCGGCGCGGCGAAGCCGGCCTTGCTGCGCGCTTCATGGCCGGCCTTGGCCTCTGCGCGGGCCTTGTCGTCAATTATCAGCGGCAAAACGAATCCATCGGTACCGATCGAGACGTGATCTTCGCCGCAGATATTGGCAGCATGGACCAGATGATCGATCAGCTGTTCGCCCGTGGGCTGGCTGCCTGCGGCCAGAAACGGCATGAAATAGATACCCACACAGCCGCCCTTGTCTGCCACCGCCCGCATCACCGCATCGCTGGTGTTGCGCGGATGATCGTGCAGCGCGCGGCAGCCGGTGTGGCTGATCGTCATCGGGCGCCTGGCCGCCGCGGCACTTTCGGCCATGGTCTGCGCGCCGCCGTGGCTAAGATCAAGCAGCAGCCCTTGCGCCTCGATCGCCTCGATTGTCTTGTGTCCCAGCCGGGATAGCCCGGCATTGGCTGATTCCAGCGCGCCATCGCCAGAAAGGTTGCGCAAATTGTAAGTCAGCTGGATCTGCCGCATGCCTTTGGCCTTCAGATCGGCCAGCCGGTCCAGCTCGGTGCCGATCATGCTGGTGTCCTGCGTTCCGAAATAGAGCCCCAGCTTGCCCTTGGCCTTGGCAACCGAAAAATCGGCCAGGCTGCGCAGCGGCATCAGGAAATCGGGATTGGCGGCGATGATTTTGTCATAGAGCGCGATCCCGGCAAGCA
>NZ_JBEBKB010000008.1:0-90597 GCF_040079535.1 Novosphingobium sp. | reverse complement strand
GGCGCTGACCGTTCCGGCTGCGCGGGCGCCCAGCCGTTCGGCCTGGGCTTTGGCCTCATCGCGGCTCATCGTTTCAAACGCGCCGGTGAAAACCACGGTCTTGCCCGCCACGGCACTGTCCCTGGTTTCAACGATATAGGGCGGCGGTGCAACTTCGCTCAGCAGGTCTTCCCACACCGCAACATTGTGCGGCTCGTGAAAGAAATCACCCAGAGCATCGGCCACTGCCGGGCCAATGCCATCAATGCTGGTCAGGGCTTCACGCGCGCCGTCCACCGCGGCTTGGCGCACGCCCTGCAATGTGACAAACCGCTTGAGCAGATCACGCGCTGTCACCGCGCCGACATGCCGGATGCCAAGGCCAAACAGCAACCGCGCCGCATCTGGCGTGCGCTTCGCCTCGATCGCGGCCAGCAGATTATCGGCCGATTTTTCCTTCCAGCCCTCGCGCCCCAAAATCGCATCGCGCCGGGCCTTCAGCCGAAAGATATCGGCCGGACTTTCCAGCCAGCCAGCTGCAAAAAATTCGTCGATGGTCTTCTCGCCCAGCCCCTCAATATCAAGCGCGGCCCGGGAAACGAAGTGCTTCAGCCGTTCGGTCCGCTGTGCCGGGCAAATCAGCCCGCCAGTGCAGCGCACATCAACTTCGCCGTCTTCAGCCACCGCCTCGCTGCCGCAGTCTGGGCAGTGATCGGGAAACAGATAGGCATCGCGCGGCACGTTGCGGGTCAGGTTTTCGACAACTTGCGGGATCACATCACCGGCCCGCTGGATCACCACCCGATCACCCGGGCGAACCCCCAACCGCGCAATCTCGTCACGATTGTGGAGCGTGACGTTGGAGACCACCACGCCGCCTACGGTCACCGGGGTCAACCGCCCAACCGGGGTCAACTTGCCGGTCCGGCCCAGCTGGATGTCGATCCCTACCAGTGTCGTCTCGGCGCGTTCCGCCGGAAACTTGCGGGCGATTGCCCAGCGCGGGGCCTTGGCAACAAAACCCAACCGGTCTTGCAACGCCAGATCGTCAACCTTGTAGACCACACCATCGATATCATAGGGCAGATCGGCCCGTTCCGCTTCGATCCGGCGATAATGGTCCTGCAAGGCTGCCGGATCACCAAACCGTGCCAGCCACGGTGAAACAGGTACGCCCCATCCGGCAATCCGCTCCATCATCGCCGCCTGCGTTGCTTCGGGCAGCGCCGCAGTGGCGCCCCAGCCGTGCGCCAGAAACCGCAGCGGCCGGCTGGCGGTGACGTTCGGATCCTTTTGCCGCAGCGATCCGGCCGCAGCATTGCGCGGGTTGGCAAAGACCTTGTCAGATTTTGCTTCCTGCGCACAATTGAGCGCGGCAAAATCTTGCTTCGACATGTAAACTTCGCCGCGTATCTCAAACAAATCAGGGACATTTCCGCTTAGCTGCTGGGGAATGTCGGCGATCGTGGCAACGTTCGCGGTAACGTCCTCGCCCACCTGCCCATCGCCGCGCGTGGCTGCGCGGACCAGTTTTCCATGCTCATAGCGCAGCGAGCACGATAGCCCGTCGATCTTGTCTTCGGCCGTGAAAGCCAATGGCGCGCCTTCGTCCAATGCCAGAAAACGCCGCACCCGCGCGAAGAAATCGGTCAGGTCGTCATCCGAAAACGCATTGTCGAGGCTCATCATCCGCTGCTCATGCGTTACTTTGGCCAGCGGCGAAGCGGCAACCTCATGACCGACACTGCGGCTGGGGCTGTCATCGCGGATCAGGCGCGGAAATGCCGCTTCCAGTTCAGCATTGCGCCGCACCAGAAGATCAAATTCGGCATCGGAAATTTCGGGCGCATCGTCGGCATGATAGCGCCGGTTGTGATGGGCAATGGCTTTGGCCAGGCGCATCAGTTCATTGGCCGCGTCCGCTTCGGAAAGTTCGAATCCCATATTCCGTTCCTAGCGCCTCTCAAGCACAGTCACCACCATGCTGCGACGGCCCAGAAACCCGAGAGTTTCGTAAAGCCCGATCGCCTTTGCATTGCCGGCATAGGAGTGGAGGAAGGGGGTTTCACCGGCCTGGGTAAAATCGGCCATAACCCGGCGGATCAGCCGCGCAGCAAGCCCTTGCCCGCGGTGTTCCGGCCAGGTGCACACGGCCGAAACTTCTGCAATTCCGGGCGCAGGCCGCATCCGTGTGCCGGCCATTGCGGCCAGCTGCCCTTCCCGGAAAATACCATAGAATCCCCCGTAATGCCGGGTCTTGTCCCCCCAGGGGCCCGGCTCGGTCGCCAATGCCAATTCGCGCATCGCCCCGGCATCCTCCTCGCTCAGCACCTGGCATTCTTCATCACCGCCTTGCAGCGGCATTGGCTTTTGTGCGATCATCTGCAGCAGCGGTGCAGTGCGAACCACAGCCAGCCCCGGCGGTGCGCAAACCGCTTCAGGTTCGATCAGCCAGATTTGCTCACCAGGCTGGACCAATGCCGCAAGCGCCGCCTGAGCCAGAACCGATCCATCACGGGCCGCAGCAAACGGCCCGTAACTCGGCTCAATTCGCACCGCACGATCATCCCCCAGCGCCAGATGCGCCTGCCGTCCGGTAAGCATTGCCCAGGCCGGACGATCAAGCGCGGCTAGGTTCAAGCCGGGTTCCACAACGGAACAGTCTCTACCCGAGTGCCAAATCCGGCCAGAATTGGCCGCGCCTTGGCGATCGCCGCTTGCACATCGGGAAGCGCCAAACTGGCCTGATGCGAAGCCTGATCCTTCCATACTTCGGTAATCCAGATTGAATCCGGATCGCCGGCATCCTTGGCGATCAGATAGACCAGATTGCCTGGCATGCCGCGCGTTCCGGCCTGGAGATAGCCGATCAATTCATCACGCGTGCCCGGTGCGGCCTTCATCTGGCCAATCAAGCCATAGAGCGGCTGGGCGGTATCAATTTCTTCCATCGGGGTTACGCATCCTTGCACAAGCAGCGCCAGCGCAGCACTGCCGATAAATTCACGGCGGGCACAGCTCACACTCCCTCCAGGAGTCTATCAGCCTGCGCACGCGCCTCTGGCGTTACTTCTGCGCCTGACAGCATCCGGGCGATCTCTTCCTGTCGGCCGGCCGCGTCCAGCCGGTGAACCGAAGTTCGGGTAACCGTGCCTTCACTGCTTTTGGCGATGACATAATGGGTATGCCCGCGCGCCGCCACCTGCGGACTGTGGGTGACTGCCAGCAATTGCCCGCCGCTCGCCAGCCGCGCCAGCCGCTCACCGATCGCGCTGGCCACGGCCCCGCCCACACCGCGATCAATCTCGTCGAAAATCACGGTCGCCGCACCGCCTTCTTCGGCCAGTGCAACCTTGAGCGCCAGAATGAACCGCGAAAGTTCGCCGCCAGAGGCAATCTTGTTGAGTGGCGCAAAATCTGCACCGGGATTGGTTGAGATCAGAAATTCGGCCCGGTCGATCCCGGCAGGGCCCCACTGCTCTTCTGGAAGCCGGGTGACTGCGGTGCGAAAGCGTGCGGCATCAAGCTTCAGCGGCGCAAGCTCGGCTGCCACCGCCCGGTCCAGCCGCAAGGCCGCTTCGCTACGGGCCTTGGACAAGGCCTCGGCTTGCACACGAAAAGCCGCACCCGCCTGAGCTGCGGCTTTCTCCAGCGCAGAAACATTCGCCTCGCCCCCTTCAATCGCATCAAGCTGGGCGCGCATTGTTCGCATGGTCTGCGGCAGATCATCAACCTGGCAATGATGCTTTCGGGCTATTGCGCGCAGTTCGAACAATCGGGTTTCGATTGTATCAAGCCGCACGGGATCGTGGGTCAGGGCTGCGCCGGCGCGCTCCAATTTGTCTTCAGCCTCGGCCGCCTCAATCACCGCCCGGTCAAGCGAGGCAAGCGCATCTGCCAAAAGCGGGTGCTCGGCGGCAATCCGGTCAAGCCGCCGCGCCGCACTGCGCAGGCCAGCCAGCACCGAATCGGAACCAGCCCAAAGCTTGCGCAGTTCCTCCAGATCGCCGGTCAGCCGTTCCCCCTTTTGCATCACGGCGCGGGTTTCGGCGAGGTCTGCCTCCTCCCCTTCAACCGGCGCCAGGACGGCCAGCTCGGCCAGATGCGCCATCAGCAAATCCTGATCGGCCGCTGCCTGGGCAATCGCCGCGCGTGCAGCATCCAGCCGGTCAAGCGCGGCGCGCCATTCCGCCCAGACCCCAGCCAGGCCATCGCTGTCTGATCGGGCAAACCGATCGAGCAACAGCCGGTGGCCACGCGGATTTACCAGCCCGCGATCATCATGCTGGCCGTGCAATTCAACCAGCGATGCCCCCAGTTCGCGCAGCAAAGCCGCGCCAACCGGCTGATCGTTGATGAAGGCTTTTGATCCGCCATCTGCCTTGACCCGGCGTTTGATGATAAGCGGTTCACCCGGATCAATATCAAGCTCAGCCTCGGTCAGGGCGGACTGGATTGCGGCCGGCAATTTTTCAAATTCAAACGTGGCGATAACGCTGGCCAGATCGGCCCCGCCGCGCACCAGACCGCTATCGGCGCGCGCGCCCAGCACCAGTCCCAGCGCATCGAGCAGGATTGATTTGCCGGCCCCGGTTTCACCCGTCAGCACACCCAGCCCATCGCCGAACGACAGGTCCAGTGCTTCGATCAGCACGATGTTGCGAATGGCGAGCGAAGTAAGCATGTTCGCGCACTGTTCTATCGTGCGCGCCGGGCGAAGTCACCCCTTTGTGCGCGATGTTCCCACCGTAACCAAACTGTCGCCAGATCGCCACACGGGTGCAACGTGCCAAGCCTATTTGCGGCGGCAATGGAGCTGCAAGGATTTGGGCAATGAGCGACAGATCGATCGAAGGAAAATTGCCCGATTGGCTCAACCTGCCAGAGCCGCGCGCATTCCGGCCCAAGCGTAAATATCGGACCGTCTGGATTTCCGACATCCATCTTGGCACGCGCGGTTGCAACGCGGTTTTGTTGCTTGATTTCCTGCGGGCCATAGAATGCGACACGCTCTATCTGGTTGGCGACGTGGTTGATGGATGGCGGCTTCGCAAAGGCTGGTACTGGCCCGATGCGCACAACGAAGTGGTCCGCCGCGTGCTCAAATTGGCCCACCGCGGTACCCGGGTGGTGCTGGTTGCAGGCAACCATGATGAGATGCTGCGGCCTTATGCCGGAATGACTTTTGGCGGAGTTGAGGTTGCGCTTGAGGCGATCCACCAGACCGCCGATGGTCGCAGGCTGCTGGTGACGCACGGCGATGCCTTCGACGTGGTAGTGCTGTATCACCGCTGGCTCGCTTTCCTGGGCGATGCGGCCTATTCATTCCTGCTGGGGCTGAATGTAGTGCTGAACCGGGTGCGGCGGCGGCTGCACATGCCCTATTGGTCGCTGTCTTCATACCTGAAGAAGCGGGTCAAGAACGCGGTTGCATTTATCGGTGAATTTGAAGAGGCCGTGGCCCACGCCGCGCGCGAACGCGGCGTTGACGGTGTGGTTTGCGGCCACATCCATTCAGCCGAAATCCGCCAGATCGGCTCCATAACCTATTACAACGATGGTGATTGGGTGGAAAGCTGCACTGCGCTGGTCGAAGCCGCTGACGGTGCGATGTCGTTGGTTGACTGGGCTGAGGAATGCCGCGTTGACGCAGCCCGAAACCAACCCGGCGTTATTTTGCAACCCCAGCCTGAGGAAAAGGAACCGGCATGAGAATAGCAATTTGCACTGATGCCTGGCACCCGCAGATAAATGGCGTGGTTCGTTCACTTTCAACCACGGTGGCAAAGCTTACAGAGCGCGGCCACGAGGTTGAACTGGTTACCCCGCAGCAATTTCGGACGATTCCGATGCCGGGCTACAGCGAGATTCGTCTGGCCCTGGCCCCGCGCAATGGCACCCGGCGGACGCTTGGCGAATTTGCGCCCGATATTGTTCATATCGCCACCGAGGGGCCGATCGGCTGGAGCGCAAGAAGCTGGTGCCTGGCCAATCAAATGCCCTTTACCACCGCGTTCCACACCCGCTTTCCCGACTATGCCTCAATCCGTACCGGGCTGAGTGCGGAGCGGTTCTGGCCACTGATGCGGCGCTTTCACGCACCGGCCCGTGCTGTACTGGTATCCACCCCAACGCTGGGCGCAGAGCTGGCCGATCGGGGATTGCCGCAATGGCGGCTATGGTCGCGCGGGATTGATAACGATCTGTTCCGCCCCGGTCATGCGCCGCTGCCGCAATTGGCCGCGATGGCTGGACCGGTCTTGCTGTATGTTGGCCGGGTTGCCGCTGAAAAGAACTTGCCCGAATTTCTTTCGGCAGATGTTCCGGGGCAAAAGGTCGTTGTTGGCGATGGCCCGGATCTGGACAAGCTAAAGGCCCGCTTTCCCGATGTCACGTTTTTGGGCGCGCTTTCGGGCGAGCGGCTTGCCCAGGCCTATTGTTCGGCCGATGTTTTCGTATTCCCCAGCCGCACCGATACATTCGGACTGGTGCTGATTGAGGCCTTGGCCTGCGGGTTGCCGGTTGCCGCGCTGCCGGTTCAGGGGCCGCTCGATATCATCGGGATCAATGGCCGCGGGCCAGATAACACGCTTCCCGCGGCTATTGGCGCGCTGGAACACGATCTGGGGCTGGCGATTCGCAAGGCGCTTCGGCTTGATCCGCTGGCCGCAGCAGTAATCGGCGCGAGCTATTCATGGGACCGCGCCACCGATCAATTCGTTGCCGCACTGGATGACGCGACCACCTGGGCCGCGCACGAGGCTATCCGCCAGCAGGATCAGCGAACGGCGGTTCCAGCATAATCGGATCGGCAAGGGTGACCTTGTCGAGCATGGCAGCCATTTCGTCGCGCAGGGTCAGCATCAGTCCGCGCAGCCGGCACTCGGTTTCGGGCAGGCAGTTCTGGCAATGCTCATGCGCATTGCGGCTGGCGCAGGGAACCAGTGCCAGGCTGCCGCGGGTCAATCGGATAATATCGCCATAGCGGATATCAATCGGGCTAAGCGCCAGCTCATACCCGCCATCGCGCCCGCGGGTAGAATTGACCAATCCGCCGCGAACCATTTCCGAAAGGATGACAGTCAGGAACTTGCGCGGAATGTTTTGCGCTTCGGCGATTGAATCGAGCCGTTGCGGCCCCTGCCGCCACATATCGGCAAGGTGCTGGAGCGCGCGGATCGAATATCGGGTCTTTTGCGAAAGCATGGGTAGCACTCATAGAGCCCTGCCCTGAACGAAATGTCAACCTGGGGAGTAGAAATCTCGCCCGGATCAATAGCCGCATGTGTAATCGACTAGCGGTTCAAGCAATTCACCCGCTTCATAACGAGCCAGATTGGCCACAAACCGATCGGCGGCGCGGTGCAAGGCCATGCTTTGCGCCCGACCCGACAGATGCATGGTCACTTCAGCATGATCCCACAGCGGATCCAGTTGCGGCAAAGGTTCGGGGGTGGTGACATCAAGCAGTGCGCCGGCAATCCGCCCTTCGGCGAGCGCCGCAACCAGCGACGGTTGATCGATCACACTGCCGCGCGCGATGTTGACCACCACCGCCTGCGGCCCCATCGCGGCAAGCTCGGCGGCGCCGATCAAGCCGTTGGTTTCGAGAGTGGCAGGCACTGCCAGAACGATCCAGTCAAATTCGGCGAGCTGGCCGCGCCATTGATCCGGGCCCAGTGTGCCAGGTGCCGCGCTGCGACTGACCCGGGTGATCTCCACCCCAAAGGCTTCCAGCCGGACCGCGATTTCCTTGCCGATCGCACCATAGCCAAGGATCAGGGCCTTGCTGGCGTAAAGCTCGCGCTTGCCGGGCGAATCCTGGAGCCATTCATGCCGATCCTGCGCGCGCACCACATCGCGATAGCCCTTGGCGTGGCTGAGCATCATCATCACCACATATTCGGCAATCGGAATCGCGTTGATCCCGGCACCGTTTGTCAGCATCACCGCGCGTTCCTGCAGCAGACCAAGCGGAAATTGCTCAACCCCGGCGAACAGCGAATTGAGCCACTTCAGCCGGGTCGCAGCCTCGATTGCACTGCGCATCGCCTGCCGATCAAAAAAATCAAACCAGCCGATTTCGGCCTGATCGGCCAGTTCAACCGCCTGATGGCGGTTGGCATACCAGTGCGGCGCTACCCAGCCGGGCAGCCGGCTTTCCACCAATGGCCGCAGCAGATCAGGAAGAACGGTTTGGACAAGCAACGGATCTGTTACCAAGTCCTATTTGGCGCCAACAGCGGCCGGGGCCTTGCGTTGGAGCAGCTCATAGGCCTTTTCGTACCATTTGCTGCCCGGATAATTTGCACCCAAAACTGCGGCATACTTCAGCGCTTCATCCGGCACGCCCAGCGCCAGGCTGGTTTCAACCAACCGGAACAGGGCTTCGGCAGTATGGCTGGTGGTCTGATAATTCTGCACCACATTGCGGAAGCGCAGCGAGGCGGCCAGCCATCTGCCCGTCTTTTCATAGTACCGGCCGATTTGCATTTCCTTGCCCGCAAGATGATCGTTGACCAGATCAAGCTTGATCTGCGCATCGGCGGCATAACGGGTGTTGGGGAATCTGCGAACCACTTCGTTGAGCGCGGACTTGGCCTGCAAGGTGATCTTCTGATCGCGATCAACATCGCTGATCTGCTCATAATAGCATAGCGCGATCAGATAGTAGGCATAGGGCGCATCGCGGTTGCCCGGATTGATCGAAAGGAAGCGTTGCCCAGCCTGGATCGATTTGTTGTAATCCTTGGCCAGATAATACGAAAACGAGCTCATCAACTGGGCGCGGCGGGCCCAGGGTGAATAGGGATGCTGGCGCTCCACCTCGTCAAACAGGGCGGCCGCGATCATCGGCTGGCCGCGATCAAGGCGTTCCTTGGCCGCCGCATAAAGCGTATCGACATCGCGCGCGATGAAGGCCGTATCCTTGGGCCCGCCCCGCCCTCCGGCGCAGCCGGCGGTGAGCATCAGCGCAGCAACAGCGGCAGCGCAAAGGGCGATCTTAGACGGGGAACGTTCAGCCATGGTCGACGCCTATAACCAGAGCTTGCCTGAACGCCAAGTGAAGTTGCACCTGTTTTGCTCTGGATTGCCGCTCTATTGATCGGCATCCAACATCGGGGCAGAGCAAGCCTGCCAGCTCTCTCCGACAAAGCGGATCGCCGGCGCGATCATGTGCCCGCCTTCGAACTCTACCAACAGCCCGCGCTCGGCTACGTGCGGCTGGGCAAAAGCCTCGCGAAAATCAAGGATCGGCGCGAACGCTACATCCTTGTCGGCGAACCAACTTACCCAATCGTCGCGCGATCTGGTGGCGAAAGTTTGGCGCAGAAATGCGATCAGCACGTTTTGCTCGCCAGCGGGGAGCTCGGCAATCGGATACAGGTCCATCCGGCCCAGCGCGGTCAGCAAGGTGCTGGCAAACTTAAGCTCTCTCGCACCCAATACTACGTGACGTTTGTCTTTGGTTTCATAAACTTGATAGAATGCCGCCCCGCCCAGTGAGCGCTGCGTGGCAGAACGTGGCGGCTCTGCCCCGGCGATCGATAGCCCCATGGTATGGGCACACCACGGCAGCAGGCTGTCAAACATTGCGCAATCGATGTAATCGCCGCGACCGCTTTTTTCGCGGCCGATCAGCGCCATCAGCGTTGCCGAAAGCGCGGTCAGGCCGGCTGCCATATCGCTGGCGGCCACGCCCGGCACCACGGGCGTCCCATCGGTCCCGTCATTGACCGAAAGAAACCCGGCCAGTGCCTGGGTGGCCAGATCATGCGCCGGATGGTGCGCCAATTCGCCCTCCTGCCCGAAAGCGGAAATCGAACAATAGACGATACCCGGATTACGGGCAGAAACCGCCAGGTAATCGAACCCAAGCCGCTTCATCACACCCGGGCGAAAGCCTTCCACAAAAACATCGGCCTGTTCGATCAGATCCCACAGCCGCGCCTTGCCTGAATCGGTCTTGAGATCGAGCACAACACTCTTCTTGCCGCGATTGAGATTGCGGAACCACACCGATTGCCCGGCCTCCGAAGGCTCCTGGCTTCGCGCCGGGTCACCGGCCGGGCTTTCGATCTTCCATACCTCAGCGCCCTGATCGGCCATCATCATGGTCATCATCGGGCCCGGCAGAAATACCGAGAGATCGACCACTTTAATTCCGCTGAGTTTGCCCATCCGTCGTTTCGCCCTTTGTTTGGTTCGGGTCAGTTATCGCAGCGCAGTCGCTCGGCCAGAACAGCGATGTGTTCGGGGCCGATACCGCAGCACCCACCGATGATCCTGGCGCCGGCATCAACCCAGTTTTGCGCCCAACCCAGATAGCCTGGCGGATCCAGATCAGACCGCAACGGCGATAGGCCATCGTTGGCCGCGGCATCCTCTGCCTGGGGCGGAAAAGCATTTGCATAGACGCCCAGCTCAAACGCTGCATTCAGATGGCTTGCCGCCAATGACGCCCGGTGCAGCGCCTGTTCCATCACTTCGGGCTGGCTGCAATTGAACAGCAGGGCCGCCGCGCCTAGATCATTTGCAACTGCAACCGCAGCCTCGATGCTTTCACCCGAACGCAAATTGCCCGGCTCCGCCCGCTCGCCCAGACCGTCTGCCAGTGTGAACGAGAGCCACAGCGGACGCGGATCACCCGCCAACTGCCGGGCAACCAATCGGGCTTCAGTCAACGATGACAGCGTTTCGGCCAGCCACAAATCGGCATACGGAGATAGTCCTGCGACCAGTTCGGCAAGGATCGGGGCTGCTGCGGCTTCGTCCACCAGATCGGGCCGATAGGATCCGCAAACCGGGGGCAAGCTGCCGGCGATCTGCGTGCCGGGGAAATCAGCTTTGGCCTGCAGCGCCATCTCTCCGGCCAGGGCAGCAAGCCTGCGTCCTTCACTGGTAAAGCGTTCTTGGCCCAGGTGAAAGGGAACCAGGGCATAGCTGTTGGTGGTGATGATTTGCGCCCCGGCGCGGGCATAGGCCCGGTGGACTTCGGCAACAGTATCGGGTGCCTCGATCAAGGCCAGCGCCGACCATTCGGGCTGGCGGAATGGCGCACCGCTGCGTTGCAGTTCGCGGCCCATGCCGCCATCAAGGATCGTTATCATGCTCGCTGCCTAGCTGCTGCCGGATCGCTGGGCAACCGTGCGGGGGCTGGCCCCGAAGTGTTGCTTGCAGGCCCGGCTGAATACAGCTTGCGAAGAATAGCCGCAGGCCAAGGCCGCCGCCTGGACCGAAAGCCCTTGCTGCTGAATCAACGAAACGGCGAAACGCAGCCTCAGATCGCGGTAATGCCAGGCCGGAGAACAACCGAGCGCGGAGCGGAACTGACGTTCTATCCTTCGCCGGTCGAGCCCGGCCAGGGCGGCAATCTGTTCAAGCGAGAGCGGTTCAGCCAGATGCTGCTTCATGATCCGCACCACGCGGGCAATCAGCGGATGCCCGGCCAATGCCGGATCGTCGCCGCGCTGCGGATCGCTGGGGCCGCGGATCCGTTCGTGGATCAACTGATCTGAAACAGACCGGGCCAGGGCCTGCCCGTGACTGGCTGCGATCGTTTCCAGCATCAGATCCATCGCCGCGGTGCCGCCCGCACAGGTGAACAGCCTGGCATGGCGTTCAAACAATTCGCCCGAAACCGGGATCTGCGGATAGCGCCGGGCAAAGGCGTCGGCGGCCTCCCAGTGCAGCGTAATCGCCTCGCGCCCCAGGATACCCGCCTCAGCGAGCAAAAATGCACCGGTATCAATCGCGCCAACACTGCCGCCCAAACGCCAGACCCGCCGCAATGCAGCCAGCAGGCGCGGATCGGCCAACCGCAGCGGATCAAACCCTGCACAAACCACCAGCGTTTCGGCGCGTTCATCAAGCGGTCCATCAGCCCGGATTTGCATCCCGTTCGATGCTTCGGCGTGGTCGCCGGCGGGGGTGTGGATGCTCCAGCCAAACAGCGCCTTCCCGGTAAGCCGATTGGCGATCCGCAGCGGCTCAATCGCCGAAAAAAAGGCGATCGCCGAAAAACCCGGAAGCAGCAGAAACGCGAACTTTTGCATTGGCAGCGGCGATAGCGCACCATGTCGTAAAATGCAATGAATTGCCGCAATATGCTGTTTTGAGCAGCTAAGCCCGTGCTAAGCTTTGTCCCAGGGAGAGAACCCATGAATTTCGAACCGTTCATCACATGCGCCGTCACTGGATCAGGCAATACGGCCGGGATCCACCCCGATCTGCCGGTAACCCCCGAACAGATCGCCAATGCCGCGATCGAGGCCGCCAGGGCTGGCGCGGCGATTGCCCACATCCATGTGCGCGATCCCGAAACTGGTAAAGGCTGCCGCGATGTTGCACTCTATCGCGAAGTAAAGGAGCGGATCCGCGCCAGCGATGTCGATGTGATCATCAATTTCACCGCTGGAATGGGCGGCGATATGGTGTTTGGCCAGGGTGAAAGCCCCCTCCCCCTCGATCCCGCCGGAACCGACATGGTTGGGCCGATGGAACGGCTGCTCCACGTACAGGCGCTGCTGCCCGAGATTTGCACGCTCGATTGCGGCACGATGAATTTTGCCGAAGCCGATTACGTGATGACCAACACGCCCGGCATGCTGCGGACCATGGCCGCCGAAGTGCAGCGCCTGGGGGTGCGGCCAGAGCTGGAGGTGTTCGATACCGGGCACCTGGTGTTCGTGAAGGAAATGATCCGCGACGGCTTGCTGGATGATCCGGTGATGATCCAGCTGTGCTTGGGCATCCCCTATGGCGCGCCGGACGATCCACTGACCACAATGGCAATGGTTCACCAGATCCCGCCAGGAGCCGTTTTCAGCGGATTTTCGATCAGCCGCAACCAACTGCCATTTGTTGCGATGGCCGCGCTTGCAGGCGGAAACGTGCGGGTTGGGCTGGAAGACAACCTTTACCTTGGCAAGGGCCAATTCGCATCGAACGGCCAGCTGGTTGAACGCGCGGTCCAGATCCTGACCGGGATGGGCGCGAAGATCATGGGCCCCGAAGCTGTCCGCGCCAAACTCAAACTGGTGAAGCGCTGATATGGCAAGCGAAATACGCAAGGTAGCGATCGTTGGCGGCGGGGTGATCGGCGCGGCCTGGGCGGCGCGGTTCCTGCTGGGCGGGATCGATGTTTCGGTGTTTGATCTTGATCCCGAGGTAGAGCGCAAAACGCAGGAAGTGATCGCCAATGCGCGCCGCGCGCAGATCCGCCTGCACGGTGCGGCCTTGCCGATCGAAGGCAATCTGACATTTGCCGTCAGCATGGAGGAAGCGGCCAGAGACGCCGATTTTATCCAGGAAAGCCTGCCCGAACGCGAAGACCTGAAACAGCGCGTGCTGGCCGATATCGATGCCGCCATGCCTGCGCATGCTATCATCGGATCATCGACATCAGGTTTGCTGCCCAGCAAGCTGCAAAGCGCAATGCGCCGGCCTGATCGGCTGGTCGTGGGCCACCCGTTCAATCCGGTCTATCTGCTGCCGCTGGTGGAGGTGTGCGGCGGTGATCAGACCAGCGCCGAAACGATCGAGATTGCCAGCGCGCTCTATACCCGCGTTGGCATGAAGGTGCTGCATGTGCGGCACGAGATCGATGGGTTCATCGCCGATCGCCTGCTTGAAGCGGTGTGGCGCGAAGCGTTGTGGCTGATCAATGATGGCATCGCCACCGCGGCTGAAATCGATGACGCGATCCGATTTGGCGCAGGGCTGCGCTGGTCGTTCATGGGCACCTTCCTGACCTACCGGCTGGCTGGCGGAGAAGCCGGGATGCGGCACTTCCTGCACCAGTTCGGCCCTTCGATGGAATGGCCCTGGACCAAGCTGGTTGGCCCCAAGTTGACGGGCGAGCTGATCGACAAGGTTTCCGACCAATCAGACGAACAGGCCGCAGGAATTGGTCTGCGTGAATACGAGGCGCTGCGCGATTCCTGCCTGGTGGACATCATGCATGCGCTGGAACGCAACGATTTCGCCGCGGGCGCGGTGGCCAAGGCCTATCGCGAAAGCCTGACAGGCAAGGAAGCTGTCAAACTGGGCAGCGATTGCGGCGATGGGCACGTGCTGACCGGGCACACGCCCGTGTTGCCCGAATGGATCGATTACAACGATCACCTGACCGAACATTGCTACCTCAAGCTGTTCGGTGATGCGACCGATGTGGTGCTGGCGCGGACTGGTGCCGGGCCGGATTACGTATCCAGCGGGTTCAGCTTTTACACAGTGGAAACCCATATCCGGCATCTGGGCCAGGCCCGGCTGGGTCAGAAAGTGGAGCTGCGCAGCCGCGTGCTGGGCACGGATGGCAAGCGGCTCCACCTGTTTCACGCGATGACCAACCTTGAAACCGGCGCGCTGATCGCAACTGCGGAACACATGCTGGTCCACGTTGATGCCAAGGCCGAAAAATCGGCACCTGCCCCGGATCACATCACGCAGGCCATGCAAGGGCTTGCCGCAGCCCAGCAACATCTGGCACCACCCGAAGGCGCGGGCCGAAGTATCCGTATGCCGGGGTAAGCCTGGCGCAGCAACAACAACACGGGGGGAGCAAACCAGTGGCATTGATCGAAACGAGATCTATCGACTACGTCCCCCTGGCGGAGCGTCACGGCAAGGTCTGGCACTTGTGGCCGGTATGGTTCACAGGTGATGCGCACCTGGCCACGCTGGCCACCGGCGCGATCAGCGTTGCAGCCGGGCTCAGCCTGTTCTGGTCGGCCATTGCGGTAACCGGCGGGTGCATCCTGGGCACCGTGCTGATGGCCTTCCACTGCACCCAGGGGCCGCACCTTGGCCTGCCGCAAATGATCCAGTCACGCCCGCAATTTGGCTATCTGGGTGCGCTGCTGGTCTGGGTTGTGGCCCTGGTTACCTACATCGGCTTCAATGCCCTGAACCAGACGCTGGCCGCCGATACGCTGAAGGAGCTGGCCGGTTTCCCCCATGGACCGACCGTGATCGTCTTTTCGCTGATCGCGGTTGCGGTGGCCGTGATCGGCTATGATCTGATCCACAAGGCCCAGCGCTGGCTGGCCTATGCCATGCTGGCGGTGCTGGCGGTCTATACCATCGGCGCTTTCGGGATCGTTGATCTGGGCACGCTGCTGGTGCCGGGCGAATTCCAGCCGACCCCGTTCCTGGTGCAGTTCTTCGCTGCTGCTGCCTATCAGCTCAGCTGGTCAATCTATGTTTCAGACTATTCGCGCTATCTGCCCAAGGACGTTGGCATTCGCGAAAGCTTCTTCTGGACGTTCTGGGGCGCTTTCGTGGGCGGAGCATGGATGATGCTGGTTGGCACATTTGCCGCCGCCGCTTTTGCCAGCCCGGATGGCATCGTTGCTGCGCTGCGTGACAGTTCAGACGCGATCTATCCCGGGTTCGGCGTGGTGATGCTGGTGACCAGCTTTTTGGGCCTGATCACCATCACATCGCTCAATTTCTATGGCGCATCGCTGACCTTGCTGAGTGTAGTCGACAGCCTGACCACGCTTAAGCTTGGGGTGAAGGCGCGGATAGCTTCGTTGCTGGCGGTATTCGCCATGGCGCTATCATTGTCGCTGGTGGTCAGCGGCAACGTTCTGCACGGTTTTGAATCGTTCCTGGGTGTGCTGGGCTATCTATTCACGCCGTGGACCGCGATCAATCTGGTCGATTTCTTCTTTGTGCGCAAAGGGCGCTATTCGATCCGGGCGATGTTCATGGCCGATGGACTATATGGCAAATGGAACTGGCGCGGGCTGACAGCATATGCGGTGGGCTTTGCAGCGATGATCCCGTTCTTCAAAACCGGGCTTTATGTTGGACCGATCGCCCAGGCACTGGGCAAAGCCGATATTTCGATGCTGATCGGCCTGCCAGTTTCGGCCGCAGTCTATTTGTGGCTGTGCCGCGATCTGAACCTGCCTGCAGAGCTGGAGCAGATCGAAGCGCTTGACCGCAATCTTGAAACGGAGCCGGTACGATGAAACGTCTAGCAACATTGGCCGCGCTGGCGGCCTTGGCCTCGCCGGTCCTGGCCAAGCCACCTGCGGCCAAAGCAACGGCGGCAAATCCGATCGCATTTCCAGATCGGTTCGATTCAATCGGCACCCCGGTGCAAAGCCTGGTAAGCAAGGAAGGCCGCAAGGTTCACTTTACAGACACCGGGGAAAAGGGCTGGCGGCCAATCCTGTTCATCGGCGGGGTTGGCACCAGTGGCCGCGCGCCCGAACTGGTCGCCTTTCTTGATACCATGCGCAAACGGCTGAAGCTGCGGATCGTGGCGGTAGAACGCAATGGGCTGGGCGATACCGCGTTCGATCCCAAATGGACTTTTGCCGATTACAACAGCGAGGTCGCCCAGGTGCTGGGCCAGCTGGGGATAGGCAATTTTTCGCTGGTCGCGATATCGGGCGGCGGGGCCTATGCTGGCCATATTGTCCAGGCCATGCCAACGCGGATTTCATCGTGGCACATGCTGGCGGCTGTTTCATCGGCGCAGGCCAATGTTGAACGGTGCCAGCAAGACGAGGCCACCTTTGCTGCGCAGCTTGGCCCGCAAATAGCCGCGCCGCGGGTCTGGTGGGAAATGCCCAAAGACGGTGTATCAGCCCACGTTCGCGGCTTCACCGATCGCACGGCCGATGAAGGCGCGCGGGCATTCTTTATGGCCGGACAAAACGGTGATCCGCGCGGCGTGGCCCGCGAATACAAGCGGTTCTGCGCCCCGCCCGCCGATGTTTCTGCGCTTAGCGCCCCGGCCTTTTTCTATTATGGAGAGGCCGATCCGGCGGTGCCGCCCAGCCATGGGCAGTATTGGGCCAGCAAGGTCAAAGGTGCTGTCACATTTCGATCATACCCTGGCGAAGGGCATGATGTGCAGTACCGGCATTGGGATCAGGTGATGCTTGATGTTGCGGGTTACGGGGCCAGCACATTGGTTTGCGATTCAGGCCGCGCCCACCTGGTCAAAGGCCAGCTCGATCCAAACCGGCTGGCCAAGGGCCGCACACTGGGCGTTTGCGCCTGGCAAAACGGCGGCTGATTAGCCCGGCAGTTCGGGCCGCGCGGCCAGCGCCTGCTTCAGCGGGCCAAGCCAAGGATCATAGGCCTTCCACACGTCGGTCCCGTCGCGGTTGATCGGGCGGCGGACCTGTTCGCTGCTGGGGGTGCGCACAGCGCGCGACGTCTTGTGGAATTCAAGGCAGGCCGGCTCGAACGGCAACGCGCAATAATCAAGGATCCTGCGGACCTGGCCTTCCAGATCGTCCAGCACATCCTCATGCTGCACTTTCAGCACGCGGCCGGGCGGCAGAACCGCATCCCAGTGCGCCATCAACCGCAGATAGTCTGCATAGTAGCGCCCAATGTGACCAAGATCATACGAGAAGTCCTGCCCGGCTGCGAATAGCTGCTTGAACACCGAAAACCCGCAGGCCAGCGGCTCGCGCCGGGCATCGATAATCCGGGCATTGGGCAGGATCAGATGGATCAGACCGATATGGCGGAAATTGTTGGGCATCTTGTCGATAAACCGCACCTTGCCTTCGGTGCGATGAACCCGGGTGGAATCGATATAGCCCTGCCCCAGTTCGGCCAGCTGATCGCGCGAAAGTTCGCCAAGATTATCGGGATAGCGATCCGCATCGTCCTGCCCCAAACGCCCGTTGAGCCGGCTGGCGATCGCCATGATATCGGGCAGTTCGGTGGTCCCTTCAACCTGGCTGTGCGAGGCCAGGATCTGCTCAAGCAACGTTGATCCCGCGCGCGGCAAGCCCAGGATGAATATCGGATCATCGGCCGGGCACCCAGCGCCGACAGTGCCGGAAAACAGGGCCGCATTGCAATGCTGGATCTGTCGATCAAACTCTGCGGTGATCGCTTTGGGCCGATAGCCCACCACCCCCTGCCGCAACTGATTGCCGCGCTGGTAGTATTCAAAACTGCGAGCATGGTCCTGCGCATCTTCCAGTGCCTTGCCCAGCGCAAAGCAAAGGTGGATCCGATCATCCACCGCAATCCCCTCGCGCGCCTCCTCGGCCGCCATCGCCGCCATTTCGGCTGCGGTGAAACGGTAGGTCTTAAGGTTTGCAAGACTCCAATAGGCATCACCAAAATCAGACCGCACCGCATAGGCCTGGCGGTAAGCCGCAACCGCTTCATCGATCCGGCTCAGGGTTTTGAGCGCGTGCCCATAGGTCAGGCTGACGGTTGCATTATCAGGGCTGGATTGTTGCAGTAGCGCATATTGCGCGGCAGCATCCTCGGTCCGGCCAGTGTGCAGCATCAGGTTGGCGCGTTGCATCAGGAATTGCGGATTGGCTGGTTCCAGCGCCAGCAGTTCCTCAGCCTCGCGCAGCGCTGCATCGTATTTGAACCGCTTGCTCAGCACCTCGGCATAGTCAAACCGGGCATGCAGATAGTCTGGGCTGAACTGCTTGCACTTCGAAAGGATCAGCTCTGCATCCTCATATTCGCCCAGCCGCGTGCCCAATTCGGCCAGCAACCGCATCGCCACCGGTTCATCCGGCACCTTGAGCAGAAACGCGCGCACCCGCGCTTCGGCCAGCGTGTAATCCTGATCGTAATAGGCTGAGAGCGCAGCCAACACTTCAGGCGGATGGCCTTCAACATCGTCCAGCCGATCCTGCAGCGCTTTGGCCCTGACCGGATCGGCCTGCTGGTAATGCACCGCCAGCAGCTTGATCGACGCGGTTAGCAGCGGATTGCATTCTACCGCCTGTTCATAGGCCGCGATCGCGGCATCGCGCTGGCCTTGCTGGCGAAAGCAATGGCCGCGTTCCTGATGCGCCCGGCCCAGTTGCGGCTGCAAAGTCATCAACTGGTCCAACAAGCGGTGCGCCGCATCGAAATCACCCCGAGCCCGCGCAATCACAGCCGCAAGATAGAGCACTTCGGGATCATCGCCGCGCGTTGCCATCAAACCGGCCAGCAGCACACTGGCCTGCGCCATATCGCCGCGGGCTAGGGCCAGCTTTGCTTCAACTAGGGGATCGTTTTGCACGTTCAGCGAATTCTTTAAGTTTGGTGGGCCCGGCACCATGGCGGCATCTGCGCAAGCCGACAAGCGGGCACGGGCCCCGAAATCAAAATCCCGGCGGGTTGAAGCATTCAACCCGCCGGGATCCTGTATCTCACTTCAAGTGGATCCGGGCCCAGCCCGGCCCGCAATCAATAAGTGTAGCCCAACCGCAGCCCGATCGTCCGCGGACGGATCGTCGAATTAAGCCTGATGTTGTCGCTATTCGACTCAAACGTGGTCGCGCGCTTGTCGGTCAGGTTGGAAACGAACATTTCAGCAGTCCAGCTTTCGCGCTTGAACCCAGCCGACAGATCGAACTGGGCATAGGCCGGAAGCTTGAAGTTCTGCGGCTTGATCGTCGACGTAAACGAGGTGCCAACAAATTGGCCACCCGCCTGGGCAAAGAAGGTCGTGCCCGAAGTGCCTTCATGTTCATAGCGCATGCGCATCCCGCCTTGCCAACTCGGAGCAAGCGCCAGTGGGCTACCCAGCGGAACGAAGGTAAGCGCCAGCGGCCCATCGCCCGGCTGCGGCCGGAAGCCTGCCGGAGTGCTGGCATAGTCGGTCAACTCAGAATCATTGAACGCCAGGTTGGCTGTGATTGTGAAGTCAGGAGTGGCCCGCCAGACCAGATCGGTGGTGATCCCCTTGATCCGGGCATTCGGCCCATTGAGCACAAACGTCGAATTGCTGATCGCCGGCGAATAGATCGAAACCGGGATTCCGGTCCAATCGATCAAGAACGCAGCTCCGTTCCAGCGAATCCGGTTGTTGGCCATTTGCAGCTTCCAACCAAATTCATAGTTCTTCACCCCGTCCGACTGATAGGTTTTGGGGATAAAGAAGTTCGGGTCATTGGTTGCTCCGCCGCGGCGATTGAATCCGCCCGGCCGGTAGCCCTCCGAGAAGGTCGCGTAGAACAGCATGTCGTCGTTCGGCTTGTAGCTGAGCGTAACCTTGGGGGTAGTGCCCTTCTCGGTCGACGGGCTGATTCCAGCCAGCGAAACGGCATAGTTGCCGCCGCCGCAGGTATTACCGTTGGGTGCTGTTGCCCCGCGGAAACCACAGTTGACCGAACCGCGCAGCGACGTTTCTTGGCTGTACCAGCGTATTCCCGCCGTCAGCGTAAGCTTCGACGTGATGTCAACGCTGGCTTCGCCAAACAACGCAAACTGACTTTCACCGCGTTCCGCGTCATTGAAGTAGACGCCGCCAGCAGGCCGGACATAGTTGTTGATCTTGTCGTTGCCGCCCGGAATCTGTCCATTGAAGCCCTGAACCGCAGCGCCTTCATAGTACCAGACACCATCGGCGAAGACCTTGGCGCGGTCAAAATAGACCCCGGCCTGCATACGGATGCGCTTATCGGAAGGAGTGGCGATCCGGAACTCCTGCGTGAAGCGGTTAGACCGCGACTTGTCAAGATAGGTCATCCGCGGTGTGGCGCAGGTGGCATAGCCCGGATAGGAGCAGATGTAGTAAGGCGCATAGGGCCCAACTGCGGCATAGCGGGTATAGTCAAACTTCTGGTCAACCCTGCGGCTCAGGTAGGAACCGGTGTAAACCAGATCGAGCCCGCCCATTTTGCCTTCAACCGACCATTGGACCTGATTGAATTCATCGTGGTTGGTGTCGGGCGAGAACCGCATAACCTTGAGATCGCCCAAGGCCGGATCGTATTGGAACACGCCTTCGGCATCGAGAGTCTGGTACATGTCCTGCACCGTGATCGTCCAGTCAGGCGAAGGGGCCCAGCGCAATGCAATGCGTCCGCCGGTATAAGTGGCCGAGTTGAAATCGTCTCGCGCGAAGGCTGCATTGTTGATTGTCGGGCGGGTGGCGGCCGGCAGGGCAGCGCGCGCCGCTGCGCCTGCGGCGCCGTGCCGTGCGATGCAGGCCGGTGTTGCAGGGGCACCGGGAAGACAGATGGCAGCAGTGCCGTCAGCATTGGTCAATTCCAGCGGCATCTGGAAGGTACCATAGACGTTGTCGATATAGCCGCCCTGCCGATCAACGAATGCCGAGGCACGAAGCGCCAGCGTATCTTCAATGATCGGAATGTTGACGTAGCCATTGGCCGCTCCGCTAAACGCATGACCCGGCGTAGTTGCGCCGGTCAGCGTGAAGCCGGCCTGGAACTTGGAAAGGTTGGGCTTGTTGGTGATATAGCGGATCGCGCCGCCTTCTGCACTGGCACCAAACAGCGTTCCTTGCGGACCTTCCAGAACTTCGACGCGCTCAAGATCGGTCACGTAGACATCAAGGTTGCGGCCCGGAACCGAAACCGAAGCATCATCCAGATACAGGGCAACGGTTGGGCTGGCCCCGGCCACTGCCGATGTCTGGATTGCTACTTGCGACAGCGAAAGGCCGCGGATCGAAATCGTCTTCTGCCCCGGACCGCGCCCACCGGCATGAACCTGCGGAAGTTCGGTCAGCAACTGATCGAAATTGGTGATGCCGCGTTCGGCCAGTTGTTCAGCCCCCAGAGCCTGAACCGTAACCGGCACATCCTGCATCTTTTCGCTGCGGCGGGTGGCGGTAACAACGATATCGGCAATTCCGCCGGTATCGGCCTGCGGCGCATCGCTATCCTGCGCCATGGCCGGTGCGGCCCAAATCGAAGCCAGGACAACCGCGGCTGCCGTGCTGGTAAACAATTGTTGCTTCATGTTTCCCTCCCTGAATATCGAAGCACGAACCTGTTCGCGCCGATAATGCCATGCGGCCCTCACCGCAAAATTCCGTCTCCATCGGCAACCTAGCTTGGGGCCAAGCCAATTGGCTATAGCCGGCGCCAGAATGCCCACGGATCAGACCGTGGCAAGCTGGCGCAGCAAGTCAATCGCGCGAGGCTGCCATTAGCCGCACTGATGGAAAGCATTAGATGCGAATTGATGGAATGCCGCACTTGCAAGCTGGCTCTGCCCGTCTGCATGCACGTCGGCACAAGATTGCACCGCCGCCGGTTTGAAAGAGGTTGCCCACTATGGCCACGAAGACCGAGCCCGGTGATCCCCGCACCCACGGCCTTCAAACACCGCTTGAGGGGACTGGCGCCCCGCCGTGGGATGATACTGCCCAGATCGCGGCCCCGCTAAGGCTGATTGCGCCAAGCGTCGGGCAAGACTGGGTCGATTATAACGGGCACATGAGCGAAAGTTGCTATCTGCTGGTGTTTGGAGATCAGTCTGATGCGTTCTTTCGGCTGATCGGGATCGACGAGGATTACCGCGCCGCGGGACAATCGCTCTACACGGTGCAAACCATGGTCTTCAATCTGGCCGAGGCTCATCTGGGAGACCGGCTGGAGCTGAGCCTGCAACTGATCGATGCCGATGAAAAGCGGCTCCACATTTTCCACGCCATGCACAATGCCGATACCGGCGTGCTGCTGGCGACCGGCGAACAGATGCTGGTCCATGTCAGCATGGCTGCGGGAAAAAGCTGCCCGATGCCGCCCAAAATCCAGCGCCGGATAGCGTTGATCCGTGCTGCGCACAGCACCCTGCCCGTACCGCTCCAGGCCGGGCGAAATATCGCGATCCGGCGCAGCTGACAGAGGCCCGCAATGCACTTTGCCCTTACCCACGAACAGGAAATGCTGACCCAAACGGTCCGCAAATTCGCCGAGACCGAGCTTTACCCGCACGAGGATCTGGTTGAGAAAACTGACGAAATTCCCGCCGATCTGGTCACAGAAATCCGCCGCAAGGCGATCGCGCTGGGGCTTTATGCCGTCAACATGCCGGCCGAACTTGGCGGCGGCGGGCTGGGCACATTCGATACAACCTTGATGGAACGCGAACTTGGCCGGGCCGGCTATGGCCTGCAGATGCTGGTAGCCCGGCCCAGCAATATCCTGCGCGGCTGCACAGGGAGCCAGATCGAGGACTATCTGCTCCCCACAATCCGGGGCGAACGTCACGATTGCCTCGCCATGACCGAGCCCGATGCAGGATCAGACGTGCGTTCGATGCGCACCTTCGCGCAGGCCGCCGGCGGTGATTTCATCATCAACGGGACCAAGCATTTCATCAGCCATGCTGACATGGCCGATTATGTGATCCTGTGCGCGGCAACCGGCGATCTGGGTAGCGGCCGTAAATCGATCAGCTGCTTCCTGGTCGATTTCGATACCCCTGGGCTAGAGCGGCGGCGCGGCCCCAAATGCGTGTCGCACCGCGGCTATCATCAGTGCGAGCTGGTGTTCGACAATTGCCGTATTCCCGCCCGCAACCTGCTGGGCGATCTTGACGGGGGTTTTGATCTGATGGGCCAGTGGCTGGGATCAACCCGGCTGCAGGTGGCAACCACTTCGGTCGGACGCGGCTACCGTGTGCTGGAAATGGCCACTCAGTGGGCCGCCACACGCAAGCAGTTCGGCCAGACAATCGGCAAGTTTCAGGGCACCGGCTTCAAGCTGGCTGACATGAAGACCGAGCTGGAAGCGGCCGAGCTTTTGACCCTGCGCGCAGCCTGGAAGGACGATCAGGGGACCATGACCGATACCGATGCGGCGATGGCCAAGCTGTTTGCCAGTGAGGCGCTGGCCCGCGCCACCGACAATGCCCTGCAAATCTTTGGCGGCATGGGCCTAATGGACGAATTGCCGATCGAGCGGTTCTGGCGCGATGCCCGGGTTGAACGGATCTGGGACGGCACCAGCGAAATCCAGCGCCATATCATCAGCCGCGCGCTGCTGCGTCCGCACGGCGGGTGATATAAGCGCGCGTGATCTTTCGCGCCTGCTGCGCCCGCGCAGTCTGGCCTTCATCGGCGGCAAGGCGGCCGAGGAAGCCGTGCGGCAAAGCCTGGCGCTTGGCTTTGCCGGGCCGCTTTGGCCAATCAACCCCAAGCGCGCCGATATGGCCGGTGTGCCTTGCCTTGCAAACCTTGCTGCACTGCCCGAAGCCCCCGATGCCGTATTTCTGGCGGCCCCGGCCCAGCCCAGCACCGCATTGGCCGGCGATCTGGCAGCAATCGGTGCTGGCGGCACGATCTGCTATGCTTCGGGCTTTGCCGAAACCGGTGCGGAAGGCGGTCTGCACCAGGCCCAGTTGCTGGACGCGGCAAATGGTATGCCGCTAATCGGCCCCAACTGCTATGGCATGCTCAATCTGTTCGATCGGGCCGCCTTGTGGCCTGATCAGCACGGCTGCATTCCCATCGATCAGGGCCGCGGCGTTGCGATCATCAGCCAAAGCGGCAATCTGGCGCTCAACCTAACCATGCAGGCGCGCGGCCTGCCAATCGGATACGTAATCAGCGTGGGCAATTGCGCTGATATTACCCCGGCCGATCTGATCGAGGCGCTGATTGCTGACCCACGCGTGAGCGCAATCGGATTGCACCTGGAAGGATTGGGATCGATCCGGCGGTTCAGCGAGGCCTGCCTTGCCGCGCGGGCGGCCGGCGTGCCGTTGGTTGCGTTAAAGACCGGCGCATCGGCCAAAGGCGCGGCGCTGACCCTTTCGCACACCAGCTCGCTCGCAGGGGCTGATGCGCTGTGCGATGCCATGTTTGAACGGTACGGCGTGGCGCGGGTCTACGATCCGGCCAGGTTTATCGAAACGCTCAAGCTGCTGCATGTCGCCGGACCTTTGGCCGGAACGCAGATTACCAGCGCCAGTTGCTCAGGCGGCGAAGCGTCACTCACCGCCGATCTGGCCGAACGCGCCGGGCTTGAAACCCCTGATTTTCCGCCCGCGGCACAGACCGCGCTGGAAGCAGTGCTGGGCACCAGGGTCCATGTTGCCAACCCGCTTGATTACCACACCTATATCTGGGGCGATCCCGCAGCGTCGCAAACCTGTTTCACCGCGATGATCGGAGCCGGCTTCCAAGCCTCGATCCTGATCCTCGATTTCCCGCGCGCCGACCGCTGCAATAGCCATGATTGGCAGGTAACGCTGGATGCTTTTGTTGCCGCCCACTGTTCGATCGCGCCCACCAAGGGCGCGGTGCGGATGGTGGTCAGTTCCCTGCCCGAAGGCTTGCCCGAGGCGATCGCCACCAAGCTTCTGGGCGATGGCATCGTGCCCATTGCAGGCCTTGGTGAAGCGCTTTGCGCCATCGCGGCCGCAGCAAAAATCGGCGCGGCCTGGGCCCTGCCCGCCCCGCCGCCTTTGCCCGATCCCGCGCCAACCGTTGGCGGTGATGCGGCCATGTGGGATGAGGTTAGATCGAAAGGTGCGCTGCGCGAATTTGGCGTAGCGGTGCCGCAAGGCCAGGTGTTCTCAATGGAGGAAATCGAGGCCTTATGCACCGGTGAAGACATGCCCTTTCCCGCAGCATTTCCGCTTGTTTTGAAAGCTGTAGGCGCGGCTCTTGCCCATAAAACTGAACTTGGCGGCGTAGCCTTGGGAATCGAAAGCCGCACGCGTTTGCTGGCCGAGGCGCGGCGTATGGCGCCGCTTGGCGAAGCACTGCTGGTTGAGGAAATGGTTGGCGGCGCGATTGCCGAATTGATCGTTGGAGTGGGGCGTGATCCGCAGTTCGGGCTGTTCATGACGCTTGGCGTGGGCGGAATTTTCGTCGAACTGATCCGCCAGAGCGAGCAGGTGCCGCTGCCTGCCAGCCGGGCAGAAATCGAAGCCGCGCTGGCGCGCCTGCCAATCTACCACGTGTTGGCCGGCTATCGCGGCAAGCCGGGCTGCGATATGCCAGCGCTGCTCGATACGATCGAGGCAGTTGCCCGCTTTGCCATGGCCCATGCGGACCGTCTGGAAGAACTTGACGTCAACCCGGTGCTCGCACTGGCGAAGGGCGCAATGGCAGTTGATGCCCTGATCCGGATGGAGGAGTGTGTGCAATGAGCGCCGTTCGATGCGATCGCCAGGGCGAGGTGCTGGTCATCACGATCGATCGGCCCAAAGCCAATGCGATCGATGTCGCCACTAGCCAGGAACTCTACGCCGCATTCAAGGCGTTAGACGCTGATCCTGGGCTGCGAGTGGGCATCATCACCGGCACCGGACGGTTCTTTTCAGCCGGCTGGGATCTTAATGCAGCGAATGAGGGAGAGGCCGTTGATGCCGTCCACAGCCCCGGCGGGTTCGCCGGGCTGACCGAATATTTCGATCTGTCAAAGCCGGTAATTGCTGCCGTCAATGGCCTGGCGGTGGGCGGCGGGTTTGAGCTCGCCCTGGCCGCCGATCTGATTGTTGCCAGCAGCGCCGCGCAGTTCTGGCTGCCCGAAGCGCAGCTTGGCATCTTGCCGGATTCGGGTGGTCTGCTGCGCCTGCCCAAATGCCTGCCGCAGCGCCTAGCAGCCGAAATGATCCTGACCGGACGACGCCTTTCGGCCGCCGAAGCCCTTCAGCATGGCCTGGCCAGCCGAGTCTGTGAACCCGGTGCACTGCTTGATACCGCACTGGATCTTGCCGCCAGCATTGCCGCCAGCGCACCGCTGTCGATCAAGGCCGCGCGTGACATCTTGCGCGCCACCAGCGGCCTCGAAGTATCAGAAGGTTATCGCCTGATGCGCAGCGGCGCCCTGCCCGCGTACCAGGCGATGCTCGGTTCAGAAGACGCGCTTGAGGGTCCTGCTGCATTTGCCGAGGGGCGCGCCGCCATCTGGCTTGGCAAATAGGCCCGCCAACACATTGAACCGGGGAGAAACAATCATGCCGAGCAAGCCCAACATCCTGATCCTGATGGCCGATCAGATGTCCGCCCCGTTTCTGCCGTTTTATGCGGAAAGTCCGGCGCAATTGCCAACACTATCCCGGTTGGCGGATGAAGGTGTGCTGTTCAACGCAGCCTATTCAAACAGTCCGCTGTGCGGCCCGGCCCGATACACTTTGCAGGCGGGCCAGTTGCCTTCGCGGACTGGGGCTTATGACAACGCTTGCGAACTGACCGCGATGACCCCGACCATGGCCCATTACCTGCGGTTGGGCGGTTATCGCACGGTGCTGGCCGGCAAGATGCATTTTGTCGGGCCGGACCAGCTTCACGGTTTTGAGGAACGGCTGACGACCGACATCTATCCGGCCGATTTTGGGTGGACTCCAGACTGGACCGATTTCGATCACCGCCCCAGCTGGTATCATTCGATGGATTCAGTGCTGACCGCTGGGCCAACCCGGCGCACCAACCAGATCGATTTTGACGAGGAGGCAGTCTTTGCCACCCGCCGCAAGCTTTACGATATTGTTCGCGAAGATGATGGCCGGCCGTTCTTCATCACCCTTTCGCTAACGCACCCGCACGATCCCTATGCTTGCCATGAAAGCCACTGGCAGCGCTATGATGGCGTCGAAATTCCCATGCCGCGCGTTCCTGATCAGTCCGATCCCCATGCCCAGCGCCTGCGCCACGTGTGCGGCCAGCATCTTGATACCATCACCGACGCGCAGATCCGCGATGCCCGCAGAGCCTACTTCGGCTCTATGAGCTTTGTTGACGATCAGTTTGCGCGGGTCCTTGAAACCCTGGAGGAAACCGGGCTGCGCGATGATACCATCGTTATCGTTTGCGGCGATCATGGCGATATGCTGGGTGAGCGAGGACTGTGGTACAAGATGAACTTCCACGAAGGCGCGGCCCGCATCCCGCTGATCGTTCACGCTCCAAAGCGGTATGCCCCGCGCAAGATCGATGCCTGCGTTTCACTGGTCGATCTGGTGCCGACCCTGATCGAATTGGCTGGACTGACGGCTGAGCCTGCCACCCCGCTTGACGGCACCAGCCTGGTTCCGCATCTCGAAAATGGTTCCGGGCATGACGAGGTGATTGGCGAATATATGGGCGAAGGCGTCGTTGCTCCGATGGTGATGATCCGCCGCGGGCCTTGGAAATTCATCCACACCCCAACCGATCCGGACTTGCTGTACAATCTGGCCGATGATCCCGACGAGTTGCACAATCTTGCTGAAAGCGCAGACCAATCAGAACGCATGGCTGCGCTGAAAGCGGAGGTGGCAGTGCGCTGGAATTTTGCGGAAATTACGCAAGCGGTGCTGGCCAGCCAAAGCTGCCGGCGGCTTGTTGGAGACGCCAATGCGACCGGCCTTCGCTCTCCGTGGGACTATCAGCCCCGGCGCGATGCCACGCAGGAATATGTCCGCCCACATATGGATCTTGAAGATCTGGAGGCCAAGGCCCGCTATCCCAGGGTGCGGTCATGAGCGGCGGCACTGGTGGAAAAAGTCGCCCGTTCGCTTTCACGCTGATCGGGATTGGCGCGGCCACGGCGGCGGCCCATATCGGCAATAATTTCACCACCTATCTGGTGGGCGGACTGATTGACCGGTTCGGGTTTTCGCCCTTTCAGATGGGTGCCTGGAACATGGCCGAAACGCTAAGCTATGCCGCCGCGATGTTTTTGGTTGCCCCCCGCGCGCGCGCGATGGACGCCCGAGTGCTGGCATTGCTGGCCAGCGCGCTGGTGATCGCGGCGCAGTTGGGATCGGCCTTCACAGCAAGCTATGGCCTGCTGTTTCTGGGGCGGATCGGAACGGGACTTGGCTTTGGGCTGATGAACAGCGCGGTCAACCTTGCTGCCGGGCGCACCGCGCATCCGGCGCGCTGGATCTCGCTGGGGATTTCATTTCAGACTGTGCTCTATGCCGCAGTGGCAATTGGTCTGCCCAAATTGGGCGAGAGCCACGGGGTTGAGGGCATGTTTCAGGCGCTGGCCGGGCTGGCCGTGTTGCTGGGCGCAATGGCGATGTTGCTGCCCGGCGGCACCGGGCTGCACTCCGATAATGCCGCTGTGCTGCCGAATCGGCCGATTGGGCCTGAAGGCTGGCGCATCCTGGCGGCGATGGCACTGTTCTCGTTCGGATCGCTGGCGATCTGGCCATTTATCGAGCGGACCGCGAATGTCATCGGCATCCCGGCCACACAATTTGGCGTTTATCAAAGCCTGGCCGTGCTGGCGAGCGCACTGGGCAATGCCGGCCTGGCGCTGGTGATTGATCGGCTTCCGCGTGCCTGGCCGTTATCAGCCGCGCTAGGGGCCTGCGCAGTGTGCTGCGCAATGCTTACCACCGTCAGCAGTGAGGGTGCTTTTGCCGCCGCCTTTATCGCCTTCATGGCGAGCTGGTTCCTGACCTATCCGTTGCTGCTGGGGCTGACCTATGCCCACGACGATAGCGGCCGGCTGGCCGTGATGACCACCGGCACATGGCTGCTATCGACCAGCGTGGGATCACTGGCGGCAGGCGCAATTGCCCAGATCCTGGGCGGTTATACCATGATCGGCCCGCTGGGCGGAGCAATCTGTGCCGGCGCGATCCTGTTTGCCTTGCCCGTTGCCCGGCGGCTCGATCAAACCCAGCCCAGATCCTGATCGCGCTGCCAAGGCCCAGCCTCGCTTGATTTACTAAGCAGGTATATTATATGGCTGTCACTAATGACCGCCTCTATATATTTTTGTGGCAGGCCCGCCCGTCTGGCCCCCATCGTTCTGGTCAAGCCATCGAACGATGGCTGAGGCAAAGGCCGTGCCTGGATCACCAGCGGTAACGCAGGGCGATGCTGCGCTGCTTTTTGACGATTCCCCCACTCTGCCGGTCGCCAACCCGATGCTGCTGACCATCGGGGTCATGCTGGCTTCGCTGCTGCAAGTGCTTGATACCACGATCGCCAATGTTGCCATTCCGCACATGCAATCTGCGCTGGGCGCAACCAGCGATGAGATCAGCTGGGTGCTGACCAGCTATATCGTGGCCACGGCGGTGGCGATGCCGATCACGGGCTGGCTTGCGGATCGGGTTGGATCCCGGCGGCTGTTTCTGGTTTCGGTATCGGGTTTCGTGCTCAGCTCGATGCTTTGCGGGATGGCCCAGAACATCACGGAAATGGTAGTGTTCAGAGCGCTGCAAGGGATAACCGGCGCGTTCATCTCGCCGCTAAGCCAGGCCGCGATGATTGATACCAACCGGCCTTCGCGGCAATCGCAGATGATGGCGATCTGGGGCATGGGGATTATGGTTGGCCCGATCATGGGGCCAATCCTGGGCGGCTGGCTGACCGAAAACTGGAACTGGCGCGCAGTCTTCTATGTCAACGTGCCGCTTGGCGCGATTTCGCTGGCAATCATGGCCGCCGCGCTGCCATCGCGGGCCATCATCAGGCGCAAATTTGATCTGGTCGGTTTCTCGATGATCGCGCTGGCCCTGACTTCGGTGCAATTGCTGCTTGATCGCGGCAACCACATCGATTGGTTCGATTCCGCCGAGGCCTGGCTCTATGCCGTGCTTGCGCTTTCAAGCGGCTGGATCGCGGTAATACACCTATCGACCGCGCGAAATCCGTTGTTTGATCGCCAGCTGTTTGCCGATCCCAATTTCATCTTCGGAATGGTCTTCAGCCTGGTGATCGGGCTGGTGATGTTCGCCAATATGGCACTGCTGCCGCCGATGTTGCAGCACCTGTTCGGCTATGACGTGATCGGAACCGGGGAACTGCTGGTGCCGCGCGGAATTGGCACGCTGATCTCGATGCAGCTTAGCGGGATTGCGATCCGCCGTGGCTTCGATCCCAGGATACTTTTGGCGAGCGGGTTTGTAATTGCCGGCATCTCAATGTGGCAGATGGCAGGCTGGTCGCTGGAATCCGATTCCTGGCATTTTGCCAGTTCGGGCTTCATTCAGGGCATCGGGATCGGCATGGTCTTCATCCCGATCAACGCCAGCGCTTTTGCCACCCTGCCGCCGGCGATGCGCACCGATGGTTCCAGCCTGCTAAACCTGTCGCGCTCGATCGGATCATCGGTTGGCATATCGATCGTCACCACCATGCTGGCCCGCAATATCCAGACTTCGCACACCGATCTGGGAACCCACATCACCGCATCATTTAGCCAAATTGTCGATTTTTCGGCGCTCGATCGGTTCCAGGCGCTGGGCGAAGCGGGCCTGCGGGCGCTCGATGCCGAGGTAACCCGCCAGGCGGCCATGATTGCCTATATCAACGATTTTTACATGATGATGTGGATGAGCTTCGCCGTCGTCCCGCTCACCTTGTTGATGCGCCGTGCCAATCTCAGCCAGCCCCGACCCGGCCAACAGCCAGCCGCCGACATCCCCCACTGATGTTTTGAAAGTATTGGTAGCGGAGGAGGGACTCGAACCCCCGACACGCGGATTATGATTCCGCTGCTCTAACCAGCTGAGCTACTCCGCCTTACCATGGCAGCGCCCCGCGAAAGGCGGGGCAGGCGGCGCACATAGGATGCGGGTTAGGCTTGGTCAAGCGCGCTCTTTGCCGCGAAATTTCCATACCCCCACCTCTTCCCATTCAGGATTTCGGTACAGATGCAGCCCCAGCCCGGTAAAGGCGAAATAGCGCGGCTGAAGCCTTGCCCCAAGCTCTGCCTGAAGCGCCAGCGCGGCATCGCGCGAAACCTTGTTCTGAACCGTGATGTGCAGTTTTTTGCCGCCCTGATCCTGGCTGGTCAGCATATGCCAGAAATGTTCGGCGATCCGATCGCGAATTGCCAGCATGCCCGGTGAACGAATTGCCAATGCCGTACCGCCGCCCAGATCCATCAAACCTGATTGCTCTGCCGCAGGTGCGGAAAATTCGCCCGCAATCCGCGCCAGCATACGCGGCAATTCATCTCGCAGGCTGGGTGCAAAGCTGTGGAACAAGGTGACGTGCGCTTTAAGCCAATTGCGCGATTGCGGGAAATGCTGGCTGCGCAAACTGTTGGCCCATGAAAAAATATCGGCAGGCAATTGGGCCGTAACGATAAACGGTGCGGACGGCGTCCGGGAGGGGGCTGGAGAGGGGTCCACCGCCCGCACCTAACGGAATTATGCGGCCTGTGCCACCGGCTCTGCGGTCAAGGCAGCCAATAGCTTTTCAGGCGCAGTTTCGCCGTAGGGATCGGCATCCGATCCCACATCATTGATGCCCGGCTCTTCAAACCAATGGGTGATCGCATTGTCTTCCACGATCATCGCATAGCGCCAGCTGCGCATGCCAAAGCCAAGATGGTCCTTGTCGATCAGCATGCCCATCCGCCGAGTGAAGTGCCCCGATCCATCGGGAAGTAGCTTGATCTTGCTGAGGCCTAGCTGCTTGCCCCATTGATACATCACAAAGGCATCGTTGACCGACAGGCAATAAACCGCGTCCACGCCGGCCGCCTTGAAAAGATCATGAAGGCGCTCAAAGTTGGGGCATTGCTCGTTGCTGCAGGTTGGCGTGAAGGCCCCCGGCAATGAAAAGACCACCACCTTCTTACCGGCAAATTCGCTGCGAACGGCAAAGTCTTGCCAACGGAACGGGTTAGGCCCGTCCACCGCATCGTCGCGCACACGGGTTTTCAGGGTGATATCGGGAATCTGGCGTCCTAGCATTGTGGTAGTCTCCTGTGTTGGTGGCGTTATACCGGGCCTCAATAAATTGGTGAAACCGCCAATACTGGAAATTGTGATCGTATTTTCAGATTAATCGATTGCTTGAATTTCCCGGCTTTGGGGGCCACGCTGCGAAAGTCTGGTGAGGAGAACACATTCATGCCCCGTCCTGCCCTGCGCCTAGGTGCACTTGCGCTGTTGCTCACATCAACGGCGCTTGCTGCCGGGGCCCCCGCCCCCGATCTGAACCCCAAACCAGCCAGCGCAGCAACCCGCGCTGCCCAGACCCGCCAGGGCGCTGCGCTTCCGGTTGAGGACGGCCGCGATGCCGAATTTGCAAATCGCGGCTTTATCGCCACCCGCGCCGATCCGATCATCCGTGATGCCAAAGGCAAGCCAGTCTGGAACCTTGATGCGTATCAATGGGTCAGCGGCCCTGCTCCCGATACGGTCAACCCTTCGCTGTGGCGCGAGGTTGGCCTGCTGCGGATCCACGGGCTGTTCAAGGTTGCGGACGGCGTCTGGCAAGTACGCGGCTTTGATGTTTCAAACATGACGATTATCGCAGGGAAGACCGGCTGGATCGTGGTTGATCCACTGACGACCCGTGAAACGGCCGCTGCCGCGCTCGAACTGGTCAATCAGCAGTTGGGTGGGCGGCCGGTAACCGCGGTCATCTACAGCCACAGCCACGGCGATCACTATGGCGGGGTGCGCGGGATTGTGAGCGAAGCCGATGTTACCGCCGGCAAGGTTGCGATCATCGCACCAGATCATTTCATGAAGGAAACCGCATCGGAAAGCGTACTGGCCGGGCCAGCGATGGGCCGCCGTGCGGGCTACCAGTTCGGCACCGGCATCCTGCCTGGTGCGCAAGGCCAGATGGGCAGCGGGATCGGGATGGGCTTGCCCGCCGGCGAAATCACCCTGATCGCACCGACCGACACCATCGCCAAAACCGGCGATACCCGCACTGTTGATGGCATCGCGCTTGAATTCCAGATGGTGTCGGGCAGCGAAGCCCCCAGCGAGTTGAATGTCTTCATTGCTGCGCCGCGGGTGTTTCTCTCGGCCGAAATGTCCACCTGCTCACTCCACAATATCCTGACCCCGCGTGGAGCCAAAGTGCGTGATACCCATGCCTGGGCCGGTTATCTTGACGAGGCACTGACGCTCTATGGCGGGCGTAGCGACGCGGTGATTTCAAGCCATTGCTGGCCGCGTTTCGGCCAGGGTGAGGTTGCCGGGATGCTCGCCAGCCAGCGTGACAACTATGCTTTTCTGCACGATCAGACTGTCCGCCGGATGAACCAGGGCCAGACTGCGCCGGAAATAGCCGAAGGTCTGGTCCAGCCACCCGAACTTGCCGGGCAATGGTTCAACCACGGCTATTACGGCACCTACAGCCACAATTCGAAAGCGGTCTATCAGTTCTATCTGGGCTGGTATGACGGCAATCCATCCAACCTCAATCCATGGCCGCCGCAAGAGCGTGCCAAGCGTTATGTTTCGGCGATCGGCGGGCCGAAGAAGGTAATCGCCTTGGCCCGCAAGGCAATGGCGGCGGGCGACTACCGCTGGTCATCAGAACTGCTAAACCACGTGGTCTTCGCTGATCCCGCCAATGCAGAGGCTCGTGCGCTGCTGGCCGATAGCTATGAACAGCAGGGCTATCAGGCAGAAAGCGCGATCTGGCGCAATCAATACCTCTCTGCCGCGCGCGATCTGCGCCAGGGATACAAGCCGGGCGGGGTCAATTCACAGGGCCAGGATATGATCGCCGCAGTGCCCAGCCAACTGCTGATGGATTCGGTCGCAACACGCTATGATCCGGCTCGGCTTTCCTGGCCGCGGGTCGATCTCAATATCGAGCTGACCGACCGCAAGGAAGTGATCGGAATTGAAGCCGGCAAAACGGTGCTGGTGGCGCGGGTTGGGCAACCTGTGGCCAACCCGGCGGTGATCCTCAGAGGTCCGCGCCGCCTGATCCTGGGTTTGCTGTTCCTGAAACTGCCGCTTGCCCAGCTTGAAGCTGCGGGGCTTGAGGTTGAAGGGGATCCCGATGCAGTTGCCGCTTTGCAGGCCGCGCTCGATCCGGTCAGCCCCGGATTTACAATTGTAGAACCTTGATCGTCGTCCCGGATTTGTTTCGGGGCGACTTCAAAAATCCCCGCGTTCCTTGCGGATCAGATACCACTTTTCGACGTTTGCGTTGTGTTCCTGATAGGTTGCGGCAAAGGCGTGGCCGCCGGTGCCATCGGCCACCATAAACAGCGCATCCGTGGTTCCGGGATGCAGCACGGCCTCGATCGAGGCGCGGCCTGGGTTGGTGATCGGACCCTTTGGCAGGCCGACCATCGAATAGGTGTTGTATTCGTTGACCGCGTTGATTTCCGATTGGCGGATCCGCCGGCCCAGCGGCTTGCCCTTGGTGATCGGATAAATGATCGTAGGATCAGCCTGCAGCATCATTCCGCCCCGCAACCGGTTGCAATAGAGCCCGGCAACCATCGGCCGCTCGCTGGCCTTGCCGGTTTCCTTTTCAACGATGGAGGCCAGGACCAAAGCCTCCTGCATGGTCTGGACCGGGCATTTGCCGTCGCGCTTTTCCCATAGTTCGGCCAGCGTGCGCTGCATCGGCGCCTGCATTCTCAGCAGCACCGCCTGCCGGCTTTCCCCTTTGGTGATTTCATAGGTGTTGGGCAGTACCGATCCTTCAGCAGGAACTTCGATCGTGCCTGTAAGATCCTGATTGGCCATCAATTTATCAAATACCATTACCGAAGGCATGCCTTCAGGAATGGTAACAAAGCGCCGCATGATATCGTCTGAGGCGACCACCCCCAGAATCTGGCGCATGCTGGCTCGGGCTGGCAATTTGAATTCGCCGGCCTTGATCGTTTTGCCCAGGCCAAACACCCGCGCACGCAATTTGAATGCGGCGGCGGATTCGATTGCGCCTTCTTTTTCCAGCTTGGCTGCAACTGCTGAAAGGCTGGCGCCATCGGGCACGATGAAGGCTGCATCCTTGGCCAAAGGCCCGGCCCAGACCCAGCCGCCACCCAGCCAGCCCAGCAGCGCTACAACCAGCGCGGCAGCAAGATAGAATGGCAGCGGCCCGCGGCGCGAACCCAGCATCAATCGATAGCCTTGACGATCACGCTGGCGTTGGTTCCGCCAAACCCGAACGAATTGTTGAGTGCGGCGCGCACCACCCGCTTCTTGGCGACATGCGGCACCAGATCGACGCCTTCGGTGCCTTCATCCGGATCATCAAGATTAAGCGTGGGCGGTAAGATCTGATCGCGGATCGCCAGAATGCAGAAGATCGTTTCCACTGCGCCAGCGCCGCCCAGCAAGTGGCCAATTGCGCTTTTGGTGCTGCTCATCGAAGCGCCGGTCAGATCATCGCCCAGAACGCGCTTTACCGCGCCCAGTTCAAGCGTATCGGCCATGGTCGACGTGCCGTGGGCGTTGACATAGTCAATATCGCCCGGCTGCATCCCGGCCTTCTTCATCGCCATCCGCATCGATAGCTCGGCGCCCTTGCCTTCGGGGTGCGGCGCGGTGACGTGGTAGGCATCGCCAGACAGGCCATAGCCTACCACTTCGGCATAGATCTTCGCGCCGCGGGCCTTGGCGTGCTCGTACTCTTCAAGCACTACCACTCCGGCGCCTTCGCCCATTACAAAGCCGTCGCGGCCCTTGTCATAGGGGCGGCTGGCCTCGGTCGGGCGATCGTTGAAGCTGCAATTTAGGGCACGGGCCTGGGCAAAGCCGGCTACGCCCAACGGATTAACGGTGCCTTCCGCTCCGCCCGCCAACATCACATCGGCATCATCATCGCGGATCATCCGCGCCGCATCGCCGATTGAGTGCGCGCCAGTTGAGCACGCAGTAACCACCGCATGGTTGGGGCCCATCAGGCCGTATTTGATGCTGACCTGGCCCGAAATCAGGTTGATCAGGCGGCCGTGAACGAAGTGCGGGCTAACCCGGCCCGGACCTTTTTCATACAACACGATTGATTCGGCTTCGATCCCCGGAAGGCCCCCGATCCCTGAACCGATCGAACAGCCTGTGCGCAGTTTCAACGCCTCGTCCATATCGACCAGGCCCGCGTCTTCCAGCGCTTGTCCGGCGGCATCGATGCCATAGATGATGAACGGATCAACCTGGCGCTGGACCTTGTGATCGACGCGAAGGTTGGGATCAAAGCCATATTCGTGATCCGGCCCCTTCACTTCGCAGGCGATGGTGCACTTGTGCCCTTCGGTATCGAAGCGCGTGATCGGTCCTGCCCCGCTTTTGCCGGCAATCAGGTTGGCCCAGGTCGTCTCGACATCGCCACCCAACGGGGTAACCAGACCAAGACCGGTGACGACAACACGGCGCATGCGAATCTCCAAACTTCTAAAACACAACAGGCCCAGCCCGTTTAGGGACTGAGCCTGTCAGAGACCATGACGAGGGTCAAACGGCACCAAACGATGCCGGATCGATCCGCGCCGGTCTGTTACCCAAAGGCGATCAGCCCTTGTGGTCGTTGATATATTTGATGGCATCCGAAACGGTGCTGATCTTTTCGGCAGCATCATCAGGGATTTCAACGCCAAATTCTTCTTCGAAGGCCATCACCAGCTCAACGATGTCGAGCGAATCAGCGCCCAGATCATCGATAAAGCTGGCATCTTCGGTAACCTTGTCGGCCTCGACCCCGAGGTGTTCGACAACGATCTTCTTAACCCGATCGGCGGTGTCGCTCATGGTATGTCCCTTCGTGAACGGCAGATGAAAACTTACGGTTCAAGCCCCTAGAGAACGGCGCGCGGGAAGGCAAGAGGGTGCACCGATTCCTGATACGGTTGGGGATCAAGTGACGATGATCATGATTTCGTGATTGACCGAGATAATATCGGCCGCCTGCATCGGCTTGCCAGTCTTGTGAGCCTGAATGGTGTAGATCGAGCCATAGTGCCCCATTTGCACGCAGACCCGGTCCGGCGAGTCGGGAATGCAATCCTCTACCTCGCCGATGGTGTCCAGAGACACGTAGTCACCATTCGATCGGCAAGCCGCAGCGTCCTTATCGTTGCGGCAGTTTTCGAACTGGTTGGTGCTATGCGCCAACCAAGACTCCAGCGCCAGCATGGCAAAGCCTGCCTCCATGGCCTTCTCTGGCGATGATGCCTTGAACCAGCCGGTCCATTCCTCATCGCGGCTCGCTGGGTCAAGCTTACGGCATTCGCCAGAAAAGGGTGAGCGAGCCTGTTCGGCATCTTCGGCTGCAGTCACGTATTCCGGTTTGGGCGGCGCGGCGAAGCGGTAGCTGCGATTAGCCGTTATCGCATAGGGCCGCGAAAGCCGGTCTGCATGGGGCCCTACCCTGTCCATTGCGGTGTAATAGAGCAGCAGCGTATCGCGCTGGCACAGCGACTTGTACGCGGTCGCTGATGCCCTGGTGTGCAACCACACATCGCCTTCAAGGCCAAGCTGATTGGATGCATAGAGTGACTTGCTGGGCAGCAGAATCGACAACAGATCCTTTCGCACCTGCCTGTTCTTTTCCGCATCCGACATGCCGCGTACATCGGCCCGCGAAATCGCCCTGTCAGCTGCCGCGCCGATTAACACGCCGGCAGCCAGCGCCACTGCAACCATCTGGACCGCCTTGGATTTGATCATTGCAGCCTCCTGCCGCGATCAAACCACAAGCGGCAGCCCAAGTCACCCCTGCGGCTTGGGCGGCTCCACCACCCGCAGCGCCAGTTCGCGCAGCTGGCGCGGTTCGGCTGGGCTTGGTGCGCCCATCAAGAGGTCTTCGGCGCGCTGGTTCATCGGGAACAGGGTAATCTCGCGCAGGTTCTGCACGCCGCAGATCAGCATCACCATCCGGTCAACCCCGGCTGCCATCCCGCCGTGCGGCGGCGCGCCATACTGGAACGCGCGGTACATGCCGCCGAAACGGTCTTCCACGTCTTGCTGGGTGAGGCCAGTCAGCTCGAATGCCTTGACCATCAGATCGGGGTGCTGGTTGCGGATCGAACCCGAGGCCAGTTCATAGCCGTTGCAGACCATATCGTACTGATAGGCCTTGATCGTCAGCGGGTCCTGAGTTTGCAGCGCCTCCATCCCGCCCTGCGGCATCGAAAACGGGTTGTGCGCGAAATCGACCTTCTTGTTTTCATCGTCCCATTCATAGAACGGGAAATCGATGATCCAGCAAAACTTGAAAGCTTCGGTATCGATCAGTTCAAGCTGCTCACCCGCCCTTGCCCGCGCGGCGCCGGCCAGCTTGGCGGCCTGATCGGCCTTTCCAGCCGCAAAGAACGCGCCGTCATCGGGGCCAAGTCCAAGGCTGTCCCACAGCGTAGCCATCTTGTCCTCGCCGTGGTTCTTGGCGATCGGACCGCCAAATACGCCAGCCTTACGGGTCGCATAGCCCAGCCCGGCATGGCCTTCGCTGCGGGCCCATTCGTTCATCTCGTCAAAGAATTTGCGGCTCTTTTCAGCGGTGTTCGGCGCCGGGATCAGCCGGACCACTCCGCCCTCGCCAACGATCTTTTCAAACAGACCAAAGCCCGACGCGGTGAACTCGCTGGTGACATCGCGGATGATCAACGGATTGCGCAAATCGGGCTTGTCAGTCCCGTAATCGAGCATCGCCTGGGCATAGGGAATCCGCGGAAACTCGCCGGCGGGGGTAACCGTTTTGCCATTCGCGAACTTTTCAAAGATACCGGCCATCACCGGCTCCATCGTGTCCCAGACTTCCTCCTGGGTGACAAAGCTCATTTCCAGGTCGAGCTGATAGAATTCGCCCGGCAGCCGGTCTGCCCGGGGATCTTCATCGCGAAAGCACGGGGCGATCTGGAAATAGCGATCGAACCCCGCCACCATCAGCAGCTGCTTGTACTGCTGCGGGGCCTGCGGCAGGGCAAAGAACTTGCCGTTGTGGATCCGGCTGGGGACCAGAAAATCACGCGCGCCTTCGGGCGAAGATGCGGTCAGGATCGGGGTCGAAAACTCGGTAAAGCCGATGTCCTCCATCGCCCGGCGGGTTTCGCGGATCATCGCGGTGCGGGTCATGATGTTGGCGTGCAGCGTTTCGCGCCGAAGATCGAGGAAGCGGTATTTCAGCCGCACATCCTCGGGATATTCCTGCTCACCGGCTACCGGCAGCGGAAGTTCCTCGGCCCGGCTCAGCACCGCGGCGCTGCGGGCATAGACTTCGATCGCGCCGGTTGGCAGGCCAGTGTTGACCGTGCTTTGGCTGCGCGCCTTTACATCGCCATCGATGGTGACCACCGATTCCGGCCGGCAGGCTTCAAGCACCGCCAGCGCCGGGCTATCGACATCGGCCACGATCTGGGTCAGGCCATAGTGATCGCGCAGATCAACAAACAGCACGCCGCCATGATCGCGTTTGCGGTGGACCCAGCCTGAAAGGCGAACGGTCTGGCCAACATCACTGGCGCCAAGCGCGCCGCAGGTGTGCGAACGATAAATATGCATCGAAACTCTTTCCAAGCGGCCCGGTTTAAGGCAGGGCCCAAAACGCGGGCTAACAGGCGAATCCCGTGCTTTTGTCAAGCCGAGGTCCCACCCGGGGCCACCTACAGAAAAGAACGATGAAAATACACCCACTGATTACGACGTCCGATGCTCTTGCGGACCTTTGCGCGCGGCTTTCGAAAGCTGATTTCGTGTGCGTTGACACCGAATTCATGCGTGAGAACACGTATTGGCCTGAATTGTGCCTGATCCAGATCGCCGATAGCGAAGAAGCAGCCGCGATCGATCCTCTGGCCAAGGGTATCGATATGTCACCCCTGCTTGATCTGCTGGTCGACAACGAAGACGTGCTCAAGATTTTCCATGCCGGCGGACAGGATGTGGAAATCATCTACAACCTGACCGGCAAGACCCCGCACCCGATCTTCGATACCCAGATCGCGATGATGGCGGTCAGCCAAAGCGAACAGATCGGTTATTCCAATCTGGTCGAAAGCTGGCTGGGCCTGCAGATCGACAAGGGCGCGCGCTTTACCGATTGGTCGCGCCGTCCGTTAACCGAACGCCAGATCGAATATGCGATCGGCGATGTAACGCACCTCGCCAAGATTTTTCCCAAACTGCTTGGTCGCCTGATCAAGACCGGACGCGGGGTGTGGCTTAATATCGAGATGGAAAAGCTGGCCGATCCAGCCGGTTACAAGAACGATCCCGATTTGGCTTGGCACCGGATCAAGGCTGCGGGCCGCAATCCGGCGATGCTGGGGCGGCTTAAGGCGCTGGCCCATTGGCGCGAACTGGAAGCGCAAGACAAGAACATCCCGCGTGGCCGGATCGCCCGCGACGAAACCGTGGCCGATATCGCCAGCCACCCGCCCAAGAACCAGGCTGATCTTGCCAAGGTGCGCGGACTTTCCGCAGCATGGAAGGACAACGAGATTGGCCGGCGGATGATGGCTGCAATAGAAAATTCAAAACCGCTGAGCGACGACGAGCTTCCCGCCCGGACCCCGCGCGGCGCTCCGCTGGGCAAGGAAGGCGCGCTGGTTGCCGATCTGCTCAAGCTGCTGCTCAAGATTCGCAGCCGCGAAATCGATGTTGCTTCGCGGTTGCTGGCGCGCAGCGAAGATCTGGAGCTGCTGGCCGCCGGAATCCGCGAACTTCCGCTGCTCCAAGGCTGGCGCTTTGAAGTTTTCGGCAAGGACGCACTCGATCTGGTCGAAGGCAAGATGGCCTTCGCTGTGGTGAACGGCAGGCTCAAGATGACCCATGTTGATGATGTGGTTGAGGATACAGCCGAAGCCGAGATCGTGATTGAAGCGGAGTAATTTTTTCGCCGCTTGGCTTCGCGTCGCTACCCGTGCGATAGCCTGACCCCATGTCAAGCTATCTGCCCACGTTGAAACAGCTGCAATACCTGGTGGCACTGCACGAGCATGGCCACTTTGGCCGCGCGGCGGATGCTTGCTTTGTTTCGCAATCAACGCTTTCCGCCGGGCTGCGCGATCTGGAAACGCTGCTGGGTGTGGTGTTGGTAGAACGAACCAAGCGTGCTGTGCGGTTTACTCCGCTGGGCAACGCGGTGGTGGCCAAGGCGCACCGCCTGCTGCGCGAAGCTGAAGAGCTTTCCGATATGGTGCAAAGCGCCGGACAGCCGCTTTCCGGTGAAGTGCGGATGAGCGTTATCCCCACAATTGCGCCGTTCCTGCTGCCGCGGATGCTGCCGCGCCTGCGCCGTGAACGCCCTGCGCTGAAGCTGTATCTGCGCGAGGAAACCAGCCAGGCCGCGATCGAAAGCCTGCACCACGGCCGCTCTGATTGCGTGCTGTTGGCGCTGCCCTTCCCGACCGGTGAGGTCGAATGTGAAGTGATTGAGCTGGATGCGCTGTGGGTGGCCTTTCCCAAGGACGATCCGCGCGATCCGCCCGAAGAAGTGTCACCCGATATGATCGACGAGAACCGCCTGCTGCTGCTGGAAGACGGCCACTGTCTTAAGGAACATGCGCTGGCCGCCTGCAACCGGCCCGAACTGCGCGCATCGGCGACCATGATCGGTACTTCGCTGCACACGCTGGTGCAGATGGTCGATAACGGCTTGGGGCTTACTATGCTGCCTGAAATGGCCCTGGATGCGGGGATTTTGAACGGCACCGATGTGGTCGCACGCCCGCTCAAGTCTGGTAACGCCAACCGCGAAATCGCGCTGATCTGGCGCAAGAATTCGCCGCGCGCGGAGGAATTCCGCTTGCTGGCTGAAGAATTGCGGGCGGGATAGGAACGAAAACATGCATGACCTTGCCCAACGCCGCATCCAATGCGTGCTCGATCACATGGCACTGGAAATCCCGCATGATTGGGACGCGGTGATCGCCACTTTCGATGGCCATCCGCGCTACGAACTTTATGGCACCGGCACCGTGTTCGATGGTGAGGAAGCGGTGCGCGGCTATTTCCATATGTCGCGCGTGCCTTTTCCCGATCAGGCCAACGAAGTGATCGCGATTGCCCACGCAGACGACACTGTGCTGGTGGAATTCTGGCTGACCGGTACACATTTGGGCCCGATCAAACTGGGCGGAACTGTGATCGAGCCCACGGGCAAGGCGTTTCGTGTGCGGATGGCCGCCAGCTTTGAGTTCGCGACGGGCCGCGACAAGATTCTGGTTGAGCGGCCGTTTTTTGACCAGACAATGATCGCACAGCAGTTGGGACTGGGGTGAGCCAGCAGGCTCAATCCATGTGCTTCAGTCCCACGCGCAAATAGTCCCACCCGGTAATCACCGTCAGCACCGCTGCGGCCCACAGTGTGGTCAGGCCCACGGTGTGCGGCACGTTGATCGAATCCCCGCCCAGTGACATCGTCCAGATCGGCAAGGCCTTGCCCAGAATCAGCGCACCCAGGCAAGCCATCTGGAACGTGGTTTTCCATTTGGCCAGACGGCTGACCGGAACCGAAACTTGCAGCCCACCCAGAAACTCTCGCAAGCCAGATACGGCGATTTCGCGGACCAGGATGATCCCGCCGGCGATCACATGCATATCGCCCACATACGGCCCGCGCAGCACGCCTTGCGCCGCCAGAACCAGAATCACCGTGGCGACCATGATCTTGTCGGCAATCGGATCAAGAAACTGCCCGAGCTTGCTTACGGCGCCGCTGGAACGCGCGATGTAACCATCGAAATAATCGGTGATTCCCATCAAGCAATAGAGCACAAAGGCCATCAGATAGCCCCACTGCCAATCCGGCCACCACAGCAGGAAGGCCAGCAACGGCAAAGCGACGATCCGCGAAAGCGTCAGGATGTTGGGAAGTGACATCATCCTGAAATGAATAGCGGCGAAGGCGCTCGTGCAAAAGAGGGACTTTAAGCTTGTCCGCAATGGGCTAGCCGCTAGGGTCCCCGTCAACCGGGACAGCTGCAAGCGAATTCATGACAACCCAGACCCACCTGATCCACTCTCGGCGCTTTCTGCCGCTGTTCGTGACCCAACTGCTCAATGCCTTCAACGATAACCTGTTCAAGAACGCGATGGTGCTGTTCGTGGTTTATGAGGTGTACAAATCAGAAGCCGCTGAAGGGCAGTTCAGCGCGATCGCATCAGCTGTGTTTATCCTGCCGTTTTTTGTGCTTTCCGCAGTATCCGGGCAATTGGCCGACATGCGTGACAAGGCGCGGATTATCCGGACCGTCAAGATAGCCGAAATCGGGATCATGCTGGTCGGTGCCGCCGGCCTGCTGATGGCCTGGCAGGGCTATATGGTGACCAGCGTTGCAATCCCGCTGATGTTGCTGGCACTGCTGGGGATGGGGATCCACTCGACTTTCTTTGGTCCGATCAAATACGCAATCCTGCCGCAGCACCTGCACAAGGATGAAGTGCTGGCCGGCACCGGACTGGTTGAGGCCGGAACCTATATCGCAATCCTGGCCGGCACGATTCTGGCAGGCTGGATCCCGGTGCAATGGGCCGCTGTGGGTGTGGTGATAACTGCAATCATCGGCTATTTTACCAGTCGCCAGGTCCCCGATGCACCGCCGCATCATGAGCCTGAGCCGCTTGATTTCCACCTGATCCGCGCCTCGATCAGGCTGGTCCGCAACACCAGCCATGATCGCCGGGTGTTTCTGGCGATCATGGCGATCAGCTTTTTCTGGACCATCGGCACCGTGCTGTTCGTGCAGTTCCCGCCGCTGGCCAAGAACGTCCTGACGGCCAGCAAGGAAGTAGCCAGCCTGTTTCTGGTGATTTTCTCGATCGGAGTCGCGCTTGGCTCAATCTCGGTCAATGCGCTGCTCAAGGGCACCGTTTCTGCGCGCTATTCGCCCGGATCGGTCTTGGTGATGGGCCTGTTTGTGGTTGGGTTCTTCCTGGTCTGCCAGGCCTGGCCCACCCACCATGAAGGGTTGCACGATGTTGCCAGTTTCCTGGCTGAACCGCTTGCCATTCCACTGTTGCTGTGCCTGCTGGGGATTGCCGTGGCGGGCGGCATGTTCGTGGTGCCGCTGTATGCGTTCCTCACCACGTTCGTCGAAAAATCACAGACCTCGCGAACGATCGCCGCCAACAATATCGTCAATTCGTTCGCGATGGTAATCGGATCGCTGATCGCCACCGGGCTATCCATCGCCGGGGTTGCGATCATCAACCAACTGCTGCTTAGCGCGGTGATGTGTCTGTTTTCCGCCTATCTTGGCGGGCTCCTGGTCAAGGCAGAGCGCATCGGGGCGGCCCAAGTCTAGGCGATATACAGGCTGACCGCGATGAAGCAGGCTCCATAGGCGATCAAAAAATCGCGCAGGTCCTTGAACCAGGATGGCCGCGCTCGCGGAACCGCAATCGGCTCCCCGTCACTGCGAACGTGGGGCGGGAGGCTGGCCAAAAAGCGATGGCGGGCCTTTTCATCGGTAAGAACAAGCGACCTTCTCATGTCAGCCGGGTTAAGTTTTTGGAAACCATCACGCCAGCCGGAAATTGCGGTTAACGGCCCCCTTCCCGCAATGGCACAGCTGCGTGGCAAGGTATGAATATGCCAAGGTGCGTTGCGGTCCGATCTGCCTCTCGCTAAAGCCCAGTAATGACCGATACTTCCAAAGTTAATGGCGGGCGGCTGCTCGTCGATTGCCTGATCGCGCAAGGTGCTGACCGGATATTCACGGTTCCGGGCGAAAGCTTTTTGGCGGTGCTTGATGCTCTGCACGATTCGCCAGAAGTGCAGACCGTGGTTTGCCGCCAGGAAGGCGGCGCCGCTTTCATGGCCTGCGCCGATGGGGCGATGACCGGGCGACCCGGAATTTGCTTCGTAACCCGCGGCCCAGGTGCAACCAATGCCAGTATCGGCGTGCATGTTGCGATGCAGGATTCGCAACCAATGCTGCTGTTTATCGGCGATGTCGATCGCGGCATGAAGGATCGTGAAGGCTTTCAAGAGGTTGATTTCGGGCAGATGTTCGCCCCGCTGGCCAAGCTGGTGTTGCGGATCGACGATCCAAAGCGGATCCCGGAATATATTGCCCGCGCCTGGTCTGTTGCCCAATCAGGCCGGCCCGGACCGGTGGTAATCGCACTGCCCGAGGACATGCTGCTTGAGGACGTCAGCGGCGGCGTTCCCCGCCCCGCCGTTCACCGTGCTGCGCAGGCGATGTGCCCCGATGCGATGGGCGTGTTGATGCGGATGATCGAAGATGCCGCCAGCCCGGTTGCGATCATTGGCGGAGCTGGCTGGCACGCCAAGGCGCGTGAGCATTTCACCCGGTTTGCCGAGCGGATCGGATTGCCGGTGGCAGGGGCGTTTCGCCGTCAGGATGCGATCTCCAACGCCAGCAAGGTCTGGGCCGGTAATCTTGGCTATGGCCCCGGGCCAAAGCTGGCCCAGCGAATCAAAAAGGCTGATCTTGTGATCGCGATCGGCGCGCGGCTGGGGGAAGCAACGACAGACAGTTACACGCTGATTACGCCCGAGCACCCCGGCCAGCTGCTGGTCCACATCCACCCCGATCCTGAGGAGCTTGGCCGGGTCTATCGGCCCGATCTGGCGATCTGCGCTGACATGGCTGAATTTGCCGAAGCGGCAGACTATTGGGATGATGATATCGTCCCGTTTGATGCGGGCGAAGAGGCCCACAACGAATGGCTTGACTGGACGACGGCTAAGCCAGCGCCCTACGCGCTTGATATGGCCGCCTGCGTCACGGCAATGCGCGAAACGTTTCCGGATGACAGCATCATCTGCAACGGCGCGGGCAATTTTTCAGGCTGGTGGCACCGCTATTGGCACTACAATGGCTTCCCGACCCAGCTGGCCCCCACAGCCGGCGCAATGGGATACGGCGTTCCAGCCGCAGTGGCCGCAGCACTGCGCCACCCCGAACGCCAGGCGATAGCGCTTGCTGGCGACGGCGATTTCCTGATGAACGGGCAGGAGCTGGCTACGGCCGTGCAATATGGCTGCGATCTGCTGGTGGTGCTGGTTGATAACGGCGTTTACGGCACAATCCGGATGCATCAGGAGCGCGAGTTCCCCGAACGGGTCAGCGGCACCACACTGGTCAATCCAGATTTTGCGGCGCTGGCAATCGCCTATGGCGGATGGTCCCGGCGGATCGAATCGACTGAAGAATTCGTTGCGGCACTGGCCGAAGCCAAAGACCTGAAAGGCCTGCGGCTGTTGCACCTGCTGATTGAACCCGAACAGCTTAGTGCCGGTGGCGCGACGATTTCAGGATTGCGCGCCAGGCCAAGAAGTTGAGCCAGCCACTGCCATTGGCAAGTTCAGTTTTTTGCTAGCCGAACAATATGGTCCCATTCCTGGGGTTTTACCGATGAGACGGAGAGCCGAAACTTCGTCAACAAATCCATCTGTGCCAGCGCAGGATCGGCCTTGATTTCCTTCAACGTCACCGGCCGTTCAAGCTTGCGAACAGGCTTGACCTTAACCGAAGTCCAGCGCCCGGTCTCATCAGTCGGATCTTGAAAACCTGCTTTGGTAATCTGCGCAATTCCAACGATTTCGACGCCAATGTTAGAGTGATAGAAGAACACTTCATCACCCACTTGCATCGCCCGCAGATGCAGCCGCGCGGTGTAGTTGCGCACCCCATCCCAGGTGCCCTCGCCCTCCGCGATCAGATCATCCCAGCCATAGACATCGGGTTCGCTTTTCATCAGCCAATAGGATTTGATTTTGGTCATGCCAGAACTCGCCAAACGGGGTATGCCGGGCCATTGCCTTAGAATCTCGAAAGCGTCCACAAATGTCACTCACCGAAATACCGGTCCTGTCGATGACCATGCCCAAGGCCGCGTTTGCGGCGGCGATTGGCGATAGCTTTCGCACCTTCGGCTTCGCAATGGTCAGAGATTTTCCGATCGACCGCGCGTTGATTGATCAGGCGATGGAAATGTCGAAGCAGTTCTTCGCCCTGCCAGACGATCAAAAGCGCAAATACCACAACGCTGCGATTGCTGGCGCACGCGGCTATACCCCTTTCGGGACCGAGATCGCCAAGGATGCCAAGGCGCACGATTTGAAGGAATTCTGGCACGTCGGTCGTGATTTGCCGCCGGGAAGCCCATTGGCCGATGCCTCGATGCCGCCCAACGTCTGGCCGGATCAGCCCGCTGGCTTTCAAGCGCTGTTTACCGAGCTTTACCGCCAGTATGATGTAGCAGGGGCTGCGATCCTTTCAGCCATTGCACTCTATCTGGGGCTGGATGAACATTGGTTCGATCCGGCAATTGAAGACGGCAATTCGGTGATGCGCCTGCTGCACTATCCACCAATCGAACAGCTTGAAGGCGAAGCAATCCGCGCCGGAGCCCACGGCGATATCAATCTGATTACGCTGCTGCTGGGGGCAGAAGAAGCCGGGCTTGAACTGTTGTATCAGGGCAAGCAATGGATGAATGCCTCCCCCCCCGAAGGCGCAATGGTGATCAATTGCGGGGATATGCTGGAACGGCTGACCAACCATTATCTGCCATCCACAATCCACCGGGTCCGCAATCCCAACCCGGAACGCGCCCGTTTCAGCCGCTTTTCGATGCCATTCTTCCTGCACTTGCGCAGCGACTTTGCGATCAAGACCCTGGAGCAATGCATCACACCGCAAAATCCCGATCGCTACCCCGATCCAATCACAGCGGATCAGTTCCTGCAGCAGCGGCTGATTGAAATCGGGCTGAAAAAGACAGCTTAACCCTATTTTCAGGCCTTCATGCGATCCCTTGCTGGCCTGAAGGCAAGGGGACGCCAAATGAATATCGTCGAAACCGCACGTGCGCGTCTGGGCAATCCGGGTCGAGACGCGATCGTACTTGGCGTGACCTTTGCTGCAATTGGGCTGTTTATTCAGACCGGCGGGACCGCCCTGTCGCGTGCCATCGCTTCACTTTCCGGACATTCAGTGGCGCCTGACCTCTTGTTGAGCACCGCACTCATGCTCAATGTTGCCTTGATTATATTCGGTTGGCGGCGTTATCGCGATCTTCAGGAAGAAATTAGCGAGCGCCGCAAGGCCGAGGCTCAGGCCCGAGGGCTCGCCGAACTCGATCCATTGACCGGCTGCCTGAACCGTCGGAGCATCGGACCGGCAAGTGCGACGCTGCTCGATGAATCCGGTATGCGTGGTGAATCTGTAGCTGTAATCATGCTCGACCTTGATCGCTTCAAGCAGGTGAATGACGCCAATGGACACGCCGCCGGAGACGCATTATTGAAAGCCGCAGCAGACCGCATCGCAGCGTTGCTACCTGCCAACTCATTGCTTGCCCGGCTGGGAGGTGACGAATTCGCAGTTGTAACACCGTTTACGACCAGCCAGCCTGCGCAGATCGAGCGACTAGTCGCCCATTTGATCAGCGCCGTGGCTCGTCCTGTGCGGTTCGAGAATATCGAACTTGAAACCACCATTTCAGCCGGCATCAGTTGCAGCGAACAGGGAGTCAGCTCGGATCCACAGGCTCTGCTTCATCAAGCGGATATCGCCATGTACCATGCCAAGCGCTCCGGGCGGAACAATTTGGCATGGTTCGAACCCAGCATGGAAAGCGAACTCAAATATCGTTCAGCGATCGAAGCGGGAATCCGCAGCGGCATTTCGGCGGGCGAATTCGTGCCGCATTACGAACAGCAGATTGACCTGGAGACCGGCGAGATCACCGGATTCGAGATGCTGGCGCGCTGGACTTCGCCTACGCTAGGCAAGATAAGCCCCGAAATGTTCATCCCGATTGCCGAAGACATCGGATTGATCGGCAAACTTTCTGAAAGCCTGATCCGGCAGGCATTGAATGATGCTCGCAAGTGGAAGCCGCATCTGACACTGTCGGTCAACATTTCGCCAGTCCAGCTGCGTGATATCTGGTTTGCGCAGAAACTGTTGAAGCTTTTAGTCGAGGCCAACTTCCCGCCTAGCCGGTTCGATGTCGAAGTAACCGAAAGCTGTTTGCACGAAAATATTGCGCTTGTTCGTTCGATTCTCACCAGCCTCAAAAACCAGGGTGTTAAGGTCAGCCTCGATGATTTCGGAACCGGCTATTCATCACTTTCGCAGTTGCGCAGCCTGCCATTTGACCGGATCAAGATAGACCGAAGCTTCGTGATAGGTTTGCTGGAAGATCAAGGAAGCGCCACAATCATGCAATCGATTATCGGGCTTGGCAATGGTCTGGGACTGCCAATAACGGCCGAAGGGATCGAGACCGAGGAAGTGCTGACTGAACTGCGCCGCTACGGCAACTTCAAGGGTCAAGGATACCATTTTGGCCAGCCCGAAAGTGCCGCGCGAACCGAAGAACTGCTTGCCCAGCTTGGTTTGCTGCTTGACCAACCTGAATCCATGCCTCTGCCATCCGATCCGATAAGACGTACCGGCACTGCCTGACACTGGACGCAGGCCAAGCCAGGCCATAAAGCGCGTGGCATGCGCGTTCCCTTCATCAAGATGCACGGTCTGGGCAACGATTTCGTTGTGCTGGATGGGCGCGTTGAAGCCTTACCAGACATTACCCCGCGCTTCGCCTTGGCCCTGGCCGATCGGCACACCGGGATCGGCTGCGATCAACTGATAGTGCTGGGCAAATCTGACACCGCCGATTTGCAGATGCGGATCTACAATCACGATGGCGGTGAAGTGGAATCATGCGGTAACGCCAGCCGTGCAATCGGCTTGTTGCTGGGTTGCAGTGCCAGCATCGAAACCCGCGGCGGGTTGCTTCAGGTCGATCCTTCAGATGGCGGTATCGCGGTTGATATGGGCGAACCGCGCTTTGAATGGGATCAGATCCCATTGGCCTACCCAATGGATACCCATCACATGCCGGTCGCCTGGGAATTGCTGGACAACCCCGCCGCCGTGAACGTTGGAAATCCGCATGTGATCTTTTTTGTCAAAGACAAAGCAGCCATCGATCTGGGCCGGCTTGGTCCAGAGATAGAGCATGATCCGCTGTTCCCAGACCGGATCAACGTCAATGTTGCCGCAATCGAAAGTCGAAGCCGGATCGGTCTGCGAGTGTGGGAGCGCGGCGTGGGGGAAACACGCGCCTGCGGGACTGGCGCCTGCGCAACCGCAATTGCTGCGATGCGGCGCGGGCTGGTTGATCGGACAGTAGAAGTTATCCTTGAAGGCGGGGCCATGACAATCGAATGGACCCCGCAAGGCCGCATCCGCATGATCGGCCCCGCCGCCGAAAGCTTTCGCGGCAGCTTTGAAACTGCCGATTTCGGAGCCGCAGATTGAGCGCCGAAGTGATTTCCCTGGGCTGCCGGATGAACCTTTCCGAAAGCGAGGAACTGCGCGCGCTGCTGGCGGGCGAACCAGACCTGGTTGTGATCAACAGCTGCGCGGTGACCGCAGAAGCGGTACGCCAGACCCGCCAGGCGATCCGCCGCGCCCGCAAGGCGCGGCCAGATGCGCGTTTGCTGGTAACCGGCTGCGCCGCTGAGGTAGAGCGCGCTGCACTGGCCGCCATGCCAGAAGTGGACGGGCTGGTAGCCAATATTGCCAAACTCGATCCCCGCTCGTGGAACGTCGCCGCTGTCCGCGCCCACGGCACCGCCTTGCACACCCGCGCATTTGTTACGGTGCAGAACGGCTGTGACCACGCTTGCACATTCTGCGTGATTCCGCAGGGCCGCGGCGCCAGTCGCTCACAACCGATCAGCGCGGTCTTGCGCGATATCGAACAGCATTTGGCGCAAGGTGCGCGCGAGGCCGTGCTCAGCGGGGTGGACCTGACCAGTTGGGGTGCCGATCTGCCAGGTTCCCCGCGGCTCGGCCAATTGGTTGAGGCGATCCTTGCCGCTTTCCCGGATCTGCCCCGGCTGCGGCTGTCATCGGTAGACGGGATCGAAATTGATCCACTGCTGTTTGATCTGATCGCCGCTGAAGCACGGGTAATGCCGCACCTGCATCTATCGCTGCAGCACGGACAGGACCTGATCCTCAAACGGATGAAGCGCCGCCATTTGCGCGGTGATGCGGTGGATCTGGTTGGCCGGCTTAAGGCGCGGCGTCCCGAATTGGCAATCGGTGCAGACCTGATCGCAGGTTTTCCGACCGAGGATGAGGCGGCCCACGCCGCCAACCTTTCAATTGTGGCAGAGCTGGAAGTGGTCCACGGACACATCTTTCCGTATTCACCCCGCCCCGGCACGCCCGCAGCACGGATGCCGCAGGTTCCGCACGCAGCGATCAAGGCTCGGGCTGCACAATTGCGCGCGGCAGTGGCCGATCAGCGGGCCCGGTGGCTGGCGGGGCTGGTGGGCAAGGCGCTGCAAGTGCTTGCAGAGCGCGACGGAACGGGCCATGCGCCAAACTTCGCCAGACTAATCTTGCCGCCCGAAACCAATGCCGGAACCATCGTGACCATTACGCCCACCCGCATTGCCGAAGGACTGTTGGCATGAGCGGCCCCAACTGGACCGACCGCGTCTTTGGCGGCTTCAAGAAAACCTCTGAACGGCTGACCGAAAACCTTTCTGGCATAGTCGGAAAAACCCGGCTTGAACCGGGCCAGCTCGACGAGATTGAAGACGCCCTGATCCTGTCCGATCTGGGCCCACGTGCAGCGTCCCGGATCCGCGACAAACTGGCTGAAACCCGGTTTGAACGCGGCGCGGATGAACAGGCGATCAAGGAAGCTGTTGCCGAGGAACTTGCGGCGATCCTGCGCCCCGTGGCAAAGCCGATCGACGTGGTGGCCTTTCCGCGCCCGCAAGTAATCCTGGTTATCGGCGTCAACGGATCGGGCAAAACCACTACGATTGCCAAGCTGGCGCACTATTTCCAGGAACTGGATTATGGCGTAATGCTGGCGGCAGGTGATACCTTTCGCGCCGCCGCAATCGAACAACTGGCGGTTTGGGCAGACCGGGTTGGCGTGCCGATCGTGCGCGGACCAGAAGGCGGCGATCCTTCCGCCGTGGTGTTCGATGCTGTCAAGGAAGCGACCGACAAGGGCATCGACGCGCTGATCGTCGATACCGCCGGGCGCCTTCAGAACAAGCGTGAACTGATGGACGAACTGGCCAAGATCCGCCGGGTGCTTGGCCGGATCAATCCCGAAGCACCGCATGATGTGGTGCTGGTGCTGGATGCCACCAATGGCCAGAACGCCTTGCAGCAGATCGATACATTCAAGGAAGTGGCCGGCGTGACCGGGTTGATCATGACCAAGCTGGATGGCACCGCGCGCGGCGGCGTGCTGGTTGCCGCCGCAGAACAATACGGCCTGCCGATCCACGCGATCGGGGTGGGCGAAAAACTGGATGATTTGCGCCCGTTCGATCCGGATCTAGTTGCGCGCGTAATTGCTGGAGTGGCTTGATGAAGGCGAACAATGCACCCGCAAAAAAGGCCAAGGCCGGCTGGCTCAACATCTTGGTCGATTACGGCCCGGTGGTGGTGTTCTTCTTGGTCTATCGCTATGCCTCGCCCAGCAATCACGATGATGCGATTGGAGAGATCGCGGCTGTAGTGAAAAGCGTGGGTGCCTTTATGGTTGCAGCCATCGCAGCGCTGCTGGCTTCGCGGATCTGGCTGGGCAAGGTTTCGCCGATGCTGTGGCTGTCTACCGCGCTGATCGTAGGCTTTGGCGGCCTGACGATACTGCTGCGTGATCCGCTGTTCATCCAGATCAAGCCAACTGCGATCTATCTGATGTTCGGCGCGGTGCTGCTTTATGGCTGGCGGCGCGGCCAGGCCTATCTCAAGGTGTTGCTCGAAGCGGCGTTCGAAGGATTGAGCGACGAGGGCTGGCTCAAGCTTTCACGCAATTGGGCGATTTTCTTCCTGTTTCTGGCAGGGCTCAACGAAGTGTTGCGCCAAATCTACAATGCCAGCAACGGCGGGTTTGGCACCTGGATCGCGCTGAAGCTGTGGGTCTTCATGCCGCTCTCGTTTCTCTTCACATTCACCCAGCTACCGATGCTGCTGCGCCACGGCTTGTTGGCCGAGGCCGAGGGCGAAGTGGTGGCTGATCCGCCACATGAGTGAGAAGTGCTCGCAATAGGCGTGACAAACCGGGCAACCCGCGCAATAGTGCCTGGCGCGCTGCTGCTGGCAGCGCCTGGGTCGAAAATTCAAATCAGAACTGACAAGATTTAGGGGACAATCATGGCCAAGTTTTTCGGAAACCTGCACCTGGTGCTGCTGACCGGCTTCGTGCTGGCGCTCGCGCTGGCATATCACTTCGTCGGCGCGTCAGATGGCGCACTGCCGCTCAACGCCAGTTCAGTGCTCAGCTGGCTGCACGTATTCTTCGCGATCGTGTGGATCGGGCTGCTGTATTACCTCAACTTCGTCCAGGTGCCGACCATGCCGTCGATCCCGGCCGAATTGAAAGGCGGCGTCACCGGATATATCGCGCCCAAAGTGCTGTTCTTCTTCCGCTATGGCGCGCTGTTGACCGTGCTGACCGGCCTCGGCATTGCTGTGGTCAAAGGCTACGCGCACCGCGCGATGACCCTTGGCGGTGCCACAGCGTCTGAAAATCTGATCGGGATCGGCATGTGGCTGGCACTGATTATGGCGTTCAATGTGTGGTTCATTATCTGGCCTGCTCAGCAGAAGGTCCTTGGCCTGGTCGAAGCAACGCCCGAAGCCAAGGCTGCGGCCGCGCCGCGCGCGCTTTATGCCAGCCGCACCAACACTTTGCTTTCAATTCCCATGCTTTATTGCATGGTCAGCGCCAACATCGGCTGATATAGACATCCCATCACCGAGAGGCGCAGTGTCTGGAAACAGGCGCCGCGCTTTTCTTTTGTACTGCCCATGCTACCGCGCCCGGTATGACCGCACCAATCGATCCTTTCAAAGCCATGTTCGTTTCCGCCCTGGCCCACAAGCTTGAGGCTGAGGGGCGCAGCGTGATCCACATGGAATTCGGCCAGCCCAGTACTGGCGCGCCGGCCGCCGCCATCACCGAAGCGCACCGGGTGCTGGATGCCGATGCCATGGGCTATTGGGAAAGTCAGCCGCTGAAGCAGCGGATTTGCCAGCACTATGCGCAAAAGCACGATATCCAGGTACTCCCGGCCCAGATCATCCTGACCTGCGGCGCATCGCCTGCATTGGTATTGGCGCTAAGCAGCAGCTTCGCCCCCGGCGCGCGGGTCGCGATGGCCCGCCCCGGGTATGTTGCCTATCGGAACAACCTTAAAGCGCTGCACATGGTGCCGGTTGAAATCGAATGCTGCCCGGATCAGCGCTATCAGCTTTCGGCCAAGGCGATCGCTGCGATCGAGCCTGCGCCCCAAGGCGTAATTCTGGCCAGCCCCGCCAACCCAACCGGCACTATCATCCCGCGCGAGGAACTGGCCGCGATTGCAGACGTGTGCCGCCAGCGCGGCATCACCGTAATCTCCGACGAAATCTACCACGGCATTTCCTATGGCATGGGGACACCATCGATCCTTGAGGTGATGCCCGAGGCTTGGGTGGTAAACTCGTTCTCCAAGTATTTCAGCATGGCTGGCTGGCGGCTGGGCTGGCTGGTTGCGCCCACTGCCGGGATCGATCCTGCCCGCGCGCGGATGAGCAATCTGTTCCTGACCCCGCCCAGCCTGGCCCAGCACGCCGGACTGGTGGCGATGGATTGCACCTCTGATCTTGAAGCCAATGTCGCAACCTATACCCGCAACCGCGATCTGTTGTTGGCAGCGTTGCCCCAAATGGGCCTGTCGCGGATCGCCCCGCCCGATGGCGCGTTCTATGTCTATGCCGATGTGTCAGACTATACCGATGATAGCATGGCGTTTTGCAAGGCCCTGCTGGAAGACACAGGGGTCGCCACCGCCCCAGGGATCGATTTCGATCCAGAGCGCGGCCACCATTTCATGCGCTTCAGCTTCGCGGTTTCAACCCCGCTGATTGATGAAGCGATCCACCGGATGATCCCGTGGTTTGCAATGCGCAACCGGGGTTTGCGCGGCTAGATTTCCACCTGACTGCCCAGTTCAACCACGCGGTTGCTGGGCAGGCGGAAAAATTCCATCGCGCTGGCGGCATTGCGCAGCATCCAGGCGAACAGCTTTTCCCGCCACAGCGCCATACCGGGTTTGGCCGAAGCGATCAGCGTCTGGCGCGAGAGGAAGAAGCTGGTCTTCATCATCTCGAACGGACCGCCGCAGATGTCCGAGCGATTGAGCGCCGCCGGAACATCGGTTTCCTCAAGGAAGCCATAGCGCAGGTTCATCCGGTAGAAGCCCTGCCCCAGGTCCTTGACCGTGCAGCGCTTGTCATCATCGACATAGGGCACATCCTGGATCGCCACCGTCAGGATCACCACTCGTTCGTGAAGCACCTTGTTGTGCTTGATATTGTGGAGCAGCGCCGATGGCACCCCTGATGCCGCGCTGGCCATAAAGATAGCTGTACCCGGCACGCGGGTAGCGCTGGAATGGGCACTTTTGGCGAAGACTTCCATCGGGATCGAACCTTCGGCCATCGATTGGCGCATCAACGAACGGCCGCGCGACCAGGTGGTCAGCAGCGTGAAGATGCCCAGACCGATCACCAATGGCACCCAGCCGCCCTGCGGCACCTTGATCAGGTTTGCGCCCAGATAAGTAAGATCGACCAGGAAGAACAACGCGACCAGCGGGATCGCTTTCCAGGCGGGCCACTTCCACAGGCTGAACAGGACCACGGTCAGCAAGATCGTATCGATTGTGACCGCGCCGGTCACGGCGATGCCATAGGCTGCGGCAAGGTTGGTGGATGAGCGGAAGAACAGCACCAACAGAATCACTGCGATCATCAGGGCCCAGTTGACCACCGGGATATAGATCTGGCCAGCAGCAGCCGCGCTGGTGTGCTTGATGCTGACCCGCGGAATAAAGCCTAGCTGCACTGCCATCTGGGTAAGCGAGAACGCGCCGGAAATCACCGCCTGGCTGGCGATGATCGTGGCGAGCACCGAAAGGATCACCACCGGAATGCGGATCATGTCGGGGACCATCAGGAAGAACGGATCCTTGATCAGCGCCGCGGCCTCTGTCGGTGAAACGCTCATCACCATGGCGCCTTGGCCCATATAGTTAAGCAGCAGGCATGGCAGCACAAAGCTGAGCCAGCTGACCCCGATCGGCTTGCGCCCGAAATGGCCCATATCGGCATAGAGCGCTTCGGCGCCGGTTACCGCCAGAACAACGCTGCCCATTGCCACGAAGGCCCGGAAACCGTCGGTCAGGAAAAAATTAAGGGCATTGAGCGGGTTGAACATCTCAAGCACCACACCAGGCATCTTGACGATGTGCAGCAGGCCCAGCCCAGCCAGAACTACAAAATAGACGATCATGATCGGCCCGAACAATTTGCCGACCGATTCTGTGCCGCGTGATTGGATTGCAAACAGGCCAATCAGGATCACCAAAGCAATCGGCACGATGAAATCATTGAAAACGGGGCTGACATAAGTGAGCCCTTCGGTTGCCGAGAGCACCGACATTGCCGGCGTAATCATCGAATCGCCATAGAACAGCGCGGTCGCAAAGACGCCCAGCAGCACGAACGGCGCGGTCCAGCTTGCCCCTTCGGTCTTGCGGTTGATCAACGCCAACAGCGCCAGGCTGCCGCCCTCACCCTTGTTGTCAGCCTTCATGATGGTGAGGACGTACTTGAACGTCACCACGATCATCATCGACCAGAACACCAGGCTAAGCACACCGTTGATGTGAACCGGATCAACCTGAATCCCCGGCGCGCCATCGTGCGAAGCAAAGGTTTCACGAAAAGCATAGAGCGGACTGGTGCCGATATCGCCAAACACCACGCCAACAGCGCCTACCGCAAGGGCCGCAATTCCGCCCTTCGGATGGTGGCTGTGCGATTGTTCCTGCCCGGCATCTTCCTGTGCCGCTTGCCCGGATTGAGTCTCTGCAATGCTGCTACCCGCGTCTTGGCTCATGATGCCCCAAATCCTGTGACCCTTCCCCGGCGAGCGGAGAACCGAACGCGCCTAGCACTTGGCCTAACCCCGGTCCAGCACAGCTTACGGGGCGGCGGATGGGGCTTGCTGGCGGGCAATGAACGCGTCCAATTCTGCCAGCCTGGCTTGCAAATCATCGCGCCAGGGCGCTTGCGGCGGGGTGCGGCCCAGCAACTCGGCCCACTGGGCGCGGCCAGCGTCAAGCTGGCCATTCTGGGCCAGCGCAAGGCCAAGGAAAAATGCCGGGCCAGGGTGCTGGGGATCTGCCGCAATTGCCCGGCGAAAGGCAAATTCTGCCGCAGGAGTAAGACTGCCCCCGGCATGGGCGACCAGGCTGTTGGCCAGTGTTAGCCAGGCTTCAGCGTTGCCTGGCTGCTTCTCAGCGGCGGCAAGCGCGATTGCCGCAGCATCGCGAAATTGCCCCTTGCGGGCAAAGGCATCGGCCATAATCAGCAGGCTACTGCCGGCCAGCACGCCTCCGGTCGAAAGCCGCCGCTGCGCATTGACCATATCTTTGCCGTCCTGGCCTGCGCTGGCCGAGGCAGATTTTGGCGAACCAGGCTGGCCAGGACTGGATTGCAGCGCAAACCCGGCCAGCCCAAACACCAGAGCCGCTGCAATTGCTTCCCATGATTTACGCGGAGCCTTGAACACCGCAATCATCACCGCGAGTGCGGCCGCGGCTGCGGCGATTGCGATCATCCAGCCCATCAAACTTGCCCCCTTGCAATGCGGCGGCGCAGGAACAGTGCGGCAAATCCCAGCATGAGCAGCGGGGCAGCAAACAGCGGCCAGGTCTGCCCGGTCAGGCGTGGTTCGAAGCTGACGTAATCGCCATAGCGTTCGATCAGCCAGGCCCGGATCGCATCAGGATCTTGGCCAGCCTTGATTTTTTCGCGAACCTGATTGCGCAGATCACCGGCAATCTTAGCATCGGAATCGGCGATCGACTGTCCTTGGCATTGAACGCAGCGCAGCGTCTCCATCAGATTCTGAGCCTGTGCCTCTTGCGCCGGGTCTTCAAGCTGGACGTTGGCATAGGGTGCCGGAGCCATCCGGTCATCAGCCAGTGCCGGATCGCAAAACAGCAGCGCAAACACCGCAAAAATCCGCTTCATCGCGCCGCCTCCTGCACCGCTGCAAGAATTGCTGCCATATCAGCCTCGGTCTGAATAATGCCGATATGCTGGTATCTGATGGTGCCCCGACCATCGATGACAAAGCTTTCGGGAACCCCTGACGATCCTATTTCAAACTGGATCCGGCTGACATCATCGGCGCCAATCCGGCTGAACGGATTGCCATTGCGCTTCAGAAACAGCGCCTGATCCTGCGGCCGATCACGAATTGCAATGCCTACGACATCTACCCCAGCTGCCCTGAGTGCGGCCAGTTGCGGTGCTTCCAGGGCGCAAGATACACACCAGCTGGCGAAGATGTTGACCAGATGAACCTTGCCAGCAGCCAGATCGGCACGAGACAATCCTGGCAAACCAGCAAAGGCAGGGCGCAAATTGAACTCTGGCAAAGGCTTGCCGATCATCGCGCTCTTGATCTCGCGATCTGCAGGATTCAGCAAGGCATAGAGCACCACTGCAACGAACACAGTGAAAAACCCCAGCGGCAACCACAACGTCCAGCGCTGGCCCGATTGGGTGGCGCCAGCGGTCATCGTTCCTGCCGTTTTCTGCGATCAGCAATCTTGTCGATCGCAACCAGTCGCCGAATATCGCTTGCCACTCGCCCCAGCAGGGCCAGGAAGCCGCCCAGCGCAACCAGCAGGCCGCCGATCCAGATCAGCGTTACAAACGGCTTCCACCACAGCCGAAGCTGCCATCGCCCTCCCTCGGTCTGCTCGCCCAGCACTGCATACAGCTGGCCGTTCCAGCGGGTGGCCAGCGCACTGTGGTTTACTTGCTGCGGCGGAGTCCAGAAGCTGCGCGATTGCGGCGCAAGCTGCCAGGCCGCAGTGCCGGCATAGCTGGCCTCAAGCCCTGCCTCCAGCGCGGTCCAGTTGGGCCCTGCAACCGGATCAATCCGCTTTAGCACGACCTTCCAAGGGCCGACTTCAACCGATTGCCCCACCTGCATCGCGATCAGTTTTTCGCGGGTAAACGCGCTGTCCGATGCCATCCCGATCAGTGCCACCGCCACGCCCAGATGCGCCAGCGCCATCCCCCACAGCGCCAGCTTGATCGTGCGCAGCCTGCGCCCCAGCAGCGGCAGCAGGCTGGCCGCGATCAGCGCAAGGCCCAGCGCCAGCCCTAGTGCAGGCAACAGTTTGACCCCAAACGCAGCAGCCGCCGCACCAATCAGCAAGAGCAGCACCGCCGGCACGGCAAGCTTGCGGATATGACGGGACAGCCGGTCGCGCCGCCAATTAAGCATGGGGCCGGCCATCAGCACCAGCAGCATCGGCACAACAAAGATCGCGCCCGCCGCATTGAAATAGGGTGGCCCAACCGAAACCCGCGCCCCCATCGCTTCGGCCAGCAGCGGGTATAGCGTGCCAACCAACACAATCCCCAACACGCCGGTAAGCATGACATTGTTGAACACCAGTGCGGATTCCCGGCTGGTAGCGGCAAACCGCTCCCCTTCGGTAACGCTGGCTGCGCGCAAGGCGAATACGGTCAGCGCTGCGCCGATATTGAGTGCGAGCAAAGCCAGGATGAATTGGCCGCGCAGCGGATCAACCGCGAAAGCATGAACGCTGACCAGAACGCCTGAGCGAACCAGAAAAGTGCCAACCATCGACATGGAAAAGGCCACGACTCCCAGCATCACCGTCCAGGCTCGCAAGGCATTGCGCGCCGCCAAAACCGAAACTGAATGAAGCAAGGCCGTTGCTGCCAGCCATGGCATCAGGCTGGCATTTTCCACCGGATCCCAGAACCACCAGCCGCCCCAGCCCAGTGTGTAATAGGCCCAGTATGATCCAGCAGTGATCCCAAGTGTCAGAAACACCCAGGCCCCCAGCACCCAGGGCCGCATTGCTCGGGCGAACGCCGGCGAGACTTCGCGCGTCAGCAGCGCGCCCACCGCAAAGCTGAAGGCGATCGAAAGCCCGACATATCCGACATACAGCGTTGGCGGATGGAACGCGAGGCCAGGGTCCTGCAACAGCGGGTTAAGCCCCTGCCCGTCCGCAGGAACCGGATTAAGCCGTGCAAACGGGTTTGATGCAAATAGCAAAAAGGCATAAAACCCAATACTGACAAATGCTTGGGCAGCCAATGTGGCCCGTATCGCAGGCTCGGGCAGCCGCCTTTCAAACAGCGCCACACAGGCCCCACCCAGCGCCATGATCGTCACCCACAGCAGCATTGAGCCTTCGTGGTTGCCCCAGGTTGCCGCAACCTTGAACAGCATCGGTTTGGCCGAATGCGAATTCATCGCAACCAACTTCACCGATAGGTCGGTTTCAACAAACACCCAGATCAAACAAGCGAAGGACAGCGCGACCAATCCACCCTGGACCGCGGCCAGCCCGCGCAACACCGCTGCCAGCGGATTTTCCGCCGACCGCAGGACAAGCAGACCGCCCAACAATTGCAAAGCCGCCAGTGCTGCCGCCAGCCACAACGCGGCCAAGCCCAGCGTTGCGATCACTTGACGCCTTCACCCATCTGCCGAGCCTGGCTGGCAGTCATGTCCTTCATTTCCCGCGGTACGTATTTTTCATCGTGCTTGGCCAGCAGATTGTCTGCCACAAAAGTGCCATCGGCAGCGCGCTTGCCCTCGGCAACAACCCCCGAACCTTCCTTGAACAGATCTGGCACAATACCTTTGAAACGCACCGGAACGCGTGATTTGTCATCGCTGACCACGAACGTGATCGTCACGCCATCGGCAGCCGTTTTCAGCGATCCCTTTTCAACCATGCCGCCCAGCCGCACGGCCCGGTCTGGTGCTGGCGGAGCGCTGACCATTTCATTTGGCAGATAGAAATAACTTGCTTGCGATCGCAGCGCCCAGGCGGCCAGCAGGCCGGCCCCGATCAAAGCCGCCAGGGCGACGATTACCAGCACCAGTCGCTGATGCTTGGCCTTCACCGCGCCGCTCATGATTCGCGGCTCCGTTCACGCTGTGCTTCGGCCCGGCGCATCGCGGCCAGGCTGTGCCAGATCAGCGCAATCGTGCCGCCCACCCCAAACGCATAGGCGGCATAGACGAATTGCCAGTGGTTCAAGCCTTCACGCATCGCCATGCTCCATCGCCCGGCGGCGCAGCCGGGCCTCGGCCTGCGCATGGGCCAGAATCGCGCGCATTCGGGCCAACACAACCCCGCCGAAAATCAGCGAAAAACCCAGCGTCGCGGCCAGTAGTCCCCACAGGAATTCAGGGGCCATCTCGCTCTTGCCCATGCCAATCGAAGGCGGCTGGTGCAGGCTGTTCCACCACAGCACCGAATAGTGGATGATCGGAATATTGACCGCGCCGACCAGTCCGAAAATTGCCGGCAGCCGTGATCCGCTGGCCCCATCGCGGCTGGCTGCATCGGCCAGAGCCAGATAAGCGCAATAGAGGAAAAACAGCACCAGCATCGAGGTCAGCCGGCCATCCCAGACCCACCATGTTCCCCAGGCCGGGCGGCCCCAAAGCGAACCGGTGACCAGACATATCAAGGCAAAGACCGCACCCGGCAAGGCCACCGCCCGCGCGGCAATGCCGGCCAGCGGGTGACGCCAGACCAGTTCGGTCAGGCTGGCGATTGCGATCGCGCTCCACCCGCCCATTCCCAGCCAGGCGGCGGGAACGTGGATGAACAGGATCCGCACACTATCGCCCTGAAGCTGTTCTGCCGGTGCGCCAAACAGGCCCCAGCCAAGCGACAGCCCCGCCATGGTAATCCCGATTACCAGCAGCGGTCCGGTCAGCATACGTGCCAGACGAAGGAAACGGGCGGGATTGGCGAAACCGTGCATGCGACCCATCTGCGCTGGGGGAAATCTTGCAAACTGCTTTGGCAGGAGCTCCCCCCTGCGGCAAGCAGTAAAATCGGGAGAAAATGGGGCGATCGAGGGGGTTCGAACCCCCGACCTCCGGTACCACAAACCGGCGCTCTAACCAACTGAGCTACGATCGCCACGGCAGGAACGGGCCAGATGCCAATCGCTGCGGCGCGCCCATTTGCACATGGCGCCGCCGATGGGAAGCGAAAACTGCCTGCCGCGCGGCGCAAACGGGCATTTGCGGCCAGCAGACGTGCCTGACAAATCGGCAGAAATTGTTAACGCTTTTTGGCTACGAAAGGATCGGAAAGTTACGCAATCCGGGGGGAACCGTAAGAATGTCTGCAAAGCGTCAGCCGGCCAAACTGGAATCCGAACAGCCGCGGCCCAATACGCGCCGTGCAACGCGCCGCATTGCCGAAGCGGTTGGAACGGTTCGCAGCTCCCATGGCGATCGCAGCCGCGTCCGGATTCGCGATGTTTCGGTTTATGGCTGTAACCTTGCCGGCGATGCCGATTGGCTGCGCACCGGGATGTTCGTTTCGGTTCAACTTGCCAGCGACTGGTCGATCCAGGCCGTGGTGCGGTGGGCCCGCGATGGGACCTGCGGGATCGAATTCCTGCGCCCGATCAGCGACAGCGATGCCCGGGCAATCGCCTGCGAATAATCCGGCGCCTGCGAATAACTCCGCAAATACACTACCAAAACAAAAGGGCGGCCCCGAAAGGCCGCCCTTGTTGATTCCAGATGGACAGATCAGCTCTTCTTGAGCGACAGGCCACCAAAGCGCTTGTTGAACTGGGCAACGCGGCCGCCCTGATCGAGCTGGCGGGTGCCGCCGGTCCACGCCGGGTGCGATGTAGGATCGATTTCAAGCACCAGCGTATCGCCTTCCTTGCCCCAGGTAGAGCGGGTTTCGAACACGGTGCCATCGGTCATCTGGACCTTGATCGCGTGGTAGTCGGGATGTCCTTCGGCCTTCATCGGATCAGTCTTTCGCTATGGCCGGTTCCGACCGGCCTGAAATAAGAAGCGGCGCGGTTAGCCGCTCTTTTTGGTTTTGTCCAGCCTTTCGGCTTGTCGGAATAGCGGCCCGCTCGCGCAAATCAGGCGGGCGCGTCTGCTATCATAGCGGTGAATTGGACTTCGCAAGTCACTTTGCCCTCAACCTCAGCCCGGCCCCAGAATTTGCACACCCGTGAGCGCTTCTGGATGAACCCGGCCTTGAGATTAAGCAGCACGCCTGGTTCTACAGGCGCGCGGAATTTTGCTTCCTCGATCGCCATGAAATAGACCAGTTTGCCGCTGCCAGCCAGATCGAGCGTTTCAACCGCAAGGATTCCGGCCGCTTGGGCCAGCGCCTCAATCTGAAGCACGCCGGGCATGATCGGACGTCCGGGGAAATGACCCTGGAAGAAGCTTTCGTTGAAGCTGACCGCCTTGATCGCGTGGATTTCGCCATCGGGGACCAGGCCCACCACCCTGTCAACCAGCAGCATCGGATAGCGATGCGGCAAGGCCGACAGGATTTTGGGGATATCGTAGGTCAGGCTAGGCGCCGACTGTGCTTCCTCGCTCATATCTGCCCCCGGGTTCGCGCTTAGCGGCCTTCGGGCTGTGGGCCGGCCGGGCGCGGAGCCGGTGCGGAGGCCGGACGCGGAGCCGGGGCAGCAGGCGCAGCACCGGCCGGACGCGGCTGGGCAGGCTGCTGGGCTTGCGGTTGCTGCTGGGCCTGCTGTTCGCGCAGTTCGCGCGGCAGCCAGCCAGCCGGCGGGCTGATCTGCACCGTGGGGACCAGCACGTTCAGTTCCTGAACGACTGCGGCGGTAATGTCATAGGCCGGGGCCGCGAAATAGATCGTTTCAGGGCGCAGCAGCAGGGTGATGCCGCGCTTGCTGGCGACGTTCTGAACCGCCTGGCTGAGCTTGGCTTCGATCTGTTCGCGCATGAAATTCATCGAGAACACCAGCGGCTTGATGGTCTGTGCCAGATCTTCTTCGCGCTGAGCTTCAAGCTTCTTGATCTCGTTGTATTGCTGCTGAAGCACGGCTTCGGGCTTCTTGGCGGTGATATCGGCGTTAAGCTGATCGTACATCGTCTTCAGGCGGGCTGCATACTGTGCGCCCTTCGCCTGATAGGCATCGATCGCCGGCTTGTAGAGGTTCTGCGCCTGGGCAACGCCAGCGCGATAGGCGTTGGTGTTTTCAATCGCCGCATCAAGGTTTGCAACGGCAACCCCGGGGGCAATCTGGGCGCGCGGCGCGGCCGGTGCGGCGGCAGCGGCTGCGGGACGGGTCTGCGCGCTCAGCGGCTGTGCCAGCAGAGCGAAAGCCAGGGCCAGGCCACCAGCATGCTTAAGGGTCTTGGTCATCAGAATTGGGTTCCTACGTTGAATGTGAAGGCCTTGGTGTCATCACCCTCGACCTTGGTAAGCGTTTTGGCGAAGTCGATCCGGAACGGACCGAAGGGCGAATTCCAGTTGACCCCGATCCCGATCGAGATGCGCGGCTTGGGCGAGTTGCCAACAAAGATTTCCTGGAACGGCGAAACGGTGGAGCCGATCGGTGTGTTGTTGGCGCTGGTCAGGCAGCCCGGAGGAGCCGGATTGACCGCATTGGTTGAAACCGACGTGGCGGTTGCGGTGCAGATCGTGCCCACCAGCGTTGCCGCATCGATCTGGGTATAGATCGGACTGCCGCTGGGATCGCGGCTTTGGATGAAGGTCCCGCCCGGGAACGGACTGTTCTGCAATTGCGGGCTGCGCACACCCCAAACCGCGCCGATATCCATGAAGATTGACGGACGCAGGCCAAGTTCCTTCGCGCCCGAACCCAGCGGAATTTCAAGCTCTGCATGGCCAAGGTAATAGAACCGGCCGCCCAGCGCATCGTCAACCACTTGATCCCGGTCGGTAATCACCAGCGGGTTGCCGCTGCCATCATCGGTGATGAACTGGCGGATCACGCGCGGGCCAACCCCGCGGATGTCAAACCCGCGCAACTGCGGTTCACCCAGCTGGAACCGGTCAGTCAGGCGGACATCATCGATGCCCAGCGCCGGATCGCCCAGATGATTAAGCGGCAGGATCATCCCGCCTTCAGCGCGCAGCGAAAAGATGAAGCCCTTGCCTACCGTGAAGTACTGAGCCGCATTGCCCCGGAAGCGGGTATATTTGACCGAGCCGCCCAGGCCCGCAAATTCGGTTGAAACCGACAGCGTGCGCCCACGGGTTGGCCGGACCCGATTGTCGAGCGTATCGTACATCAGGGTCATGCCCAGGATCGAGCTGGTCCGCTTGCCGATTGCATCGCACAGATAGCGCCCGGCGAGCAGCGGATCGCATTGCAGCGCGCCGTTGACGCGGGTTGAATAGTACTGGCTCTGATCGACCGAAACGTCATCATAGTTCAGCGTGTAACTGCCCACTGCATAGACATATTCGGTAACCGGAATCCCGACCCGAACCTGCAGCCCGGTGGTGGACTGGCGGAAGATCGTGTTGCGATTGGCGTTGTAGTAGTTGAAGCTGTTCAGATCGCGGCGATAGATGTTCACGCCCAGCGAGATGTTGCGATCGAACAGGTAAGGCTCGGTGAAGCTGATATTGGCTTGCTTCGAATACTGCGAGTAGCCCAGATCGAGCCCGATCGTCTGCCCCCGGCCGCGGAAGTTGCGTTGCTCAATCGAACCCTGGAAGATCAGCCCTTCAAGGCTGGAATAGCCGGCCGAAAGTTGCAGCTGCCCAGTGGGCTTTTCTTCAACATTGGCTTCAAGCACGATCCGGTCAGGCGCCGAGCCCGGCTTTTGATCGACTTCGAAGCGTTCCTGGAAATAGCCCAGCGAATTGATCCGCGCAGTTGAACGCTTGACCTGCAGCGAATTGAACGCATCACCTTCGGCAAGGCGAAATTCGCGGCGGATCACCTTGTCCTGGGTCAGCGTGTTGCCGTTCACGTCGATCCGTTCGACGTAAACGCGCGGCGCTTCGGCAATCTGGAACGTCAGACTCATCGTCAGATCGTCTTTGTTGCGCGAATATTCAGGCCGAACGTCGGCAAAGGCATAGCCAAACGCGCCCAGCGTATCGTTGAGCCGGTCAATCGTATCTTCAACCAGCTTGGCGTTGTACCAATCGCCTTTCTTCATCGGCAGCTGGGAGGCCAGCCGATCACCATCGAAATCGCGCAGCTGGCTTTCAACCTTTACCTCGCCAAAGCGGTAACGCGGGCCTTCCTCAACCACATAGGTGAGGATGAAATCCTTTTTATCCGGCGTAAGTTCAGCCACGGCCGAAACCACCCGGAAATCGGCATAGCCCTTGGTCAGATAGAACTGCCGCAGTTTTTGCTGATCGAACGCCATCCGATCGGGATCATAGGTCGTGCCCGATGACATGAAGCGATAGAAAGCCGCCTGCTTGGTGTACATTTCACTGTGCAGCTCTTTGTCCGAAAACGCCTCGTTGCCCAGAATGTTGATCCGGCGGACCTTGCTTTTGGGACCTTCCGTGATTTCAAAAACGATATCGACGCGGTTCTGCTCAAGCATGACCATCTTGGGCTCAACCGAAGCGGCGAAACGGCCCTGGCGCTTGTACAGCTCGATAATCCGCGAAACGTCGGCGCGAACCTTGGACCGGGTAAATATCTGGCGCGGGGCCAGCTTGATTTCCGGCAGGATCTTTTCATCCTTGATCCGCTTGTTGCCTTCAAGGATGATCCGGTTGATCACCGGGTTTTCCTTCACCTCGATCGTCACGACACCATTTTCGTTGGTGATCGCGACATTGGCGAACAGTTCGGTCGCGAACAGATCTTTCACCGCCTGATCGGCGCTGGCCTGGCTATAGGGCTGACCGACCCGCAATTTGACGTAAGACCGGATCGTATCGGGCTCAAGGCGCTGCGAGCCAACTACGTTGACGGCGCTGATTGTCACCCCTTGGGCAGGGGCCGGGGCAGGCACGGCGACCGGGGCCGCTGCGGGGGCAATCTGGGCCATGGCCTGGCTGGAAAGGCTGACCAGAACGGTGCTGGCAAGCAAGGCAACGACCACCCGTGGCTTCCGGCGGGTTGAAGCAAAACTGTGGTCGGTGCGGCAAGTGTTCGGCACGGTATTTCCCGTCAATATTTGCGGCTGTTGCAGTCTGCATGGGCAGTCCGCGTGGCAACCTGAAGGCGTAGCGTCGCCCTCTGCCCCATGCGCACCATCCGATCAAGCAAAGTTGCTGCAACCTTCCGCAGTTTTCGGTCCCTCCCCACCCGGTTCGTCCCGTTAAAGGAACATCTGGATGAGGTCGTTCATGTTAACGAATACCGCAAGCGCGAGGACAAAGCCCATGCCGATGCGGAACGCCAATTCCTGACTGCGGATATCCAGCGGTTTGCGGCGGACTGCTTCCGCGGCATACATCGCCAGGTGCCCACCGTCTAACGTGGGGATTGGCAGCAGGTTGATGAATGCCAAATTAATTGAAACGAACGCCACGAACTGAACGAAGGCAAACCACCCCAGCGCCATCATTTCGCCCGAAACCTTGGCGGTTCGGGGCAGTCCGGAAAGATCGGCCACCGATCGCTGGCCCACAACCATTTGCTTCAGCGCAATGGCAGTTGTGCGGATCTGTTCGTAACTGGCACCAATCCCAAAACCCAAGGCGGCAAGCGGCCCCAGTTTGCGAACTTCAACCTTGGTTCCGCCAACCCCCAGCAGCCCGCGCTGGTATTCGTTACCGAACCGGTCCTTCTCCGTCACCAAAGCAACCTTTACCGGAATTTCCAGCTGGCGCCCGGCCCGCTCCACCTCAAGGCGCACGGTCTGATCGGGATAGAGTGCAACCCGCGGCGCAATATCGGAAAATTCGTCAATCCGGGCCCCGTCAATCGCAACGATCCGGTCTCCCAGCTGGATACCAGCGGCCTGCGCAGCGGATTTTTCAGAAAATCGCCCAACAACCGGCGCAGCATAAAGCGTACCATAGACGGCAGCAAACCCGGCAAAAATCAGTACCGCTGTCACCAGATTGGCCAGTGGCCCGGCGAACGAGATGAACGATCGCTGCAACAGCGTGGCCCCGGGCAGCGTGCCCTTCAACGTTTCTTGCGAAGCCCCTTCAAGGCTGGGATCAGGCCGGCTTGATGGATCAGCATCGCCCGCAAATTGCACATAGCCGCCCAGCGGAAAGGCCGCGATCCGCCAGCGGGTGCCGCGCTTGTCGATCCGGTGCCACAATTCCTTGCCGAACCCGACCGAGAAAGTCAGCGCGCGCACCCCGCACAGCCGCCCAGCCCAATAGTGTCCCAGTTCATGGATCACGATCAGCGGGCCGATCATCAGCAAAAAGGCGAATACCGTCAGCAGGATAGAGGGGGATTCAAGCAATTCAGGCAAGCTCCAGCAAGGCGCGGGCATGGACCCGCGCTTCGGCATCTAGCGCAATCACAGCTTCAAGCGAAGTGGGCGCGGCAGGTCCAAATCGGGACATCGTCTTTTCAACCATTACGGCGATCCGGGTGAACCCGATCTGACCGGACAGGAAAGCGGCGACCGCCACTTCGTTGGCGGCATTCAACACCAAGGCCGCTGCCCCGCCCGCTTCGGCAGCCTGGCGGCACAGGCGCGTGGCGGGGAACAGCTCTTCATTTGGCGCGCAAAAGGTCAGCTCGCCCAGCGCCGCAAGGTCAAGCGGGGCGCAGGGCGTGTCCATCCGCGCCGGCCAGCCCAGGCACGATGCAATCGGCACCCGCATGTCCGAAGGGCCCAGCTGTGCCAACGTTGAGCCATCGCGGTATTCAACCATCGAGTGAACCACCGATTGCGGGTGAACCACGATTTTCAGCTTATCCAGCCCAACCGGGAACAAATGGTGCGCCTCGATCAGTTCCAGCCCCTTGTTGAACATGGTGGCGCTATCGATGGTAATCTTCGCGCCCATATCCCAATTGGGATGCCTTAGCGCCTGTTCGCGCGTGGCAGCGGCCAATTGCGCGGCATTCCAGGTGCGGAGCGGGCCGCCGCTGGCGGTTAGCGTGATCGAGCGGACATGGGCAATGTCATTGCCGGCCAGACACTGGAAGATCGCGTTATGCTCGCTGTCCATCGGCAACAAGGTTGCGCCATGCCGCATAACCGAGGCTTTCATCACCTCTCCGGCAGAAACCAGCGCTTCCTTGTTGGCCAGCGCGATCACTCCGCCTTGCTCGATCGCTGCCATAGTAGCGGCCAGCCCTGCACAGCCGACAATCGCGGCCACGGTTATCGCCGCCGGGCGCCGCGCAGCCTCAAGCAAGGCCTCTGCCCCGCCCGCGGCTTCAATTCCGCTTCCGGCCAGCACCGCGCGCAGATCGGCCAGGCAGCTTTCATCGGCAACCACCGCCACTTCGGCCGAAAATTCGCGCGCCAATCTGGCCAGTTCTGCGGCCTGGGAATTGGCGGTTAACGCCACCACTCGCCACCTGCCCGGCTCGCGCCGGATCAGATCAAGCGTTGAGGCGCCGATTGAACCGGTCGCGCCAAGGATCGAGATGGAATGCGGCATGGTCATGCGCTACAGCCAGGGTGCAGCATGCAAAAGCCCGACAACGAAGGGCAGCAGCGCGAAGACCATCAGGTGCCCATCCAGCCGATCAAGCAAGCCGCCATGGCCGGGAATCAAGGTGCCAGAATCTTTCACCCCGGCTTTGCGCTTCATCCAGCTTTCCAGAAAATCCCCGCTCTGCGCAATCACGGCGACCAGTATGGCAAAAATCACAGCCAGGATCTGCAGCTTCCACAGATCTGGCGCGGTGCTGCGAAAGCTGATCGCACCAAGCCCGATCAGCGATGCGCCAAGCATCCCGCCCAGCAGCCCGGACCAGGTTTTCGACGGACTGATCCTTGGTGCAATCTTGGGACCGCCAAACGTGCGACCGGTGAAATAGGCCCCAACATCAACCCCCACAACCATCACTGCCGTTACCACAAACAGGAACGCAGCAAAGCTATTGGCATGCGGTGCAACCCACAGCCAATGCACCACTTTCAGCGCCCAGCCGATATAGCCAACGCCAAGCAGCATCGCACCGATCAGCCCAAACGGGGACTTGGCAATCCTGGAAACCAGCCCCCACCATTCCCAGATCAATCCGCCCGCCAACGCCAGCAGGAACAGCGAAAACACGAGGCCCCCAGCCCAGACAGCACCGCCCGCCACCGCGGCCATGACAATGGCCGAGGCCAGGCGAACTGGAAGGTCGCTCCTTTTGGCAGGAGCATCAGCGTCCGCCATAGCGCCGCTCCCGCTCGGCAAATTCGGCCAGGGCATCGTGCAGATGCGCTGGGCTGAAATCGGGCCACAGCACATCGGTGAAAATCATTTCGGCATAGGCCGCCTGCCACAGCAGGAAGTTGGAAAGCCGCACTTCGCCCGAGGTGCGGATCAGCAGATCAAGTGGCGGCAAGCCGGCTGTATCCAGCTCTGCCTCTATGCTGCCGATTGTTACCGCGCCTTTGGCCGCAGCCTTGGTCGCAGCGCGGGCAATCTCGTCCTGCGCGCCATAGTTGAGTGCAACCACCAGCGCCGGGCCGGTGTTGGCGGCAGTCTGTTCCAGAGCGTCTTCGATCAGCGCAACCAGATCGGGGGCCAATGCGCGCCATTCGCCAAGGATCCGCAGCCGCACGTTATCGCGAACGAATTCTGCAAGATCGCTTTGGATGAAGTGCTTCAAAAGCCCCATCAGGGCCGAAACCTCGTCTTCCGGGCGGCTCCAGTTTTCGGTGCTGAAGGCATAGAGGGTCAATGCCTCAAGCCCCATCGCTCGGGCCGCCCGGCTGACGCTGCGAACCGCCTCAACCCCGCGCTGATGGCCCACCGCGCGCGGCAAATGGCGCTTCTTGGCCCACCGCCCGTTGCCATCCATAATGATGGCGACATGGCGCGCGCCATGGGTGGCGCGCTCAACCGTCACTTGCCAAGAATTTCCTGTTCTTTCTGGGCGGCGACGGCATCGGCTTCCTTGATCACATCATCGGTCAGCTTCTGCACCTCGGTTTCGCCGCGCTTGCGATCGTCCTCGGAAATTTCCTTCTTGTTCTCATCGGCCTTGAGGTTGTCCATCCCGTCACGCCGCACATTGCGGATCGCGATCCGGGCCTTTTCGGCATAGGAATGCGCCAGCTTGGCCAGTTCCTTGCGGCGTTCCTCGGTAAGATCCGGGATCGGCAGACGGATAGTGTTGCCATCGTTGATCGGGTTGAGCCCAAGCCCGGCCGAACGGATCGCCTTTTCCACCGGGGTCACGTTCGATTTATCCCAGACCTGCACAGAAAGCATGCGCGGTTCAGGCGCAGAAACGGTCGCAACCTGGCTGAGCGGCATCTGGCTGCCGTAAACCTCTACCGTGATCGGATCGAGCAGGCCGGTGTTGGCCCGGCCGGTGCGCAGGCCGTTCAGATCGCTGCGGAGCGAATCCACCGCGCCCTTCATTCTGCGCTCAAGATCGGCCTTGTCATATTTGGCCATGCCCTTACCCCTTTTTCACAAGTGTCTGCGTTCCCTCGCCGCGCAGCACCTTGGCCAGGTTGCCCTTTTCGCGGATCGAGAAGACGACGATCGGTATGTTGTTATCACGGCACAGCGCCACGGCGCTGGCATCCATAACTTTCAGGTTCTGTGCCAGAACCGTATCATAATCGACTGAATCATAACGTTTGGCTGCGGGATTGGTTTTGGGATCGCTGTCATAAATCCCATCTACTGACGTGCCCTTGAGCAGCGCATCGCACTGCATTTCAGCCGCGCGCAAAGCCGCCCCGCTATCGGTGGTGAAATAGGGCGCGCCAACGCCTGCGGCAAAGATAACCACCCGGCCTTTTTCAAGGTGCCGTTCGGCCCGGCGGCGGATCACCGGCTCACAGACCTTGTCCATCTCAACCGCGCTTTGCACCCTGGTATGGACGCCGATCTGTTCAAGCGCGTTCTGCATTGCCAGCGCATTCATCACGGTGGCCAGCATGCCCATGTAATCAGCCTGGGCCCGGTCCATCCCCTTGGCCGCGCCGGCCATCCCGCGAAAGATATTACCGCCGCCAATCACCAGACAGATATCCAGCCCGGTTTCCTGCGCCGCCTTCACTTCCTTGGCCAGCTCTGCCACGAATTCGGGATCGATCCCGAACTGCTGGTTGCCCATCAGCACTTCGCCCGAAAGCTTTAGAAGGATGCGTTTGTAGGCGGGTTTCGGCATGGGGTGTTGCATCGCTCTCGAAGGGTTTGAGCGGCCTTATACCGATGGCATGGCAATGCCAAGAACTGCACGGCGAATTCATATGGAAAGGGCGCAAGCATCGCTGCCTACGCCCTTTTCGATATTCACAGCGAAGAGCTCAGCTCAAGCCGGCGGCCGCTGCAACTTCGGCCGCGAAATCGGTCTCAACCTTTTCGATGCCTTCGCCCAGCTGAAAGCGGACATAGTCCGTCAGCACGATCTTGGTGCCTGCGGCCTTGCCGGCCTGCTCGACGACCTGGGCGATCGGGGTCTTGTTGTCCATCACGAACACCTGGCTAAGCAGCGCGTTGTCCTTGGCGAATTTCGCGGCGGCGCCATCGGCGCGCTTGGCGAGGATGTCGTCCGGGATCTGCTTGCCGCTCGTGGTGGCTTCCTCGACGGCCTTTTCCAGCGCAATCTTGCGCTCACGCGCCAGCACTTCGGGATCGAGATCATCAGCCGAAAGCGCCTGCGGGAAAGCCGCGGCGATGTGCATCGCGATCTGCTTGCCAAGCGGCTCGAGCACATCGGCACCGGCTTCGGATTCAAGCGCAACCAGCACGCCAATCTTGCCGAGCATCGGCGCGGCGGCATTGTGCATATAGGGCACGACCAGACCGGCAGAAACCGAAACAGTCTTCATTCGGCGGACCTGCTGGTTTTCACCGATGGTCGCAACGTTGGCGGTCAGGGTATCAGCCACGGTGCCGCCACCCGGATAGGCCGATGCCTTCAGCGCATCGACATCGTCCGAGCCGGCGCCGAGCGCGACTTCGGTGGTCTTGCGCACGAAATCCTGAAACTGATCGTTCTTGGCGACGAAATCGGTTTCCGAGTTCACTTCGACAGCAACGCCCTTCGTCCCGGAAACGGCCACGCCAACCAGGCCTTCAGCCGCTGTACGGCTGGACTTCTTGGCGACGGCGGCAAGGCCCTTGGCCCGCAGCAAATCCACTGCAGTTTCCATATCGCCATTGGTTTCGTCCAAGGCCTTCTTGCAATCCATCATGCCGGCGCCGGTGCGCTCACGCAGGTTCTTTACGTCAGTGGCAGTGTAAGCCATCGGACTTGTCCTTCTTGAATTAGACTGGTGGCCAGGGCCATTGGCCCCGGCACACAACAGTTTTGTTATCAGGCCTCAGGCCTCGGCTGCGGGTTCTTCAGCAGCTGCTACTTCAGCAACCGGAGCTTCTTCGACAGCCGGAGTTTCCTCAGCGGCAGGTGCTTCTTCGGCAACCGGGGCTGCTTCAACAGCGGAAGCTTCTTCAGCAACCGGTGCTTCAACCAGCGCGATTTCAACCGGAGCAACTTCCAGTGCGCCAACATCAACGCCCGAATCGATAACGCCATCCTGGCGGCCCTTGGTCGCAGCAGCGGCAACGGCATCGCAATACAGCCGCACAGCGCGGCTGGCATCGTCATTCGCCGGGATCGGGAAGGCAATGCCATCAGGCGAAACGTTCGAATCGAGGATCGCCACAACCGGAATACCCAGCACGTTGGCTTCCTTGATTGCCAGCTCTTCCTTGTTGGCATCGATCACGAACATCACGTCGGGAATACCGCCCATATCGCGGATGCCGCCCAGCGAAAGCTCCAGCTTGTCGCGTTCGCGGGTCAGCTGAAGGACTTCCTTCTTGGTCAGGCCGGCAGTATCACCCGAAAGCTGTTCTTCCAGCGTCTTCATGCGCTTGATCGAACCCGAAATGGTCTTCCAGTTGGTCAGCATGCCGCCCAGCCAGCGGTGGTTGACGAAGTGCTGACCGCACTGGCGCGCGGACTGGGCAATCGGTTCCTGCGCCTGGCGCTTGGTACCTACAAACAACACCTTTCCGCCAGCGCGGACAGTGGCGTCGATGAATTCCAACGCGCGGGCGAACAACGGCACGGTCTGCGACAGATCAAGGATGTGAACCCCATTGCGGGCGCCGAAGATGTACGGCTTCATCCGCGGGTTCCAGCGGTGGGTCTGGTGGCCGAAGTGTGCGCCGGCCTCAATCAATTGCTGCATGGTTACGACGGGAGCCGCCATAAGAAATTCCTTCCGGTTCAACCTCTGGGATGCTGGAACCGTGCGGTATTGGCCCGCTGCGGCACCGGTATGCAAGTCGCATCCCATGTGGATTTGCCTGTGGCGCAGCGGTGTGCTGAACCATGCAGGCTGCGCGCCCATAGCCGCGCCATTGCGCAAAATCCAGCAGAGTTTTGGTAAAAAGTTGCCGCCGGTCTAATTCGCCGCTTGACATACGGAACATATCAAGAACATATGGCGACAGGAGAACAAACTGGAAACGGTATAGTTCATCCACGGTCTATCCACAAGTCTGTACACAGGCAGCAGAAAAGGAACGCATGATGTTCACGGTTGAATTTGCACTGTTGCTGGCTGTTTCGGGATTGATCGCGTTTGGATCGCTGATCGGATCGGTCAGGGCGGCTTTGCCACGGGTTTCCGCAATCCGTCAGGCATTGGATAGCGCGCCGCAAACCCGCGAGCTGCGCTATACAATCCGTGAAGTGATCGTGATCCGCAACAGCAATGTAATTGCGCTGCCGATCAGGCCGGCTCGGATCCCGGCGCCGCTGCGCGCTGCCGCTTGAACCGTGCAAACAGGATTGTCCCCACTGGCAGCAAGGCCAGATAGACAGCACTGATCCCGATAAGCGTCCACCACGGTTCGGCGATCAAGCCCGCCGCAGTCAATCCAACCAGCAATATCAGCGCCAGACGCAGGCTTTTGCGTGGGCGCAATTTCCCCCAGCTCAGCGTCGCAAGGCTGGAAATCATCAAAAAGGCCATCGCCACCAACCACAGACTGACCAGCCATGGATCGCGGAACTGGGCGTTGTCCGATACCATCCACAAATACATCGGCAAGAACACCAACCCTGCCCCGGCCGGCGCAGGAACCCCGGTAAAGAACCCTGCAGCCTTACGCGGCTCATCCGCCAGATCGATCCGGGCGTTGAACCGGGCCAGCCGCAGTGCGCAGGCAATCGCATAGGCCAGCGCTGCAAACCAGCCGATCCGGGGCAATTGTTCCAGCGACCACAAAAACAGGATCAATGCCGGAGCCACCCCGAACGAGACATTGTCGGCCAGACTATCCAGCTCTGCGCCAAACCGCGATTGCGCCTTGAGCAGCCGCGCTATTCGCCCATCAAGCCCATCAAGCATGCCTGCGACCACGATCGCCAGCACCGCCTTGTCAAAATCGCCGGTGATCGCGAACCGGATCCCCGTTAGCCCGGCGCACAGTGCCGCAGCCGTAATTGCATTGGGCACCATGGCCCGCAGGGTCAGCCCGCCAGCGCGAGGACCATCATTGCTCACTGACGCACACCCTCGATCAGCATGGCTGCGCCCAATTCGGCCAGCACGGTTTCACCGGCAATCGTGCGCTGCCCGATCAGCACCTTGGGCTCTGTCCCGGCGGGCAGATAGACATCAACCCGGCTGCCAAACCGGATCAGGCCGATCCGCTGACCGGCCGCAACCATATCGCCCGGTTTGACAAACGGCACGATCCGCCGCGCAATCAACCCGGCAATCTGGGTAAAGGCAATCGCCCGGCCATCGGCGCGTTCGATCAACAGATGCTGGCGCTCATTTTCTTCACTGGCTTTGTCGAGACTGGCGTTCACCATACTTCCGGCAATATAGACCACCCTGCGTACCGTGCCGCCAATCGGCGCGCGGTTGATGTGGACATCGAACACGCTCATGAAAATCGAGATCCGGGTCATCGGCGCATTGGGCAAGCCGGGCTGGCCAGTGCCATCGTCCTGGACCAGTTCGCGCGGCGGATCGACCTGCCGGATCAGCGTGATCAGGCCATCGGCCGGGGCAACCACCAAATTATCGCCCAGCGGCGTAACCCGCTTTGGATCGCGGAAAAAAGCGCCGATTGCCGGGACCAGCGCGGCAAGCGGCCAGGCCAGCGTTTCCCACGCCATCCAGGCGCAGCCGGCCGCCACAATCGCAGCAATCAGCATGAATTTGCGGCCTTCGGGGTGCGTTGAAGGCCAGCCCCAGCTGGCTTCACCGCGGCCGCGATTGTCAAGAATATCACCAGCCATCAGGCGGCCTTCCGCACAAAAACGGTTCCGGCCGAATAGCCCGCACCGAAGGAACAGATCACACCCACATCGCCGGCCACCAGATCTTCGCTGTTCTGGTGGAATGCGATGATCGAGCCTGCGCTGGAGGTATTGCCATAGGTATCCAGCACGGTCGGGCTTTCATCCTCGCTGGCTTCATGGCCCAGCACGCGCTGCGATATCAACCGGTTCATCCCCTGGTTGGCCTGATGCAGCCACAACCGACGCAGCCCGGCCGGGTCAATCCCCAACGCCCCGGCATGATCGGCGATCATTGCCGATACCATCGGCACCACTTCCTTGAAAACCTTGCGGCCTTCCTGGATAAACAGCTTGTCAGGCGCACCGATAGTCTCGGGCGAAGCACAGTTGAGGAAACCGAAATTGTTGCGGATGTTGTTCGAATAGACCGTCTTCAACCGGGTTCCGACGATATCCCAGTGCGCCGCTGGGGCCATATCCTTGGACTCCACCAGAACGGCCGTGGCCACATCACCAAAGATGAAATGGCTATCGCGGTTGCGCATATTGTTGTGGCCGGTGCAAATCTCAGGGCTGATTACCAGCACCGAACGGGCATTACCCGATCGGACAAAATCGGCCGCAGTCTGGATCCCGAACGTTGCCGAAGAACAGGCGACATTCATGTCAAAGGCGAAGCCTTCGATTCCCAGAGCTTCCTGAATTTCAATCGCCATGGCTGGATAAGGCCGCTGCATATTTGATGCTGCACACAGCACTGCATCAACGTCTTTCGGATCGCGCCCGGCCCGCGCCAGCGCATCACGCGCAGCCGCCACGCCCATTTCAGCCATCACCGAAATGTCCTCGTTCGGCCGCTCTGGCCAACGCGGAACCATTACTTCGGGATCAAGCAGCGAAGCCTTGCTCATCACGAAACGCGATTTGACGCCGCTGGCCTTCTCGATGAATTCAACCGAGCTGAGCGCCAATTCGGCCACGCTGCCTTCAGCTATTTGCGCCGCGTGATCGGCATTGTAGCCTTGCGCATAGGCATTGTAGCAGGTGACCAGCTCTTCGTTGCTGATCGAATCCGGCGGGGTGAAAAGGCCGGTGGCGGAAATAACAGGGGTGATAGCGCTCATAGCCGGGTGCTCTACCGCTGGGCAGCCCCGCCCGCAAGCCATTCGCCCCCATTCCCCCATTGACACCACGCGCGCGCTTCGGCATTGGCGCGCTTCCTCGGCCGGATGCCCCTATTGTGGGCAGCATACATCGGGGCAACCCGACACCGGCAAGCTGGTGTGGACAGGTGGCCGAGTGGTTAATGGCAGCAGACTGTAAATCTGCCCGCGAGAGCGTACGCTGGTTCGAATCCAGCCCTGTCCACCACCCAGCTTCATCCCTTGCCCCCGGCCCTTCGCGCTGGCAGGGAAGCGCCATGCACAAGGACAATCACTCATGACCCGCCGCCCCGAAGACAAACCATCGCGCGCGCTGCGCGGCCGCGCCGGGCGGATGAAGGGCGGGCGCGGATCTGGCCGTGCCAGCACCGGTGCCGTGCGGCTGTGGGGCCGCCATGCGGTAGAAGCCGCTTTGCTCAACCCTGAGCGCAATCACCGCAAATTGTGGGCGACCCGCGAAGGCGTGGCCAGCCTTGATGGCGAACTGCCCAGCGATTTTTCGGTTGAATGGGCATCGGCAGCCGATCTGGCCCGGCTGGTCGCGCGCGATGCGCCGCACCAGGGGCTGGTGCTGGATTGCGATGGGCTGGAAGATGTGTTCATCGATCAGGTGCTGGATGGCGATCCGGCCCGCCCGCTGGTGGTTCTGGATCAGGTTACCGATCCGCACAATGTTGGCGCGATCATGCGTTCTGCGGCGGCCTTTGGTGCGGCTGCGATCATCACCCAGGATCGCCATTCTCCGCCCGAATCGGGCACCTTGGCCAAAAGCGCATCGGGCGCGCTGGAGACCGTGCCGTGGGTCCGCGTGGTCAACCTGGCCCGCGCACTCGAAGAAATTGCCGAGGCCGGATATTGGCGGATCGGGCTGGCCGGGACCGGAAAATCAACTTTGGCAGAGGCATTGCCAGCCGGGCCGGTCGCGCTGGTGCTGGGGGCTGAAGGCGATGGGATGCGTCACAATATCACCCAGCACTGCGATGCAATTGCCCGCCTGCCGATCAGCAGCGCGATCGAAAGTCTCAACGTTTCCAATGCCGCAGCAATCGCGCTATACGCTGCTGCAACTCGCACCTGACGCCCATTACCTTATCGGGGATTTGCTTCATGACCATGCCGCTCAACCTGCGCCGGATCGCCGCTGCCGGATTTGCCGCCGTGCTCTCGCTTGCGCTGGCGGCATGTTTTGTTTTGCCCGGCAAATTCGCTGAGACGCTGGATCTGCGCAAGGACGGCCGCTTTACCTATAGCTACAAGGGCGAAATCCTGGTGCTGGGGCTGACCAAGCTGATGGACATGGCCAAAATGGGCGAAGCGGGTCAACCAGCATTCGAACCTACCACCTGCTTCGATGAGAAGAAGGGTGAGGAGCGTGAGTGCACCAAGGCTGAAATCGCGGAACAAAAGGCCGTCTGGGAGGAAGACCAGAAAAACGCAGCCAAGAGCGAAAAAGAACGCGGCGATGCGATGACGATGCTGATGGGCGGGATTGATCCGAACGACCCCAAGGCCGGCGAAGAGCTGGCGGCGCGGCTGCGCAAGCAGGCCGGATGGCGCACTGTTACCTACAAGGGCGATGGGGTCTATGAGGTTGATTTTACGATCTCATCCCGGCTCGATCATGATTTTGCGTTCCCTTCGATTGAGCGGATGGCTGCGGTTACGCCGTTTCTGGTAATCAATCGCCGCGCCGATGGAACGGTCCGGATCAACTCACCGATCATGGAAGACAACAGCGGCGCGGGCGCAAAAAGCCTTGGCATGGGCAGCCTTGCCGCGGGGATGGCCGCTTCAGGCGATGATGGCAAAAACCTGCCAGGTATCCCAAAATTTGACGGCACCTTCACCCTGACCTCCGACGCCGCAATCCTGGCCAACAACACCGAAGACGGCCCCAAAGTCGATCCGGCCGGCCAGCGGCTGGAATGGAAAATGAACATCCAGAACCCGGCCGCGCCGATGGCCTTGCTGCAACTGGCAAAGTGATCAAGGCTTGCGCCGCTTTGGAGCAGGCGCAGCGGCAGGGACAACAACCGGCGGCGGGGCATCGGGATCGGTGACAGTCGCTTCAATCGTAAGCACCATCAACCGACGCACGGGTTTGCCCGCAGCGTCGGTATAGGGCGCGAATACAGCGCCATGACTGCAAGGGTTGCCGGGAGATTCGACCGGCTCGGCCACCCCATTCAATGTAAACTTGCATTCACTAACTGTGCCATCGGCTTCGATGATGAAAGACTGCACACGCTTGAACGGCGCGCCCAGACTTACAGGCATCTTATTGTCGGGAATGACCCACCGGAATCGGCTGGACCATGATCCTGTGGTGGGCTTGCCCTTGGCATCAACAGCGGGCGTGAACAATCCGCGCTCGGCCATCAAGCGGCACGTCGTTTCATCAAGGCGTGAATGGCCGCTTGATGAAGTTACATCGCAGCGCGAAACCTTGCCTGTCGTGTCGATTGTCAACCGAAAGGCGGTTGTGCCCAGCTCACCCGCCCTCAGCGATTCTGCGGGATAATCGTCGTTGGTAGCCCAGGTTCCAGGATTTTCAGCCGGCATCGCCACGCGCGCTTTGGTTGAGCTTGGCGGCTTGGGTATCGGCGGTGGTGCCGGCGGCGGATAGTAAACCGGCGGCGGCGCGGGCACTGGGCTGGCCTGCGGCGTCCAGTTGCCCTGGGCCTGCGCTGGTGCGGCGGTGACGGTAACGCCACCGATCAGAATTCCAGCCATTACCAAACGCATGCGCGACTCCCCTCAAGCGATAGTTCCAAACTAGCACCCCGCTCATGCTGCACAAGCACTTGTCCGCTGCGCCCGGCAAACCTAAGGCGGCAAGACCATGTCTGACACCTCTTCCCCCCTCGCCCAGCCGTTTCCTGCAATGCCGCCGATAGCCGGGGTCACGCTGCGTGTGGCGCGCGCCGGCTACAAGGACTGGGCCAAGGAACACGATCGCTGTGATCTGACCTATGCCGAACTGGCCGAGGGCACCGCGGTGGCCGGGGTGTTCACCCGCAATGTCTGTTGTTCCAGCGAGGTCGAACTTGGCCGCGACAATATCAAGCAGGGCCGGGCGCGGGCCTTGGTGGTCAATGCCGGCAATTCAAACGCCTTCACCGGCTATCGCGGGCGCGAGGCGGTGGAAGCGATCATGGGGCAAGTGGCGGGTGCGCTTGGCTGCCCGCAAGAGCAGGTCTTCGTCTCCTCCACCGGGGTGATCGGGGTGCCCCTGCCCAAGGACAAGGCGCAGGCCGGGATCAAGGCCGCGCTGCTGGCCGATGCTTGCGGCTGGGAAGATGCCGCAAACACCATCGGGACCACTGATACATTTGCCAAGGGCGCCATGGCCACCGCGGTGGTTGATGGCAAAACCATCACGCTGTGCGCAATCATCAAGGGCAGCGGGATGATCGCGCCCGATATGGCGACCATGCTGGGCTACATCTTCACCGATTGCGCAGTGGCCCCGGCGTTTCTGCAGCAATTGCTGAGCGCGGCCAACAAGAACACTTTCAACTGCATCACCGTGGATAGCGATACTTCAACCAGCGATAGCGTGCTGGCCTTTGCCACCGGCGCGGCTGGCAATGCCGTGCTCGGATCGTTTGACAGCCCCGGCGCCGATGCTTTCGCCGCCGCGCTGCACGATGTCTGCCGCCAACTGGCCCATCTGGTAGTGCGCGATGGTGAAGGCGCGCAAAAGTTCATCGCGGTTTCAGTTACCGGCGCGGTTTCGGACGAAAGCGCGCGGGTAATTGGCCTGGCCGTGGCCAACTCGCCGCTGGTCAAAACCGCGATTGCCGGTGAGGACGCCAATTGGGGCCGGGTTGTGATGGCCGTGGGCAAGGCCGGCGAACCGGCTGATCGTGATCGGCTCTCGATCGGATTTGGCGGCACCTGGTGCGCCCGCGAAGGCCAGCCGCTGGCGGATTATGACGAAGCCCCGGTTGCCGCCCACCTTCAGGGCCGCGATATCAGCATCGAGGTTGATCTGGGCATCGGCGAAGGCCGCGCCACCGTGTGGACCTGCGATCTGACCCACGGTTATATCTCGATCAACGCGGATTACCGGAGTTGACGATTGGGCTGACCGGGCCGGTGTCCGCAATCCTGCAGCAAGCGTCAAACCGCGCAATCATGCCGCGCTATCAGTCGCTCAGCGCCGATCAGATCGATGCCAAGGCGGCTGATGATGTTGTAACAATTGCTGACAAGGAGGCCGAACTGATCTTGGCCGAGGGCCTTGCCAGTCTGCTGCCCGAAGCGGCAATCGTGGGCGAGGAAGCCGCCCATGCCGATCCTGCCCTGCTAAACCGGCTGGGCGACGCGCTGTGCTGGATCATCGATCCGATCGACGGAACCAACAATTATGCCGCCGGAAAGCCGCCGTTCGGGGTTATGGTTGCGCTATCGCAAGCCGGGGAGACGGTGGCCGGGTGGATCTATGATCCGCTGAGCGGGCGGTTGGCCCACGCCCACCACGGCGCTGGCGCGTTCATCGGCGAAGATCGGATTACGGCACAAACCACCGGAGCACAGCCGCCCATCGCCGCGATCAGCCTGGTCTTCATGGACCCTGCAAAACGCCAGGCAATGAAGGACCATATCGCCCCGCACTATACCCTCACCGATATTCCGCGCTGCGCCGCAGAACAATATCCCCGGCTGGTGCTGGGGGTGAACGATTGCTCGATCTTTGAACGCACTTTGGCCTGGGATCATGCTGCCGGCGTGCTGTTTGTGAATGAAGCCGGCGGCATGGCGGCGCGGCCCGATGGGCGGGCCTACCGGGTAGATGAAGCACACCTGCCGGGGTTGATCGGCGCGGCCAGCCCGCAGTTGTGGGAGGAACTGGCCTTCAGGTTGGCGGCGGTTTAGGGCCTGCCCGTTACCCAACGATCCGCAGTGTGATCGGCAATCAGCGGCCCGGGCCAGGTTCGGACCAGCGCCAGCACATCATCGGCCGATCCGCTCACCCATTGGTCCCATTCGCCGGGCTCAAGAATAACCGGCATCCGATCATGCACCTGGGCCATCTGGGGCGAGCTATCGGCCATAACCATGGTGTAGCACGGGCCCCATTCGGCAGTGCTGCGCCATAGCCCGGCGACCGCAATCACCTCGCGGTCTGGCAGCGAATACCAGCTGCGGGTCATCTGCCCGGCAGCGCCCTGTGGCTCAGCCCACTGCGTCACCGGGATCAGACAGCGGCGGTGGACAAAGCTGTCACGCCAGAAGCCCGTTTGCAGTTTGTCATCGCGGGCATTGGTAACAGGCTTGGGCTTGAGCGGCTGGCCCTGTTTGCCTTTCAGCACCAGCGGGAACCCCCAGCTCATCGACTGCGCCCGGCCATTGGCCATCACCAGCCCGGGATATCCGGGATAGACTTCAGCCGCGTAGTTGGCCGCAAGATCGGGCTCGACTTCGAATAGCTTGGCCACCTCGGCGGTGCCTTTGGTCATGCGGTAGAGGTTGCACATTGCTAGGTCAGCTTTGCACAGCCGCGCTCGGTCTTACCTCTCCAAGTAAACTCAGCCTTGTAGGGATAGAGATTGTCACTCATCCCATCGCTGCACTCGCCAGCTTCGATTTTGAGCACGATCGGCTTGCCCTGAAGCACCGCCGTAAAGCGAAAAATACCGTCCTTCTGCTCCAAGTTCGCCTTCAGTTCGATGTCCATCACCTCAGGGGTTGAATATCGCAACGTGTCCGGACGAATCTCGAATGACCAGAAGGGCTCAGTACCAAAAGCGTGCCTTGGCAGGACGCTAAGAGTAGGTGGCACAACCAAACTGCTAGGCTTGGCGGTCACTTCGGCGACTTGCGAAGCCAGCACGGTGGCTGCATCACTGGTTGCTTCAACAACAGGCACGCTTGCCGTGCGGTCGCACCCCGCCAACAAGACCAACCCGGCCAGCACCGCGCTACGCATTGCCAACCACCCAGCAGGCCGCCGCGACCAGCAGGCCAAGCGAGCGGTTGGAACGGAACCGCGCAAGGGCATTATCGGCATCGCCATCCTCCAGCGTCAAAACCTGCCAGCCAAGGTGCGCCGCACCGGGCAAAAGCGCAAGCAGCGCCAGTGGATCGGGCCGCAGCAGCCAGACCGCCAGCGCCCACAGCGCAACGGCTCCGGCATAGAACCCCGCCACCCCGGCGCGCAGGTGCTTGCCCAAAGTCAGCGCGCTTGATCCTATCCCGACCATGGCATCGTCCTCGCGGTCCTGGCAGGCATAGATCGTGTCATAGCCCACGCACCACAGCACTGCCCCGGCATAAAGCGCGGCCATCACATCCAGCCGGTCACTGCGCAAAGCCACCCAGCCGACTGGAACGCCCCAGGTGAACACCAGCCCCAGCCAGGCCTGCGGAAAGCCCATGATCCGCTTCATGAACGGATAGGCCGCCACCAAGGCCAGACTGCCCAGCGCCACCAGTTGCGCCTGCCAGCGCAATTGCAGTAGGACCACCAGCCCGATCAGGCACAGCAGCACCAGCCAGCCCCACGCCGCGCGCTTGCTGACCCGGTCACTGGCGACAGGGCGCAGCGCAGTGCGCGCAACCTGCCGGTCCAGATCGGCATCGACGATATCGTTATAGACACACCCCGCCCCGCGCATCGCGATGGAGCCGAGCAGCAGCCATGCCAGCAGCGCCCACTGCCCCTGCCCGCCGGCCAGCAGCAGGCCCCAGGCGCACGGCCAGAACAGCAGCCACCAGCCGATCGGCCGGTCAAACCGGGCCAGCTGGGCATAATCGCGCAGCGGCTGCGGCAAGGCAGCGACAAGTCCTTTATGTTCGGTATCGGGAACGATTTCGACGGGTGCAGACATATTCGCTATCTAGCCGCGCGGTGAAATTCCGCTAGAGCATATCCATGCCCGCCACCCCCGCCTGGCCGCCCAAGAGTACACCGCGACTGTTTGTTGCCCAAGAGCTTGCCGCTGGCGCGCAGCTGACGATTGAGGGACCGCAAGCGCACTACCTCTCGCGCGTCATGCGGATCGCCGCGGGCGATGCAGTGGTGCTGTGCGATGATCTGACCGGTGAATGGGCCGCGCGGGTAGTCGATGCTGGCAAGCGCGAAGTGCAGGTTACTTGCGAGGCATTGCTGCGCCCGCGCGAACAGGTGCCCGATTTCACATTGTGCGCGGCGCTGCTCAAGAAGGATCGGTTCGATCTGGTGCTGGAAAAGGCCTGCGAACTGGGTGTGCGGACCATCCAGCCGGTGTTGACCCGGCGCTGCGTGGCGGACAAGCTCAACCTTGACCGTGCCCGCGCGATCCTGATCGAGGCCGCCGAACAATGTGCCCGCACCGCGCTTCCCCAGATCGCCGCGCCGATCAGACTGGACGCCATGCTGAAACACTGGGACCCGGCCTGCGCGCTGTTCTTTGCTGATGAAAGCGGCGGCGATCCTGCCGTGCAGCGCTTCGCCGCAAATCCCGGCCCGGCCGCCCTCCTCACTGGCCCCGAAGGCGGCTTTGACGCGGCTGAGCGCACCGCCATTCGCGCCGTGTCCCATGCCCACGCGATTACCCTTGGCCCGCGAATTCTGCGCGGTGAAACCGCTGCGATTGCGGGAACTGCATTATGGATGGCAACCTGCGGCGATTGGACGAAAACCAGGGACTAGCACTTAGCCCCCCGGCAACCCTGCCTTAGCCATGACTGCGGCAAAAGGACGGGATGAACTTCGCCGCTCCGTCTCGCATGGTCCGCTGCATTGCGCGCGCGCTGGTTTGGCTTATCGCCATGGTGCTAAGCAGCACGGGTACAGCTGCGCTGGCCGTAACCAACCAGTACACCAATTCGGTCAGCGGTGCGATTGATGATCTGACCTGCGGCGGCGCGCCGCTGATCCGCACTTTCAACGTGACCGGAAACCTTATCATCACCGATGTGGATATCGGCGTAGCGCTTGGCCATACGTTTCGCGCCGATCTGGATGTGACCCTGACCTCTCCGGCCGGCACAGTGGTTTCGCTGATGAACTTTACCGCCGGCGACGGCGACAATCTGTCTGATCTGTTCAACGATGCGGCATTCCAATCGATCACCAACCACAATTCCTTCAGCAATGATTCGGTTGCAGCGGTTCCCCCCTACGCACACTCATTCCAGCCAAGCAGCCCGCTTTCCGCCTTCAATGGCCAGACATCGGCAGGAACCTGGACGCTGACAATCTGCGATGGCGCCGTCGCTGATACCGGCACTTTCACCCGGTCCGATCTTTACATCACCGGCACCACCTTTGCCGATCTTTCGCTGGCGATGTCGCTCAGCAACACGGCTCCGGCTGCCGGCTCAACCGTAACTTACACACTGACCGTCGCCAATTCGGCAAGTTCGATCGATCCAGCGAGCGTGGTAGTCCGCGATGCACTGCCCAGCGGACTGTCGTTTGTGAGCGCAACCGCCACAGCAGGAAGCTACAATTCCTCCACCGGAGACTGGACAGTCGGCAGCTTGGGAATCGGCGCAAATGCATCGCTGACGATCACCGCGATCGTAACCGCCAGCAACGGGACGAGCGTTACCAATACGGCCGAAGTCTATAGCTCATCGGTCGTCGATAGCGATTCAACGCCGAACAACGGGGTCAACGGAGAGGATGATCGGGCAACTGCGACCTTCACCGCCAATGCCACTCGCACCGCCGGAAGTGCACCGACACTGACCTGCGCCGCTGGCACCTCCGTGTTCGACTGGGACAGCGTTTCATGGAACGCCGGGGCTACTTCCAACAGTTACACGCTGACCGGGATCGGCACCGTAAATTTTGGGATCACCAACCCAGGAGTCTTCCTCAATGACAGCGCCTTGGGCGGGCAATCACCAACCCGGCAGTCCGTGATTGCAGGCGGCTATTCGCCAGCTCAGTTCTCGTTGGCCCAGCTCGTCGATATGACCAACACCAGTCAGGTAGTGACCACCACAATCTCGCTGGGAACGGCGGCACAGGGTGCACAATTTCGCCTGTTTGATGTCGACTATGGAGCCGGCCAGTTCGCCGACAAAGTCACCGTTACCGGGTACTTGAACGGCGTAGCTGTGATCCCCACGCTGACCAACGGGATCTCCAATTATGTGATCGGCAACAGCGCCTTTGGCGATGGCACATCCAGCGATCCCCAGGCCAACGGCAACGTGGTGGTGACCTTCACCAGCCCGGTCGACCAGATCGTGATCCAGTATGGCAATCATTCGCTGGCCCCAAGTAATCCCGGCGCACAAGCCATTTCGATCCACGATATCACCCTGTGCCGGCCAGTGCCCAACGTCAACGTAACCAAGATGAGCACCGTCCTTACCGACCCGGTCAACGGAACCACCAATCCCAAGGCAATGCCTGGAGCCAGCATGCGCTACTGCTTGACCATCACCAACGATGGTAGCTCCAGCGCCAGCACGATTGCGCTGAGCGACAGCCTGCCTGGAAATGTAAGCTTTGTGGCTGGCAGCATGCGATCGGGCACCAGCTGCGGCGGCGCTGCGACGCTTGAAGATGACAACGCCGCCGGCGCGGACGAAAGCGATCCGGTTGGCGGATCGATCAGCGGCAGCACCATTTCGGGCAGCGCGCCATCGCTGAACGCTGGTTCCAGCGTGGTTCTGACCTATACCGTTACTATCAACTAGCATCCGAAAATTTCGTTGGCGAAAGCGCCTGCAAAACGATACCTCTCGGCCATGAGCACGAGACAAGTTTCAAATCGCAACGATCCCATAATCGAGAATCGCGATCAATTGATCGCCCCGATGATCAAGGGCGAAAAACCGCCGGAACGGTGGCGGATCGGCACTGAGCATGAAAAGCTGGTCTATTGTACCGGCGATCACCATGCCCCCAGTTATGAAGAGCCGGGCGGGATTCGCGATATGCTGAATTCATTGACCCAGTACGGTTGGGAACCGATAATCGAAGGCGGCAACGTTATTGCGTTAAGCGGTAGCGATGGCGCCGTCAGCCTTGAACCGGCCGGTCAGCTGGAACTTTCAGGCGCGCCGCTGGAAACCCTGCACCAGACCTGCGCCGAAACCGGCCGCCACTTGGATCAGGTCAAGGCAATCGGCGGCAAGACCGGCAAGGGTTTTCTAGGTTTGGGCATGTGGCCCGACAAGACCCGCGATGAACTGCCGATCATGCCCAAGGGCCGCTATGCGATCATGCTGCGGCATATGCCGCGGGTGGGTTCGATGGGCCTCGATATGATGCTTCGGACCTGCACGATCCAGGTCAATCTTGATTACAGCAGCGAGGCTGACATGGTGCAGAAATTCCGCACCTCGCTTGCGCTACAGCCGCTTGCCACAGCGCTGTTTGCCAATTCACCATTTACCGAGAGCAAGCCCAATGGCTTCCTTTCATACCGCAGCCACATCTGGACCGATACCGATCCGCACCGCACCGGCATGCTGGGGTTCGTCTTTGAAGACGGGTTCAGCTATGATCGGTATGTCGAATATATGCTCGACGTGCCGATGTATTTTGTGTTCCGTGACGGCAAATATATCGATGCCGCTGGGCAAAGCTTTCGCGATTTTCTGCAAGGTAAACTCCCCGCCCTCCCCGGTGAGCTGCCAATCGAAAGCGATTGGATCGATCATCTGTCCACCGCGTTTCCGGAAGTGCGGCTCAAAAGCTTTCTTGAAATGCGCGGCGCCGATGGCGGTCCGTGGAACAAGATCTGCGCGTTGCCGGCATTTTGGGTCGGGCTGCTTTATGATCAGCAAGCGCTGGATGCGGCCTGGAATCTGGTCAAAGGCTGGGACATGGAAGGTCGCGAAGCCTTGCGCGCGGCGGTGCCGCGGCTGGGGCTGGATGCGCCAATCCCGGGCGGCGGCACACTGAAAGACATCGCCGCCGATGTGCTGGCGATCAGCCGCGCCGGGTTAAATTCGCGCAATCGGCAGAATTCGATGGGCGATACCGAAGCCGGATTCCTGAACCCGCTCGACGAAATTGTCCGCACCGGCAAGGTTCCGGCCCAGCGCCTGCTCGATAAATATCACGGCGAATGGGGCGGCGATATTGCCCGGGTCTATGAAGAAAGCTTCTAGATGATTGTCGTTGTTGGCCAGTTCCGCTTTCCGGCCGAGCGGATGGATGACGCCCGCCCCGTTATGCGCAAGGTGATCGAAGCGACCCGCGCCGAACAGGGCTGTGTGCAGTACAATTATGGCGAAGACGTGCTTGATCCGGGCCTGATCCGGGTCAGTGAACTATGGCAAAGCCGCAAGCAGCTGGATGCCCACATGCAGATGCCGCACATGGCGCAGTGGCAGCGCGACCGCACGGCACTTGGGCTGAGTGAGCGCGAGATCATGGTCTATGATGCAGACGCAGGGGTTCCGCTTTAGCGCCGCTTCAGTGCCGCCCAGGCCCGGTTGAGCCGGCTGGTGATCAGCCCGTGTTGGTCCATCCAGTCAGAATATTCCCGGTACTTGGGGTCTTCGGCCAGCAGGTGCTTTTCCTCTGTCTTGGCGCGCCAGAAATAAATCGCGCTAACGCAGCCCAGCAAGAACGCGTTGCGGACTGATTCCAGCAATGAATACGGATTGACCACAAAGGGCATGCCCGCACACCACCAGAAAACATTCTTCGCAAGATAGGCTGGATGGCGGGTGTATTTGTATGGGCCGTTGGTCAGAACTCCGCGGTAGGTCAGGTTTGAGAACCGGATACCGAAGGCCATTGTTGCCCAGGCATAAATCGCAGTCAGCACTATCAGCAAGCCGGCCCAGAACCATTGCAGCACCGGAATCTGGGGCAAGATGTGGGCCCAGTTTTCATCGCCAAATCTAAGGCTGTCATGCTGATAGAACAGCGGCCGATCACCAGGGCTCATCTGCTGGAACGGCGGATAACACATCAGCGCGGCCAACCAGCCAGCAAGATAGGGATTGGCCGAGCGGATATGCGCATCAAGCGGCTTGACCGTCAGGATATAGCCGACTGTGCCGATCTGCTCATCGATCACGAACATCAGCGTGATCAGCAGTGTCGCCACGCCAACCGGGCTAAGCAGGCCGGACGAGGAAAGATACAGGCTTGACCAATCGGGCTCTACCAGGTTCTGGAAACCGCCCGGCACAATCATGATCATGAAGGCTGTGAAAAAGCCCTTCACGGCCCAGGCGCGCAGATGGATCCAGACCTTCTCAGGATCATATGCCTCACGCCCGACCAGCATCGCGCCAAAATGCCAGCAACCATCGCGCGGCTCTTTCAGAACACGGTCAAGCCACAACACATAAGGGATTGAAAACAGGAACATTGGCACAATTGCGCTGCCCAGCACCTGCATCGAAATCAGGTAGGGCGGATGCCAATACCACCGCGCCATTGCATAGAGCGCGCCGATCAATGCCCAGGTAGCCCACAGCCCCGCCAGCTTGGTGACCGAAACATCGATCACACTGGCCAAGGGGCGCGGACTATCCCAATCGATCCCGGTCGATGCCCGGCGATGAACCTTGCAGACCAACACTTCCCACAGCACCATCGGTGCGGCACACACGATCAAACCTGTCAGTGCGGCATTTGGCCCGGTCAACCGCTCTGGACGGCTAGGCAGATCGAAGCTGCGCACCAGATCGGGCCAGAAGTGGCAGATCAGTATCCAGCAAGACAGCGCGGCCAACCCAAGCAGGCCGGTTATTGCGGAAACGTCGCTGGTTGGCCGCGGTGCGGACAGGGTTTGGCTCGGTGTCATGACCACCGGGCCATAGCCGAACAGTGGTTAGAGCGTGAAGACATGACATTGTACCATCCTGATTGAGTTGTGGAACCCTGTGGCGAGGCGCGGTGCGCAGCAGGGGCTGATTGCCCCTGCAAGGGCCGCAACGCTGCCCACAGG
>NZ_JBEBKB010000007.1:0-92387 GCF_040079535.1 Novosphingobium sp. | reverse complement strand
GGGCGCTGGTTGCCGGAGCTGGCGCTGGGGTGGGCGCTGCGCTGCGCGGCTTATCGCGGCCTTTGGGTTTGTCCTTGTCCTTCCCATCACCGGGACGCGGCGCTGGCGCGGCGCTGGCCAGTGTTACTCGTGGGCGGGCATATAGGGCAAAGCGCGGGTCATCCTGCCCAATTTCGGCTGACCGCGGAAATATCCCGAGGTTTGCAGCCGTAGCCTGTTGGGCCGGTGTCAAGCGCGGCATGAAGCCCATATAGCCAACCAACTTTTCAGCCAGATTTTCCGGCACACTTTGCCGCACAATCGTCTCTGCGCTGGTCATATTGCCCAGAATGGCCTGGCCAAAGGCCAGCGTGCGCCAGGCGGCCTTGTCATTGCGTTCCAGCAGCGGAGCCAGCGCCAGATCCATCCCGCGCTTGTCACCTGCAATCGCGTGGCTCAGCGCCAGGCGGCGGCTGGTTTCATCGTTGCCGGCCAATCCCAGGGAACGGCGATAATATTGCTGCGCGGTCTGATTATCGCCCACCAGATCATAGGCCAGCCCGCGATCAGACAAGGCCGCAGCATCAAGCGGGCCCAGCTTTTCGGCCTGATTGAACAGATCAATCGCGGTGATCGGATCGCCAGCCAAGACGTGAGCCCCGGCCAGACCAGCCTTGACCCGGACCGAGCCGGGCCACAGCGTATCGGCGCGCTGATAAAAGCCGATCGCCGCCTGAACATCCCCCAAATCAAGCGACGCCCGGCCTGCTGCAATCAGGGCTTCAACATCTTGCGGGTTGCGGGCCAATTTATTCAACGCATCGTTCAGCCGCATTCCGGCTGAACGTTCCGGGACCGGTTGGACCACAGGCTGGCTGACCGCGCCGGCTGGCGGAGCAGGAGCGACCTGCGCCTTTACCTGATACGATCCGATCGCCAGCGCCGCAGCACCGGCGCTTGCCAGGGCGCGGATCAGCACTTGCGGGGAACCTGTAGTTTGCATCGCTGCAGCGTTAACCTTTTGAACGCGCCGCGCAAGTCGGCGCAGACCGGGCTATTACCCAGCCATGGCTGAACTGCACCAAAACGGACAATTGGTTACTGGTTGTTCTGACGCCCCAGGAACCGCGGGATCGAGATCGACGGACCATCATCGCCGCCATCATCATCGCCATCGTCGTCCGAAGAACGGCCACCGCGCGAAAGGTTGGCCATCCGCTCGAACAGCGTTGCCCCGCCTCCGGCCTTGGGTGCGCGGGCTGCTGGAGCCTCCCCGCCACTGCCAGATGCTCCACTGCCAGATCCAGCTGCCCCAGATGCCGTGCCAGGTTCGCCATCGCCGCCGCCAGATGCTGCCGGTGCCGATGGTTCGGCGACCGTATCATCGCCGCTGGACACAAGCCCGCGCCGACGGCCGGGCATTGCCAGCCCACCGCCTACCGGTTCATCGTCTGCCGCCAGGCGATCGGCATCGAGCAGCAATGCATCCTCAGCATCATCCGCACCATCGCTATCACCAGCATCCGCGTCACCTTCCGGTGCCTCGAGCTTCAGCTCAAACGGCTCATCGCCGCCTTCTTCTTCGGCTTCGAATTCGGGCATATCCCAATCATCGTCAGCCGCCGTCGCGGGAGCTTCGATTTCAACTTCGGGTTCACGCGCCTCAGGCTCTTCTGCCTCAACTTCCGGTTCCGGTGAGGGCTCTGGCGCCTTGGCGCGCTCAAACAGTGGCTCGGCCGCAGCGGGTACAGCCAGCGCCGGACGGGCCGGCCCCCGGCCGGTGCTCAGATTGAGCGGACGGCTGGCGGCTTCAACCACCTGATCGGCGTTCTGTTCAATTCCGGTGGCAACCACCGAAACGCGAATTTTGCCCTGCAAATCGGGATTAAACGCGCTGCCCCAGATGATGTTGGCATTGGGATCAACCAATTCGCGAATGTGGTTCGCGGCTTCGTCCACTTCAAGCAGCTTCATGTCTTCGCCGCCGATGATCGAGATGATCACGCCCTTGGCGCCTTGCATTGAAACACCATCGAGCAGCGGATTGGCGATCGCTTTTTCCGCAGCTTCCAATGCGCGGTTTTCACCCTGGCCTTCGCCAGTGCCCATCATCGCCTTGCCCATTTCGGCCATCACCGAACGGACGTCTGCAAAATCCAGGTTGATCAGGCCGGGCATCACCATCAGATCGGTGATCGAACGGACACCTTGTTGAAGCACCTCGTCTGCAAGGGTGAAGGCCTCCTTGAAGGTGGTATCAGCCTTGGCAACCAGGAACAGGTTCTGGTTGGGAATGACGATCAATGTATCAACGTGGCGCTGAAGCTCCTCAATCCCCGCCTCGGCAGCACGCATCCGGCGCGTGCCTTCGAACAGGAACGGCTTGGTCACCACACCAACAGTCAGCACGCCTTTTTCGCGCGCGGCCTTGGCCACCACGGGTGCTGCGCCGGTGCCGGTGCCGCCGCCCATTCCGGCGGCGATGAAGCACATGTGCACGCCTTCCAGCGCGCGGTCGATCTCTGCCAGGCTTTCCTCAGCAGCAGCCCGGCCCACTTCGGGGCGGGCGCCTGCGCCAAGGCCCTGGGTGATATCAGTACCCAGCTGGATGCGGTGTTCGGCAACCGAATTGTTCAGCGCCTGGGCATCGGTGTTGGCAACGACGAAATCGACGCCTTCGATCCCGGCCGAAATCATGTTGGTAATGGCGTTGCCGCCAGCCCCGCCCACGCCGATCACGGTGATCCGCGGGCGAAGTTCCTCAACAGCGGGAGGTCCGATACTGATGCTCATCTACGCTCTCCAGTCCGCGCGACAGCTGCAACGCTTGCACTTGTCACATTCATTGCACTCTTCGATTCCGCGAAGCAAAGTCACAAAACCCTTTGTCCACAGCCGCCAATTCAAAAATACTCGCGTGCGGCCTGATATAGCCTGCTGACCAGCCCCAACCCGGTATAGCGAACGGTCGGTTGAAAATTGGAACGGATCGAGCGAATGTCGATCGGATCGGCCGCAGCATAAAGCACCAGACCAGCCAGTGTGGAAAATCCCGGCGTAGCATGGGCTTCTGCCAGACCTTTAACCTGCTGTGGCCGCCCGATCCGCACCGGTTTTCCCAAGGCGCTTTGGGCATAGTCGGCTATTCCGGCAAGTTCTGCCCCGCCGCCGGTCAGCACCACCAGTTGGCCGCGCTGGCCGGTAAAGCCCAGTCCCTTGAGCGCGCGGCTGACTTCCTCGATCCAGTTGCCCAGATGCTGGGTTATCACCGAAACCAGTTCAGCACGGGGAATCCGGTTTTTGTCATCAGCATGGCGGGCGGCCGGGCCAACGCCTTCTTCACCCGGCGCGTTGACCGGGATCATCTCGCGGTGATCGGCCGGGCTGGCGATTGCCGAGCCGTGGACGCATTTGAGCCGTTCGGCCTGGAACCGGCGGATGCCAAACGCCGATGCCACCGCATCGGTGATATCCCCTGAACCCAGCGGGATTGTGACCAGCCCCAGCAGCATTCCGGCGGCATAGACTGAAACATTGGTAACTTCGCCGCCAAATTCGACCAAGGCCACGCCCAGTTCGCGCTCTTCGGCACTAAGGCAGGCATGGCCCGCTGCGATCGGCGATGCGACCACGGCCTCAACATCAAGATGCGCATTCTGGACGGCTTCGGTGATGTTGCGGATTGGTGCGCCATCGGCCAGCATGACATGGATATCAACGCCCAGCCGTTCGGCATGGAGCCCTTTGGGATCGGCCACGCCATCTGCCCCGTCCAGCGTATAGTGGGCGGGCTGGGCATGCAGAACCATTCGGCCATCAGGCTGGATCACATCGCGCGCGGTAACCAGCAGATGCTCGATATCCTCAGCCTCGATCCGGCGTCCGCCGATATCGACTTCCACCTGTGCTACCTGGCTGGCGAGCCCGGCCCCAGAACAGCCGATCCACACGCTGGTGACTGAAGTATTGGCCATTTTTTCGGCGCGCTCGATTGCATCGCGCACGGCATAGGCCGCCGCGGACATATCGGTAACATAGCCGCGTTTGATCCCGTCCGCGGCACGGTGGCTTGAACCCAGCACCAGCATTTCGCCGGTTTCGGTCAGCCCGGCGACGATTGCCGAAATGCGAAATGATCCGATGTTAACCGCGCCAAACACGCGGGCGATGCGTGGGCTCGCCATCAGTTGGCTCCTTCTGACTTGGCGCTGGGACTGGAAGGAGCCTTGGGTTTGGGTGCAGCACTGCCGGATTGCTCCTGGGCATCGGTCCGACTGGGCATCCGTAGATAGATCCGATCGCCTGCGCGCATATCAAATGCCACGGCCTTGCCGCCCAGCAAGCGGTTGCGGCCATCAAGCTGGGCAAATGTCACCAAGGCCTTGCCGGCGGCTTCATCGCCTTCGGGCAGAGCCAGGATTTGCCCGGTCTTGAAGGTCAGGTTCCAGCGCCGATTGCCAATCCATTCGGCGCTCTTGATCTGGGTTTTTAGCGCAGGGGCGGCATCAAGCAGCGCGGTCAATGCGCTTACTTGCGCGCCAACCCCAGGGCCGGAAAGGACCATCCGCTTGCCCACCCGGTTTAGTGCAATCGGTTCCAGTTCTCGGCCCTTGGCGTCGATCAGGGCCAGCCGCCCAGGCCGCGAAAGCACCGCCACGGGTATGCGTTCAACGATATCAACCACCACCGTATTGGGCAGGCGGCGCGAAACGCGCGCTTCCTCAACCCAGCTCAGCACCATCAACTTGTCGCGGATCGCGTGCAGATCAACAAACGGCATCGCCCGGTTGCGATTGCCGCTGCCAAGCACGATCGAATAGACTTTCAATTCATTGAGATGCTGGGTGCCGCGCACTTCGGCGCGCTGCAGCTCAAATCCGCTTTGGTGCGCCAGCCGCTCCATCTCGGCCTGGGCCATCGCGGGCACGCCGGCAAAGCTTGCCACCACCCAGATCAGCACTGCGGCCAATCCCAGGATCATTGCCAGAAAGATGTGGTGCAATTGGCTTTCGCTGAACGGCTGCAGCGCCATCACGCTATCGATCAGCGATCCGGTCTGGGCCCGCGCCTTGCGGACCTGACGCGCCTTGCCCTGTGCGGCCGCAGCCTTGCGCACAGACTTGCCGCCGCGTTTGATCTTCTGCCCGCTCACTTGGCCTTCCCCCCTCGCGCCAGTGCATCGGCGATGATGATCTCTACCAGTTCGCCGTATTCGATCCCCAGATGCCGGGCCTGTTCGGGCACCAGGCTAAGCGGGGTCATCCCTGGCTGGGTGTTGGTTTCTAGCACAAACAATCCTTCGATCCCCTGGCTGTCATCCCACCTAAAATCGGTGCGGCTGCAGCCATTGCAGCCCAGCAAGCGGTGGCAGCGCAAGGCCAGTTCAAGACAGGCCTTGGTGATTTCGTCAGGAATTTCGGCCGGGCAAATGTGCTCGGTCATTCCCTCGGTATATTTGCTGTCAAAATCGTAGAAGCCAGATTTGGGCTTGAGCTCGGTCACCAGCAGCGCCCGATCACCCAGCACCGCGGTGGTCAGTTCGCGCCCGCGAATATACGGCTCGGCCAGCAAGCTATCGAATTCCTGCCACGGCCCTTTGGCGCCAGCGCTGATCGGATTGCCATAATTGCCTTCATTGGTGATGATCGCAACGCCAACCGAAGAGCCTTCGTTGACGGGTTTCAGCACATAAGGCCGCTCAAGCGGGTCTTTCTGAAAGATTTCCTCAACCGGCACGATCCGTCCGCCCGGCATCGGTACACCGTGCGGAACCAGCGCCTGTTTGGTCAGCTCCTTGTCGATCGCGATCACCGATGTAACCATGCCCGAATGGGTATAGGTCAGCCCCATCAGGTCCATCAGTCCCTGGATCGAGCCATCCTCCCCCGGGCTGCCATGCAGCGCATTGAACACTACGTCGGCCTTGGTTTCTGCCAGGGTCTGCGCAATATTGCGGTCCATATCGATCCGGGTCACGCGGTGTCCGCGCGCTTCCAGCGCCTTGGCCACGCCTTCGCCGCTCATCAGCGAAACCGGTCGCTCGTTTGACCAACCGCCCATCAGGACTGCGATGTGGAGTTTGGGAAGTGTCACTTTACCTTGCCTACTCGTTCTTTTTCGGGCGTTCCGGCACAGGTGCCTACTCGTTCATTTTCGGGCGTTCCGGCACGGGTGCCTACTCGTTCATTTTCGGGCGTTCCGGCACGGGTGCCTACTCTTTGAATTTCCCATTCAAGCGTAACGCCCGAGCTTTCCTGCACGCGCCGCCGCACTTCATCGCCCAGGCCTTCAATATCCGCGCTGGTTGCGTCCCCAAGGTTGAGCAGGAAATTGGTGTGCTTTTCGCTGACCTGCGCCCCGCCCATGACAAGCCCCCGGCACCCGGCCTGATCGACCAGAGCCCAAGCCTTGTGCCCCGGCGGGTTCTTGAAAGTCGATCCGCCGGTCTTGCTGCGCAGCGGCTGGCTGGCTTCGCGGCTGGCCGCAATCCGGTCCATCTCGGCCTGGATCGCTGCCGGTTCGCCGGGTTGCCCCTTGAACCGCGCCGCCACCACCATCGCGCCTTCGGGCAATTCGGAATGGCGATAGGTGTAGTGCAGATCCTCTACAGACAGCGTGACCAGCGCGCCATCGCGCAGCACCACATCGCAATCAATGAGGATGTCCTTGACCTCGCCGCCATATGCACCGCCGTTCATCCGCACGAACCCGCCAACTGTTCCGGGGATCGAACGCAGAAATTCCAGCCCCGCGATCGCTTCGTCGCGCGCGGTTGAGCTGACCAGAATGCCGCTGGCCCCGGCCCCGCAATCGAGCGTGAGATCAGCGCATTTGGCAACATGCGCAAAGGCCTTGCCCAGCCGCACCACCACCCCGGGAACCCCGCCATCGCGGACGATCAGGTTGGATCCCAGCCCCAGCGCCATCAGCGGCACCGCCGGATCGAGGTCTGCAAGGAAAGTCTGCAGATCGGCCAGATTCTTGGGCTCGAACAGCCACTGCGCTGCACCGCCGCTTTTGAACCAGACCAGCGGGGCCAGCGGGGCATCGGCGGTCAATTTGCCTGCAACTGAAGGAAGCGTGTTGGTAATCACCCACCCCTCCGCTTGGCAATCGCATCTGCCAGACCCGCCGCCCACTTGGTGATATCGCCTGCGCCCAGGCAAACCACCATATCGCCCGCCTGCACCACATCGGCCAAGGCATCGGCCAGCTCATCCGGGTCTGAGGTTACTTGTGCATTGCGGTGCCCGCGCGCCTTCATCCCCGCGACCATACTCGCGCTGTCCACGCCTTCGATTGGCGCTTCGCCGGCGGCATAGACTGGCGCGGCATAGACCATATCGGCATCGTTGAAGGCGGCTTCAAAGTCCGCCATGTGATCGCGCAGCCGAGTGAACCGGTGCGGCTGAACCACAGCGATAACTCTGCCCATGCCCACCCCTTCGCGCGCAGCGGCCAGCACGGCGCGGATTTCAACCGGGTGGTGGCCATAATCGTCGATGATCGTGGCCGCCCCAGTGCCAATAGCCACTTCGCCGACCTTGGTGAAGCGGCGCTTGACCCCGGTAAACTTGGCAAAGCCGGTGCAGATAAGCGCATCAGAAACGCCCATCTCGCTTGCCACGGCCACTGCCGCCAGCGCATTTTGAACGTTGTGCCGGCCGGGCATCGGCAGATCGATCGCTTCGATCCGGCGCTGGCTGCCATCGCGCTGGCGGATTACCGCATCAAACCGATTTCCACCGGGATAGGGGGTCACGTTCTCACCGCGCACGTCGGCCTGCGCGCTATAGCCATAGGTCACAACCCGGCGATCGCGGACTTTGGGAATTACCGCCTGCACCTCAGGGTGATCAATGCACAAAACCGCGCAGCCATAGAACGGCACATTCTCGATAAATTCGACGAAGGCCTCCTTGATCGCATCGAAAGTGCCATAGTGTTCAAGGTGTTCCGGATCGATGTTGGTAACGATTGCGATGGTGCCATCAAGCCGCAGGAACGATCCATCGCTCTCATCGGCTTCAACCACCATCCAATCGCTTTCGCCCAGCCGCGCATTGGAACCATAACTGTTGATGATCCCGCCATTGATCACCGTGGGATCAACCCCGCCGGCATCAAGCAAAGCTGCAACCATCGATGTGGTTGTGGTCTTGCCGTGGGTTCCGGCCACAGCAACCGTGCGTTTCAAACGCATCAGTTCTGCCAGCATTTCAGCCCGGCGAACCACAGGTATCCGATTTTCAAGTGCTGCGGCCACTTCGGGGTTGCTGCGCTTCACCGCCGTAGAGGTAACCACCACCGCCGCATCGCCCAGGTTTTCGGCCGAGTGGCCGATCAAAACCTTGATCCCCCGTTTGCGCAGGCCTTCAACCACATAACCTTCGGCAATATCGCTGCCCTGAACCTTGTAGCCCAGATTATGCATCACTTCGGCAATGCCCGACATGCCGATCCCGCCGATCCCGACAAAGTGGATCGTGCCAATCTCTGTCGGCATCCGGTGTCCGGTCTTCTGGCGCAGCGCGGCCTTCATGCGCGGTCCTTTGCCAAGGCTTTGCGTCCGGCTTTGGCTTCAGCCCCAGCCGGCGTAATCACATCCATCATCGGCGCTCCGCCAAATCCTTCGACCAGATCGGCCAGATCTGCAGCGGCACTGGCGTGTCCGCAATTCCACGCGGCATGCGCGGCCGTGGCCAAGGTTGCCGGGTTCATCGCAATGGCCTGAATCTGCTTGGCAAGTTCTGCAGCGCTGAACCGGTCTTGCCGGATCATCCGCGCGCCCCCGGCGGCACACATTTCACGGGTGTTGGCGGCTTGATGATCGTCGGTTGCGATCGGTAGCGGAACCAGGATCGCCGGACGGCCCACCGCAGTCAGCTCGGCCACGGTCGATGCCCCGGCGCGGCCAATGAACAGGTGCAAATCCGCCAGCCTGCTGGCCATGTCTTCGAAATACGTACCAAGTTCAGCCGGGATATCGTGCGCCGCATAACGATTGCGCAACGCATCAATATCCTCTGGGCGGCATTGCTGGGTAACCTGCAACCGCCCGCGCAACGCCGGGGGCAGCATCGCCAGACCATCGGGCACCACCTGGCTCAACACATTGGCACCCTGGCTGCCGCCAGTTACCAGCACCCGCAGCAAGCCTTCGCTGCTGAACGCCGGGAACGGCCGATCACGCAGCGCCAGCACCTCTGCGCGAACCGGGTTGCCGACCAGGTGGGCCTTGTGGGCGTGCTTGTCCTTCAGCCGGTCAACCTGGCTATACGACGTTGCGATGGCATTGACCCGTCCGGCCAGGAACCGGTTGACCCGGCCCAGCACCGCATTCTGTTCATGGATCACGCTGGGCATGCCGGCTCCCGTGGCGGCCCACAGCGCCGGGAAAGCCGGATAGCCGCCAAACCCGATTACCGCGCTGGGCTGAAAGCTTTCAAACAGCCGAAGCGCCATCCGCTTGCCTTCAAGTACCGCCTCGATCCCCTTGGGCCAGTGCAGCGGGTTTTTGCCGAAACGCCCGGCCGGCAATACGTGGCTGACCAACGTGTGCGGGCGGCCCGGCAGGCGGTTGCCGCGATCATCCGTAATCAGGGCCACATGATGACCGCGCAGCTCCAGCTCTACCGCTAGCGCAAAGGCAGGAATCAAGTGCCCGCCGGTGCCGCCTGCAGCCAGGACATAGTGACGTGAAACTGTGGTCATTTCGCCAACCCCAACTGGCGCAGCGAGAGTTTTTCGCGGCGGATAAAGGGATTGCGGCGGGTAATTGCCAGCAACAGACCCACCCCCAGGCAAATCGCGATGGTGGAAGAGCCGCCATAGGAAATCAGGGGCAAGGTCATGCCTTTCGATGGAAACAGTTGCAGGTTCACCAGAATGTTGATGAACGCCTGGCCGCCCAATTGCGCGGTAAGTCCGGCGGCGGCAAGGGCGGTGAACAGATCTTCTTCATCCAGCAGGCGCAGCATCACCCGCACCACCACAGCCAGATAGAGCGCAACGATTATCGCACAGGCAATCAACCCGAATTCCTCGCCGATCACGGAGAAGATGTAATCGGTATGGGCTTCTGGCAGGCCCAGCTTCTTGGTGCCCAGCCACAGCCCGCTGCCGGTCCAGCCGCCTGCGGTTAAAGTGCGCTGGGCCAGATCAACCTGATCGTAAGCGCTGCCCCCGCCCAGAAAGGCATCGATCCGGTGCCGGGCGTTTTCATAGAACATATAGGCCAGCCCAACCCCCATCGCGCCAAACCCGCCGGCCAGGCCGATCCGCTTCAGGGAAATCCCGCTCATCAGGACCATTGCGAACCAGACGCCCGCAAACAGGATGGTTGATCCAAAATCGGGCTGGGTCATCAGCAGAATCGCAATCCCGCCCATCAGCCCTGTACACAGTTCAATCACCGGAAGATGCGGATCGCGCACCCGCCATGACAGGATCCATGCCATCATGATCGCAAAAGCCGGCTTCAGGAACTCGCTGGGCTGAAGCGACATGCCCAGGTTCAGCCAGCGTTTGGCCCCGTTGACCGAAAAGCCCAAGATCGGCACCAGCATCAATCCGGCCAGCATCGCAAATCCCAGCAGGATCCCGGCCCGGCGTGCGGTTTCCCGGCTAAGCATGCTGGCTCCGAACAGCGCGAGCAGCCCCGCAGACTGCCAGCGCAAGTGGATGTAGAAGAAATGCAGATCATCCAGCGTGGTCTTGGCGGTCGAAAGGCGGCGGGCACTGGCCGGGCTGGATGCAGCAACGGCGGCGGTGCCGATTGCCATCAGCACCAGCACCAAAGTCAGCAGCGTGCGATCAATCTCGCGCCACCAGATCGCGAATTCACCCCGGCGGTTGCTGCGCTGGCGCAGCGCAGCGCCTTCAATCTGGGCACGGCCGGTTCGCGGGGTTGCAGGCGGGTTTGAGGCCATCAGCGCTGCCCTCCGGCCGCGCTGCCCAGATCATCCGCGCTTAGTGCCATCACGATCTGGCGAAAGGCATCACCGCGCGCTTCATAGTCCCGGAACTGGTCAAAGCTGGCGCAGGCCGGTGAAAGCAGCACCACATCGCCGGGTTTGGCATCGATCATGGCCTGGCGGATCGCTTCGCACATCATCTCGCTGCGGCGAACCGGCATCACGTCTTCCAACTGGTCGGCAAAGCGGGGTCCGGCTTCACCAATGGTATATGCCGCGGCGATATTACCGAACCACGGGGCGCATTCATCAAGACTGTCACCCTTCGGCAATCCGCCGACGATCCAGTGAACCCGCCGATTGGGGGCCGGCGGAAACGCTGCCAGCGCCGGGGCGGTAGAGGCCGGATTGGTCGCCTTGCTATCGTTGATGAACATCACCCCGTTGATATCGGCCACCCGTTCCATCCGGTGCGGAAGCCCCCGGAAACTGGCCAGCGCAGGACGCCACTGGGCAGGGGTCAGCCCCAGCGCCTCAGCAATCGCCACCGCAGCGGCGGCGTTCTGCAAATTGTGCGGCCCCTGCAGCGAAGGCCAATTGGACTGGAGCGCGGCCAGGTCCTTGCCATCGACACTGCAAACCTTATCGGGCGCGCGCAAATGGCTTTCGCGCGCAGCGATCGATTGGGTCTTGGCATCGGACACGCCGAAAATGGCAACCTGATCGGGCCGTTGCATCGCAAACAGCCGGGCCTTGGCCGCCGCATAGCCGGTAAAACCATCATAACGATCCAGGTGATCGGGGGTCAGGTTCAGCAGCACGGCAACTTCGCATGCCAGACTGTGGGTCAGGTCAATCTGATAGCTCGACAATTCCAGCACATAGACCCCGCCTGCATCCAGCGGGTTCTGCGCCAGCACCGGCAGCCCGATATTGCCGCCCATCCGGGCTGGTAAAGCAGCGCTTTGGACAATGTGGTGAACCAGCGCTGTGGTGGTCGATTTGCCGTTGGTTCCGGTGATCCCCACCACCCGGTGCGCGGGCAGATCGGGCCGGGCAATCGCGAACAGTTCGATATCGCCGATCACCGGCACAGCAAAGCTGGCGGCATGCTGGGCTATCGGGTGCTGGTTAAGCGGCACCCCGGGGCTGACGACAACGCCGTCAAAGCCGGTCAGGTCCAGCCCCACCGGATCGGCCAGTTCGCAGCGCCCTTCAAGCATGCGGCGCGGCTCTTCACGGCTGTCCCACGCGGTAACCTGCGCGCCGCCGGCCAGCAGGCTTTCCACCGCCGACATGCCCGAACGGGCAAGACCCAGCACCGCGTATTTCTTTCCGGCAAAGGCGGGCGAAGTAATCATCTGAGCTTGAGCGTCGATAGTCCGATCAGTGCCAGCACGATCGAGACGATCCAGAAACGGATCACCACGGTCGATTCCTGCCAGCCCAATTGTTCGAAATGATGGTGGATCGGCGCCATCTTGAACACCCGCTTGCCGGTGCGTTTGTAAACCGCAACCTGGATAATCACCGACAACGCTTCGGCCACGAACAGCCCGCCAACGATCGCCAAAACAATCTCATGATGCGCTGCTACCGCAATCGCACCCAGCGCGCCGCCCAGTGCCAGGCTGCCGGTATCGCCCATGAACACCGCCGCCGGCGGAGCATTGAACCATAAAAAGGCCAGGCCTGCCCCCATGATCCCGGCACACAGGATTGCCAGTTCACCAGCCCGCGGAACATGCGGAATGCCAAGGTAGGCCGAAAAATCGGTCCGTCCGGCCAGATAGGCGATCACCGCAAAGGTGCCGGCGGCGATGATTACCGGCATGGTCGCCAGGCCATCAAGCCCGTCGGTCAGGTTGACCGCATTGCCCGCGCCAACAATCACGAAAGCTGCAAAAACATAGTAGAACGGCCCAAGCGGGATGTAGCGGCCCGAAAGGAACGGCACGTAGAGGTTGGTATCGACCTGGCTGACCAGGATCCATGATGCGATCCCGGCGACGATGAATTCCGCCGCCAGCCGGACCCGGCCCGGAACCCCGGCATGCGAGCGCTTCTTGACCTTGTCGTAATCGTCCAGAAACCCGATCAAACCGAACCCGGCGGTCACCGCCAGACAGGCCCAGACCAGCGGACTGGAAAGATCCATCCACAGCAACATCGATGCGACCAGCGCGATCAAGATCATCAGACCGCCCATTGTTGGCGTACCACGTTTGGCCAGATGGCTTTTGGGCCCATCCTCGCGGATCGGCTGGCCCTTGCCCTGCCGCACGCGCAACATGGCGATAAACCGCGGGCCGATGATCAGGCCGATCACCAGCGCCGTCATCAGCGCGGCACCGGCGCGGAAAGTCTGGTACCGGATGAGGTTTGCCACACCCTCAAACTGGAAATACTGCGCGATCAGGTAGAGCATAGCCCTGCCTTATTCCTTGTTCTGCGTGAGCGCGGCGACAACAGCGCCTAGCCCGACTGAATTTGACCCTTTGACCAGGATTGCGTCGCCGCCTTCCACGCCAAAACCCTTCAGCGCTTTCAGCGCTTCTGCGGCTGTTCGGCAATGCGCGAAGGAAGGCCGATTGCCAAGCGCCGCGTCACCCGGCTTCCCCAGTTCATCGGCCCCCAATGCATCAACCAATGCCTGCATCTCATCGCCAACCAGCAATACATGATTGACCATAGCGGCTTGCAGCGGCTCGATCAGCGCGGCGTGAAAGGCCGGACCATGGGTTCCCAGCTCTTTCATCGCGCCCAGCACCGCAATCCTGCGCCGCGCCGGGGTAAGGCCCAATTGCGCCAGCGTGGCCCGCATCGAAGCCGGGTTGGCATTGTAACTTTCATCGATCAACAGCGCCTGGCCGCTGCCATCGCCGCGCCCGGCCGCAACGGTCGTGCGCGCACCCCGGCCCTTAAGCCCTTGCATCTCGGCCAGGGCCAGCCCGGCGGCGCCCAGATCACCGCCAGCTGCGCGAACCGCGGCCATGACCGCCAGCGAATTGGCAATCCAGTGTTCGCCAGGTTCGGCCACAGTATAGCAGATCCTGCGATCGCCCAGATCGGCAGTCACCAACGAGCCACCGCCAGGTGCCGGAACGGCATCAAGCAGCCGGACATCAGCATGGGCGGCGCGGCCGAATGAAACAACGGCCCCTGCGTGCTTTTGGGCAGCCGCCTTAAGCTGGTCAAATTGCGGGCTGTCGGCCGGGATCACAGCAACCCCGCCGCGCTCCAACCCGGCAAACACCTCGGCCTTGGCATCTGCAATCGCTTCGATCGAACCAAGCATTTCGATATGGGCCGGGGCAATCGTGGTGATAACCGCCACGTGCGGGCGGACTTGCCCGGTCAGCGCAGCCAGTTCACCCGCATGGTTCATCCCCATTTCGAACACGCCAAATCTGCTGCGCGCCTCCATCCTGGCCAGGCTGAGCGGCACACCGACATGGTTGTTGTAGCTTTTGACCGAGCGGTGGGCATTGCCCCGGCTTGAACGATCAAGCGCGGCAAAAATCGCTTCCTTCACGCCGGTTTTGCCAACCGATCCAGTTACCCCGACAATCCGGGCAGCGGTGCGGCTGCGGGCCGCCAGAGCGAGCAGATCAAGCGCCGCTGCGGTATCGGCAACCAGCACGTGCGGGCCATCAACCGGGCGATCCACCACCACGGCCGCCGCCCCTTTTGCAAAGGCTGCGTCGACGAATTTGTGGCCGTCCATACTCTCGCCCTTCAGCGCGAAGAACAGATCGCCTGGAACCACATCGCGGCTGTCTATCTCGACGCCGGAAACCTGAAATTCGCCCATTGCCACGCCTCTGACCGCACGTGCGATTTCAACCGCGCCCCACAGCGCCAGACCCAGATCGTCCTCGGCCGCTTCAGGCCAGGCGATAATCGGCGAGAGCGCATTCATGCCCCGTCCCCCACCGAAGGAGCCGCGCATTCCCGCGCCACGGTGACGTCGTCGAACGGCAAGACCCTGCATTGCTCACCTGCTCCCATAATCTGGCCCTGCTCGTGACCTTTTCCGGCAATCACGACGACATCGTCCTTGCCAGCTTCGTTTATCGCCATCGCAATCGCCGCACGGCGATCACCACCATCGCGCAATTTTCCTTCGCCGCCTGCCAGCACCATTGCGCGGATAGCGGCCGGATCCTCGCTCCGCGGGTTATCGTCGGTAACGATCCCCAGATCGGCAAATTCAGCCACGGCCCGGCCCATTTCCGGACGCTTGCCATGATCGCGGTCGCCGCCCGCACCAAACACCACGATCAGGCGGCCCGCGCAGTGCGGACGCAGCGCGGCAATCGCCGCTTCAAGCGCATCGGGCGTGTGGGCGTAATCCACATAGACCGGCGATCCGGCCCGGGTAATCGCCGCGCGTTCCAGCCGTCCGCGCACCGGCTGCAAGCGGGCGAGCGCATCAAATACCTGTGCGGGATCGCCGCCGGTCGCCAGCACCAGCCCTGCGGCAAGCAAGGCATTGGCGGCCTGGTAAGCCCCGATCAGCGGCAATTTTATGGTGCGCGCCTGCCCCTGCCATTCAACCTTCAGTTCCTGACCAAGCTGCCCCGGCATGCGGGAGAGAAGGCGGATGCCACTCTCATCGGCCCCCTCACCCACACCCAGCAATTTAAGCCCGCGCGCGCGCGCATGGTCTGCGGCTTTGGCTGACCAGGGATCGTCCATCCACACCACGGCACTGCCAGCCGGATCAACCACTTCATCATACAGCCGCATCTTGGCTGCGAAATAGTCATCCATGTCGTTATGATAATCGAGGTGATCGCGGCTGAGATTGGTGAAACCGCCTGCCAGTACGCGCGGACCTTCGCTGCGAAACTGGGATAGCCCGTGGCTTGATGCCTCGAATGCCACATGGCTCACCCCTTCGCGGGCCAGCCCGCTCATATTGGCCAGAAACGTGACGACATCGGGGGTGGTCAGCCCGGTTGAAATGCTTTCATCGGCAGTGGTTACGCCCAGCGTGCCGATAGAGGCGGCGCGCTGCCCGCCCATCCGCCAGATCTGGCGGGTCATCTCGGCGATCGAGGTCTTGCCGTTGGTGCCGGTTACCGCCACCACAACTTCAGGCATCGGGGTGAAGAAGCCGGCCGCCAGCCGTGCAAAAATGCGGCGCGGCTCTGGATTGGCGATATGGAGCGCGCCTTCGACCTTGGCTTCGGGCCGGGCAACGATTGCTATTGCACCGGCAGCAATCGCAGCTGGAATGAAGTCTTCACCATTGAACCTGGCACCTTGAAAGGCACCAAACACGGTGCCCGGCGCCACTTTGCGGTTGTCGATCGCAAATCCGGTGACGGTGCTTTCAGCGCCGGCCGGCAGTGCGATCCCTGCAGCATCGGCCAACGCCCCCAGCCTCATTCCTTGCCCCCGCGGCCCACCAGCGGAGCAAGATCGGTGATGTCCACATCGCGGGTGGCATCGGGCATGATCCCCAGCAAAGGCCCGATCCGCGGAACCAGCCGGCCAACCAGCGGCGCGGCATTGAATGCGGCGGTGCGCTGGCCCGATGCGGCTGCTGTCCCTTGCGGTTCATCCAGCATGATGATGATCACATAGCGCGGATGGTCCATCGGAAAGGCGGCAGCAAAGGTCGCCACCAGGCTGCTTTCGCGGTAGCCGCCAGCGCCCGGCTTTTCGGCCGATCCGGTTTTCCCGCCGACGCGATAGCCCAGCGCGTCAGCCTTGCGGCCGGTTCCAAGGCTGACGATCATCCGCAGCAACTGCCGCATCCGGGCAGAAGTAGAAGCCTTGAACACGCGGTGCCCAGCGGCGGCCTTGCCCGGATCCACCTTGACCAGCGTTGCCGGGCGCCAGATCCCGCCATTGACCAGTGCGGCATAGGCGCTGGCCAGATGCAGCGGGGTAACCGCGATCCCGTGGCCATACGAGACAGTCATGGTGGTGATCCGCGACCAGTTGCCCTTGGGCCAGATCGGAAAGCCGCGCGCGGGCAGCTCGATCTGGGCGCGTTGATCCATCCCCAGCGCCCGCATCGTTGCATTCAGCCGTTCGCCGCCCAGCTGATCGGCAACTTGAGCCGTGACGATGTTGGAAGAATGGATCAGGGCTTCGGGGACATTCAGCGAAGCACCCAAGGCATGGCTGTCTTTGATTTCAAACCCGCCGATCGAAAGCGCGCGATTGGATTGATAACGATACGAAAAATCGCGCACCACCCCGGCATCGATCGCCGCCGCAACGGTGATCGGTTTGAAGGTAGAGCCAAGTTCGTAAACCTGGTTGGTCACCCGGTTGAAAATGTTGGCTTCGCCCGCGCGATCAATCAGGTTGGGGTTGAACGAAGGCAGCGAAGCCAGTGCCACCACTTCGCCGGTTTCAACATCCAGGATCACACCGGCGGCGCCTTGCGCGTTGGTGTCGGTCATTCCCTTGGAAAGCTCGTCTTCCAGCGCGCCTTGCACCCGGGCATCGATTGACATCATGGCCGGCAGACCGCTGGTTGATGGATCGGTCAGCCGCTTGTTGAACGCCTGCTCCATCCCGACATGCCCGGCCCCATCTGCACCAACAAAGCCCAGCACATGCGCGGCCATCGAACCTTGCGGATAAAACCGCTCGATCTCCCGCGGGAATTCCAGTGCCGGTTCGCCCAGCGCATGAATCCGGTTGGCATCTTCGGGCAGGATCCGGCGGCGTAAGTAGCCCGGCTTGCCATCGGCCAGGCGTTTGGTCAGATCATCAACCTGCATATCGGGAAAGATCCGGATCAGGGCCTGCGCCACTTCGCGCGGAGTGCGGACCAGCGGCGCACCATCATCGCCCAATGCAGCTGGATTATACCACAGCGCATAGGCCGGAAACGCCCGGGCCAGCGGCACCCCGTGGCGATCAACGATATCACCGCGCGGGGCAGCCAGGTTTACCGCGGCATCGCTGCCGTCCGAACCATCGAACAGGCCCAGGAATGTGATCCGCAGCAAGGCCACCAGCGCCGCAAACGCGAACGCCAGCACAACCCACAGCACCCGCCATTTGGCCATCAGCAGGCTGCGCGCACGCACATCGACAAGCTCGCGACGGCCAGTGGAGATCGCGGTGGTGATGGCCAAAGCATTCATTGGCGGCGGGTTTCGGCGCTATCAACCCGGCTTAGCCGATCACCAAGGTTGGCCGCAGTGCTGGGCTGCTTCTTGCCGGTGCGATCGGGCTCTGCCGCCATGGCCTTGCCGCTGATCGGACTGACCATCGCCGGCAGACTGCCTGCATCACTAACCGCTCCGCCAGCCGGATCCGCGCTGGCAACGCGGATCGGATCGGGCGCATCTGGCCCACGCGGTTTGCCAATATCTGCCAGCTGGCGCTCGTTCTCAAGATATTGGCCAACGGTTGGAGCCTGATAGCCGAATTCCACATCGTTGAGCGTTTTGAGCTGCTGCTGATTGGCGCGCGCTTCAAATTCGGTTTCCAGGAACAGCGCCTGCTGCTTGGCGGCATTGATCTTGCGTTCGGTCAAACGGACCTGACTTTTGACCGCATTCACCTTAAAAGTCAGCGCGACGGTAAAGGCCAGGCAGATCAACAAAACGGCGGCCCAGCCGATCGAGTGCAGCCGATCGCGTGTCAGGTTCATGCCGCCCTCCTGATCTGGGCCGGGGCAGCAGTGCGCACGGCGGCGCGCAAAGTGGCGCTGCGCGCGCGGGGATTGCGGTCCAGCTCGGCAACGCCGGCCCGGATCGCCCGGGAAACATCGGCAAAGGTTGGCGCGTGCTGTGCAGCAAGCTGCGGCAGGTGGCGTGATCCGCCCGATATTGCCCCGCTGGCATCGCGCAGAAACTGCTTCACGATCCGGTCTTCAAGGCTGTGAAAGCTGACAACCGCCAATTTCCCGCCGGGGCGCAGCAGCGTTTCAGCAGCGGCAAGCCCGGCGTTCAGCTCATCCAGTTCCGCGTTCACGTGGATCCGGATCGCCTGAAAGCTGCGGGTGGCTGGATCCTTGGGCGCGGGCCCCTTGTTGTTGTGGGGCCGGTAACCCAGCGCCTTGCGAACAATCTGAGCAAGCTGGCCGGTGGTTTCAAGCGGGCGGGCGGCCACGATCGCGCGGGCCACGCGGCGCGATTGGCGCTCCTCGCCATACTGAAACAGCACATCGGCAATGGTGCTTTCGGCTGCGGTGTTGAGGAAGTCAGCAGCGCTTTCGCCGTCCTGGCTCATCCGCATATCCAGCGGACCATCGGCGGAGAAGGCGAACCCACGGCCCGCCTGATCAAGCTGCATCGATGAAACACCGATATCCATCACCACGCCATCGATGCTGGCCACGCCGGCATGGGTCATGGCATCGACCATTTCGGAAAACCGGCGCGGGTGCAGCACCAGGCGCGGCGGCGTGGCCTTGGCTTCGGCCCATTCACGCCCTGCCGCGATGGCATCGGGATCGCGATCAAACGCATGGACCGACGCGCCGGCATCAAGCAAACGCCGGGTATAGCCGCCAGCACCAAAGGTGGCATCAACAATCACTGCGCCAGATTCTGGCGCCAGCGCGGCAATCACTTCATCAAGCAGAACCGGGATATGCGGCGCAGGCGCGGTCATTTGCGCCCCTTCCCGGCCATGGCCTGGGCCTGCAGATCGGCGCAGGCTTCTGCGGCGTCTTCCCAGCCCGCGCCCATTTGCGCAATTTCAGCCGGGTTCCAGATCGTGAACATCTTGCCGCCGCCCTGAAAGAACGCCGCGCTATCCAGTCCGACCTGCTTGGCATAGCGTTCCGGCAAGACAAACCGGCCGCTATCGTCAAACGGCACCCGGCCAAAACCATAGAGCTGCTGTGAACGCAGATCACGATCGAAATCGATCCCGCGTTCCAGCGCGATACCTTCTTCGCGGTTCAGTTCGGTTTCGAATTCATCCACCCGGCCAAGGCCAAAGGCGGTCAGGCATTTCCAGCGTGGATGCTTTGCCAGGCACAGCGTCCGCTCGCCCTGGCCTGAATCGCGCACCGCTTTTCTGAAGTCAGGAGGCAGCACAAAGCGACCCTTTTCGCCGATCAGCGAAAAGCCCTGGCCGCTAAATACTATTGGCCTTGCCGCCTCCACGTTTCCCGTCCCGCCTTTGCCGGAATTGCTTCCGGACCTCCGAAAATAGCCCCTCGCCCCGGACGCGCGCCCTCGCGTCCAGACCACCCCTTGCGGGGTGCGGCGACGTTAATTGCTGTCGATGAAACGGAGCATTACCCCGCTATTGCCGGGGATGGAAGGGAAAATCGCGGGATTTCACGGGATTAGACGGTAAATATATGATTTACAAAAGAATCATCCTGTTCACAAGTGGTCATACTGAACAAGGTTTCTGGTTTGTTCCCGCATAAAATCAACGGTTTGGGCTGCATTGCCGGAAAATCAGGTGCGTTTCCCGCGATTTCCCCAAACGACTCAGGCCAGGCGATTCTTGCCCGTTCAACGGACGGAAAAGGCCGCATCCAGCAAGCCTCCCAAGGCTGCGACATTTTCGCTTGAGGGATCATCCGGATCGATCACGCTGGCATCAGCCAGGGCAAAAATACGGCCCTTGCCGATCCGGCATGTCGCCACAAGGCCATTGTCCCACAACCGGCAGTTTTCCGGATCCTTCACCACAAACCGCCCCGCCAGATTGACCGAAAGCGCGGTGCCCATCGCGCTGGCTGGCCTTGGCCCGGGCGGCTGATCCGGATCGTATTCCAGTTCCAGCCCCCAGCGGGCCAGGATTGGAGATATCATGGCAATCGCCTGGGGGCGGCGCGGATCGCCGAGCGCCAGCGCCGAATGGCCAGTGTACATCGGATCGGCCAGCAGCAGCACTTTGCCGCCGCCACGCACCCAGGCATCAAGCGCGACATTTTCCTGCGCGCCAAGCGCGCGCGGCTGGGCCAGCACAAGTAGGTTGATACCGGCCAATGGACTGCGCCCATTCTGCACTTCGAGGCTGTCAATCGGAACCGGCTTGCCGCGGCTTTCGATCACCGCGCGCGGCCAGGGTGGCGGGGCATCAAGCAGCAGTTCGTTGCCTTCAGCCCAGATCAGCGGGATCGAGCCGAACAGTGCAATCGGCGCTTCGCTGCGCGCGCCGATACTGCGCCCAAACATCACAATTGTGCCAAGCGCCAAGGCCCCCAGCACTGCCCAAAGGGCCGGCTTGATCCTAATTGGCCTGCCCGGCAGGGGCTGGTCTGGCCATAGCAGGCTGCGGCGTGGCGGCAACCGCCGGATCAGGCGCGCTGGATGGCACAACGCCCACATCGGCCAGCGGGTCAGTTCCGGTAACCGGCGATGCCGAAGCGCTGGGCAAGGCCGGCGGATTGCCGGCGGCCTCAGCCTTGAGGGCGCGATCGTTGATGATGCTGGCCAAACCGACCACCAGAATTATTGCGGCAATTCCGAACAATCCAGACTGCAGGCGCTGCACGGCCTGGGCGCGCAATTCACGGGCGCTGGGCGGCATATAATGCTGCGGCGCGGCGAGCGGCTCAAGGACCCTGCGTGGCGGTTGTGTTGCCATCTGTGGGGCCTTGTAGCCGATCAGACGAGCCAGGGGAAGACCGGCAAACCCTTCGATCGCAACCATTCGGCGTTGTAGAGGCTCGACAGATAGCGAAAACCGGTATCGCACAGGATCGTCACCACCCGCGAGCCCGGCCCAAGCTGTTTGCCCAGCGCCACCGCCCCAGCTACGTTGATGCCCGATGACAGGCCCAGACACAGCCCTTCATCCTTTAGCATCCGGGCTACCCATTCCATCCCCACTTCGTCTGAAATGCGAAACTGGGTGTCGATCGGCGCGCCTTCAAGATTGGCAGTGATCCGCCCTTGACCGATACCTTCCGCCACCGAAGATCCTTCGGCCTTCAGTTCGCCATTGGCATAGTAGTTATACAGCGCCGCGCCGTGCGGATCGGTCAGCGCAATGGTCACCTTGTCGTCAAACGCTTTCAGACCCAGACCCACCCCGGCGATGGTCCCGCCGGTGCCTGCCGCGCAAGTAAACCCATCAATCCGGTGCTCCATCTGCTCCCAGATTTCGGGCGCAGTGCTTTCGATATGGGCCTTGCGATTGGCAACGTTATCAAACTGATTTGCCCAGACCGCGCCGGGCGTTTCTTCGGCCAGCCGGCGCGATGTGTGGACGAAATGACCGGGATTGGAAAACGGCGCGGCCGGCACCAGCACCAGCTCTGCCCCAAGTGCGCGCAACGTATCCATCTTCTCGCGGCTTTGGGTTTCGGGCATGACGATCACCGTCTTGTAACCCAGCGCATTGGCCACCAGCGCGATCCCGATCCCGGTGTTGCCCGCAGTCCCTTCGACAATCGTCCCGCCGGGCTTCAGCAGCCCTCGCGCCTCGGCATCGCGGACGATCCACAGCGCCGCACGGTCTTTCACCGAGGCGCCGGGATTGGCAAATTCGCACTTGCCCCAAATTTCGCAGCCCGCCTCTTCGCTGGCGCCCGCAAGCAGCACCAGCGGCGTGTTGCCGATCAGATCGAGGGTGGATTTTTGAGCGTTGGGTGCAGTCATGGGCGAAAGTTAGGTGCGCCCCGCCCCAAGCGCAATGCAATTGCGCTATCGAACGGTAAAGTTGCAGCCGGGTCAAAGCCCGCCTCGTCATTCCCGCGAAGGCGGGAAACCAGTTTTGGCCAGCCCTGGGTTCCCGCCTTCGCGGGAATGACGAGGGGAGCGGACCGCTGCGGGGAAATCAATCCTCAGGTGCGATGGTCACCCTAAGGCCGTCCACGGCATCGCTGAGATGGAGTTGGCATGACAGCCGCGAGTTTTCGGTGCGGTGATCGGTCGAATCGAGCAAGTCATTCTCATCCTCGCTCAGCGCGTCAACTTTGTCCGCAAATGCCGGATCGACATAGACGTGGCAGGTGGCACACGAACAGCAGCCGCCGCACAGCGCCAAAAGCTCGTCAAAGCCGGCATCGCGGATCGCTTCCATCACCGAAGTGCCATTGGCCGCTTCGACTTCCTGCTCCTGACCGGCACGATTGACCACAACAAGCTTGGGCATCTTTGCATCCTTTGCATTTCGCGCCTGTTCGCGCGTTTGCCGGGCTGCTAATCGCTTGGTCAAATTTTGGCAAGCGGGAGCGGCAGATGGGATTGAGCGCGAAACAATTGAAGGCTGGTCTTGATGCCGTGGCTAGGCTTGAACCCGGCTTTGCCAGCGCGCTGAAATTGGCGGGATATCCCGAACCCCGGATCCGCCCGCGCGGCTATGGCACCTTGATGCGCACGATCGTGGGCCAGCAGGTGAGCGTAGCGGCAGCCGCATCGATGTGGCGCAAGTTTGAAGCCCATGCCGGGGAGGAGCTTGATCCCCGGCGCGTGCTGGATGCTGATTTCGATACGTTGCGGGCCTGCGGTCTTTCGCGGCAAAAACAAGGCTATATGCGCAGTTTGTGCGATCTGGTGATCACCGGCCAGCTCGATTTCGAAGCGCTTCCCTCGGATGATGAGGACGCCATAACCCAGCTTACCCAAATCAAGGGGATCGGGCGTTGGTCGGCTGAAATTTACCTGTTGTTCGCCGAAGGGCGGCAAGACATCTGGCCCGCCGGGGACCTTGCCGTGCAGGCGGGACTTCACAAGCTGCTGGGCCTTGATGCCCGTCCATCCGAAAAGGCCACCCGCGACATGGCCGAAAAGTGGCGCCCGCACCGCGGTGCCACCGCGATCTTCACCTGGCATTGCTATAACAACCCGGCGCTGTAGGAATTGCTGACAACAATGTCAGTTTGATTCGCAGGAGAGGCCCGCCATGGCGCACAAGACTATCTTCATCACCGGCGGCGCAAGCGGCATTGGCCGGGCGGTGGCGGTGAAGTTCGGATCACAGGGCTGGTTCGTCGGTCTGGCCGATGTCAACGAGGCCGGCATGCGCGAAACCGCTGCACTTCTGCCGGCGGGCAAAAGCTCCACCTGCAAGCTTGATGTCCGCGACCGTGCGGCCTGGGATGATGCGCTGGCGGCCTGCGCCATGGCCAGCGGCGGCAAGATCGATGTGGTGTTCAACAACGCCGGTATCCCGCTGGGCGGCGAGCTGACCCAGAACAACACGGCCGAAATCGAACGCTGCCTCGACATAAACCTCAAGGGTGTTCTGTTCGGCGCGCAGGCCGCGCACCCCTGGCTAAAGGCAAGCGCGCCGGGCTCGTGCCTGCTCAACACCGCCAGCGCGGCAGGGATCTATGGCACGCCGGGGGCCTCAGTCTATTCGGCAACCAAGTTTGGCGTGCGCGCGCTGACCGAATGCATTGATGCTGAATGGGCGCCGGACGAAATCAAGGTTGCCGATCTGATGCCAGGCTTCATTGACACGCCCTTGATTGACATGAACCCCAACCAGCAAAGCAACGAGCATATTCGCGGTAGTGTGCTGGAAGCAGGGCTGGAAATCACACCGGTGGTGGAAGTGGCCGAAGCCGCGTGGAAAGCCGTTCATGGTACCGCGCTGCACACCCGTGTTGGCAAGACAGCCCACCGGATAGCTTTTGCCGCGCGGTGGATGCCGGGGCGGCTGCGCAAGATGACCAGGGCCAGCGGGCAGCCACTGGGCGTAAAATAGGGCACCGCAAGGTCCTCTCCATTTTTGGCGAATGCCACAAATGGGGAGGTGGCAGCGGCGCCAAGCCGCTGACGGTGGGGCCTCTGGGCTGGCGTCGATACCCCTCCGTCAGCCGCCTTTGGCGTCTGCCACCTCCCCATTTGCCGCATTCGCGGAAAATAGAGAGGAACTAGGAAATGCTTCCCGCCAGTTCCGCCAGCTTCACCACCGTATTCATGTTCCGCGCTGTGCCCGTCCTTGTTGCCGGCACAACCAGCTTCGAACTGGCCATCCCATCGCCGTAATCGATGAATATTTCCCGCTGCCCCAGCATCAGTACCTCGCCTGCCTGATGCCGTACGCCTTCCAGCGTTGGTGGCGCATCGGTAAAGAGCGTAACCACCCGGTTGCCGGGCCGATCCGGCCAGGGATTGCGCGCGGCGAGATCGGCCAGCTCAGCTGCGCTGCGCACCAGCACACCGATCGCCTTGCCCCACTCAGCCGCGATCGCATCTTCCAGCATGGCTCTCAATTCGTCCTCGCCCCGTTCGCTGGCGAAGATCAGGTTTCCGCTGGCGATATAGGTCCGCGCTTGCCCCAGCCCCAGCCGCGTGGCCAGTGCGGCGAGCTCAGCCATGGGAATCTTGTTGTTCCCGCCAACATTTACCGCCCGCAAAAGTGCGACCCAGCCGGTCATGGATAGACCGTCCAGCCGCCGGGGATCGAAAGCCACGAACAGCGGTTCTCGTCACGATAGCTCGCGTTCGGTTCCTCCAGCGCATTGGCTTCAAATGCACCGCCAGGCACTCCGATCAGGCCTGGGCCCAGCCCTTGGGTCCACCACAAAGTCGTGCCGCATTCGGTGCAGAAATGCCTGGTTTGCGGTTCAGCAACCGGAACCGATCGGGCCTTCGATTGGCCGCTGGGCGGACTGACCTGAGCTTCGAGGAAATAGGCCTGCCAGCCAAATGCGCTGCCGGTCCGGCGGCGGCAATCGCTGCAATGGCACAGCGCGTTAAGCACCGGTTCGCCTTCCACCTCAAGCGAAAGCTGGCCGCACGAGCAGCGCGCCGTTGCCACTATAGATAGCCCTCAATCGCCCGCACCATCGTTGTATCGCGCTGGCTCAGCCCGTCGGCATCATGCGTGGTCAGGGTCATATCTACGCGGTTGTAGACGTTGAACCATTCGGGGTGATGATCGGCCTTGTCGGCATAAAGCGCGACGCGGGTCATGAAGCCAAAGGCCGCGTTGAAATCCTTGAATTTGAAGCTGCGAACCAGCGCCTTGCCATCTTCGCGCAGGGTCCACTGCGGCGCTTCGGCAATAAGCGCGGCCACTTCGGTTTCGGTCAGGCGGGGGATGGACACGTTCGCTCTCCTTGGCAGACCTTCAGCTTTCCCCTATCGCGCGTCCCCATGCAAGAGTGCCGTATCGCAGCGAATGATCTGGCCTGCCGCCGCGGCGAGCGGCTGCTGTTTGCAGGGCTTTCGTTTGCGCTGGAAGGCGGGCAGGCGTTGCAACTGGTTGGATCGAACGGGATCGGCAAATCAAGCCTGATCCGGATCCTGGCCGGGCTGCTGCCGGCCTATTCCGGCACTGTGACACGCGAAGGCGCCATCGGTCTGGTTGACGAGCGGCCAGCGCTCGACCCGCACCTGCCGCTGGGCCAGGCGCTGGCCTTCTGGCAGCGGATCGATGGCGCGCAGGATAACCAGGCCGCGCGGCTGGGGCTGGCCGGACTGGAAGATGTGCCGGTTCGCTACCTTTCCACCGGGCAGAAAAAGCGCGCGGCGCTCGCGCGGCTGATCGGACAGGCCGCGCCGGTGTGGCTGCTGGACGAGCCGCTGAACGGCCTCGACACACGCGGCGGTGCACTTATCACCGAAATGGTTAGCGAGCATTGCCATGAAGGTGGCATTGCGGTTATTGCCTCGCACCAGCCGTTTGAACTTCCCGAACTCGCTCGGCTCGATCTTAAAGACTTTGCAGCATGAGCGCTCTGGTCGCCCTGCTGCGCCGCGACCTGGCGCAATTGTTCAGCGGCGGAAGGCGCGGCGGGGCCTTGTTGCCGGTGCTGTTCTTTCTGGCGGTGGCGATGCTCTATCCCTTTGCGGTTGGGCCCGATGCACCCATGCTGGCCAAGTCCGGCGGCGGAATGCTGTGGGTCGCGGCGCTGCTGGCAGCGGTGCTGCCGCTCGACCGGTTGATCGAGCCCGATCTGGAACTCGGGCTGTTCGATCAATGGGCGCTGCGCGGTATTTCAGAGGAACTGGTGGTCGCGATACGGGTGCTGGCCCATTGGCTCAGCTTTGGCCCGCCGCTGATGCTGGCGGCGCTGCCCGCCTCGGCTTTGGTTGGGATCGATGGCGAAACCTTGTGGCTGGTCGAACTCGGCTTACTTGCCGGAACCCCCGGCCTGGCCGCGCTGGGCGTGCTGATCGCCAGCATCACCGCCACCCTGCGCGGCGGCGCGGCGCTAGGCGGAATGCTGCTGATCCCGCTGGCCGTGCCGCTGCTGGTGTTCGGTGCAGGCTCGTTGGCGACCGGCGGCGAAGCGGGGCTGGCGCTGTGCGGTGCGGTTAGCCTGGTCTATCTGGCGCTGACACCGTTTGCGGCGGGTGCCGCAATCCGGGCTGGGCGGGGTTAGTAAGGCGGCTTGTCCAGCCCCTTGGCACTCGCCGTAAAAATCTCGCACCCGTCTTCGGTGATCCCGATCGAGTGTTCGAACTGCGCCGACAAGGACCGATCCCGCGTCACCGCCGTCCAGCCATCTTCCAGCAGTTTCACGCCCGGCTTGCCCAGGTTGATCATCGGTTCGATCGTGAAGAACATCCCCGGTTTCAATTCCGGCCCGGTGCCCGCGCGCGCGGCATGGACCACTTCGGGGGCATCGTGGAACAACCGGCCCAGGCCGTGCCCGCAAAATTCGCGGACCACGCCATAACGCTGGCGTTCGGCATGGTGCTGGATCGCCGCACCAATATCGCCCAGCCGCGCGCCGGGCTTGGCCTTTTCAATTCCCAGCATCAGGCATTCATAGGTTACATCGACCAGCCGCTTGGCCTTCAAGGGCACATCGCCGACCAGGAACATCCGGCTGCTATCGCCGTGCCAACCATCCAGCAGCGGGGTAACATCGATATTGACGATATCGCCGTCTTTCAGCTGCTTGTCCGAAGGGATCCCGTGGCAAACCACATGGTTGATCGAGATGCAGCACGAATGGGCATAGCCGCGATAGCCCAGCGTGGCCGGAACCGCCCCGTTATCGAGCGTGAACTGGCGCACGAAATCATCCAGCGCGCCGGTGGTCACTCCCGGCTCCACCATCCCTGCCAGCGCATCGAGCGTGTCGGCCGCGAGCCTTCCGGCCTTGCGCATCGCTTCGAAGGCCGCAGGGCCATGCAGCTTAATCGTGCCATCGCGCAGCTGCGTATCGGCGTCGGTTACGGTCTGGTATTGCGTCATCGCGGCGGCTCATACGGCAAGTTGCGGGAAATTGCGAGGGGCCAGCGCCACATTTCCTCTCGCGCAGGCGGCCCTGATCCGGCTAGGGTGCGGCGAATATGACCAACAAGAACGCACTGATCCAGCCCGACAAGGGCCAGGCCGCCATTCCAATCCACCTGATCGACAAGGCCGGGCTGGATGACTTTGTCCGCACCCTTTCCGTCCCGCAGCGCGCGGCATTGGCGGCGCAGAAATTTGCGGCCGATGGCTATTCCTATGCGATCGTGCCCGATGGCCCAAATGCTGACAATGCCTGGTTTGTGGTATCAGGCGTTGCCAACACCGAAAGCCTGTCCAGCTGGTGCATGGCCAAATTGGCTGAGGTTCTGCCTGCCGGAACCTATCGCCGCGCAGAAGGAGAGCCGGGACCGGCGCTCTATGGCTGGGTGACGGGGCAGTACCGGTTCGATCGCTATATATCCGCTCCCAGCGAGGAAGGTCCGCGCGTGTTGCTGACCAAGGATGTCGCCGCGATTGGACCGGTTCTTGCCGAAGCCGCCGCTACCGCGCTGGTCCGCGATCTGGTCAACACACCCGGAGAGGATATGGGCCCGGCGCAGCTTGAGCACGAAGCCCAGCTGCTGGCCAAGGCCCACGGCGCAGAGCTGAAAGTGACCCATGGCGATGCGCTGGAGCAGCAGTTTCCGATGGTCCACATGGTCGGCCGGGCCGCGGCGCGCAGCCATGCCCCGCGGATGATAGAGCTGACCTGGGGCGATCCAAAACATCCCAAAGTGGCGCTGATCGGCAAAGGGGTGTGTTTCGATTCGGGCGGGCTTGATATCAAGCCTTCATCCGGCATGCTGTTGATGAAGAAGGATATGGGCGGCGCGGCCCATGCGCTGGCGCTGGCCGCACTGGTAATGGGCCAGCGGCTGAAAGTGCGGCTGCACCTGCTGATCCCGGCGGCCGAAAACGCGATCTCGGGCAATGCCTTTCGCCCCGGCGATGTGCTGCGCAGCCGCGCCGGGCTTTCGGTGGAAATCGGCAACACCGATGCTGAAGGCCGCCTGGTGCTGGGCGATGCGCTGACCCGCGCGGGCGAGGGCGCTGATGGTTCTGGCCCAGAACTGGTGATCGATTATGCCACGCTGACCGGCGCGGCGCGGGTGGCGCTGGGGCCCGATCTGCCCGCAATGTTCGCGCGCCGCGATGAAACCGCCCAGGAATTGATCGATGCCGGCGAGGAAGCCGACGATCGCTGTTGGCGGCTGCCGCTGTTCGATGGCTACCGCGAATACCTCAAAAGCGACATCGCGGATCTCAACAATTCCAGCGCCAATGGATATGCTGGTGCCTCGGTCGCGGCGCTGTTCCTTGATCGGTTCCTGCCCGAAGGTGTGGACTGGGCCCACTTCGATACCTTCGCCTGGCGCCCTGCGGCCAAGCCCGGCCGCCCAAAAGGCGGCGACGCGCTTGGCCTGCGGGCTGCCTGGGGTCTGCTTAAGGGGCGGTATGGATAACTTGCTAGACGGGCAAACCGGCGCTAATCGCCCGATCTTCACGTTTGGGGAATCCGCTACCTTGACCGCCGCCGCCATTCCAACCGGGCAACTGTGCCTTTCCGGCCCGGCTGAAAAGCTGGACGCCGGGCATTGGCCGGTGCGCGGAGATCTGGCCCATATCCGTTTGGCCGGGCGGTGCTTTGTGCCGCACTATGCCGTGCCGATGGAACACAAGGTTGTGCCGGCCGGGGCAAAACTGTTTGCGACGAACAGCAAGGATGCCGAAGTGCGCGATGTGCTGGGCGGCAACAGTCTGTTCAACGTGCTTGAGATAGCCGGAGACTGGGCCTGGGGCCAGGTTGGCGATGATGGCTTTGTCGGCTATCTGCCGCTGGCGGCGCTTGTCGCGACGTGACCGCGAAGGTCTTCATCGACGGCGCAGCGGGAACCACCGGGCTTGAAATTGTGGAGCGGCTGTCCGCGCGTAACGATTTCGAACTGCTGATCCTTGATGATACCCAGCGCAAAAGCGCGGACGCCCGCCGAGAAGCCTTTAACGCGGCTGATTTCGCGGTGCTGTGTCTGCCAGATGAGGCCGCGATCGAAGCGGTCAAGCTGGCTGAAGGCAGCAAGGTGCGGATTATCGATGCCTCCAGCGCACACCGGACCAGCACCGGTTGGACCTATGGTTTTCCCGAACTGATCGGGCGCGAAAAAGTGGCGGAAGCGGACCGAATTTCAAACCCCGGCTGCTTTCCCACCGGGTTCCTGGCGCTGCTTGCCCCGCTGATCCGCCAAGGCCTGCTGCCATCGGACTGGCCCTATACCTGCCACGCCGTCTCAGGCTATTCGGGCGGCGGAAAGGCCCTGATCGAACGGTTTGAGGGCGATAGCGATCTTGCCTTTCGCGATTACGGCCTTGCAATGGGCCACAAGCACGTGCCCGAAATGCAGCGCTATGCCGGGCTGGCTCATGCCCCGCTGTTCGCCCCGGCGGTTGTTCCGGCACACCGCGGCATGCTGGTCGAAGTGCCGCTTCATCTGGGCCAGATGGGGCGCGCCGCGCCTACTGATGGCCTGCGCGATCATCTGCGCCATTTCTATGCCGAAAGTCCGGTGGTGCGGCTTAACGAGGAAACCCCCGATGAGCTGCTGCTGCGCGGATCGGCTGGCCCAAGCGACCGGCTGGAACTTTACGTGTTTGGCAGCAAGGACGGCAATCAGGCGCGGCTGGTGGCCATGCTCGACAACCTTGGCAAAGGCGCCAGCGGGGCCGCTGTGCAAAGCCTGAACCTGATGGCCGGGCTTGAGGAAACTGCTGGGTTGGCGCTCTGACGTCGTCCAAATTCCCTTGCCGTCATCCCCGCGCAGGCGGGGACCCAGTGCCGGCCTGCCCTGGGTCCTCGCCTGCGCGGGGATGACGTGGCATTTCGCGGCTGCGCAAAAAACAGGCACCGTCTGCCGAAAATTTAGGCAAGCCCCCTTGCTTCATCGCGTTCCTAAAATTGCGCCGACCTCTCTTCAGCGATTCAAATCTTGCGAATCCGCCCTTTTCGCGGCTGTACGCAGCGGCTAGACTTGCCCGCAGACCGCTGGCACGATTCTTGATACAGGCTGGATCGTGGCAATCGAAATCTCCGGGCTGTCCTGGCAAACAACAGGGCAGAACCGGCTTGCTGCGCAGGGGAATACAACGTGAAAAAGATCGAAGCGATCATCAAGCCGTTCAAGCTCGACGAGGTAAAGGAAGCGCTCCACGAAGTGGGCGTATCCGGCATCACGGTGACCGAGGCCAAGGGCTTTGGCCGCCAGAAGGGCCATACCGAGCTTTATCGCGGCGCTGAATATGTCGTCGATTTCCTGCCCAAGGTGAAGCTTGAAGTGGTTGTGCCCGATGCATTGGCCGAACGCGTGGTCGAGGCGATTGCCGCCGCCGCCCAAACCGGACGGATCGGTGATGGCAAGATCTTCGTGATCCCGGTTGAAAGCGCACTGCGGATCCGCACCGGCGAGCGTGACAACGACGCGATTTGATTTCTCATAGCAATTGCAATCCTCCCACCCGCAAGCGGGCGGAACACTCAAGAAGGACGTAAAATGGCCAAGGCAAAGGACATCATCAAGCGGATCAAGGACGAAGAGATCGAATGGGTCGATCTGCGTTTCACCGATCCCAAAGGCAAGTGGCAGCACCTTACCATGGTGGCCTCGGTCATGGGCGAAGACGAGCTGGAAGACGGCCTGATGTTTGATGGCTCTTCAATCGAAGGCTGGAAGGCGATCAACGAAAGCGACATGATCCTTAAGCCTGATCTGGATGCGGTGTTCATCGATCCGTTCAGCGCCACCCCGATGATGATCATCACCTGCGACATCGTTGAGCCTTCAACCGGCGATCTTTACAGCCGCGATCCGCGCAGCACGGCCAAGCGCGCCGAAGCCTATGTCAAAAGCACTGGCATCGGCGATACCGTCTATGTTGGTCCCGAAGCCGAATTCTTCATGTTCGATGATGTGCGCTATCACGATAGCTATGACGGCAGCGGCTTCAGGATCGACGATATCGAGCTGCCGACCAACACCGATACCAAGTACGAAGCCGGCAACATGGGCCACCGTCCCGGCGTCAAAGGTGGTTACTTCCCGGTCGCCCCGATTGACAGCTGCGTCGATATCCGTGGCGAAATGGTTTCGACCATGCTTGAAATGGGCCTGCCGTGCGACAAGCACCACCACGAAGTGGCCGCCGCCCAGCACGAATTGGGGCTGACTTTCGGCACCCTGGTGCAAACGGCTGATCGGATGCAGGTCTACAAATATGTCGTCCATCAGGTTGCCCATGCTTATGGCAAGACCGCAACCTTCATGCCCAAGCCGATCAAGGGCGATAACGGCAGCGGCATGCACACCCACATCTCAATCTGGGACGGCGGCAAACCGCTGTTCGCCGGCAATGGTTATGCCGGGCTTTCGGACATGTGCCTGTACTTCATCGGCGGGGTTATCAAGCACGCCAAAGCACTGAACGCCTTCACCAACCCCACCACCAACAGCTACAAGCGGTTGGTTCCGGGCTATGAAGCGCCAGTGCTGCTGGCCTATTCGGCCCGCAACCGTTCGGCCAGCTGCCGCATTCCTTATGGCACCGGCGATAAGGCCAAGCGCGTTGAATTCCGCTTCCCCGATGCGATGGCCAACCCCTATCTGTGCTATTCGGCGCTGCTGATGGCGGGTCTCGACGGGATCAAGAACAAGATCCATCCGGGCGAAGCGATGGACAAGAACCTCTATGATCTGCCGCCGGCCGAACTTGCCGAAGTGCCGACCGTTTGTGGATCACTGCGTGAGGCACTGGAATGCCTTGAGGCCGACTATGACTTCCTGCTGCAAGGCGGGGTTTTCACCAAGGATCAGATCGACGCCTATATCGAGCTGAAGTGGCCCGAAGTGCTGCGCTGGGAAACCACGCCGTCAGCCGTTGAATTTGACATGTATTACAGCGCCTGATTGCTGCGATATTTCGCCTGCTAGAAGGGGGCGCTCAGCACAGGCTGGGCGCCCCTTTTTCGATCGAATCAAGCCGCCGAAAATGGCGACCTGGCTGCCAGACGGGTTCAATTTGTTGCGCGGGTTACCCCGATTGCGCACGGGTCTTGCTAGGTTTGGCGGCCCGGCTCTATGCATACGTATTAACCAAAATATTCGTTTCCTGTGAAACCACTTTTCACCTAGGGGCAGCGCCGCTTTGGGAATTGAGCCGCCGGATCGGAAGCTGGCGGTACGCAAAAACGGATGGTCTGACTGGCAGGAGCGCAACCGGTGCCTAACCGCACCGAGCATTTTGCATGCACGCTCGTGACGTTTGCACCGCAGCCGGTGATCGAACCAGCTGCGGAATTTTTCCTGTTTGCCCAAGATTTGGACCACCGATGCACAGCCCCTATTCCGCAACCACGCTGACCAGCCTTGAACCAGCCGCAATCCTGCGCCTTGATCGCGCATTGCGCCGCGCGCGCGAGCGAATTCTGGGTGGCGGCGCAACCTGCGATGCGCTCTGGTCAGTGCTGATCGAGCTCGCGGCGTCTGATGACGGGCTGGCGTTCGAGGCGCTTGAAGCTGGCCCTGCGCGCCATTTCGGCCGGACAACTCTGCTGGGCTGCCTCTCCACGCTTGAAGAACTCGGCCTTATCAAAGGCCGCAAACGCGCCGAACAGCCGCTGCTTTCGCACGTCCGGATCACGCCCTGCGGGCTGAAGCGGATCGATGAAGTTATCCAATCCGCGCTTGAAGCGCTGCGCCGTTACGGCTGACAGACGAAACCATTTTCCTACACCGGCCAATCCTGCCTAATTGGGCGGCCTCCCCGTTCAAGATGAGGCCGCCCAATGGAATTCTCGCTCGATTTCTTTGATGCCTTGCGCCGGATGAAAGCGCGCGATGCCAATACCGTTGTCGTTGGCGATGCCGCTCCGCAGCAGCCAGCACCAAATCCGGTTCCTGCCCCGCCCCGCCCCCAAACCGGCAGCGGCGCAATCGGGCCGGATGGCCTGGCGCTGATAAAGCATTTCGAAGGCTGCGCGAGAATGCGCCGCGATGGGCGGTTCGAAGCCTATCCCGATCCCGGCACCGGCGGTGATCCGTGGACGATTGGCTGGGGCGCGACCGGCAAGGGGATCGGCCCGGGCACCATCTGGACCCAGGCAGAATGCGATGCCCGGCTAGAGCGCGATCTGATCCGCTTTGCCCGCGATGTAACCCGCGCGCTTGGCGGCGCAGCCACCACCCCGCAGCAGTTCGATGCCCTGGTCAGCTTTCACTACAATACCGGCGCAATTGCCAAGGCAACGTTGACCAAGCTGCACAAGGCCGGCCAGTTTAGCCGGGCAGCGCAGGAATTCGGTAAATGGATCAACGCCGGGGGCAAGCCGATGAACGGGCTGGTGCGGCGGCGCAGCGCCGAGGCCGCCCTCTACAAGCGCAGCTAAGCCACGCACTATCGATTGCATCTTGCAATCTGCCCCTCAGGCTCCGACAAAGCGATAAATTAATCGCCCAGTTAAAGGAGATTCGAGGATGCGCGAACGGCTGCAACATTATATCGACGGCAAGTGGGTGGATAGCGAAGGCAGCGCCCGACGCGAAGTTATCAACCCGGCCACCGAAGAAGCCTGTGCGGTAATCAGCATCGGCTCTGCCGATGATGTGAACAAGGCCGTGGCCGCTGCCCGCCGCGCCTTCAAGAGTTATAGCCAGACCACCCGTGACGAGCGCGTGGCGCTGCTTGAACGGATTGTTGAGGAATACAAGAAGCGCGCAGCCGATCTGGCCCAGGCAATGGCAGAGGAAATGGGCGCGCCGCTTTCCTTCGCGATTACCGCGCAGGTTGGTGCCGGGATCGGCGGCTTTATGAGCACGATCGCCGCGCTGAAAGACTTCAGCTTCATGGAAGATGGCCCGGGTTACAAGGTAGCCTATGAGCCGATCGGCGTGGTTGGCATGATTACGCCGTGGAACTGGCCGCTGAACCAGATCGCGCTCAAGGTTGCCCCGGCGCTGGCCGCCGGCGATACCATGGTGCTCAAGCCTTCGGAAGAATGCCCCACCAATGCGGCAATCTTTGCCGAAATTCTGGATGCCGCAGGTGTTCCGCCGGGCGTGTTCAATCTGGTCCAGGGCGATGGCCCAACCACCGGCAACGCGATCTCAAGCCACCCCGATGTTGAAATGGTCAGCTTCACCGGTTCAACCCGCGCCGGGGTGCAGGTGGCCATCGCCGCCGCCCCCACGGTAAAGCGCGTTCATCAGGAACTGGGCGGGAAAAGCCCCAACCTGGTCCTGCCCGATGCAGATCTGGCTGCCCACCTGCCCGCCGTGGCGATGGGTCCGCTGGTCAACACCGGCCAATCGTGCATCAGCCCCACCAAGGTGCTGGTAGCCAAGGACCGCGAGGCCGAAGTGGTTGGCTTTTACAAGGCGATGTATTCGCAAACCCCGGTTGGTGATCCGATGGCAGAAGGCCAGCACCTGGGCCCGCTGGTCAACAAGGCACAGTATGACAAGGTCAAGGACCTGATCCAGTCAGCGATCGATCAGGGCGCCACGCTGGAAACCGGCGGCCCGGATCTGCCCGCAAACGTCAACCGCGGCTACTATATCCAGCCGACCGTGTTTTCGGGTGTGACGGCCGATATGCGGATCGCGCAGGAAGAGATCTTCGGGCCGGTTGCCACGATCCTCACCTATGACAGCCTGGATGACGGGATCGAAATGGCCAATGCCACCGAATACGGCCTGTCTGCCGCCATCACCGGCGATCCAGCCAAGGCCGCGGGCGTTGCTGGAAAGCTGCGCGCCGGCATGGTCGCGATCAACAATTGGGGGCCAACACCGGGCGCGCCGTTTGGCGGCTACAAGCAATCGGGCAACGGCCGCGAAGGCGGCCTGGCCGGGCTGAAGGACTTCATGGAAATGAAAGCGATCTCGGGCCTGCCGGCCTGATTTCAATCACCCGAAAGTATAAAGCCAGCCCCCTTCCTGCACCAGCGGGGAGGGGGTTTGATTTTGGGACTGAAGTATCGAACTGCCTATTCTGTAGCCTTCGCAGCCTTGATCGCCCTTCGTTTCAGTTGAGACTCAGCCTTTTTGATCGTTGCGCGGGCCAAAGACGCAGCATCGCTATCGAGCGCGTCGCGCTTTATTACTTCACCAACCATGATCGCTCGGATGTCGTGATCAGCAACTTTTAGGCCGTCAAACAAACGCCTGAATTCCCTTCTGACCGCCGCCACGACAGGATCAGAAATTAGCGTTTCTGCAATCACGTGACGATTGATGATTTGAGCCTGACGGTGGAATGCATCAAGAGTTTCAGTGCTTACTGCCTCCCGGCAAAGCATATAGAGCTTTTCCTGATCGTCCTGAGATCTGCCAATTGTCGATAGGTCAATGTTGACGACTTCATCCCAATCAATCGGTTGCGTAAAACGGATCCGATAGACCTTCCAGATTAACCCATTGGTTAGGATCACCCATTCAATGCCATTGTGGGCGCCATAATTTACTGCCTGCCGCAGATGGCTCTCATTAAGAGTGGTACCTGCCGACTTCACCTCGCAAAGATAATGGAGCTTTCCATCGACCCGGATTGCTAGATCACAGAAAGTGCCTCGAATCTGCTGCTCGCTCGTCAGTTCGGCATATTTGTCATACCCAAACAGGTCAGACATAATATCCTTGATGATCGTAACAGTGTCAGCTTCGGATACGTCACGTTCTGCGGCCTTTTTCACGATTCCTTGATATCGCTTAATTCCTGCCAGTATCCGGTCGCTCACCTTCTTCGGAATTTTGATGTTAAGTGCCACAGATGCCTCCACTTCGAGAATGAGAAGCTGGCACAATCGATCAAATTGGGGAATAGAATAAATGAAGAAGTGAAAGCCGCAAGATGCGGACTATCCGCCTCTATCCCTGCACCCGGTACAATTCCTGCACCCCGTGCGCACCATCCTTGGTGCTGCCATCGATCGGCTGGGCGGTGCGGCGCAGGGTTGCCGCCTTGGCGATCAGGGCGTCTTGCTCGCCATCAGCGATCCGGGACCAGCCGCTGCGGGTCAGGCGTTCCATCGGGCGATAGCGGATCTTGTATTGCATCCGCGCCGCCCCATCGACCCAGTAACCCAGGTAGACATAGGGCAGCCCCATTGATCCGGCGCGGCTGATGTGATCGAGGATAATGTAGTTCCCCAGCCCTTCGCGCCCTTCGTGATCAGTATCATAGAAAGAATAGATCATCGACAGGCCATCGCCCTGCCGGTCAGTCAGGCAGGCGCCCACCAGCTTGCCCGGCGTATCTCCCAGACCCGGTTCGCGGTATTCGACGATCCAGCTGTCCACCGGAGTATGTTCAACCATGTCGGCGAAATCGATTTCGTCCATGCTGGTCATGCCGCCGCCAGGGTGGCGATCACCCAGATAGCGCTGGAGCAATTCGTACTGTTCGATCGTGGACCACGGACGGCAGACAGTGGCAATCAGATCGCCGTTGCGCTTCACAGTGCGCTTCTGACTGGCCGAGGGGCGGAATTCATCCGCAGGCACCCGCACCGAAACGCAGGCGGTGCAATCGATGCAGCTGGGGCGATAGGCCACAGTCTGGCTGCGGCGAAACCCGATCCGGCCCAGCGCGTCGTTCAGTTCATCGGCGTGCGGACCCTTCAGCTCGGTGAAAACCTTGCGCTCGCTTTTGCCAGGCAGATACGGGCACGGGCTGGGGCTCGTGACAAAAAACCGGGGAAAGCGAACAGGTGCAGTCACGAAGCGCCAAAATCCCAATCAGCGAATAACCCAGTCTGTATGCATGGGCGCGCACGGTGTTGAAAGAGTTTTAACCACGAAACAGCGTGAACGAGGTGTAAATATGCACAGCCAGGACCTGCATGGTCCGCAGACCACCACAAAACGGGACAGCTTGGCCGCCACCCCTTAACACTCCGCAATATCGAGATTTGGCTTGCCCGCTGCGCGGCTTCGCCCATAGTGGCTGCAATCCGGGCCGCAATATGCAAGATTGTGCAGGTGGCAACATGGCAGCCGCGCAGGGAGAACCTTGATTGACGGCAAACCCCGACATTTTCCTGTCCTACAACCGCGAGGATCAGGCCACGGCGAAGCGCTATGCCGATGCCTTCGCGGCGGAGGGCTTGAACGTCTGGTGGGACACCGCGCTGCGCTCGGGCGAGGCTTATGACGAGGTGACCGAGGCGGCCTTGCGCGCGGCCAAGGCAGTGGTGGTGCTGTGGTCGCCGCGCTCGGTGGTCTCGCGCTGGGTCCGGGCCGAGGCGACGATTGCGGATCGCTGCAAGACTTTGGTTCCTGTCATGATCGAGGCTTGTGAGCGACCGATCATGTTCGAGCTGACCCAGACGGCGGAACTCTCGCACTGGACGGGGGATGCGGGAGACCGGGCTTGGCTGGCGTTTCTGGATGATGTGCGGGGGTTTGTCGGCAAGGAGCGTGCGGCTCTCGCACCGATGCCGTCGCTTGCAGCGGTCGCAGCCAAGGCCGAACCCGCTGAAACGCTGCTGGCGGTGCTGCCGTTCGACAATCTCTCCAGCGATGCCGAGATGGAGTTCTTCTCCGACGGGGTTTCCGACGATATCCTCGGACGGATCATGCGCGGATCAAAGCTGCGGGTGATCGGGCGGACGTCCAGCTTTCAGTTTCGCGGTGCCGACAAGCCCAAGGCGGCAGCGGCGCTGGGGGCCAGCCATGTGCTCGACGGCTCGATCCGCCGCGCGGGCAACCGGGTGCGGATCGCCGCGCATCTAACGGAAGCAAAGGCTGGAACCACGTTGTGGGCCGATAAGTATGATCGCGATCTGGAAGATATCTTCGCGGTGCAAGACGAAATCTCAGAAGCCATCGCTGACGCGCTCGATGCGGCGTTCTTCCCGGCCAAGACCGCGAAAATCGATCCATTGGCATATGATCTGTACCTGCGCGGGAAGGAACTCGATCCCAATCCAGAGCGCAGTCGTGAAAGCATTGGCTTGCTGGAGGCCGCCGTCCGGCTTGCGCCTGAATTGGCCGATGCCTGGGGGGCATTGGCGTTTAAGCGATGTGAGGCGCGGGGGTTGGAGCCTTGGGCTGATCGACCGCCACTCGATGCGATCATCACGGAAAATACTCAACGCTGCCTGATGCTCGATCCTGACAATGTCCAGGCAGCCATGTGCGCATGGTGGCAGATCAATCCGTTTGGGGATTATCTAGCGCACCATGAAGTGGTCCAGCGCCTTGAGAGAATCGGACAGAATTCTCCCGATGCTATGGGGTTCATCAGCTATCACCTTGAAAGTGTCGGGCGGACCCGCGACGCGGTTGTTTCTGCCGGGAAGGGCACGGCGCTGGATCCGTTAAGCCAAATGGCTAATGCCACTTACGCTCAATCGCTCTGGCGTTCTGGCGAATATCAAAAAGGCCGTGCCGAGCTGGAACGGATCGCCGAAATCTGGCCGGACAATCATCACAATATAGCCGTTCTCATTCTCGCTTGCGGTCATATGCAAGACTGGGCCGCAGTGGACCACTTGCTCGATCCGGCGCGGCTGGAACGCTATCCCCTGCGCGAGCTTCGCGGCGTTATTGGTATGATGGCGGTGCTGCGAGATCCGACCATCGAAAATCGCACGCGAACGCTGGAAGCGATCACCCGCTCGGTCGATCTCACGGGCCATGCCGATGCCATGCCGTTTATCACCTTGGCTGAATTTGACTTCGTCGATGAGGCGTACACCCTGCTTGATCGCGCCAAATTGGGCCCTTCGGGCGGGCCGAAGGACGCGCTCGGCGCCAATGCCTATCGCACCCACCTGTTGTTCCCCGCAGTCTATACCAAGCTGCGCGCCGACCCGCGCTTTGTGAAGCTGTGCGCGCGGCTGGGGTTGGTCGAATACTGGCTGGCCACCCAGATGTGGCCCGATTGCGCCGAAGTGGCACCCTATGACTTCCGCGCCGAATGTGAGAAATATCGCGACTTTCCGAAGGATGTTTTCTTCGCATGACCGCAAACCCCGACATCTTCCTGTCCTATAACCGCGAGGATCAAGCCACTGCAAAGCGCTATGCCGATGCCTTCGCCGCCGAAGGCCTCAACGTCTGGTGGGACACCGCGCTGCGCTCGGGCGAGGCCTATGACGAGGTGACCGAGGCCGCGCTGCGCGGGGCGAAGGCAGTGGTTGTGCTGTGGTCCCCACGCTCGGTTGTCTCGCGTTGGGTCCGGGCCGAGGCGACGATTGCGGATCGCTGCAAGACGCTTGTGCCCGTGATGATCGAGGCTTGCGAACGGCCGATCATGTTCGAGCTGACCCAGACGGCGGAATTGTCGCACTGGGCTGGGGATGCTGCGGACAAGGCGTGGCAGGGGTTCCTCGCCGATGTTCGGGGGTTTGTCGGGCGCGAGGTTGTTGCCGCGCCAATCATTGACGCTCCCGAACCCGCCCCTGCCAAACCCGGGACACGCGGCGGGGCGCCGTCGCTGGCGGTGCTGCCGTTCACCAACCGCTCGGGCCTGCCCGAGGATGAAGTCTTCGCCTATGGCATGGTCGAGGACCTGATCGATGCGCTGTCGCATGGGGTCAATGTCCGGGTCATTTCCAGTTCCTCCACCGCGCGGTTCCGCAGTGGGGCCTTGCCCGATGTCGAGGCGCTGGGGCGTGAATTGGGTGTGCGCTATCTGCTCGAAGGCAATGTCCGCCGCAGCGGGGGCGATCTCAGGGTGACCGTGCAACTGGTCGAGGCAGCTGGCGGCGAAATCCTCTGGACCCAGAAGTTCGACCGGCCGCTCGCCGACCTGGCGGCACTGCAGGAGGAGTTGATCGAAGAGCTTGCCGGAAATCTCGGCACCCAGTGCCTCCGCGCCGAAATGGAGCAGGCGCTCAAGAAACCGGGCGACCACACCGCATGGGAATGCGTCATGCGCGCGCAAGCGGTGCTTCGGCAATTTACCGGCGAATCGCTCCGCCGCGCGATCGCGGAAGCGGGCAAGGCGGTCGCCATCGCGCCCGAATATGGTCTGGCTCATTCCATGCTCGCGGATAGTCTGGCGAACGCCTATACATATCTCAGTCCCGACGATCCGGCGGAGCTCGCGCGGATCAGGCACCACATAGCTCGCGCGCTAGCTTGCGATGCCGAGAACGCCACCGTACTTGCCCAAGTTGCGGACGCGCTTATCTATTCCGGTCAACTGGCGGAGGGGCTGCGCCGCGCCAAGCAGGCGATCGCGATCAGCCCCGGATATGGGCGGCCTCATTTGGTTGCCGGGGCCGCCTGTATAATGCTTGGCAAGCCCGAAGCGGCGCTGGCTCACTTTGCCGATTTTCAGCGGATCGAACCGCACTCGCCCTACCAGCAGTATGCGCTTACCTGGCAAGCCAACGCTCATGTCCATCTCAATGACTGGGCGGCGGCGGACGAGGATTATGAAAGGTGTCTGGCGCTGAATCCCGATGCCATTTACGCCTTTTGCCAGCATGCGATCGTCGTCCGCCACCTTGGCCGAAACGAAGAGGCGCGCCAGTTGATGGTCGAGGCCCGTCGCCGCGAACCCGGCGCTACGCTGGCCTTGTGGGAGCTTCGCCTGGGCCGGTGGTATGTCGGTAACCGGGCGCTGGGCGAAGTGCTAGCCCATCTGCGCGCGCTTTGGGCAGAGACCGAAGGGGCCTAACCCAGCTCCACCGTATCCACCGAGTATCCCTTCTCACGCAGGCTCTCTACCAGCGCGTCGAGCTGCTCGCGGTCGCGGGCCGCCTTCAATGTCGGTTGTTAGCCGCTTGGTGGGCAATTGAGCACGTTCGTGCGGCGCAGCACGCGGCCGGGCAGGCGATCATTGAGACGGCTGTCGGCGATCACCGCCTGGCCATTGATCAGCAGGGTGCTGACACCAACCGCGAGTTCGCTCGGACGGCCGTAATCGGATCGCGGGGCATAGCTGCGCGGATCGAACACCACGACATCGGCATACCAGCCCCGGCGCAGATAGCCGCGGCGATCCAGCTTCAGGATATCGGCGCTGCGTCCGGTTGATTGGCGGATGAAGGTTGCCAGCGAGATGACCTTCCTTTCGAGCACATAGTGCGCATACTTGCGCGGGAACGTGCCGGAGATGCGCGGGTGTCCAGTGGTGCCGTCCGAGCCGGTTACCACCCATGGCTGGCGCATGATCGCTTCGATATCGGGCTCTATCTGCGTGAAGGAAACGACAGCGACATAGCCGGGTTCATCCTGGATAATCCGCAGCGCGGCATCGATTGGATCGACGTTCCATTCGGCGGCAATGGCATCCAGTCGTTTGCCGCTCCAGGGCCGGCCGGAATTGGTCAACAGCAAGGCATCGGCACCGCCGCGCCGCCGCATGTTTTCGCGCATGTCGGTGCGCAGCCGGTCGCGCAGGGCCGGGTCCGCGATCCGTGCCTTGATGGCGACGAGACCGCCATCCTGCGCCCATGGCGGCAACAGCGCCGCTACGAGGCTCGTTGAGCCAGCGCTGTAGGGGTATTGATCGGCGGTAACCTGCTGACCGGCGGCGCGGGCTGCCTCAATCCGGGCAATCACGGCTGGAGCCTGACCGTGCACATCGGGGCCCTGCGCTTTCAGATGGGCGAAGTGCACGGGCATCCCGGCCTCTTGCCCGATCCTGAGCGCTTCATCGACCGACGCGAGCAACCCGATATCGTAGCTCGATTCATCGCGCTGATGCGTATCGTAAATCCCACCGCGCTTCCCTGCTTCGCGCGCCACGGCGATCACTTCGTCGGTCTTGGCATAGGTCTGCGGTGCATAAAACAGCCCGGCTGACAGCCCCAGCGCCCCGTCGCACATGCCCTTGGCGACCAGCGCCTGCATCTTTGCCAGTTGCCCGGCGTCTGGCGTCACAGCGCCTGGGCCGAGCACAGCAATCCGCACCGGACCAAAGCCGACAAAGGATGCCATATTGGGTCCGATTGGGCGCGCTTCGAGCGCACGGGTCTGCGCGGCGATATCGAAATTGCCAAATCCATCATTGCCGGTGACGATGGTGGTGACGCCCTGTGCCAACCATGTGTCCAGACGGCGCTTGGCAGGCTCGGCAGTGTCGAGATCGGGATGGGTGTGCAGATCGATGAACCCCGGCGCGACGACCAGCCCGCGAGCGTCAATGCTGCGCCGCGCACGGATCTTGGCCGATCTGCCGACATAGCTGATTCGATCACCGGTTATCGCCACATCGCCGACATAAGCGGGCCTGCCGCTGCCGTCGTGGATGGTGCCGCCTTTCAACACCAGATCGGCCTGGAACGCTGGCCCGGCAGCGCCGAGTATCAAACTGAGTGCAGCAGCCACCACTGCCTTGGCTTGGAGTGTTTTGTGCATGCCGCCAGGCTAGGCTCGATCAGCAGCGCACACAAGGACTGCCCCCTAACCCAGCTCCACCAATTCCACCGAATAGCCGTTCCCGCGCAGGCTTTCGACCAGCCCGTCAAGCTGTTCGCGGTCGCGCGCTTCGCATTCAATGTCGGTTATCAGGCCCTTGGCCGGCAGGTGGGTAAATATCCGCTGGTGGTAGATCTCGATGATGTTGACGTTGTGCCGATCAAATTCACCCATCACCTTGTACAGCGCGCCGGGGCGGTCCTGCAAGGTCAGCCGCAGCCGCGCCAGCCGGCCCGAACGGGCAAGATCGCGCAGCAGCACATTGGCCAGCAGGCGCGTGTCGATATTTCCGCCGGTGATCGGGATCCCGATTTTGCGGCCCTTGAACCGCGCCGGATGGGCCAGAACCGCAGCAAGGCCGGCCGCCCCGGCGCCTTCAGCCACGGTCTTTTCGATCTGCAGCAGCAAGGATACCGCGCGTTCCAGCGCAGCTTCGCTAACCAGCACAACATCATCAAGCAAGCGGCGCAGCATGGCAGAGGTGAATGCGCCTGGCTCCTTGACCGCGATCCCTTCGGCCAGGGTATCGCCGCCGCAGGGCAGATCATTGTGCTTGAGCTTGTTGTACATCGAAGGGAACAGTTCGGCTTCTACCCCAACCAATGCGATATCGGGCTTAATTGCGCGGGCCGCGACGCTCATCCCGGTGGCAAGCCCGCCGCCGCCGACCGGGATCACCAGCATGTCCAGATCAGGCACCTGTTCCAGCATTTCCAGCGCCACGGTTCCTTGCCCGGCGGCAACATGCGGATCATCGAACGGGTGAACAAAGGTTAGCCCCAGTTCATCCTCCAGCTCGCGCGCGCGGGCATAGGCATCGTCAAACGTTTCGCCGTGCAGCACAACTATGCCGCCAACCGCTTCGGTTTGCTGCACTTTTACCACCGGCGTGCTGCGCGGCATCACGATTGTAACCGGAATCCCCATTCGCTTGCCATGGTAAGACAGGCCCTGGGCATGATTGCCGGCCGATGCCGCAATCACGCCGCGATTGGCCTTCTCTCCGCCCAGCAGCAACATCGCGTTCAATGCGCCGCGCTCCTTGTAGGCGGCGGTGAACTGGAGGTTTTCAAACTTCAGCCAGATATCTGCCCCGGTGATCGCGGAAAGCGTGCGCGAATAGTCCATCGACGTGCGAATAACCGATCCTTCGATCCGCGCCGCAGCGGCACGAACGTCATCAATGGTCAGCAGCTCTGCAGCGGGGTCAGTCGGCTTGTTCATAGCCGGCTGGCCCTAGGGCAAAGGGTCTAGGCCCGCAAACGTTAATTCGTATCGCGATTGGCCTTAAACTGGATCAAAAATTGCGCAATAACCACGCCCAGCGCAATCGCCGCACTATCAGCCACCCAATCGCGCAGTTCGGCATCGCGGTGCAGCACGGGGATCGTCTGCAACACTTCAATTGCCGCACCGTAAAGTGACAGCAGCACCGCCGCGATCCAGATCCGCGCTTTGGGCCAGGCCAGCCGCGCAGTGACGGTCAGCACGCCAAATGCCAGCATATGTTCGAACTTGTCGCTGAACTTGTAGGTAGCAAGGCTGGGCGGCTGGGGCAGCAAGGCCATGGTCAGCGCAAATGCGGCAAGCAACCAAAACAACGGGCGCTGCAGGCGGGGCGAAAGGAGCTTGGAAATAAGCGAATGCATCGGTGCTGCGATAACCGAGCCAAGCCCCAAGGCAAATGGATTTACCGTGCAAAGCCGGTGCATGCTGGGCGAAATGGCCCCTCTGGAACACTCTTTACCCGGACTTAACCAGCCTCTTTAGTCAACCGCAAAGACCCCCGCAGCTATTGCATCCTTGTCTGTTGAGTATTTCGGGGTCGCAACCGGAGAGCAAGATGGCGAAAACTACCAACAGATTGGCCAGTGCCCTGATCGGCATGGCTGCCTGTTTGACAGCTTCACCGGCCTTGGCTGGCGCGGCGACAACTCCCAATAGCCAGGCCCAGGTTCTGGAATCGATCCAGTTCGCCGTCCTGCTCGATATGGATTTCGGCCGGATCGCGCTGCGTGATACGGTTAGCGGCGGCGATGTTGTGGTTGATCCGGCATCGTCCAGCCGTTCGTGCACCGCCAATATCGTCTGCGCCGGCACCTGGGGCGTTTCCCGGCTGGAACTATCGGGTTCGGATGCCGGGGTGCAGGTCAACTTTGACCCGACATTTGAACTGACCGGACCGGGTGATCCGATCCAGGCCGAACCAAACTTTCCTGGCGGCCCTGGGACCGTGGTCCAGCTGACCGGCGGCTTTACCGTGGTAAACTTTGGCGCCACCCTGCATATCAATCCCGGCCAGGCCCCCGGTGTTTACAGCGGGCAATTTACGGTCAATCTCGAATACAATTGATCCGCTTGATGCCCGGCCCGTGCTGACCTAGAGGTTGGTGCATGAGCCAACCCCTGAACGTTTCCTTCCTGGGCCTGGGCGTGATGGGCGGCGCGATTGCGCGGCATATCGGGCAGGCCGGACACCAGCTGACAATCTATAACCGCACCCCTGCCCGCGCGCAGCGCTGGCACGAAGCCAATCCAGGACTGGCCGCGCGGATCGCGCACAGCCCGGCTGAGGCTGCCGAAGGCGCAGATGTAGTGCTGACCTGTGTCGGCAATGACGATGATCTGGCCGATGTGGTGCTGGGCCCGACCGGGGTTTTTGCCAGCATCGGCAAAGGCGCGACCTTTATCGATCACACCACAGTATCAGCCCGGATCGCGCGGCAGATCGCCGTTGAAGCCCGCGATCTGATGGTCCATTGCGTTGATGCACCTGTCACCGGCGGACAGGCCGGGGCTGAAAACGGAACGCTGACGGTGATGTGCGGCGGCCGCGACGATGCAATCGAGGCCGCGCGAGAAGTGATGAGCGCCTATACCAAACGGATCGTCCACGTGGGCAAGGCCGGGGCCGGGCAGACCACCAAGATGGTCAACCAGATCGCCTTTTCGGGCATCCTGGCCACTTTGTCCGAAGCGCTGCGCTTTGCCGAGGCCGCACATCTGGATCTCGAAAAGGTCTATCAGGCTATTTCAGGCGGGGCATCGCAATCATGGCAGATGGACAACCGCTGGAAGACAATGTGCGAAGACAGCTTCGATTTCGGCTTTGCGATCGACTGGATGCGCAAGGACATGGGGCTGGCGATGGACGAGGGCCGCGCGCTGGGCGTATCGCTGCCGGTCGCGGCGCTGATCGATCAGTTCTATGCCGAAGTTCAGGCGATGGGCGGCGGACGGCAGGATACTTCGGCATTGGTGCGGCGCCTGCCGCGCAAGAGGACAGCATGATGCGCAAATTGATTGGCCTGGCCGTTTCGGCATCACTGGTGGCAAGCCCGGCGATGGCCGATACATTGGTTGATAACGTGATCGGCGTAACGCTGGATGCCGGCGGCGGGATCGACAATTTCAGCGGTCTGGTGATCGGTGATGATGGCCGGATCAAGACTGTTCTGCACCGCGGTGACAAGAAACCCAAAACCAGCTTTCGGATCGACGGCAAGGGCCAATTCATCATGCCCGGGCTGATTGACAGCCATGCCCACGTGATGGGTGTGGGGATCGCGGCGATGACGCTGGATCTTTCCAACACCCGTTCACTGGCCGAAGCGCTGGCTGCGATTGGCGCCTATGCCAAGGCCCATCCCGACCGTCCGTGGATCCTGGGGCGCGGCTGGAACCAGGAACTATGGCCCGAAAAGCGTTTCCCCACCGCGGCTGAACTTGATGCAGCCGTGCCTGATCGGCCGGTCTGGCTGGACCGGGTCGATGGTCATGCCGGCTGGGCCAACAGCCGCGCCCTGGCAATCGCCGCTGTTACCGCAGCCACCAAGGATCCCGCGGGCGGCAAGATTGAACGCATGGCGGCGGGCGGCAAGCCCAGCGGGGTGCTGATCGATACGGCGCAGGAACTGGTCCAGCAGGTGGTCCCGGCACCGCGCCCGGAAGACCTCGATTTTGCGTTCGATCTCGCCCAGCAGATTTTCCTGTCTTACGGCGTTACCGCCGCTGCCGATATGGGCACCACGACTGCCGAATGGCAAAGCTTTCGCCGCGCGGGTGATGCCGGCACGCTAAAGATCCGGATCATGGCCTATGGCGGCGGCACCGAACATATGGTGATGATCGGCGGGCCTGGGCCCAGCCGCTGGCTTTATGAAGACAAACTGCGGCTCAACGGGGTCAAACTGTACATGGACGGCGCGCTGGGATCGCGCGGGGCCAGCCTGAAAGCGCCCTATTCCGATGCGCCAGAAACGCGCGGCCTCAGAATCACCAGCGATACCCAGCTGCGCAATCTGATGAGCCGGGCCGCGCTCGACAAATTCCAGATCGCGGTCCACGCAATCGGCGATGAGGCCAATGCTTCGCTGCTTTCCGCGATTGAGGAAATGTCACCGACCTACATCGGCGATCGGCGCTGGCGGGTGGAACACGCCCAGATCGTCGATCCGGCCGATATCGCCCGTTTTGGCAAATTCGGGATCATCGCATCGATGCAGCCAGTCCATCAGACCAGCGATAGGCTGATGGCCGAAAAGCGGCTGGGGCCCGGCCGCCTTGCCGGGGCCTATGCGTGGCGCTCGATGCTGGCGGCGGGCGGCAAGCTGGCTTTCGGATCGGATGCGCCGGTGGAACTGCCGGATCCTTTTGCCGGGCTTGCCGCAGCGATCAGCCGAACCGGCCCTGATGGCGAACCGGCTGGCGGATGGATGCCCCAGGAAAGCGTCACCCGCGAACAGGCTCTGGCGGCCTATACGGCATGGGGGGCCTATGCCGGCTTCGCTGAAGGCCGGTTTGGCCGGCTGGTGGTGGGCGAACGCGCCGATTTCCTGTTTGTTGATCGCGACATCATGCTGGCCAGCCCTTCGCAGCTTGCGAAAACGGTGGTGAACCAGGTCTATGTCGGCGGGCAGCTGGTTTGGGATACAGCCAGAAACAAGCGGCCGGGGCAATAATCCAGAGTCTGTTCCACTAACGTGGAAACACCACCGGCCCGCTCCCACTCTAACTAAAAAAGCTCAGGCAGGCGGAACCGTGCGTTCGGCCTCACCCTCAACCGCAATCTTGGCCTCACGCCGTTCGCCCAGCCACATGATGATCAGCGATCCTTCGAACAGCAGCCACATCGGCACCAGCAGCATCAGCTGCGAAACCACATCGGGCGGTGTGATTACCGCCGCAATCGCGGTGATCGCCACGATAACATATCGCCGCACGCCGGTCAGCTGCTGGCGCGAAACGATCCCGGCGCTGTTCAGCAGCAGTAGCAGTACCGGCAGCAAAAAGCTGAAACCGAAGGCCAGTATCAACTGCATCACCAAACCCAGGTAGTCTCCCACGGCCGGCAAGGCATCCAACGTCAACCCGCCCTTTTCCCCTTGAAAGCCCAGCATCCAGGTGAACATGGTGGGCATCACCACGTAGTAGGCCATTGCGCCGCCCGCCGTGAACAGCACCGGGGTCATCAGTAGAAACGGCAGGAAGGCCTTTTTTTCCTTGGCATAGAGCCCCGGCGCGATGAACGCCCACAACTGGTTGGCGATGATCGGAAACGAGATGAAGAACCCGGCGAACAACGCCACTTTCAGCTCAACGAAAAAGGCTTCGTAGAGCTTGGTGTAGATCAGTTTGCCTTCGCCCGGCGGGAAAGCATCGGTCAGCGGACGGATCAAAAAGCCCAGAATATCGCCAGCGAAATAGAGGCTCAGCCCGAACGCCACCAGCAAGGCCACGATCGCGCGGACCAGCCGGCTGCGCAGTTCGATCAGATGATCGAGCAGCGGGGCCTGAGTCTCATCAATGTCCTGGACCTGAAACGCCATCAGGCAGGTGCCTTAGGCTTACGCGGCTTGCTGGCTGGTTTTTTGCTCACCGGCTTGCTGGCTGTCTTGCGTTTGGGTTTGGCTGGCTGCTGAGCCTCAGCCGCCACCGGCTCGGCCCCCGCGCCGGCCCCATCGAGCGCCAGTTCAGCCGAAGCAATCGGATGCTCGCGCATGATCGCCTCGTTTTGCTCGCGCCACTTGGTTTCCATTTCCTCGATCTCGGCCTCGCGGATCATGCTTTCGATCCCGGCACGGAAATGGCCGGAAACCCGGCGAACCTTGCCCAGCCACTGCCCGGCCACGCGCAGCGCACGCGGCAGGTCCTTGGGCCCGATCACCACGATCGCAACGATCGCGGTAAGCAGCATTTCATCCCAGCCAATATCGAACATAATGGTGCCTTGCCCCCGGCCCGGCGCCTTACTGGGGCTTGTTCTGCGAGGAATCGATCACAGTATCGCCGTTCAGCGTAGCCTCACCGGGCGCTGCGGGCGGCGGGATCTGGCTGGCCGGAGCCTGCGGTTTGACCTCTTCGCCTTCAGACAGCCCCTTCTTGAAGCTGTTGATACCTTTGCCGAAATCACCCATCATTTCGGAAATCCGGCCCCGCCCAAACAAGACCAGGACCACAATGGCCAAGATGAGCAGATGGGGCACTGACAGACCAAACATTGAATTTCTCCTGCGCGTGCAGTGGGCCATGGCCCGCTACCCCTGTTTTACCCCATGTAGGCGATCTGATGGCAACTTGCGAGTCAGTCTGCCGCTTCGGGCTGAACTTCGTCCGAATTGTCACCATCACCAGCAACCTGCTCGGGTGTATCCATCGCTTCGGCCAGAGCATCCTCAACCGGATCGAGCAGCCCGGCCGCGCGCAATTCGTCGATCCCGGGCAGGTCTTTGCGGCTTTCGAGCCCGAAATGCGTGAGGAAATCGGGCGTAGTGGCGAAGATCACCGGCCGGCCCGGCACTTCACGGCGGCCGATAATCCGCACCCAGCCCGCTTCCATCAGCACATCCAGTGTGCCCTTGGCGGTCTGAACGCCGCGGATCGCCTCAATCTCGGCCCGGCTGACCGGCTCATGATAGGCCACGATCGCCAGCACTTCGGTTGCCGCGCGCGACAAACGCCGCAGCTCCTCACGCTCTCGCCGCAGCAGGTGGGCCAGATCGGGCGCGGTCTGGAAATGCCAGCGCTTGCCGCGTTCGACCAGTTGCACGCCGCGCTGGCTATAGGTTTGTGCAAGCTCAGCCAGTGCGTCCGTCACGTTGGCCCCGCCCAAATGGGTGGAAATCGCTTCGGCGCTCATCGGCTCTTGCGCCGCGAACAAGGTGGCCTCAACCGCGCGAACCAGCTCATCCGGCCCGGTCATGCCTTGATCGCTTTCAGGTGGAGCGGACCAAAGGTGTGATCCTGGCGCATTTCCGCTTTGCCAAGCCGGGCCAGTTCAAGCGCGGCAACAAAACTGGACGCCAGCGCCGAACGCCTAAGCTTGGGATCGGCGTGCGGCGGCAGGAAATCACGCAATTCCATCCAATCCAGATTGACCCCAAGCATCGCCGAGACGCGGGCAAGCGCTGAATCGAGCGTCATCACCATCCGGTCGCGCACCATGTGGACCACCGGTGCGGTGCGCGCCTTGACCTGGCCGTAAGCCTGAACCAGCGCGAACCAATCGCACTGCCACAGGTTCTTGCGATCAATCCGCAGGCCTTCGGGTGCGCCGCGCCGAAAGGTATCCCGCCCCAGCCGGTCACGCCCCAGCAGCCGCGCGGAAGCATCGCGCATTGCCGCCAGCCGCTGCAAGCGCAGTTGCAGCCGCAGCGCCAGTTCTTCCGGGCTGGGATCGGCCTGCTCGTCACGCGGCAGCAGCAGCGCCGATTTTAGGTAGGCCAGCCACGCCGCCATCACCAGATAGTCTGCCGCCAGTTCCAGCCGCAGCGCTTCTGCCTGTTCGATATAGGTCAGGTATTGATCAACCAGCCCCAGGATCGAAATCTTGCGCAGATCAACCTTTTGCCGCCGGGCCAGATCGAGCAGCAAATCAAGTGGCCCTTCCCAGCCATCAAGCTCAAGATAAAGCGCGGTATCATCGCCCGCAGCAGCGCCGATCCCCTGCCAATCATCCTCTGCGAATGTAACCGCCGGGCTATCTATCAGGCCGTTCTCGATCATGCCGGAACCAGGGCGAGCAATTGATCACGCGTGGCCAGCAGCGCGCTATGTTCGGCCAGATCACCGGGCGGGCCCATCCCCGCCAAGGCACGATCAAGCCGCAGCTGCGCCGCCGTTGCGATGCTGGGCAGCCGTTCGCAGATCCCGATCATGTCGGCCATCCGGGCCCAGCAGTTGAGCGCCAGATCGCACCCGGCCCTGACCGACTTTTCGGCGCGTTCGGGCACGGTCCCGCTCAGCGCTTCCATATCAAGATCATCAGTGAACAACAGTCCATCAAAGCCGATCCGCCCGCGGATTATCTCTTCGATGATGAACGGGGATTGCGTGGCCGGATTCTCCCGGTCCCAAGCGGTGAACAGCAAGTGCCCGGTCATCCCCGTAAGTGCACCGTTCAGCGCCTTGAACGGGGCCAGATCAAGCGCAAGATCGGCATCGCAGGCATCGACGGTTGGCATCGCCTTGTGGGTATCGCAGTGGGTCCGTCCGTGTCCGGGCATATGTTTGACCGTCCCCACCACACCGGCCCGGGCCAGACCGTCCAGCACCGCCCGGCCCAGCGCCGCAACCCGCAGCGGTTCATGGCCAAAGGCCCGGTCCCCGATCACATCATGCGCGCCAGGCTGGCGGACATCCAGCACCGGGGCATGGGTACAGGTGATCCCCACTTCGGCCAGATCCAGCCCTAACGCCTGCGCATTGACCCGCGCCGCTTCAATCGCGCTGGCTGGCGCGATATCATAGAGCGCATCAAATGCTGCGCCGGCGGGATAGGATGGCCAAACCGGCGGCCGCATCCGCTGGACCCGTCCGCCCTCCTGATCGATCGTAATCAGCAGCCGATCGCGGCCGTGGATCGCGCGCAACTGATCGGTCAGTGCCCGCAGCTGTGCCCGGCTTTCGATATTGCGGCCAAACAGGATATAGCCGGCCGGATCGGCATCGGCGAAAAAGGCGCGTTCCTCGGCGCCGAGTTCAAGTCCTGAAATGCCGAAAATCGCTGGGGTCATAACACCGGCAAAGTCGCAGCACAGCGCGCGCCTTGCAAGCGCGCGCTGTGCCGATTCGTGTGGATTATCGAACTACTTGACCTGGCAAGAGATCCCGGCGCCCTTGAGCTTGCCGCACAGGCTTTGCGCGGCGCCCGCATCGGGGGCCACAGCCTGCAAACGGAAGATCGTGCCATTATCGGCGCTGCCCGAAATCACCCGGTGCGATACGCCTGAAAGCGCCCCGCCAGCCGCGCCAACCAGCTTGCTCCAGCCAGCTTCAGCCGCTTCCTTGGATGAAAAGGCGCCAACCTGGACGCCAACACCGCCGGTTGCAGCGGCGGGCGCAGCCCCGGCAGCGGCCGGCTTTGCATCAGCCGCCGGGGCAGCCGCGGGCGCAGCACCAGCCATCTGGGCCGGCTTGTTCTGCCCTTCGGAGACCGCAAAACTGGTGTCGCCGGTGCCATCAAAAGTCTTGCCGCCCGGATCCTTGGGTGCCTCCTTGTAGGGCTGCGGATCGGCAGTCACCAAGCTGCCATCAGCGGTCAGGGCCTGATCGGGATTGCGGTGGGTAACCCAATAGATGCCCAGCACGATCGCAGCCAATGCCGCCAGCGCCAGCAGGCCCAGACGCAGGGTGTGGCCCATGTCAGAGCCTTCATCCTCGTCATAATCCTCGTCGTCGGTGCTTTCCAGCCAGGGCAGGCGTTCTTCGCCGTCATCCAGTGCCAGCCGCTCTGTTTCCAGCGGTTCGTCCGCTTCGTCGTGCCAACCTTCGCCTTCGCGATCACCGTTGATGCCCGTCATAGCTACATTTCCTCAACCGCTGCCACGCCAAGGATGGCGAGGCCGTTCTTGACAAGTTGCCCGATTTGGGACGCAAGATAAAGCCTTGCTGCAGTCAAGGTTGGATTCTGTGCCACGATGAACCGCTTTTCCGGCTGGTCGTTGCCCAGATTGTAGAAACTGTGGAATGCCGAAGCCAGATCATAGAGATAGAAAGCAATCCGGTGCGGTTCGCGCGCGGCCGCTGCGGCATCGACCAGCCGCGGAAACTGGGCCGCAACCTTGATCAATTCGATTTCTTCCGCGCCCAGCAGGGCAATGTCGGCCGCACTGGGGGTCAGGCCTTCATCGGCGGCCTTGCGCAGATTGCGACGGATCCGGGCGTGGGCATATTGCACGTAGAACACCGGATTGTCCTTTGATGCCTCAACCACGCGATCGAAATCAAAGTCCATCTGGGCTTCGGGCTTGCGCGTCAGCATCGAGAACCGGACAACGTCCTTGCCGACCATTTCCACCACATCGGCCAAGGTCACGAAATTGCCCGACCGCTTTGACATCTTGAACGGTGCACCGCCCTTCATCAGCTGGACCATTTGCACCAGCTTGACTTCGAACGGCTTGGACTGTTCGCCATCGGGGCCCGAACCGGCGGTCATGGCGGCCACCGCAGCCTTGATCCGCTTGACCGTGCCGGCATGATCCGCGCCCCAGATATCAACCAGTGCGTCAGCCGTTTCGGCTTTCTGGAAGTGATAGGCGAGGTCCGCTCCGAAATAGGTCCAGCTGCCGTCGCTTTTCTTGATCGGGCGATCCTGATCGTCACCAAATCTGGTTGAGCGGAACAGCGGCAATTCAACCGGCTCCCAATCGTCCAGCGTCTTGCCTTTGGGGGCTTCGAGCTGCCCATCATAAACCAGGTCATGCGCGCGCAGCCACGCCTCAGCCCGCTCGGGCTTGCCGGCCGCCTGCAATTCGGCCTCTGAGGAAAACAGGCTGTGGTGGATCCCCAACAACGCGAGATCGGATTTGATCGCCACCATCATCGCTGCCACCGCGCGGGTGCGGAACGCTGCCAGCCAATCGGCTTCGGGCGCGGCAACAAAGCGATCGGAAAATTCAGCGGCGAGCGCCTGCCCAACCGGGATCAGATATTCGCCGGGATAGAGCCCTTCAGGGATTTCAACGGTTTCGCCCAGCGCCTCGCGGTAGCGCAAGTGGGCCGAGCGGGCGAGCACATCTACTTGGCCGCCGGCATCGTTGACATAGTATTCACGGATCACATCGTGCCCGGCCCATTCCAGCAGGCTGGCCAGCGCATCGCCAACCACCGCGCCGCGGCAGTGGCCCATGTGCATCGGCCCGGTGGGGTTGGCAGAGACGTATTCGACGTTGACGGTGCTGTTCCGGCTGACCGGCGCGCGGCCATAGTTTCCGCCCAGCACGCCAATCGCGGCCAGTTCGGCCAGCCAGATCTGATCGGTCAACCGCAAGTTGATGAACCCAGGCCCGGCGATCTCAGCCGTTTTGACGCCGGGGATCTTGACCAGTTCAGCAACCAGTGCTTCGGCCAATGCGCGCGGGTTCATCCCCGCTGATTTGGACAGCACCATCGCGGCATTGGTTGAAATATCGCCGTGGCTGGGATCGCGCGGCGGTTCTACCGTAACGCCTTTGCGCAAGGTTGCCGGGATTGTCCCGGCCGTTTCCAGGGCATCAAGTGCGGCATCGATGTGCAGTTCGAACGCGGCGTAAAGGGTTTGGGGCTGGGTCATGGCGGCGCGGTTAGCCTGTTTGGGGAGAATTGGAAATCCTCCCCGCGCCTGAACAACCAAAACCAGCCGCCAGAACTAGCGAGTGGCGTTGTAAACCAGCTGGTCCTGGCTCATCTGAAAGCCCACCAGCACATCGAAAGTGGCGCGGGCAAGGGCAGCCTTCACTTCGGGCTGGGTCATCGGATCAACCGCGGCGTCTTGCTGGCCGGCACGGCGGCGGCGGATCAATTTTTCGCGGATGTCCTTGGGCAGGGTTGCCTCAGCCTTATCAACATAAGCGGTGCCCTGGCCGCTCGCCTGGGCGCGTTCCTGGCCATCGGCGAAGTTCAGGGTGATCTGGCCAACCCGCTTGGTTACCACGGCGCTGCCGCCGCGCACCACAACCACGAAATAGGGCAGCGTCACAGTGCGGGCGCCGCGCACATCGGTGCGGCGGGCCTGCACATCAAACGTCACCTGGGTATTGACCTTTTCCCCGGCATCGCTGCACTGGCTGCGGACATTGGTGAGCGCAGCAACCACATCGATATTGGCGGCGGTGACATCGCCCGGCACCCGGAACAGCGTGATATCGCCGGTATTGTTGGGCACCCCAACCGCCGGGCAAACCCCGCGAACCGCCGTGATCCCCACGCCTTCATCAACCACAATATCACCGGTACCGGCACAACCAGCAAGCGCGCCGGCCAGCGCAAGGGCGGAAATCAAGCGGAAACGAGCGGTCATCGAGGCATCCTTGGGGTAAGGCAGTGATCTTGGTGTGCACGCCCTAGCGGGGCACGGTTCAAAACGCTAGGGGGAGCGAGATGAACGCACCCTGTCAAACTGCGGGCAAAGCGCCGCTCAAGCTGTTGCTGGCTGCACCGCGCGGATTTTGCGCTGGTGTGGACCGTGCGATCGACATCGTCGAGCTTTCGCTCCAACGCTATGGCGCACCGGTCTATGTCCGGCATGAAATCGTCCACAACCGCTTCGTGGTCGATAGCCTGAAGGCCAAAGGCGCAATTTTTGTTGAGGAACTGGACGAAGTTCCCGATGGCGCGGCGGTGATTTTCAGCGCCCACGGCGTACCCAAATCGGTGCCCGCTGCGGCCACCACCCGCGGGCTCGAATGGCTTGATGCAACTTGCCCGCTGGTTAGCAAGGTGCACCGCCAGGCCGAACGCCAGACCGAAGCCGGGCGGCACATCGTGTTCATCGGGCACCGTGGCCATCCCGAAGTGATCGGTACGCTGGGCCAGGTGCCCGAAGGCACGATAACCCTGGTTGAAACCGTGGCCGATGTCGCCAAGCTGGCGTTCCTGGATGATGCGCCGCTGGCATTTCTTACCCAGACAACGCTTTCGGTCGACGATACCGCCGAAGTGGTTGCAGCACTGCGGGTGCGCTTTCCCCAGATTGTCGGGCCCAAAGCCGAAGACATTTGTTATGCCACATCAAACCGGCAGTCGGCGGTTAAGACCATTGCCCCAAGCTGCCAGCTGGTGCTGGTGATCGGCGCGCCCAACAGTTCCAACTCACTGCGCCTGGTCGAAGTGGCGGAACGCTGCGGAGCACAGGCGCGGCTGGTGCAGCGCGGGGCCGAGATTGAGGGCGCGTGGCTTGACGGGGTAGATGTGCTGGGCCTGACCGCCGGGGCATCCGCTCCCGAAGAATTGATCCGCGAAGTGATCGAGCGGATTGGCGAGTTCCGCACCGTCGAAATGGATCAGGTGGTTACCGCCGAAGAAAAGATGGTCTTCAAGCTGCCCCGGCAACTGGTTGATTGATGGCCGTTTACACGCAGCTTGGGGCCGAACAGCTGGCCGAACTGATCGGTCACTTTGGGGTCGGTGAACTGGTGTCGGCCAAGGGCATCGCCGAAGGCGTTTCAAATTCAAACTGGCTGATCGAAACCACCGGCACGAACGGCACGGGCGCGCGGTTCATCCTGACCATGTATGAATACCGGATCGAGCTAGGGGACCTGCCCTTCTTCCTCTCGCTGCTCGATCATCTGGCCGCCAAAGGCTGCCCGGTACCGCGCACGATCCACGATTTGTCCGGTGCGCTTTACCGGATGATCGCAGATCCCGGTTCACCGGCCGGACCAGCCAAGGCGGTGGCCCTGATCGAATTCCTGCCTGGCGTTTCGCTTGGCGATCCCAGCCCAGCCCAAGCCTTTGCCGTGGGTCGTTCGCTGGCGCAGATGCATCTGGCCGCAGCCGATTTCCCTGCGGCCCGCGCCAACGGAATGGGCCTTGCTGAGTGGCAGCGATTGGCCGATGCCTGCGGGGCCGATGGCCTGGCCGCGATCGATCCCGGATTGGCCGGCATTGTCGCGGATGAATTGGCCCAGCTGGCCAGCCAATGGCCGCAAGACCTGCCACTTGGCGTGATCCATGCCGATCTGTTCCCGGACAATGTACTGATGCTGGGAGAGCAGGTTACCGGATTGATCGATTTCTATTTCGCCTGCACCGATCTGATTGCCTATGATGTGGCGGTAACCCATGCCGCCTGGTGTTTTGATGGCGCCGGAAACCTCTTCAACGCGGCAGTCTCTAACGCCTTGCTTGAAGGCTATAACTCCATTCGCCCGCTAAGCCCCGCCGAATGCGCGGCTTTGCCGGTTTTGGCGCGCGGCGCGGCCTTGCGGTTTGCGCTTAGCCGGGCGTTTGACTGGATCAACACCCCGGTCGGCGCACTGGTGATCAAGAAAGACCCGATGGCCTTTGTCCGGCGATTGCAGTTCTATGCCGATCCGGCCAACGCGGCGATCTTCATCGCGCCATGAAGAAGGTTGAGATTTTCACCGACGGGGCCTGCAAGGGCAACCCGGGTCCGGGCGGCTGGGGCGCGGTGCTGCGATCAGGCGCGCACGAAAAGGAGCTGAGCGGAGCCGCGGCGGCAACCACCAACAACCGGATGGAAATGACCGCTGTGATCGAGGCGCTTACCGCACTGAAGGGCCCCAGCGACGTTCAGCTTTACACCGATAGCCGCTATGTGATCGACGGGATCACCAAATGGATTTTCGGCTGGCAGAAAAATGGCTGGAAGAATTCGCAAAAGAAGCCGGTCCTGAACGCCGATCTGTGGCAGGCGCTGCTGGATGCCAAGCACCGCCACAAAGTGACCTGGCACTGGGTCAAAGGCCACGCCGGCCATCCCGAAAACGAACGGGCAGACCAACTGGCCAGTGATGCCGCGCTTGGGGTGGGCAAGGCCCGATCCGAGTAGAGCGGCGAGCGGGAAATCTGAAACGGGCTTTGATCCAATGCTTCAGATTTTTCTCACAAAGCACAGGAACTCGTCATCCCGCGCAGGCGGGGATGACGGAATTCTGCATCAGCGTCCGCGCCTAGCTGTTATCGTCAACCGGCGCGCCGGGGCCGTTTTTCTTGATTGAATCGATCGCGTTCTGCGCGCTGGCCTTGGTTGAATAGCCCTCGGTAGAAAACATGATTTCCGAATTGTATTTGAAGCGGACGCGGAATTCTCCGGCCTTGTCCTTATAGATTTCAAACGTGTGGGCCATGGTAGCGACTCCTTGGTTGCAGAAAGGCCAAGCTATTCCTGCCGCACGATATTGCTAGAAAAATCTGTGCGGTTGGTACGGCCCCGGATCGACTGCGCCTGCCGCGCTTCCCAGCAAAAGACCCAGCGCGAGATCGGCTGCGGCCGGCGCGGTCTGAATACCAAAGCCGCCTTGCCCGGCGAACCAGAAAAAGCCAGGCGCGCGCGGATCGAAGCCATAGACCGGCAGGCGATCCGGCGCGAAGCTGCGCAGGCCGGCCCATTTGCGCTCCACCGCCAGAACCGGCCAATCGACGGCATGCTCAAACCGGTCAATTGCCATGGCGATGTCAATTTCGTCAGGCGCGGCATCGCAGGGCGGGCTGGGTATCTCGTCATGCGGGCTCAGCCACAGCCGGTTACCTTCGGGGCGGAAATACCAGCTGCCGTCAAACGCCAGGGTCAGCGGCAGGTCTGCCGGTACTTTGCAGCCCACCCGCAGCTGGCACATGGTGCGGCGATAGGGCTGGATCCCCAGCGGGGAGAGGCCCGCGATCGCCGCAACATCATCAGCCCAGGCCCCGGCCGCATTGATTACAACTGCTGCCGAATATTCGCGGCCGTCCGCCAGGCGCAATTGCCACCGGTTGCCACTGCTGCCCAGTGAGGCCAGCCGCGCACGGCATTGCAGATCGGCTCCGCCGCGCCGGGCCTGGGCGAGCCACAACTGATGTAGCGCGCCAACATCGATATCGCAGCAATCGGGCTCAAAAGCGCCAAGGGTCCATTCGCGCTTGATGCCCGGCAACCGCATTTCCAACGCCGCACGATCAAGCGGTTCAACCCGCACCCCAAGCCCGGCAAATTCTGCAACGAAATCGGCCAGACCTGATGCTTCATCGGCCCGGGCCAGGGTCAGGGCTCCGCGCGGGCCCAGCAGGCCGTTGCGATCAAGGAAGGCGAACGATGCCGTGGTCAGCGGCAGCACCTGCGGCCCGCCATAGCTTTCTGTCCAGAACGCGGCCGAACGGCCGGTGGCATGGTAGCCCGGCTGGTCCTCAGCCTCGATCAGCAAGACCCGCCCGTGCGAAGCCAGCCCCGCCGCCAGCGAGGCGCCGCCGATCCCGGCACCAACAATCGCAAAGTCATAGCTTGCAGTCATGGCCGCTCAGCCAGAAGCGATCCGGCCAAGGAAAGCGTCGCAAGCCGCCAGCGCACGATTTCGTGCCGGATCGGATTCGCGCAGCACTTCGTGCCGGGCTTCCTTGCCAAAATGGACCAGCTCGCAATCGGGCAAGATGGTTGCGGCGCGGGCAATTGCCTTCCAGCCGACCAATTTGTCATCGTCGGTCGCGATGATCAGCACCGGCACCTTTACCGCCCTGAGCAGGTCCGGATCTGCCAGCAGCCGCATCGAGGCATAGCCGCGCTCAACCCAGCCCCAGCTGCCTGGGCCCATCACAAGCTGGGGCCGGTGATTGCGCCACCACAGTTCGTCGGCATAGCGATCTGCATCATGTGTCAGCAAATGTGCCCGTTGCTGCGGAACCTGGCCCGGTGCCTCGCTCCACTTCCAGGCTTGGCGGCGCGGATCGCCCAGCGCCTTTATCAGCTTGGCGGCCTGATGCATCACGGCTGGTGGCAGCAAGCTGGCGGTAAAGCCCAGCATCGGTGCAGACAGGATCAATCCATCGGGATCGGCCAGCCCTTCGGCCACGGTCCTTAGTACCAGATGCCCGCCCATTGAATGGCCGGCCAACACGTGCGGCGGCGGCGTTGCCGCTTTCCAGTCCTTCCACAGCTGGCCCAGATCTTCGCACCAGGTAGAGAAATCATCGATGTGACCGGTTACCGCATCGCTGCCAAGCCGGCCAGAATCCCCCTGCCCGCGCCAATCGCTGGCGCTAACATGCCAGCCTTCAGCATTCCACTGGGCCAGCGTTTCCAGATACTTTTCATAGAAATCGCCGCGTCCGGGCAGAAACAGGATCGAACCCTTGGGCGTTGCTGCGGGTGCGGGCCAATCAATCCGCCGGATCGACCAGCCATCTGCGGCCTGCCAACGGCTTTCAACGACACCACCAGGAATGGCGCGGCGATCGATTTGCGGGAACTGTGCTGAAGCCATTTGGATAATATCAGCCTCTTGGCTCTGGTTACTATTTGGTAAGCACTGCTGCTTAGACACCCTGAAGAGAACCAGGGGACGTCCAAAATGCCGGACTTCGATTTTCGTTACCTGCTGCTTGGCGGCTTGGCAATTGCGCTGCTGATTGCGGCCTTTACCGACATTCGCCGGCGCCAGATTGATAACTGGCTGAACGGTGCAATTGCCGCCTGCGCTCCGCTGTATTGGTGGGCTGCGGGCCTTGCGCTGTGGCCCGATGTGGCCTGGCAAGTGGGCATGGCGGTGGCAACATTGGCTGTTTTGGCTGTGCTGTTCGCGCTGCGCGCAATGGGCGGCGGCGATGTTAAGCTGCTTACGGCGTTGGCGCTGTGGATCGAGCCTTTCTGGTTTGTCCGGCTGCTGGTGATCATGGCGCTGCTTGGCGGCGTGCTGACCCTGGCGCTGGGCGCCTGGCACGTCGCCCGGCGCAACAAGAACAAATTGGCCATTCCATACGGCGTGGCGATTTCCAGCGCGGCCTTGTGGGTCCTGGCCGTGCAATTCCTACCTTCATTTCAATCGGGTGCCGCTGTTGGCGGAGCAGGTTGACCAGATTTTAACCAGTTCCTCCCAAAAGGTGTTCAACCACATTCGGGAATTTCTAGGGGGCTTGCTTAGCCATGGATAAAAAGAAGCTGATGCTGCTCATTGGGGCGCTGGTCATTGCGATCGGCACTGCGCTTGCAGCGCGTAGCATGTTCGCTGGTGCTTCGGCGCCTCAGGCCGAGGCCGCCCAGCAAGTTCCCACAGGGCCAAAGGTCCTTGTGGCACAGCGTGCTCTGCCGGTTGGCACGATCATCACCGCCGATTCGGTATCGTATCAGCTGTGGCCCAAGGAAATGGTGCAGGACGCCTACTACATCGACGGCCAGGCCGAGATGAACAAGCTGCTTGGCACCGTGGTCCGCAATCCGATCACTGCCGGCCAGCCGCTGACCAAGGGCGCACTGGTTGCGCCTGGCGATCGCGGCTTCCTGGCGGCGGCGCTTGGCCCTGGCATGCGCGCAGTGACAATCAACGTTTCTGCCAACACCGGTGTCGCTGGCTTCGTCTTCCCGGGCGATCATGTTGATCTGCTGCTTACCCAGACCGTCCAGATCGCGGGCGACAACCAGTCGCTCAAGACCACTGAAACGATCCTGCGCAATGTCCGCGTGCTGGCAACTGACCAGTCCACCGACACCAAGATCGAAGAAGGTAAGACTGTGGTTGTCTCGTTCCGCACCGTTACGCTTGAAGTAACTCCGCGGATTGCAGAGAAAATTCAGGTTGCCCAGACCATCGGCACGCTCAGCCTGGCGCTGCGCAGCCTGGCCGATAACCAGGCCGAACTGGACCAGGCAATTGCCAGCGGTACGGTAAAGGTTCCGGCCGGTTCAACCAAGGCGCAAGAAGACAAGCTGCTGGCCGATGCCATGAACCGCCCGATCGACAATGGCACCACCTTTGTGACCGGCGGCGATGTGTCGCGCTTTCAACGCCGCACCTCGACCCCGATGACCCGGCCGCAGCCGCAGCAGTATTCTGCTCCGTCAGCACCGCAGGCTTCGTACAGCCCCAACTCTGGCCAAAGCGCGCCGCGCCCCAGCGGCCCAAGCGTCCGCGTGACCCGCGGCAAGACCACCAGCGTCGAACAATTGGGAGGTAACTGAGATGCCGATCCGCACTGAAACCTCCGCCGCCAAGAAAGGCCGCACGATGAAACGCCTCGCTTTCACCACGCTAACCGCAGCTTGTGTTGTGGCCCCGCTGGCCCTGACTGCCACCAATTCGGCCCAGGCCCAGGGTGTCAGCCGCCCGGCCAACGACATCGTCCTTTCAATCGGACGCGGCCAGCTGGTCAACGTCGGTGGGACCATGGCCGATGTCTTCGTGGCCAACGAAGCGATTGCCGATGTCCAGGTGAAAAGCTCGCGTCAGCTTTATGTCTTCGGCAAGGCCGGCGGCGAAACCACGATCTATGCCAGCGATGCTGCGGGCAACGTGATCTGGTCTGCCAACGTCCGGGTCGGCTCGAACATCGAAAGCGTCGATCAGATGCTGAACATGGCGATGCCCGATGCCAAGATCACCGTTTCAACCATGGGTACCAACACCTTTCTGCTGACCGGCACCGTTGCCGCGCCGGAAGATGCTGCTGAAGCCCAGCGTTTGGTCCAGGCCTATGTCGGCAAGGAAGCGAACGTCATCACTCGCCTGAAAATGGCCACCCCGCTGCAGGTCAACCTGTCAGTCAAATTCGCCGAAGTCAGCCGCTCGCTGGTCAAGGAAATGGGTTCAAACCTGTTCACCCGCGACAATTCGGGCGGGTTCCTGTTCGGTGCCACGCGCGGCCGTACTGCCGGTACGGTCAGCAATATCGCCGGGACCGTCAGTGGTGTTCCCACCGCCGGCCTGCCGCTGGCCGATGCGTCCAGCCTGATGGGCCTGCCGGCTGGCACGCTTAACCTGCCGTTCGATCCGACCAGCGGGAAGTTTGTGGTTGGCGGTGCCAACTATACCTTCAACAGCAACGCTTCGGGCCAGACCGCGATCAACCTTGCCGGCCGCCTGTTTGGCCTGGATGTTGGTGCCGCGCTGGATATCGGCGAAAAGCTGGGACTGGTGACGACGATTTCGTCGCCCAACCTGACCGCGCTTTCGGGCGAAACCGCCGATTTTCTGGCCGGCGGTGAATATCCGATCCCGATCAGCCAGGGCCTGGGCACCACGTCTATCGAATACAAGCGTTACGGTGTCAGCCTGAGCTATACCCCGACGGTGCTGGCCAATGGCCGGATTTCGATGCGCGTGCGCCCCGAAGTGTCCGAGCTTTCAAGCCAGGGCGCGATCACCATCAACGGCTTCACCGTTCCTGCGCTGACAGTGCGCCGAGCCGAAACAACTGTTGAGCTGGGTTCGGGCCAATCGATCATGATTGCCGGCCTGATGAGCAACAACGCGCAGAACACGGTTGAAAAGCTGCCCGGTGCCGGCGATCTGCCGATCATTGGTGCGCTGTTCAAATCAACCCAGTTCCGCCGCGGCGAGACCGAAATGGTGATCGTGATCACCCCCTATCTGGTCCAGCCGGTCAACGCCAATGAGATCAAGCTGCCAACCGACGGGTATGAATCCCCCAACGATGCGCAGCGCCTGTTTGGCAACATGGACAGCAACGGCCAGTCCGGCAAGGGCCGCCCGGTGCCAACCCAGGCGCCGCAGCCCAGCGGCGGCCCGCAAGTGGGCGATCTGATGGCTCCTGGCACCGCGCCGGTGCCGCAGAGCGCTTCGGGTGACAACAAAGACAAGAAGAAGAAGCGCAAGAAGGGCGAAGCAAACGACGCCGCTCCTGGCTTCAGCCTGAACTAAGAGGGACCAGAACCATGCGTACAAACATTTTTCGCAAGACGCTGGCTTCGGCCCTGCTCGCCTCGGCGGCGCTGACCCTTGCGGGTTGCGGCGGAATGGCCAGCAACCCCAGCCTGGAAAGCATCCACCAGCCGGTGGTTTCGCAGACTAACTACACGCTTGATGTCAGTGCTGGTCCAGGCGGAATTTCGATCCCCGAGCAACGCCGCCTGGCCGGCTGGTTCGAAGCGATGGACCTGCGCTATGGCGATAGGGTCTCGATCGATGATCCCTCGCGCAATCCCGCCAATCGCTCTGCGGTTGAAGCGGTTGCCAGCCGCCATTCGATGCTGGTTGGTGATGAAGCGCCGGTCACTCCGGGCTATGTAAATCCCGGCACGGTCCGGATTGTGGTTACCCGCACGGTAGCAACCGTTCCGGGCTGCCCGGATTGGTCGGCCAAGTCCGAAACCAACCTGCGCAATGCCACTTCAACCAACTATGGCTGTGCCACCAATTCGAACCTGGCTTCGATGGTGGCCGATCCTTCGCACCTGATCAACGGCGCAACCGGCAGCGGCAGCACCACCGTGACAACGGGCACGAAGGCAATTGAAAGCTATCGGAACCGGCCGCCAACGGGCGATCAGGGTCTGAAAGAACAAAGCTCGAAGGGGAACTAAGCGTCATGAATGCTCCTTGGAAACCTGGCGTACAGGGCAACCGCGACCCATTTGCCGCCTACATCTGCGACGATGCAGCGCTCGACGTGCTGCGCCCCGTCGTGATCGAACTGGGCTGGCAGCCCGAGAAGTGCAACAAAGGCGGCCTGCGCAATGCCGTGCAGTCTTTGTCGATCTCGGCCAGCCCCAACATTCTGTTGGTCGATCTGTCGGAAAGCGGCGATCCGCTAAGCGATATCAACGCCCTGGCCGAGGTTTGCGAACCTGGCACGGTCGTTGTCGCAGTCGGTCAGGTCAACGATGTCCGGCTCTACCGCGATCTTCTGGCCAGCGGCATCCACGATTACCTGCTGAAGCCGCTCTCGCCCTCTCAGGTGCGCGATGCGCTGGTCAACGCGCAGGCCGTGTTTGCCAATCCGAAGCAGCACGATCCCTCTGTTGCCAAAAAGCACATCTCGACCGCAGTCATCGGAACGCGCGGCGGATGCGGCGCATCGACGCTGGCCACTTCGCTGGCCTGGCTGTTCAGCGCCGATGAAAAGCGCCCGACGGCTTTGCTTGATCTTGACGTCCACTTCGGCACCGGCGCGCTTGCACTGGATCTGGAACCCGGCCGCGGCCTGACCGATGCAATCGAAAATCCGGGCCGGATCGACGGGCTGTTTATTGAACGTGCCATGATCCGGGCCAACGATCACCTGGCAATCCTTTCGGCCGAAGCGCCAATGAATTCGCCACTGATGACCGACGGCGCAGCCTTCATCCAGCTGGAAGAAGAGTTTCGTTCGGCCTTCGAAATGACCGTGATCGACATGCCGCGTAACATGCTGATCAATTTCCCTAACCTGCTGACCGACGTGAACGTTGCGCTGGTGGTGGTGGAAATGACGCTGGCTTCGGCCCGCGACACGATCCGCATCCTGTCTTGGCTGAAATCGAACGCGACGCATGTCCAGCCGCTGATAGTGGCCAACAAGGTGCAAGCGGGTGTTGCCGAAATCAGCAAGTCCGATTTCGAAGCTTCGATCGAACGCAAGATCAACTTCACGATCCCCTATGACATCAAGGCCGCCAGCAACGCGGCCAAATTGGGCCAGACTTTTGCCGACGCCAACCGCGCCAGCAAGGCCGGCGCAGTGGTCCGCGAAATTGCCAAGATGGTGATGGGCGTGGGCGAAGGTGAGGAAATCGAAACCTCGGTCAAGGCCAAGACCTCGCTACTCGGCAAGCTCGATCTCAAATCGATGCTGTCCAGCAGCAAGGGCACGAAAGACAAGGCGACTGCCGGAGCGGCAGCAGCCTGAAGCGAAACCCATCCCCGCCCCGCCCCGTTTCAAGCTGAACGGGCCGGCGGTGGTGATGATAAGGAAAACGTGACATGCAGATGAGCATTTTGCAGCTCCTGCTGATTGCCGTGGGCCTGATGAGCTTCATGGTGCTTGGCTATCTGGCCATGAGTGGTCCCTCGGCAACCAAGGAAGGCGCGCGTCGTCTCCAGGCGTTGCGGTATCGCCATTCCGACAGCACCAACGACAAGGTTGAGGCGCAGCTTAAAAAGGCCGTGGCCGCGCGCAAGCCCAAGATGCACCACATCGCAGGTTCGGAATCGCGGACGGCCGCACTGTCGCTGCGCCTGCACCGCACCGGCAAGGCCTGGACCCTGTCGCAATACTTCTATGCCTCGGGCGGCCTTTCGGTGGTGGTGGCAATGCTGCTGTTCCTTAAAACTGGTGCCGCCTTGCTAGCGCTGGGGATCGGTCTGCTGGTTGGTGCCGGCCTGCCGCACTTCGTCGTCAATTTCTTCATCAAGCGCCGTACCGGTGCCTTTACCACCAAATTCCCCGACGCGATCGAACTGCTGGTTCGGGGTTTGCGTTCAGGCCTTCCGGTTACCGAAACGCTGGGCGTTGTTGCCACCGAAGTTCCCGGCCCGGTGGGCGAGGAATTCAAGATGGTCAACGATCGGATCAGGATCGGCAAGACCATGGAAGATGCGCTTCAGGATTCGGCCAATCGGCTAAACACAGCTGAATTCAGCTTTTTCGTGATCACCTTGGCGATCCAGCGCGAAACCGGGGGCAACCTGGCTGAAACGCTGTCCAACCTGGCCGATGTGCTGCGCAAGCGCGCGCAAATGAAGCTCAAGATCCGGGCGATGAGCTCTGAATCCAAGGCTTCGGCCTACATCGTGGGCTCGTTGCCGTTCATTGTGTTCGTCATGATCTACTGGATCAACCCCGAATACCTGGGCGGCTTCTTTACCGACGAACGCCTGATCGTGACCGGACTGGGTGGCCTCACCTGGATGTCGATCGGTGCCTTCATCATGGCCAAAATGGTCAGCTTCGAAATCTGAGCGAGGGATAAGCAAAAGCCATGTTGAACACCCCGCCCGGACCTACGCTCCTCGGCATCGATGTGATCTTGGTCGGCTCTATGCTGGCCGGGTTTGCCACACTGGCCGTGCTGTATGCGATCTATACCGCCATCACCATTCGGGACCCGATGCAAAAGCGGGTCAAGGCCCTGAACGAGCGCCGCGATCAGCTGAAAAGCGGATTGATGGTGCAAGGTTCGAAAAAGCGTACCAGCCTGGTCCGCAAGACCGACAGCACCGAAAAGATGAAGGACACGCTGTCCTCACTCAAGGTGTTGCAGGCCAGCCAGCTTGAAGAAATCCAGCAGAAACTGGCCCAGGCCGGGATCCGCAACAAAGAACTGGCCTATTACGTTCTGTTCGCCCGGATGATCTTGCCGATCGTGCTGGGCGGGTTTGCCGCAATGATGATCTGGGGCTTCAACTACTGGCCTGATCTGACCCCGTTCAAACGCGTAATGGCCTTCGCCGCCGCCGTCGGGGCCGGCTACAAGGGTCCGGAAGTCTATCTTTCCAACATCATCTCCAAGCGCACCGATGCAATCCGCAAGGGTTTGCCAGACGCGCTCGATCTGTTGGTGATCTGCGCCGAAGCCGGCCTTACGGTTGACGCCGCATTTAACCGCGTGGCGCGCGAACTGGGCCGGGCCTATCCCGAACTGGGCGACGAATTCGCGCTGACCGCGATCGAACTCGCGTTCCTGAGCGAGCGGCGCCAAGCCTTCGAAAACCTGGCCTATCGCGTCAATCTTGATGCGGTGAAGGGCGTGACCACAACAATGGTTCAGACCGAGCGTTATGGTACGCCGCTGGCGTCAGCCTTGCGCGTGCTATCTGCCGAATTCCGTAACGAGCGGATGATGCGCGCTGAAGAAAAGGCCGCGCGTCTGCCCGCGATCATGACCGTGCCGCTGATCCTGTTCATTCTGCCAGTGCTGTTCGTCGTGATCCTTGGCCCTGCGGCCTGCTCGATCTCTGATGCATTCGCGGCGAAACCCGGCGCACAATAAAGCTCGCAAATCAGCGAGGGGGCATGAAACCGGTCCGGAGCAATCCGGGCCGGTTTTTGTTTGGGCGCTACCCCCCTGCTTCCACCACGTTTTCGATCGCGCCAAAGATCGTATGCCCTTTGGCGTCCTTCATTTCGATCCGCACCACATCGCCATACCGCAGAAACGGGGTCTTGGCCTCGCCCGTGGCAATCGTTTCAACCATGCGCAGTTCCGCGATGCACGAATAGCCGCGCCCGCCATCACCGCAGGGGCGGCCCGGTGATCCATCGGGATCGCGGTTGGAAACGGTCCCCGATCCGATGATCGTGCCGGCTCCGATCCGGCGGGTCTTGGCCAGGTGTGCGATCAGGGTGCCGAAATCGAAGGTGCACTCTTCAGCCGCTTCGGCGCGGCCAAATGCCTGCCCGGCCAGATCCACCGCCAACACATGGCCAAGCCGGCCGCCGCTCCAGGCATCGCCCAGCTCGTCAGGGGTCACAAACACGGGTGAGAAATGGCTGGCAGGTTTGGATTGGACGAAGCCAAACCCCTTTGCCAACTCGCCGGGGATCAAGCCACGCAAGGAGACATCGTTGACCAGCCCAACCAGCCGGATATGGCCAAGCGCGGCTTCGGCCGATACGCCTTGCGGAACATCGCCGGTCACCACACAGATTTCGGCTTCCAGATCGCAGCCCCAGGCCTCGTCCGCCAGGGTAATCGGCGCACGGGCGCCGCGCAGATCATCGCTTCCGCCTTGGTACATCAGCGGATCGTGCCAGAAGCTGTCGGGCAGATCTGCGCCGCGCGCCTTTCGGACCAGCTCGACATGGTTCACATAGGCTGAGCCATCGGCCCACTGGTAAGCCCGCGGCAAGGGCGCGGCAACTTCGCGTTCGTGGAACCGATCGCGCGGGATTGCGCCGTGTTCCAGCTGTTCGGCCAAGGCTTTCAGTTCGGGCGCATACCGATCCCAATTGTCCAGCGCTGCCTGCAATGTCGGGACGATCATGCTGGCATCGGCGAACCAGGCCAGATCGCGTGAGACGACGGCCAGGCGGCCATCACGGCCATGCGGGAACGAGGCAAGTTTCATCGTGGTCAGTCCTTCGCCAAAGCCAATTCGCGGATTTCTTCGAGCAATTTCTTGAATCTGGCGCGGTCTGCCGGGCCCAGCGGGGCAAACAGCCGCGCTTCCATCGCCAGCGCGATCGGCATGATCTCGTCAAACACCGAGCGGCCGGTGCTGGTCAGCTCAAGGTGGTGCGATCGGCCATCGCGATCGTTTGGGCTGCGCGCAATCAGCTGGCGCTGTTCAAGCACCTTGCACGCCCGGTTGACCGCCACCTTGTCCATCCGGGTTGCACCCACCAGCGCGCGCTGGGTTTGTCCGCCCAGATCGCCCAACACTGCCATAACCCGCCATTCGGCGATCTTGAGGCCAAACCGGGCGTGGTATTCCACCGAAATCCGGTCACTCACCGCGTTCGATGTGATCGAAAGCAGATAGGGCAGAAAATCAGACAGACGGGTTTGCGGATCGCTCATGAACTGGTTCCAGTTGCAACCAATCGGCTAAGCGGAGGCGATGCAAAAGGCAATGGGGCCGCCTAGCTTTTTATCGCTTCGGGCGCGGCCGCGGCGAATGCCGGAAGTTCACGCAGCGCAGCATCGATTCGCACCAGCCGCGGGAATGGATCCAGCGGCACCTCAAAGCGGCGGGCATTGGCCATCTGCGGGACCAGACACAGATCGGAAAGATCCGGTGCAGCGCCTCCCAGCAAACCTTGATCGGGAGCCATTGCTTCAATCGCGGCGAACCCTTCAAGGATCCAGTGTCGATACCAGGCATTTACCGCCGCATCATCCTGGCCCAGCGGGCCGCGCAGGTAATGCAAAACGCGCAAGTTGTTGAGCGGATGGATATCGGCGGCGATCAGCAATGCGCGGGCCATAACCAACGCGCGCCGCGCCGGATCGGATGGCAAAACCGCCGGTTCTGCGCGGGTTTGATCAAGATATTCGATAATCGCGAGACTTTGGGTAAGGAAATGACCATCAATCTCAAGCGCGGGTACCAGTCCTTGCGGATTGCGCGCCCTATACCCTTCTGCGGCTTGATCCCCTTTGACCAGATCGATTGGCACTGTGCGATAGGCCAGCCCTTTCAGGCCCAGTGCGATCCGGACCCGGTAGGCCGCTGAAGAGCGCCAGTAATCGTATAATACGATCTCGCTCATCCCAGCACCCGGCCCGCTACCGCCTGCAATTTTGCCACCAGCGCCGGATCGCGCGCTTCCGGTGCGGTCATCACCGCGTGTTCCAGCGCACGATCAATCGGGCTGGGCGAACGCACAACCGGCAAGGAAGCAGCCAGATGCTGCACGACCGTGCGGGCAAGATCGACATTGCGCTTCATCACGCTGAGTATTTCCGCAACGTCGGCTTCATCGCCATCACGCCAGCTATCATAATCGGTGACCATGCCCAGCAAGGCATAGGGCAGCTCTGCCTCCCGCGCGAGACGGGCTTCGGGCATCGCGGTCATCCCGATCACATCGCCGCCCCATTTGCGGTAGAGCTTGCTCTCCGCGCGGGTTGAGAACTGCGGGCCTTCGATCGCAACATAGCAGGCGCCATCATGAACGGTGCCTTCTGCTGCCCTTACCGCCTGGGCCAAACCTTCACGCAGCCGCGGGCAGATCGGATCGGCAAGGCTGACGTGGGCAACCAACCCGGATCCAAAGAACGAATTTTCCCGCCCCGCGGTGCGATCGATGAATTGGTCTACCGCCACGAAATGGCCCGGCGACATTGCCGGGCTCAACGATCCAATAGCCGAAAGGGCGATCAGATCGGTTACCCCGCAGCGCTTCAGCGCATCGATATTGGCGCGGTAGTTGACCTGTGACGGCGGAATAGCATGGCCAGCGCCATGGCGCGGCAAAAAGCTGAAGCGCACTCCGCTTAATGTTCCGGTGGTGACCGCAGCCGAAGGCAGGCCAAACGGGCTGGCGACTTCGATCTGCTGGGGCTGCTCCAGCCCAATCCCTTCAGCCAGGCCCGAGCCTCCGATAACCCCGAAATGCCAGGCGCTGGTGGTGTCGATTTCGCTCATCGCTGGGCGAGGATACCCGCCATGATGAAGTCAATGCAATGCTCACGATAGCGATCGCGCAGTTCTTCGGTCAGGGATTCAGTATCATAGCAGTGCTTCAGCACCAGCCGCGATGAAAAGAACCGGTCGCAGGCCCCGGTCGTAGTGAAATAGAACAGCTGCGGATCCACATCGCGGAATACCCCTTGGTCGATCCCGTCCTTGATCAATTTATCATAGGCCTGGCTAAGCGGCGAAAGATAGCTGTCGGCAATCCGGTGGGCCTCATCCGGATCGCTTTCGCGCACCAGCCGCATCAGCAGCCGGTTCAGGTAAGGGGTTTTGAAATAGGTATCGACCACCGCGCCGATGTGATGGCGCAGCCGGGCTTCGGGATCCCAATCCTTGGACAGCAGCGCATCAACCGCGTGGACAATATCGGCCATGTCGCGATCAAGCAGCGCTTTCATCAGCCCGGCCTTGTTGCCGAAATAGTACTTTACCAAAGCGGAATTAAGGCCCGAGCGCAGCGACAGCTCGCTTAGTGAGATATCAACGATATCGCCATCGCGCATGATGTCTGACGCGGTCTGCAACAGCAGTTCGCGCGCGCCGGGCGGCGCATCGGATTCCGATACCTGCGTCAGGCTGCTCATGAGTACGGCGGCTCCCCTCCCCACCACGGGTAGAAATCCGGCATATCCTGAGAAACCCGTAGCGGAAAGGCAGGTGGGCGTTTCTCCAGGAAGCTTTGCACACCTTCCTTCGCATCGCCGCCTTTGGACAGGCGATATATCGCGCGGCTATCAACCTTGTGCGCGGCCATCGGGTGATCGCCCGAAGGCACGCGCCACAGCATCGCCCGGGTCATCGCCACCGATACCGCCGACGTGTTTTCGGCAATTTCGCGCGCCAGGGCGCGGGCAGCGTCGATCAGTTCACCTTGGGGATGGACCGAACGGATCAGCCCGCCGCGCAGCGCTTCCTGGGCATCAAAGATCCGGCCGGTCATGCACCATTCAAGCGCCTGATTCACCCCGACGATCTTGGGCAAGAACCAGCTGGAGCACGCTTCCGGCACAATCCCGCGCCGCGCAAAAACAAAGCCATAGCGGGCATTGTCACTGGCAAGGCGGATATCCATCGGCAACTGCATGGTGATCCCAACGCCCACGGCTGCGCCGTTACAGGCCGAAATCAGCGGCTTTTTTGACTGATAGAGCCGCAAGGTCAGCAGCCCGCCGCCATCGCGCACGCGCGGATCAGACAGATCCTCAACCGGATCGCCGCTGGCAAACACCGCGCGGCCATCATCCGGGGTCAGATCGGCACCGGCGCAAAATGCCCGTTCTCCCGCTCCGGTAAAAATCACCGCGCGCACAGAATCATCGGCGTCGGTGCGGTCCATCGCGTCGATGATCTCGTTCATCATCGTGCCCGTGAAGGCATTCATCTTTTCCGGCCGGTTAAGCGTCAGCGTGGCCACGCCTTCGCTGATATGAAGATCGATCTGCGAATAGCCCATGCTGTTACTCTCCCAGAGAGGATGCCGGGACGCTTGGTGTAAGCGCCCCGGCTGGTTTCGCTCTTTTAACGAGGCGCCATGCGGATCGCGCCATCAAGCCGCACGTCTTCGCCGTTGAAATAGCCGTTCTCGATCATGGTCATGGCCAATGCGGCATATTCGGCGGGATTGCCCAGCCGCTTCGGGTACGGAACCGAGGCACCCAGCGCATCGCGCACGTTCTGCGGAGCGCCGGCCAGCAGCGGGGTATCGAAAATGCCCGGCAGGATGGTGTTGACGCGGATGTTCTCGTTCGAAAGATCGCGCGCGATCGGCAGGGTCATCCCGACCACACCGGCCTTTGATGCCGAATAGGCAACCTGCCCGATCTGGCCATCTTCGGCGGCTACGGACGCGGTGTTGACGATCGCGCCGCGATCACCGTCTTCCTGGGGATCAAGCGTCAGCATGCCAGCGGCTGACATCGCAATGCAGCGGAACGTGCCAACCAGGTTGATCTGGATCAGCCAGTCAAAGGCCGATGGCGGATAGAACTTGATCGAGCCATCTTCCTTGCTGCGGCTGGCGGTTTTCATCGCTGCGCCGGTTCCGGCGCAGTTGACCAGTACGCGTTCCTGTCCGTGGGCTTCGCGGGCCTTGGCAAAACCGGCGGCAACGCTGTCATCGCTGGTCACGTTCACTTCGCAGAAGATCCCGCCGATTTCAGCGGCAAGCGCTTCGCCCTTTTCAGCCTGAAGATCAAAGATCGCGACCTTGACGCCTTTGGCCGCCAGCGCGCGGGCGGTCGCAGCACCCAGGCCCGAGGACCCGCCGGTGACGACCGCAGCAACAGTGTTGTCGAGTTTCATTTCAATTCACTCCGTTTGGAAATCAGCACATTTCGATAATCGTCACGTTGGCGACACCGCCGCCTTCGCACATGGTTTGCAGGCCGTACTTGCCCCCGCGCGCCTTCAGCGCGTGGAGCAGCGTTGCCATCAGCTTGGTTCCCGATGCACCCAGCGGATGGCCCAGCGCAATCGCCCCGCCATTGACGTTGAGCTTTTCCGGATCGGCCCCGGTATGTTTCAACCAGGCCAGCGGAACTGGGGCAAATGCCTCGTTCACTTCGTAAAGATCGATATCGCCGATTGAAAGCCCGGCGCGCTGCAGCGCCTTGTCAGTGGCAAACAGCGGCTCTTCTAGCATGATCACCGGATCGCCGGCCGTAACCGTCAGGGTATGGATCCGGGCCAGCGGGGTCAGCCCATAGCGCTTTAGCGCCGCTTCGGAAACGACCAGCGCGGCGGATGAGCCATCGCAGATCTGGCTTGATGATGCGGCCGTTATCGTCCCGCCTTCGCTGACCAGTTTGACCCCGGCGATCCCTTCAAGCGTGGCATCCATGCGGATCCCCTCGTCGATCAGGTGCAGCACTTTTCCTTCAGGGGTATCAATCTCGATCGGCACCAGCTCTGCCTTGAACGCGCCAGCATGGGTTGCGGCGCTGGCGTTCTGGTGGCTTTTCAGCGCGAACCGATCAAGATCATCCTTGGTGAAGCCGTGCTTCTTGACGATCATTTCCGCGCCCATGAACTGGCTGAACATGATCCCCGGGTACTTGGCTTCCAGACCATCGCTTTTATAGTGGCCCAGACCTTCCTTCATGTGGAACATCGCATTTGTTCCCATCGGCACGCGGCTCATGCTTTCAATTCCGGCGGCGATCACCACGTCCTGCACGCCGCTCATCACCGCTTGCGCGGCAAACTGGATCGCCTGCTGTGACGAACCGCACTGGCGATCGATCGTGACCGCCGGGGTCGATTGCGGCAGCTGCTTGCTGGCCAGCACAGCGTTGCGGCCAACCTGCATGGCCTGCTGCCCGGCCTGGGTAACGCAGCCCATGATGACATCGTCGATGGCAGCGGGATCAATCCCGGTCCGGCCGATCAGGTGATCAAGCGAAGCCGCCGCCAGATCAACCGGGTGAATGCCGGCCAGCTTGCCGCCGCGCTTTCCGCCGGCTGACCGCACAGCATCGACGATATAGGCTGTTGCCATGATGGGGATTCCTTCTGCTAGGGTTTAACCGATCGATTAAGACGCCAGCGGTGCAGCGTCAAGCAGGCACTGCCGGGGCCGCCGCCCTGTGGCATATTGACAACAGCCAATCGCGAAAAGTTGCGCGCGCCTTTTCGGTAATTGCCAGCATCCGAGCGTTCGCTCAGGGTCTCGGAGTCTGGTTCCCTTTTGCGGAGCCCGCAGGGCTCACGTGGGTTGCGTCGGCCTTACTGTTAAATTGTTGATTTCCCGCATAGTCGGGGATGAAGACCAAGGGGCAAGTATATGAATTATATGCGTAAATCCGCCTTTTCGAGCAGCACCTGCCTGCGCGGAGCGGCCTTTGCCGTAGCACTGCTCGGCTTCACCGGCGCCACCGCCGCCCAGGCTCAGGATGGCCCAGGGCCTGATTCGGTTGCTGCAGAGTGCGTCGATGCTGACAACAACGGATCGTGCGACCCGGTAGAACCCGCGAGCATTGTGGTTACCGGTTCACGCATCAAGCGCGATACTTTCAACTCGGCCTCGCCGATCACTGTTTTGACCCACGACGATACTACCGTTGCCGGATTTGATTCGTCGGGTCAGGTTCTCCAAGGCACTGCCGTTACTGCAGGTGCCCGCCAGATTGACAGCACCTTTGCCGGGTTCCTGACGGATGGCGGCGCAGGCGCAAACACCCTGTCGCTCCGCAGCTTGGGGCCGGCCCGTACGCTGATCCTGCTCAATGGCCGCCGCCTGGCGCCGTCGGGCACAAGCGGCTCGGTCCTCTCGGGTGACCTTAACGTGCTCCCCAATGCGATGGTTGACCGGATCGAAATCCTGCGGGATGGCGCTTCATCGATCTATGGCTCTGATGCAATTGCCGGCGTGGTTAACGTCGTTACTGACCGCAAGTTCTCGGGCCTGATGTTCGATGGCGGCGTTTCGATCCCAACCGTGGGCGAAGGCACCACCCGGCGCTTGGCCATTATTGGCGGGTTCAACACCGATCGCCTGAACATCTCGGGCTCGCTGGAAATCTATGACCGCGCGAACCTGTCGTTCCGCGCGCATGACTACCTCGCCTGCCAAACGCTTTACACCCGCGCGAACCCTGATTCGCCTTTCGGATCGGGTGATTTCAACGATCCGAGGACCGGCAAATCGAAGTGCTATCCCACCGGCCCGACCGGGGTGAGCGGCGTGACCGTGAACACAATTGGCACCAGCCCGCGCGCTGGTGCAGCCGGCGGCCCGGGTAACGCTGCAATCGGGACCTTCAACCGCTTTCGCTACAATCCTGCCGCTGGCGGGTCCGTTCCGGGCTGGGAAGGCGTCAACGGCGGTGGCAGCAATGCACTTGGCAACCGCGACACCGTCAACGGCAAGTTTTTTGATCGGTCGCTGATTTCTCCGACAACCAACTACAACGCCTACCTGCAGGGGTCCTATGACCTCAACATGCTGGGCGGTGCGGAACTCTATGCAGATGCGCTGTTCACGCGGCGCAACTCATCGCAGCGCCAGTTCTTCCAGGCGATCATCGATTATGCTCAGGGTAGCCCGCTGATCCCCGTGGAACTGCAATTTTCAAACATTGGCCCGAATGATCAGTTGATCGGCAATGTGGGTGTGCGCCTTTTCTCAAGCCGCAACTACACCAGCAGCCAGCGGGTTGAATACACGCGCTTCGGCGGCGGTCTGCGTGGCTCGCTTCCCTTCAGCGATTGGACCTATGACTTCTACGCAGGCCATTCCTACAACTACGGCGAATACGAACTGCAGCAGCCGATCACCAGCCGCCTGCGGCAGAGCCAGAACGTTATCCTGAGCGGCGGAAACTATGTTTGCGTCGATACTTCGAACGGATGCGTCGCGGCACCGCTGCTGACCGGGGCTGTTGTCAACGGCGATATCCCGCAGGCTTATCTCGACTTTATTGCGGCACCGGTTCAAGGGCGGACGAAGTTCTTCGAGACCACTTTCTCGGCCCAGTTCGCGGGCAGCCTGTTCGAGCTTCAAGGCGGCAAGATTGGTGTTGCGTTGGGTGCCGAACATCGCCGCCAACGGATCGACGATCAGCCCCCGATCGAACAGCAGACTGGCCAGCTCTACAACTACTCAACTTCTGGCATCACGCAGGGCAAGGATTCTGTAACCGAATTCTTCGGCGAATTGGAACTGCCGCTGCTGCGCGATGTGCCTTTCGTTCGTGAGCTGACCGTTAACGGATCAACCCGTTACACCGACTATGCTAGCTATGGCAGCGGCTGGACCTATAAGTTTGGCGGCGTGTATTCCCCGTTCAAGGCACTTGCATTCCGGGGCACCTATGGCACCTCGTTCCGCGCGCCTGGTCTGTCAGAACAGTTCAGGTCGCCAACCGCGGGCTTCCTGTCCAGCACAACTGACCCTTGCTACCAATATGGCAACGGCTCACCAACTTCGACACTCTATATCAACTGCCTTGCTGATGGTGTTCCCATTAACTTTGCGCTCGGCGGTGTCGGTGATCCGCTTTCTCAGTCCGTTCGGGTTCTCACCACCGGCGGATCGCAGACGGGCCTGGCAGCTGAAACATCGAAGAACTGGACCATCGGCACGGTAATTCAACCCAATCTTCCGGGTCGGGGTGTGCTGGAATTCTCCGCTGATTACTTCAACATTGAAGTGAACAACGGGGTTGCCCTGTTCGGCGGCAGCAATATCTTGCAGTCGTGCTATAACGATCCGGGCTTCCGCTCAGGAACCAATGGCGGTGAACTGTGCCAGTTCGTCACGCGTGATGCCAGCACCTCGGCCAACCCCTATCGGCCGACTGTCGTCAACGGCTTTATCAACATCTCGGACAGCAAGGTTCGCGGACTGGATTTCAATCTGCGCTTCACGATGCCGATTGGCAGCGGCCAGTTCCGGATCAATGCCGGGGCGACGCGTTATCTGGAACAATCCAGCCGCATCACATCATCCGACCCGCTTGATGACGATAATGGTGAAATCTACCAGCCGAAATGGACTGGTACGATGGACGTCAGCTATGAACAGGGTGCGGTGCGGATGTACTATGGCCTGAACTGGGTCGGTAAAATGGATAGCAATGCGGCGCTTGGTCTGGACCCGGCCACCAGCATCTATCTGTTCGATACCCCGGACTACTTCACGCACAACGTCTCGCTGTCGGTCAAGGTTGGCGACTTCCGCCTGACGGCTGGTGTGAAGAACCTGCTCGACCAGGAACCGCCTCAGATTTCCGCTTTCGTCCTCAACCGCCTGGGCAACAGCCCACAATACAGCGGCTATGACTTCGTTGGCCGGACCTTGTTCGTCAACTTCACGGCGAAAGTCTTCTAAGGCTCTCACCTGGCAATTTTTGGAAGGGCGGCGCGGGAAACCACGCCGCCCTTTCCTTATGGGATCAAGGCATGGCATAACGCGCCCGATGAAACTGATCGGCCAATTTGACAGCCCCTTCGTTCGCCGGGTCGGGATCGCCCTGAAGCTTTACGGGGCGGCGTTTGATCACATGCCCTATTCCAGTTTTGGTGAGTGGGAGAAGTTCGCGCAGCACAATCCGCTGCGCCGCGTGCCCGCGCTGGTTCTGGAAACTGGTGAGGCGCTGATCGATAGCGCGGCCATCCTCGATCACCTCGACCAGACCCATGAAGGGGACGGCGCCCTGATCGCCGCATCCGGGCCGCTGCGCCGTGCCGCGCTGCGCCGGATCGCGCTGCGCCGGATCGCGCTAGCTTGCGGCACGGCCGATAAGGCAGTCAGCTTTTTCTACGCCAGGCTGTTTGCGCCCAGGCTCGATCCAATATTCGTCGAACGCAGCGAGGGCCAGATCCTGGCCGGCCTGGCTGCGCTGGAGCAGGAATGTGCCGCGCGCCAAGGGCCGTGGTGGCATGGCAGCAGCCCCGGACACGACGATATTGCGGTTGCCTGCGTCGGACGCTTCCTGTCCGAAGCCTATCCCAAGCTGGTTAGCCTGACCGACTATCCCGCGCTGGCGGCACACTGCGGCGCAGCAGAAGCCCTGCCAGCGTTCAAAGCGGTCAGCCAGTCCTTCATCCCGCCGCGCTAAATCACCTTGATCACCAGCGCGCCGTCGCCTTCGTCAATCTTCACTGTGCTGCCATCGGGCACTTCCCCGGCCAGCAGCTTTTCGGCCAGCGGATCCTGCAAGTGGCGCTGCACCGCGCGCTTCAGTGGGCGGGCACCATAGACCGGATCATAGCCAACCCGGCCCAGCCAGCGCTTGGCCGCGTCGCTTAGATCGAGAACAATCTTGCGGTCTTTCAGCAAGCCCGCCACCCGGCCAACCTGAATCTCGACAATCGGGGCCATGTGTTCCTCACCCAGCCGGTGGAACAGGATGATCTCATCCAGCCGGTTCAGGAATTCCGGGCGGAAATGCCCGCGCACGATCTCCATCACTTGGGGCTCGGCGCTCTCAACATCCTGCCCTTCTTCCAGATTGGCCAGATACTGGCTGCCCAGATTGCTGGTCAGGATGATCAGCGTATTGGTGAAATCAACCTGCCGGCCCTGCCCATCGGTCAGGCGGCCATCGTCCAGCACTTGCAGCAGCACGTTGAACACATCGGGGTGGGCTTTTTCAACCTCGTCAAACAAGACCACCTGATAGGGCCGGCGCCGCACAGCCTCGGTCAGCACTCCGCCTTCGTCATATCCGACGTAGCCCGGAGGTGCGCCGATCAGCCGGCTGACCGAATGCTTTTCCATGAATTCGCTCATGTCGATCCGGACCATCGCGGCGTCATCGTCAAACAGGAAGGCGGCCAGCGCCTTGGTAAGCTCGGTCTTGCCAACCCCGGTCGGCCCCAAAAACAGGAAGCTGCCCAGCGGCCGATTGGGATCCTGCAAACCGGCCCGGGCCCGGCGGACCGCCTTGGATACGGCCACCACCGCATCGTGTTGGCCGATCACCCGGCCGCCGATCACCTGCTCCATCTTGAGCAGCTTTTCGCGCTCGCCCTCCATCATTTTGTCAACCGGCACCCCGGTCCACTTCGATACGACCGAGGCGATGTCTTCTGCGGTCACTTCTTCACGCAGCAGCGCGTTTTCGGAAACACCCTGTGCTTCGGCCAGCTGCTTTTCAAGCGCGGGTATCGTGCCATAGGAAAGCTCTCCGGCCTTGGCCAGATCGCCAGCCCGCTGGGCCTGTTCCAGTTCGATCCGAACCGCATCAAGCGCTTCCTTGATCTTGCCCTCGGCCGCGATCTTGTCGCGCTCGCCCTGCCAGCGCACCGTCAGCGCGGCGCTCTGCTCCTCAAGCCCGGCCAGTTCCTCCCGCAGCACCTCAAGCCGGTCCTTGCTGGCCTGATCGGTCTCTTTGGCCAGGGCCATTTCCTCGATCTTGAGCTGGATGATCCGCCGGTCGAGCACTTCGATCTCTTCGGGCTTGCTTTCCACCTCCATCCGGATCCGGCTGGCCGCTTCGTCCATCAGGTCGATCGCCTTGTCGGGCAGGAACCGATCAGAAATATAGCGGTTGGAAAGCGTCGCGGCCGCAACAATCGCGCTATCGGTGATCCGCACCCCGTGGTGCAGTTCATAGCGATCCTTCAGCCCGCGCAGAATGCTGATCGTATCTTCAACCGTGGGCTCGCCCACGAACACCGGCTGGAACCGCCGCTGCAATGCCGGGTCCTTTTCAACGTGCTTCTGGTATTCATCCAGCGTGGTTGCGCCGATGCAGTGCAGTTCGCCGCGGGCCAGCGCCGGCTTCAGCAAATTGGAGGCATCCATCGCCCCCTCACCCTTGCCGGCCCCGATCAGGGTGTGCATTTCATCGATAAACAGGATGATTTCGCCCTCAGCGCCTTTCACCTCGTCAAGCACGGCCTTCAGCCGCTCCTCAAACTCTCCGCGATACTTCGCACCCGCAATCAGGCTGCCCATATCAAGGCTCATCAGGCGGCGACCCTTGAGGCTGTCGGGCACATCGCCATTGGCAATCCGCAGCGCCAGGCCTTCGGCAATCGCAGTTTTGCCCACGCCGGGTTCACCGATCAAGGCCGGGTTGTTCTTGGTTCGCCGCGCCAGGATCTGCACGGTCCGGCGAATTTCCTCATCGCGCCCGATCACCGGATCCAGCTTGCCATCGCGCGCCGCCTGGGTCAGATCGCGGGCGTATTTCTTCATCGCTTCATAGGCATTTTCAGCACTGGCGTTGTCTGCTGTGCGTCCACCGGTCAATTCCTGGATCGCACTTTCCAGCGCCTTCACATCAACCCCGGCCGCCTTAAGCGCTTGCCCCGCCGGATTGGTTGCAACCATCGCCAGCGCCTGAAGCATGCGCTGCACCGAAACATAGCTATCGCCGGCCTTGGCAGAGAGTTGCTCAGCCTGATCAAGCACCCGGACCGCATCATTTTCCAGCCCCGGCGCAGCCTGCGCGCCGCTGCCCGATACGGCCGGAATCTTGGCCAGTGCCTCGTCAACCTTGTCCTGCGCGGTCCGGACATTGCCACCCGCGCGCTGGATCAGCCCGGCGGCCATGCCCTCGTTATCTTCCAGCAGCGCTTTCAGGATATGTTCGGGGGTGATCCGCTGATGGCTCATCCGCACGGCAACGGTCTGTGCCGATTGCAGAAATCCCTTGGCGCGATCCGTGAATTTTTCGAGGTTCATGGGTGTATCAGCCTTCTGTTACACCTCAAGGTAGTGTTGCGCTTCGGCCACACAAGGGGTGCTAGGCAAATTTCATTCCGGCAAACTGATACAGCCTATCCGCGACAGCGATTGATCAAGCGCGAATGGGGCTTTCGCATGGGCCGGACGATGCTGGGTCTTGCTGGGCCGCGATGGCACCGTGCCTGGTGCCAAGAGCCACAGTTTGATTTCCAACTAGGCAGGGGTCGGACATTTCCCTGCAATCCGGCTCTTATCTGCGCAGTCCTTTGCTGAAATCATTTCTTTTCAACGAACTTGCCGGCAATCTCGCCATCGTTGAACATGTCGGTATGGATGTTGAAATAGGCGTTGCCCGATCTCAGGGCTGAGGTGAAATCGGCAAAACTGCGGGCTGAATTCACAAGGGCAGCATTGTCGGCATAGCCGATGTCTTTTGCGCGCAAACGCAGCCCGCGCGCGGTGTTGCTGTAGGCCTCGCCAAACGGGAATGCCATGATCAGCACAGCATCGCCATCGGGCGAATAAAGATGGATGTGTGTCGGCCCGACCGGAGCCGCAACCAGCCGGTCCCACAAGGCATCGCTGTTCAATCCCGTGACATCAAGATCAATGTCCACGGTCTGCCGGTCGGGATGCAGGATCAGCACAGCATGTCCGGTCGCGAGGGAACCGGTTATATCGGGAAAGGCGTTCCCCGAAAGCTCGGCTTCAAATCGGGCAACCGTTTCCCCTGGTGCCGCTGTGGATTGTGCTGTGCCTGCCAGCAACAGGGTTGCGATGGCAGTGGTAAGCCAGCGGATTGCAATCATATCGATCTCCCCAATGGTTGCTAACTTATCAGCAACGAACAACAACGCCATGGCGTTCATCGATAACTTGGCACACTCTTTATGCCCCTGCTTATGCTGTTCGTCGATCCGGGGGCTATCGCTTTACCGCCGGGCGGTTAAGCTGGGGCACTGTAAGACCTGCCAATTCGGGAACCAATTCCATGCGCCGTTTGCTGCCTGCCTCGCTTCTTGTGCTTGCCCTGAATGCTTGCACCGCCGCATCTTCGGCGCCCAGCGCTGCGCCAATGGCGGTGCCAGTTGCTGCGCAAGGCCCAGTGGCCAAACCCGCGCCGCTGGCCGATCTGGTTGGGGCGGTTGATATCCCGTTTGAACAGTTCACCTTGCCCAACGGGCTGACCACGATCGTCCACACCGATCGGAAAAGCCCGATTGTGGGGGTGACGATCTATTACCGGATCGGATCGAAGAGCGAGCCCAAGGGCCGGACCGGATTTGCCCATCTGTTTGAACACCTGATGTTCGGCGGCAGCGAAAATGTGCCCAATTTCGATATTCCGTTGGAAGGGGCCGGATCCACATCAACCAACGGATCAACCTGGTTTGATCGCACCAATTACGTCGAAACCGTGCCAACCGGCGCGCTTGATCTTGCGCTGATGATGGAAAGCGACCGGATGGGGCATCTGCTGGGCGCAGTCACCCAGGACAAGCTCGATAAACAGCGCAGCGTTGTCCAGAATGAAAAGCGCCAGGGCGATAACGAACCCTATGGTTTGGCCGATTACACCATCACCGAAGGTCTGTTTCCGGTTGGCCACCCCTATCGCCATTCTACCATCGGCTCGATGGCCGATCTGGATGCCGCCACCCTGGCCAATGTGCGCCAGTGGTTTACGGATAACTATGGGCCCAACAATGTGGTGCTGGTGCTTTCGGGCGATATTGATGCCGCCACCGCCCGGCCCAAGGTGGAACGCTGGTTTGGTGCCATCGCGCGCGGCCCCGAAGTGCGCAAGGTAGCGGCCGGGCCGGTCACACTGGCGGCCCCGGTCCGGCGGACGATGGCCGATCAGGTGCCGCAAGTGAAGCTTTACCGCGCATGGTCGGGACCGGGGTTGAACCACCCCGATGCGGCGGCGCTGGCGATGGGAATGGACGTGCTTGGCGGCCTTGCCAGCTCGCGGCTGGACAATGCGCTGGTCCGCGGCAAACAGCTGGCAACGCGGGTTTCGGCCTCTGTCCAGCAGTTCGAACAGGTCAGCGTTATTCAGGTTGAAATGGATGTGAAGGACGGCGTCAGCCAGGCCGAAGCCGAAACGGCGCTGGATGCAGAGATCGCCCGGCTGACCAGCGAAGGCCCCAATGCCGATGAACTGCAGCGCGCCGCAACCAGTGCAGTTTCCAGCCAGATCGCCGCCCTTGAGCAAGTTGGCGGCTTTTCCGGCAAGGGCGCAACATTGGCCGAAGGACTGCTCTATTCGGGCAATCCGGCGCAATACAGCAGCGATCTTCAGGCGATCGCGGCCCTGACCCCGCAGGCGGTTCACGCCGCCTTGCAACGCTGGATCACCCGCCCGGTCTTTGCCCTTACAGTGGTTCCGGGCAAACGCACCGAGCGCGGCGAAGCGATGGGCGGCTGGGGCGACGAGGGAAGTTCGCCCGCGCCGGCGCCCGATCCCAAACACCCCGCGCCAAAGCTGATAGCCGGGCCCGGCCGCGCTATGCCGGCGGTTGATCCGGTTTCTGATCTGACCTTCCCGGCGATTGAGCGAACCACGCTTTCCAATGGAATTCCGGTGGTGTTGGCGCGCCGCCGGGCGGTTCCCAGCGCGGTTGTTACGCTAAGTTTTGATGCCGGGGTTGCTGCCGATGCACAGGACGCACCGGGCACCCAATCGCTGATGCTTGATCTGCTTGATGAAGGCACCCAAAGCATGGACGCAACCCAGATCGCCGAAGCGCAGGAACGGCTTGGCGCCAGTATATCGGCCGGGGCCGGGCTGGATACATCATCGGTGACGCTGTTTTCGCTAACCCCAAATCTGGCACCATCGCTGGGGCTGATGGCCGAAATGGTGCGCCATCCGGCCTTCCGCAGCGATGATGTGGCGCGGGCCCGCGATCAGCGGCTGGCCGATATCGACCAGGCATCAAGCAGCCCCAGCGGGCTGGCCGCACGAACCATCGCGCCGCTGCTGTTCGGGGCCGGTCATCCCTATGGCCAGCCAGGCGACGGACTGGGCAACAAGGCCGCCGTTATCGCGCTGGGGGCCGATCAGATGCGCGCCGCCCACACCAAATGGCTGCGCCCCGATGCCATGACGGTAACCGTGGTTGGCGATGTCAGCATGGAACAGCTGAAGCCGATGCTTGAGGTCGCGTTTGGCGGCTGGACACCGCCGGCCAGCGCCCGTCCGGTCAAACCGATCAGCGATCCTGCACCGCTGGCGGATGAACGGATCGTGCTGATCGATCGCCCCGGTTCGCCCCAATCGGTGATCGTGGCCGGCAAAGTCTTGCCGATTACTGGCCGCACCCAGGGCCTTGAAGCGCTGGATCTGGCCAACGAAGTACTGGGCAATGGCTTCCTTAGCCGGCTCAATCTTGATCTGCGTGAGGACAAGGGCTGGTCTTACGGCGTCCGCAGCAGGATCCGCAGCCCGCTGGGCGCCCGCAGCCTGACCGTGACTGCGCCGGTGCAAAGCGACCGGACCGGCGATTCGATCGCGCTGATCCGCGCCCAGATGCAGGCTTTCCCTTCTGCGCGCGGGGTTGAACCGGTAGAGCTGATGCGGGTAACCGATGGCAACATCCGCGGGCTGCCCAATGAATATGAAACCAATTTTCAGGTGCTGGGCGCGATCCTTTCGAACGCGCTGCTGGGCCGGGCCGATGATTATCAGGCAACCTTGCCCGGACGCTACCGGGCTATCGATGCTGCTGCAATCAACAGCTACGCCGGGCAGTTCCTGCAACCCCAGGGACTGATTTTCGTGGTGGTGGGCGATCGCAAACTGGTGGAGCCGCAGCTTAGAAAGCTTGGCCTGCGAATTGAAATTGCGCCGACATCGTAATTTTGGCCGGTTGACTCAGCGCCCGCAAGGCGCAAGTTAGGGCGTTACTTACCCCACTGTAAGCTGAGGAGAATGCAAGATGTCCCTGTCCGGCACTTATGAATGCGTGACCAAGACCCCGATGGGCGATCAGAAGAGCGATATGACCATCACCGTTGATGGCGATAGCTTCACCGGCACCAACGCCGGGGCGCAAGGCTCGCTTGAAATGGAAAACGGCAAGGTTGATGGCAACACGATCACCTGGTCGATGAACATGACGGTGCCGATGCCGATGAAGCTGGAAGGCGAAGCCACCATCGATGGCGATACCCTGACCGGCGGTGTCAAGGCTGGCGCATTCGGCACGTTCCCGATCAGCGGAACCCGCAAGGCCTAAGCCTGCGCGAGCGTTGAATTGCACGAAGGGCGCCGGGAGCAATCCCGGCGCCCTTTTTCTCAATGAAAATCTGATGGATTTTACACTTGCCATCACTTTCACTTTAGATAGAAGTTGCAATGCTTTCCAAACAACGACGCGGGAATAAATATGAGTCGTAAATTTGTATCTGTGCTTGTAGCTTTTGCGATGATCGCATCAAACACTGTAGCAGCTCCGGCTATTGCTGGCGGCCCACCGAAGACGATCTCAACAAGCCTAATGAACGGACAACAAAGCCGAACCGTGCAAATTCTGGTTGCGCAGAATGAAATTAAGGCAAACATCAACGACTCCAATCTAGGGCTCGGATTCGCGGTATTCGGCGGTCTGCTCGGCGGTTTGGTTGGCGGAGTTATTCAAGCCTCGCAGAATTCTTCTCGATCGAAGAAGGCCGAAGCATTGATCTCACCAATTCGCGAAAGTTTGGTCGGATTTGACACTGATGTTTTGGCTAAGAGCACTGCCGAAGGTAGCCTCAGCAAAGTTCTTTGGTTGTCCGGCACTCAATCATCTTTTGGACGAGACAGTTCGCCATCTGGGAAAGTTGCCATCCTTGATGCGGCGCAGACAGATCAAGTGGTGTTTGTTGAATACACCTATGACATGTCGCCAAATTTTGACAGCGTTCGGGTCGGTGTCAGCATACAGATTGCCAATCGCGCCAACCCTTCGGCCAAGCCGGGGACCAAATTCAAGCCCGAAGATCGCATTAAGCCCAAGAACCTGGCCTATGCCCAAAACATGATTGCAATAGTGACGCTGCCCAAGTCCGATCCCAAGAAGAAGGAATTGAATGCGGCGGCTTGGGCGGCAAACAATGGTGAGCTTGTGCGCCGAGCGCTCACACAAGCATTTGGCCGAGCCGGTGAATTGCTGCCGCGCACTATGGCGCTTACCGATGCGGATATCAAAGGCTTCAACGACAAGAAGAACCCCAAGCGGAGCTATCTCAATCTGTCTGGACGGTTGGTTTCAGACTATGGAAACGGCTATCTGTTCTGGGCGAAGCAGTTCGTCTTGGTTGAATCGTTGAAATGAAACTAGCGCGAAGCGCTGCGGCGGGCTTGGGGTTGGTTGCGTCGGGGTGTGCTTACGCCCCGGCACCGATTACCGTAAATAGCAGCGCCAGCACATCTACCTTTGCCGAAGCGCAAACCTCGCCGGCCAGTCCGCTCCAGAGTGTGTGCGTCGTGCAGATCCTTGAGGTGACCGATACGCGGCTCGATCCGGATACTATTGGGATCATCTTCGACAAAGCTATAAAGGCTCCTAAGGATCGAACCGCTTGGCTACGAGGAATGATTGCATCGCTGGAATCGCGAGGCATCGATGTGGTGTTCCCGGATGAAATCGCGACATCCACTCCCTTAGTCAGCATCAGAATCCATTTCGACAAAGCTTGGTTGATGGACAACTATGACGCTGTCGTGTCGAGTGTCTTGTTCCGCGTGGTTGAACCGAAGGCTGATGGCACGGTTTCGCAAGTGCAATTCACCGGCAAGGACCGGGCCAGCACCATTCTAAAACTGGGTGCCGGTCAAGCAAACAGCGCATTGGATTCTGCGCTAACGCAAGCGCTCGATTCAATGGCGCTGCATCTAAAAGGGCGGTGCGCGGGGAAATTGGCCCGACGGGTCTAATCCAATCTTTGCTTCAGCACCGCATTAACCAGCCCCGGATTGCCCTTGCCTTGCATGGCCTTCATCGTTTGCCCCACGAAGAAACCGAACAGGTTTTCCTTGCCGCCTTTGTATTCGGCAACCTTGTCAGCATTGGCGGCGAGGATGGCATCGACGGCGGCTTCGATTGCGCCGGTATCGCTGGTCTGTTTGTTGGCTTCGATCTCTGCGGCCAGATCGGTATCGCCGATCAAGTAGGCTTCGAACAATTCCTTGGCCTTGCTGCCAGAGATCTGCCCGCTGTCAGTTGCCACCACGATCGCGGTGTTGGCTTCCAGCGTGTTCCTGGGGTGATCGGCAGACAACGAATGGGCGTTCAGAATGCCGGGGCGTTCTGACAAGAGCCAGTTGGCGACGCGCTTGGCCATATCGGCTTCGCCCTTGCCCGCGCCCTGGGCCGCAGAAGTCAGCAGCGCCTCAAACTGGCGCGATACTTCGACATCCGCAGTCAGCACCGCAGCATTATAGGGCGTGAGCCCCATCGCGCCTTCATAGCGGTGGCGTTTGGCATCGGGCAGTTCGGGCAAGCTGGCCTGGCACTCGTCCAGAAACGCCTGGTCCAGTTCCAGCGGCAGCAGATCGGGATCGGGGAAGTAGCGGTAATCGTGCGCATCTTCCTTGCTGCGCATGCTGCGCGTTTCATTGCGATCAGGATCGTAGAGCCGGGTTTCCTGCACCACGGTGCCGCCATCCTCGATCAGATCGACCTGGCGGCGTGCTTCTGATTCAACCACCGCCATCACGAACCGGACCGAATTGACGTTCTTGGTTTCGGTGCGGGTGCCAAACACATCGCCCGGTTTGCGCACCGATACGTTGACATCGGCTCGCATTGAGCCCTGATCCATGTTGCCATCGCAACTGCCAACATAGCGCAGAATCTGGCGCAGCTTGGCGACATAAGCCCCAGCCTCTTGTGGCGAGCGCATATCGGGGCGGCTGACAATTTCCATCAAGGCCACGCCCGATCGGTTAAGATCGACATAGGACATCGTCGGGTGCTGATCGTGCATCAGCTTGCCGGCGTCCTGCTCAACGTGGATCCGCTCAATCCCGATGATCTTGGTCGAGCCCTCGGGGTCCTTCTCGTCCAGCACCACCTCAAGCTCACCCTCGCCCACGATCGGGTGATAGAGCTGGCTGATCTGATAGCCCTGCGGCAGATCGGCGTAGAAGTAGTTCTTCCGATCAAACCGCGACCACGGATTGATCTTGGCATTCAGCGCCATGCCCGTGCGCACCGCCTGACGGATGCATTCGCGATTGGGCACCGGCAGCATGCCGGGCATCGCGGCATCGACCAGGCTGACCTGCGTGTTCGGCTCTGCCCCGAATGCGGTGGCGGCGCCTGAGAAAAGTTTGGACTGGCTGGAAACCTGCGCATGAACTTCAAGGCCGATAACGACCTCCCATTCACCGGTAGTGCCCTGGATACGATAATTGCTCATATGCTCCTGCCGATAGGGCTGAATGCCGCACAAGAAAAGGGGTTAGAAACGCGCGGCATAACGCCGCGACCATTGCCGGGCCGGTTCTTCGATCCAGACATGCGCCAGATGCGCCGCCAGCAGCATTGCGGCGACTATCCCCAGCTGCACCAAGGTTGATGGCAAAGGCGCCAGGATGATGCGCTTTACCGGGACCATATCATCCCACGACCAATCGGCCATCGGCATACCGCTGTAGCGGCTTAGCAGCACCAGCGCATCAATCGCCCGGCCCTTGACCATCGCGTGGACCATGTAGAGCGCATAGGACACTTGCCCCAGCCAGACCCAGGGCCCGGTGCACAGCACACGGCTGATCGCACCTTGCTGACGCGCGAAAACCAGCACCACCAGCGCCGATGGTACAATCACCGCCAGGGTTGGGAATTGCGGCGGATAGGCGATTGCCACAAACAGGCAGCCCAGCGCAGCGCCTTCAAGCAAGCCTGGCTGCGCCAGCCTGGCCTGGCCCAGGCGCAAATGCGCGTACCAACAGGCCATACCCAGCGCAAAACCGGTCAACCCGCGCTGGATCGCATAGCTTGCCAGCGGCGCCTGCCAGCCTTGCAGCATCGCAAACAGCCCCAGCAGCGCCAGCACACCAAACAGCGCGGGCCCCACGCGGCGATAGCGCAGCGCCAGCGCGGCCAGTGCATAGAGCAGGATCTCAACCGAAATAGTCCAGCTGGCGCGGCTGTAGTAATTGGTCCAATTGGGGATCCAGCCATCGATCAGGAACAGCGCGGTAATGAAGTGGAGCGGATCGTGCAGCCCGCTGAACGGCGCGCTGGCAGACAGCCCATGGCTGCCCACCACCAGCGAAAGCAATTCCAGGCTCAGCCCGGCAAAAACCATGAAAAGATGCAGCGGCCAAACCCGCCCCAGCCGCAGCACGGCGTATTTCAGCAGCGAAAAACCTTCGGCCAGCCGCTCACCATAGACCCCGGTGATCACGAAGCCCGATAGCACGAAGAAAAAATCGACGAACGATCCGCCATTGACGAACAGTGCCCAGCTGGCCGGGCCGCTGGTGGCCTGGATATGATGGACCGCCACCCCCAACGCCGCAATCCCGCGCAGCGAATCGAGCGCGGTGAAGCGGTTGGCGGGCTGGATCGCCGTCATCCCCGACCCCGGCCACGCAGCCAGCGCTGCCCCCAACGCATTGCCGGACGTTCAATCAGCATGGTAAGCAGCCCGGCCAGCACAAAGGCCATGCCCAGCCCCGCCACCTTGGCCAGCGGATTGCCATCGATCACGCCCTGCCTCAGCCAGTGCTGCATCGCCCGCAAGACCGGAATGTGCGCGAGATAGAGCGTGTAGGACAGATGACCCAGCAGCTGGAACGGAGGAGCGGCAAACAGTGTGCCGCCATTGCGCCCGGCCAGGATGCAGAGACTTGCCACAAAGGGCAGCGCAATCGCGCTTGCCGGGATCTGCATTGCCAGCGCCATGATCAGGCCCAGCGCAGCAAACAGCGGAACCAACGGCCAGGTCAGGCTGAGATTGGCGCGATAAAGCAGATGCCCGGCGGCGAGCCCGCAGGCCGCACGCAGCAGATACAAACGCTCACCCTCCGCCACTCCGGTATCGGCGATGCCCAGTGCCAGCAGCGCGATCACCAGCAAGGGCCGCACCATCCGGTCAGGCACCCTCACCGGCACCAGCACCGCCAGCACCGGCAGATAGATTTCCCAACACACGCTCCAGGCCGGGGAATTGACCGGATCGTTGCCGGTCATCGGCATGGCCATGGCCAGTTCCGCCGGGTGCCAGCCATCAGGCACCGAAAGCAGCGTCAGCGCGGTGGTGACATAGAACACCGGGGCGAGCCGGATGAACCGCTTGATCGCGAAGTCAGCCTTGCTGACCCCGCCGCGCACCGCATAGGTCAGCACATAGCCGCTCAGCAGGAAGAACACGTCAACCGCCAGTTCAAAGCGGAAGCCTGGCCAGCCGAGCGTGCGCGCGGCAAAGCTGTTGAATCCGAAATGCAGCAGCACCACCGACAGCGCCAGCACGCCGCGCAGGCCATCAAGATCCCGGAAATGCTGCGAGCCCGGCTGCACAGCCGGAACCGTCGCAGCCGGTACTACCACCACCGCTCAGGCTTGGCACTGAACCCGGCGCGCTGTTCTATCGCCAGCCCGGCATTGAGCACGCCTTGTTCGTCAAACGCCCGCCCGATGATCTGCAGGCCCAGCGGCAAGCCTTCGCGGTTTAGCCCGGCCGGGACTGACATAGCCGGAAGGCCGGCCAGCGAGGCGGGCACCGCAAACACATCATTCAGATACATCGCCAGCGGATCCTCGCTCTTTTCGCCAAGGCCAAAGGCGGCGGTCGGCGCGGTTGGGGCAAGGATCACATCGCAGCGGGTGAAGGCGTTCCTGAAATCCTGCGCGATCAGCGTGCGGACCTTTTGGGCCTGGGTGTAATAGGCATCATAGAAGCCCGCGCTGAGCACATAGGTGCCGATCATGATCCGGCGTTTGACTTCTGCCCCGAACCCGGCGGCGCGGGTGGCGGCGTACATATCCTGCAATCCGGCCCCATCGGGCAAATCGCGCAGGCCATAACGCACCCCATCATACCGGGCGAGGTTGCTGGAGGCTTCGGCCGGCGCGATGATGTAGTAAGCTGGCAGCGCATACTTGGTGTGCGGCAGGCTGATCTCAACGATCTCAGCCCCGGCGTCCTTCAGCCAGGCGATACCCTGTTCCCAGCTGGCCGCCACATCGGCGTCCATTCCGTCCATCCGATATTCGGCCGGAACGCCAACCTTTTTGCCGGTCAGGTCACCCGAAAGTGCGGCTTCCCAATCGGGGACCGGCAGATCAAGGCTGGTCGCATCCTTGGGATCGAAGCCTGCCATCGCTTCAAGCATGATCGCGCAATCGCGCACATCGCGCGCCATCGGCCCGGCCTGATCGAGGCTGCTGGCGAAGGCGACAATCCCCCAGCGGCTGCAACGGCCATAGGTGGGCTTGATTCCCGAAATGCCGGTGAAGGCCGCAGGCTGCCGGATCGAGCCGCCGGTATCGGTGCCGGTTGCGGCCGGGGCAAGCCGCGCGGCAACCGCCGTGCTGCTGCCGCCCGAGCTTCCGCCCGGCGCCAGCGCCGCCCAATTCTTTCTGTCAAGATCTGGGCCGCCATCCTTGCGCCGCCACGGGCTGATCACATTGCCGAAATATGAGGTTTCGTTCGACGATCCCATCGCGAATTGATCGAGGTTAAGCTTGCCCAGCATCCCCGCGCCGGCATCCCACAGGTTCTGCGAAACGGTCGATTCGTATTCGGGCACGAACCCTTCCAGAATGTGGCTGGCCGCAGTGGTTTGCACGCCTTTGGTGGCGAACAGATCCTTCATGCCGATCGGCACGCCGCCCATCTTGCCCAGCGGCTGGCCGCCCGCGCGCTTGGCGTCGGTTGCCTTGGCGGCTTCGATCGCCAGTTCAGGCGTGGCAACGATAAAGGCGTTAAGCGCGGATGCAGCGGCAACATTGGCATTGAATGCCGCGGCCACTTCCACCGCTGTGAAATCACCTTTGACCACGCCATCGCGGATCGCGGCCACGCCCAGGTTGGTAAGGTCGGTCATGACTTCTCCCCTCCCGCT
>NZ_JBEBKB010000006.1:0-100075 GCF_040079535.1 Novosphingobium sp. | reverse complement strand
GTGTCGGAGTGGGGGCAGGGGTCGGAGCAGGCGTGGGACTGGGCGGCGGTGTGGAGCCGACTGATCCCCCGCCGCACCCTGCAACCAGAACAAACGAAAGCGCAGCTGCCAGCATATGCAGCTTTGGTTCCAGTATGATCGACTTCGACATCTGCACTGCCTTCCAGCCGTTTAGCCGGCCCAGCATGCCGGCCAACTATGGTTGCTACTCTTTGCCACACGAATGCTTAACCAGATATTTCTGCCAGCTTGGGGTAAAAGGTCGTGCTTGCCCCTGAGCCAAGGGCCGGATAATCGCCGCTGGACATCGCCGAACGGCGTCACCGAAGAATTTGGGGATTTGCAAATGAACGCCACGCTTGCCGCCGCAATCGAAAGCGCCTGGGACGCGCGCGACAGCGTAACACCCGAAAGCCGCGATGTCCGCGCTGTGGTTGATGCTGCGCTGGAACTGCTCGATTCGGGCGAAGGCCGAGTGGCGGAAAGCGATGGCCAGGGCGGCTGGCAGGTCAACCAATGGCTCAAGAAGGCCGTGCTGCTAAGCTTTCGGCTGAATGACAATGCCGTAATGGACTATGGATCGGCCGGGGCCCCTTCGTTTGACAAGGTTCCGCTCAAATTTACCGGCTGGGATGCTGATCGGTTCCGCGCGGCGGGGATCCGCGCGGTGCCCGGCGCAATCGTGCGGCGCGGCGCACATATCGGTCGCAACGTGGTGCTGATGCCCAGCTTTGTGAACATCGGCGCCAACGTTGGCGATGGAACGATGATCGATACCTGGGCCTCGGTTGGTTCCTGCGCGCAAGTGGGCAGAAATTGCCACATTTCGGCCGGAGCCGGGATCGGCGGCGTGTTGGAGCCGATGCAGGCCAATCCGACGATCATCGGTGACAATTGCTTCATCGGCGCACGCAGCGAGATTGTTGAAGGCGTGGTGGTTGGCGAAGGCTGCGTGGTCGCGATGGGGGTGTTCATCACCGCCACCAGCAAAATCGTCTATCGCGATACTGGCCAGGTGATCACCGGCCACATCCCGCCGTTCAGCGTGGTGGTGCCCGGCGCGATGCCCGGCAAGGCCCTGCCCGATGGATCGCCCGGCCCTTCGCTGGCCTGCGCGGTGATCATCAAGCAGGTTGATGCCCAAACCCGCACCAAAACCGCGATCAACGAACTGCTGCGCGATTGATGCGGCGGCTGGCGGCCTTGCTTTTGGCGCTGTTGGTGGCGCCGCTAGCCGCCCAGCCAGCTGCGCCTACCGAGATCCCGCTGGAACGGGCGGCGCTGGTAAAGCGGTTTCCCCATGATCCTGCGGCGTTCACGCAAGGGCTGTTCATCGATCGCGGACAGCTGTTTGAAAGCACCGGAATGGTCGGCCGATCTTCGGTCCGCCTGGTCGATCTGGCCAGCGGCAAGGTGCTGAAATCAGCAGCCATCCCTGCGCCCCATTTTGGCGAGGGGATCGCCCCGTGGAACGGACAGGTGCTATCGCTGACCTGGCAAAGCGGGCTGGGTTTCCGCTGGGGCCGAGGCAGCTTGCGGCAGATCGGCACATTTCGTTACAGCGGCGAAGGCTGGGCGCTGACCAGTTCCGGCAAAGAACTGGTCATGTCTGACGGAACCGACACACTGCGCTTTATCGATCCCAAAAGGTTCGCAGTACTCCGCTCGGTCAAAGTCACGATCAGGGGCCGCCCGCTGAACCAGATCAACGAACTGGAATGGATCGAAGGACAGCTGTTCGCCAACATCTGGATGACCGACTATGTGGTGCGGATCGATCCCGCCAGTGGCAAGGTGATCGGCATTATCGATCTTGGCGATCTGCACCGCGATTCCGGCGCTTTCGGGCATGGTCAGGTTGCCAATGGAATCGCCTGGGATGCCAGGACCAGAAAGCTCTACCTGACCGGCAAGGAATGGCCCTGGCTATACGAGGTAAAGCTTGAACCAGCCGGTTCGGCGGGTTGAACCGATGAACCAGCTGTTCGCCCAATTTGCCGTTTCAACGCTAATGGTGCTGCTATGCGTGGCAATCCATGGGCTGGGCCTGTTCAGCCTGAGCCGGGTTTTGCGGACCGAGGCAGCGATCGAGCGGCTGCGCCATATCCGCGCATTAAGTCCGCGCGGGGCCGGGTTCACGCTGCTGATCGTGCTGGCCATGTTCATGCTCCATGGCTTTGAGATCTGGGCCTTCGCGCTGGTCTATTGGGCGCTTGGGGCAGTTTCCGGCCTTGAAGGCGCGCTCTATTTCTCAACCATCAGCTATTCCACCGTGGGGTACAACGATACCCATATCCTGACCCAGTGGCGATTGCTGGGCGCATTCGAGAGCATTCTGGGGGTGTTTCTGCTGGGTTGGTCAACCGCCTTCTTCTTCCGCATGCTGGGCCGGATCGAGGCGCATTAGGGTTCATTCCGCTTACGAAGAAGTGGGCCCTGGGCGCTCTGTTTCAGCTTGACTGAAACAGTCTCCAATCAAAAACTCACCGCGTTTTCAATCGGCGGGTCGCCGCGATGGGCAAAGGCATAGGCCTCTGCCGCTTTCAGCACCCGCAGCATGTTGCGGCTGGCAAGCTTTTCAAGATCGGACTGGCTCCAGCCGCGCCGCGCCAGTTCGATGAACAGCGCGGGATAGGTAGAGGCATCTTCCATCCCGGCAATCGTCACTTCGATCCCATCAAGATCGCCGCCCAGCCCAACGTGATCCGCGCCGATCCGCCTGGCGATATAATCCAGGTGATCGGCCACATCGCCGATCGTGCCGCGCGGCATCGGGTGGGCCTTGTCCCAATCGGCCAGTGCCGCCTTGGCCCCGGCCGGATCGCCGCGATGAAGCGCCTTGGACCGGGCTTCGGCAGCATCGCGTTCGGCCCCCCATTGCCGGGCAGCTTCCAGCACATAGGGCGGATAGAAGTTGACCATCACGATCCCGCCATTGCGCTTTATCGCATCCAGCGCGGCATCAGGCACGTTGCGCGGATGATGGTTGATCGCAAAGGCATTGGAATGGCTTACAATCACCGGCGCGCCGCTGATCGCCATGGCATCAAGCATGGTCTTTTCACTAACGTGAGCCAGATCGACCAGCATCCCCAGCCGCTGCATTTCACGCACCACATCCTTGCCCAGCGCCGTCAGACCGCCATGCAGCGGCGCATCGGTGGCGCTATCGGCCCAGGCATTGTTCTTGAAATGGGTCAGGGTCATGTATCGCGCGCCCAGCGCATGCATCTGGCGCAGCACGGCCAGACTGCCGCCGATCGAATGGCCGCCTTCCATCCCGATCAACGAAGCGATCTTGCCGCTTTTCCAGGCCGCCTCGACACAGCGCGAATCGATGCACAGCACCAGATCACCAGCACTGCGGGCAATCAGTCGCCGGGTCACGTCGATCTGTTCAAGCGTCGCCTGGACAGCCTGCGGCTCTGGTAGATTGGCCGAGACATAGACCGACCAGAACTGTGCCCCGATCTTGCCCTGGCGCATCCGGATCAGATCGGTCTGCATCGCGCCAACATTGCTGGCAGGATCGGCGGTGCCGGTGGTATCACGGAAATCGAAATCCCCCAGCACATTCCTGCGCCGATCACGCAGCTGCTCAGGCACATCGTTGTGCCCATCCCACACCGGCGCAGCCGCCAGTGCGGCCAGCGCGATCTGTTCAGGGGAGCGGGCCGGCTTGGCCGGAAGCGAAGCTGAAAGGGCGAGCAACGAGGCCAGCGATCCGGCCAGCAAAATGGAATGACGCATGGGTAGTTTCCGTTTCCTGTTCGCCGGGCAGCCTAGTCAAGCTCTCCGGCAAGGTCGAGCAGCTTGAGCATCACGGCGGCCCCGCACTGCTGCGATCGCGCTTTGGGATCATAACGGCCGTCGGCCACAAATTTGCCGCGCTCATACAAGGTTGAAAAGCTCCACAAGTATGGCGAGGCGCGCTTGGAGTGGCGATAGCCGAACCCGTTGTACGCCTCTAGCCGGTGGAGCATCCGCGGCACAGACCAATCGCTTTGCCCGGTGAAACCCAGCAGGCGCAGGGCATCAAGCGCGCTGGCTTCCCAGCTTGACGGCGGCAGCCAGGCGCGCGGCCGGCCAGCGGGCACCTGCCTGGTGCGCTGGTGCAGCGGATAATCGCCGTTGTGCATATGCGCGCGGAAATTGAAACTGGCCTCAAGCCCGTGGATTGCAGCGATGAATTGCCACGGCACGCCAACCTGTTTGCCCAGCGCCGCATAGCGGCTGCGCGACTGGCGCATCATCGTCAGGTGCCAATCGGTGCTTTCGCGGTGTTTGGGCCGGATTTCGGCAGCGCCAAACCAGGCGGCATATTCATCTGAAATATCATCAAACCTGTGACTGGCGCTGATGCCCGGCAAGGGCACTGTGGGCACATCTGGCACCGCCGGTTCGGCCACAGGCGCAGCCAGAACCACACCGGGCAAAACTGGCTGGGCCGGCAGATCGCCATCAAGCGGCGTGGCAATCCGCTGTGGCCGGGCGGTCTGCGGGAAATCAACGCTTGGCAAAGCCGGCATCAACGATCCCTGAAACCAGCCATCGGGGGCGACATACTGGGTCTGGTGCAACCGGAACAGCAGCGCCGCCGCCTTGTCCGCCAATTGCGGCACTCTGGCTTGCGAACGGTCAATCAGCGCAACCAGCCGCGGCATCACCTGTTCGTAGAGCCGCGATGTATCGCCGGGAATTCCGCCGCTGCCGAACGCCAGAGCAGAGGCCGGAAGCCGCAGTGCCTTGGCCTCTTCCTCAAGCCTTAGCAGCTCTGCAATCAGCTCTGCCGCGCCCCGCGCCTCGTCTGGCAAGAGGGCGCTGACCTGCGCTGGCAGGATCTGTTCAAGCGGGCCCGGTAGCGACAAAGGGCCCGCCAGCGCCGCCGCCATCGCCGCGCTGGCCGATCCCAGTAAGTCCCGCCGGTTGATGTCTTGCCCCATCGACTCGCTCCTTCGGGGCAAGTCTAGCACTTCCAGCAGCTTACCCAAGTGGCGGCAGATCAGCCCTCGGCCTCACGCTCAAACGCGGCTGCACCGCCCAACTTTGCCGCCAGCCGGCCCAGCGTGGCCAAAACCACCACCGCCACCAGCGTGGCCATGATCGCATAGGCATAAAGCCCGGCCAGATCATCGCTGATCCCCAATAATGCCAGTGTTGCCTTGATCGCCTCGTTCCAGGCCAGCGCCGCGACCAGCCCAAGCGAGGCCGAAGCGAGTGAAATCATGGTCTGCACCATGGCGCGTGGATCGGTCATATCAAATAGTCCCCATTGTCTGAAAAAATGTCGCCCCGCACCCTATCGCCCCGCGCGGCGGGGACAAGTGCTGGATCACGCTTTGCGAGCGGCTGATCCGGCAGGTTCCGGCCTGGGCCTAGTCGATTTCACCCAGCAGCCTGGCCGCCGAATGCGCGAGACCAGGAGAATCGAGTGCCGCCGCCCGTTTGGCGACCGAAGCCGCTTTGCGGCAGAACACGGCCGGATCGCGCTGATTGGCGAAGCGGTTGTAGATCCTGGTCTGATGGTGTTCAAAGCCGCCGCCATGACGACGCTGTTCGGCAGTATGGGCCGATGCCAGCAGGCCGCGATGCCGCCCAAGGAGCCGGGAATAGTCTGAGGCGACCGATACTCGGCCGCGCCCTTTGCACATCAATGCCGCAACATTGAGCCCAACCCGCAAATGCCAGACCGCTTCGGCCGGGTCGCCGAAAGGCTTGGCCCGAACGGTTTGCTGGCTTTGTTGCGATTGGCCGGCACACCCCCCCAGTAAGCCCAAAATGGCCAGAAAAGGCATTGCTCTGTGCATCGGCAGGGTCCTCCTGCTGCACCAATCAGACAGGTGCTTCCTGGCGGCAAGTCTGCGGAATGCGCGATGCGCCAGAGCGGCGCTGGGGTGCGACCAAGCCGCCGTGCCAGCCCCAAACGCAAAGCAGCCCGGAACGCAAAGGTTCCGGGCCGCCCTGAATTGCGGTTCAGCAATCGGCTGGCTTACTTGTCCTTGGTTGCCTCTTCGACAACTTCGACAGCAGCCTTGCCCATGTTGACGCAGGTGCTCATATTTTCTTCAATGTAGCCATCGCTCTTGGCGCTATCGCCCAGGATTTCGATGATCTTGTCGCTTTCGGTCGAAACTTCGGCGCCAACTTGTTTGGCATCCTTGTCGGCACTGACCGCCGCAATAACCATCAGCGAAACCGAATAGCCGTTGAACTGGTCGATCTGGTCCTTGTTCTTGACCTCGCCGCCATCAAGACCCAGCACGCCTGCAACCACCTGGTTGAACGCGGCGCAATGAACCAGATCGTTATAATTCAGGCCTGATTCGGCTTGGCTTGCGGTGGGTACGGTGATCGCCGAAAGGGCGAAGAGCGGCGCAATTGCCTTGCGTAAAAAGCTGGCTTTCATTCTTGGAACTCCCCTAAATATTAGACGGTCCGGGTAGCACCCCTTTACGCCGTCCAGATTGTAAGAACGCGTCGCAGTCTCGCACTCTGACAACACCCCCTTGTAATAGGATTTCTTGCTTTCGCCAGCCTGAGCCGGCTGTTTGCTGGCGTTCATGTTGGCCCATTTTGGGATATCCCACTTTTGTGAGGGCAGCGCCTAGAACGGCAACTCGGCCTGGCTGGCTGCGCTGGCCGGTGCCGGCTGGGCATCCTCATCCAGCGCCGAAAGGGTTAGCCCAACCAGCCGAACCGGCTGGGCCAGCGGTAGCACTTCAGCCAACAACGCGTGGCCGATCGCGGCGAATTCAGCCTTGTCTGCCACGGGCCGGGACAGTGACCGGGCCCGGGTCAACTGGCTGAAATCGGCATGTTTGAGTTTGAGCGTAACGGTTCGTCCGTGCGAGCCCGCGCTTTCGATCCGCCGCCAGATGATGTCGATGATCCCGGCCAGAACATCACGCAGTGCCGCACCTGAGGACACATCCTTGCCCAGCGTCCGCTCTGCCCCAACCGATTTGCGGGCGCGGTTGGCCTTGACCGCACGCAAATCGATCCCGCGTGCCGCACGGTAAAGGTAATCGGCCTGGCTGCCGAAATGCTTGCGCAGGAAATCGATATCGCGCCCGGCCAGATCGGCTCCGGTCTCGATCCCCAGCGCGGCCATCTTTTCGGTGCCCTTTGGGCCGATCCCAAAGAACCGGCGGACCGGCAGGGCGGCAACGAATGCGGCCCCTTCACCCGGCCGGATAACACACAGCCCATCAGGTTTGTTCTGATCGCTGGCCAATTTGGCGAGAAACTTGTTGTACGAAACGCCGGCACTGGCGCTGAGCCCGGTTTCGGCCTTGATCCGGGCGCGGATCAGCTCTGCAATCCGGATCGCCGAACCAATCCCCTGGCTATCCTCGGTCACATCAAGAAACGCCTCATCAAGACTGAGCGGTTCAACATGCGGGGTATAGTCGCGAAATATCTCGCGGATCTGGCGCGAGACGTCGGTGTAAACCGCAAAGCGCGGCGGGCGGAAAATCAGCGATGGACACAGCCGCTTGGCGGTGATCGATGGCATCGCGCTGCGGCAGCCAAATTTGCGCGCTTCATAGGAACAGGTGGTCAATACTCCGCGCGGGCCATCGCCGCCCACGGCGACCGGCAGCCCGCGCAATGCCGGATCATCACGCTGCTCCACGCTGGCATAAAACGCATCCATATCGACATGGATCACCTTCCTTAGGCCTTGTGCCTCATCGCCGGGATCATCGGCTTGGGTAGATGGTTCGATCATGGCCCCGGTGATAGCGCGCATCGGGCCAATACGAAAATGCACTGGCCTAAAAAGCCCAATCCGGTCATGGGCGGCGCATGTCTGCTGACTTGCCAAGCACTGAACGCCATATTCGCCCGCTGGGTGAACGCGAATTCGTGTTCATGATGGCGACGCTGATGGCCTTGGTGGCGCTTTCGATCGATTCGATGCTGCCCGCGCTGGACGAGATTGCGGCCGATCTGAACGCGGGCGATCCCAACCGCCGCCAGCTGGTGATCGGGGTTTATCTGGTTGCTGCTGCGCTGGGTGCACTGATCCCTGGCGCGCTGGCTGACCGGTATGGCCGCCGCCCGGTGCTGCTGGGCGCGCTGGGCTGTTATGCGGCGCTCGCGCTGGTCTGTGCGCTGGTCCGTGATTTTGAAACCTTGCTGGCCGCACGCGGGCTTCAGGCGCTGACCAGCGCCGGGCTTTCGGTGCTGCCCAGCGCGATTGTGCGTGATCGCTTTTCGGGCGATCGGATGGCGCGGGTGCTTTCAACCATCACGCTGGTATTCATGGCGGTGCCAATGATCGCGCCGTCTTATGGCCAGCTGATCCTGCTGGTGGCAGACTGGCGTTGGATCTTTGGCGGCACCACCGTGCTGGCGATGATTGTGGCGGCATGGGTCTGGCTGCGGCTGCCAGAAACGCTTGAACCGGCCAACCGCCAGGACATCCACATTGCCACGATTGGCAGAAATATGGGTCAGGCGCTAACCAGCCGCGCCTCGATCGGCTATGTCGTTGGTGGGGGGATTTTGTGGTCGGGGCTATTCGGCTATCTCAATTCCTCGCAGCAGCTGGTTGCAGAGCATTTCGGTGCGGGCGATCGGTTTGCGCTGTATTTTGCGCTGATGGCCGGGATGATGGCGATCGCAAACCTGACCAATGCATCGATCGTGATGCGGTTTGGCGCGCGGCGGGTTTCGCACAGCGCGCTGTTCGCGTTCATCGCGGTTGCCTGCCTGCAAATCTGGCGCGCGTTCAGCGGGCATGAGGCGCTGTGGGATTTCGTGCTGCTGATGGGCGCGCAGATGAGCCTGATTGCCTTTATGGGCGCCAATTTCACTTCGATCGCGCTGCAGCCGTTCGGACGTACCGCCGGAGCTGCGGCATCAGTCCAGATGTTCGTCCGCTCCAGCCTGTCATCGGTTCTGGGGATCGCAATCGGCCAGGCCTATGATGGATCAGCCCGGCCGATATCAGTGGCCCTGCTGATCGGCGGCTTGATTGCGCTGGTTTTGGTTCTGTTCAGCGAAAACGGCCGGCTGTTTCGCCGCCTCAATCCACCAGGTAGCCAGCCAACATGAGCACCACCGAACTTTACGACCTGGCCATCATCGGCGGCGGTGTGAACGGGGCCGGGATTGCCCGGGACGCAGCCGGACGCGGCGCGAAAGTGTTGCTGCTGGAAGCCGGCGATCTGGCCCAGGGAACCAGTTCGGCGTCAACCAAGCTGATCCACGGCGGCCTGCGCTATCTTGAGCACTACGAATTCGGCCTGGTTCGCGAATCGCTGAAAGAGCGCGAGGCACTGTGGCAGATCGCCCCGCATATCATCCATCCGCTGCGCTTTGTGCTGCCGCATGTCGAAGGGCTGCGCCCACGCTGGCTGCTCAGGCTGGGGCTGTTCCTTTATGATCATATCGGCGGGCGCAAACGGCTTGCCGCAACCCGCACGGTGGATTTGCGCCGCCATCCAGCCGGGGCGCCGCTCAAAGGTGGGTTTGCGGCTGCGTTTGAATATTCCGATGGCTGGGTTGATGATGCCCGGTTGGTCGCGCTGAATGCGCTGGACGCGGCCGAACACGGGGCCACCATCCTGGTCCAGAGCCGGCTTACCGCCGCGCACCGCGATGGGGATAGCTGGGAACTGAAAACCGCAGATCGCACGTTCCGGGCGAGCGCACTGGTCAATGCGGCCGGGCCACAGGTGCTGTCGGTTGAAGGCTTGCTGGGCGACAAGCCAGACTATGCAATGCGGTTGGTGCGAGGTTCGCACATCGTGGTGCCAAAGCTGTTCGACCACCCCTATGCCTATTTCTTCCAGCTGCCCGACGGGCGGATATTCTTTGCGATCCCTTATCAGCGTGATTTTACCCTGATCGGCACCACCGACCGCGATCAGCAAAGCGGCGATCCGATCGCGGCCAACGCTGAAGAGATCGCCTATCTGTGCGAAGGGGCGAGCCGTTATTTCGCCAAGACTATTACGCCGGCGGACGTGGTCTGGACCTATTCCGGGGTGCGCCCGCTGATTGACGATGGTTCTGGCAAGCCCGAGGCGGCAACCCGCGGCTATCGTCTTGAACTTTCCGATCCGGCGCGCGGCGCACCGCTGCTAAGTGTTTATGGCGGCAAGATCACAACCTACCGCCATCTGGCTGAAGAAGCGGTAGACAAGCTGGCGGCGCGCCTGCCTGCGTTATCGGGCAAGCGGTGGACCACCGCCCGGCCGCTGCCTGGCGGAGATTTTCCAATCGATGGGCTGGAAGCCCTGAAGGCCGATCTGGCCGCGGCCTATCGGTTTCTGGGTGAGGGCGATGTAGACCGGATCAGCCGCGCCTATGGCACCCGGGCCCGCGTATGGCTGGGCGATGCCCAAGGGTGGCAGGCGCTGGGCCGCAATTTTGGCGCCGGGTTGACCAAGGCCGAAGTCGATTATCTGTGTGCCCATGAATGGGCCCATCACGCTGAAGACGTATTGTGGCGCCGAACCAAGCTGGGCCTGCGGCTGAACAAGGCCGAACAAGCGGATCTGACCGAATACCTTGGCGGCTAGTCGTATCCACTTGCGTAAAAGCGGCACCGGCTAGGCCGCACCCAAGCCCTGCCACGCCAGCCCGGCAAATTCGCACAGCAGCGGGCGGGTATCGCGCGGATCGATGATCTCCTCGATCCCGAAGATCTCAGCTGTGCGGAACGGGCTGCGCACTTTGTTAAGCCGATCGCGGATCGCCGCAAGATGGGCCTGCGGATCGGCGGCTGCTTCGATTTCCGCCTTGTAGGCCACCTCGATCCCGCCCGCGATCGGCAGGCTGCCCCAATCGCCCGATGGCCAAGCATAGCGGTATTGAAAAGCATCGGCGTTGCTCATCGCCGATCCGGCGATGCCATAGGCCTTGCGCACCACCACACAGCACAGCGGCACTGTCGCCTTGTAGATCGCATTCATTGCATTGACGCCGTAACGGATCGTCCCGGCCATTTCGGCGGCATTGCCGATCATGAAGCCGGGATTATCAACCAGGTGGACCACAGGCAGGCGGAACTGATCGGCCAGCTTGATAAAGCGTTCTGCCTTTTCGCTGGTCTTTGCTTCCCACGATCCGCCCAAAAAGCTGGGGTCGCTGGCCAGCACCGCCACCGGCCAGCCATCAAGCCGGGCAAAGGCGGTGATCGCGGCGCGGCCCCACATCCGGCCCATTTCGAAAACCGAGCCTTTATCGAACACGGCTTCGAGCACCAGCCGCATCGAATAGGCCTGGGCAGCGCTGCGCGGCACGGTTGAAATCAATGCTTCCTCGCGCCGATCCACCGGATCGTTGCACGGTGTGCGGGCGGCAAATTGACCGACTGCGGAAGGCAGGTAGGACAAGAACCGCCGGGCGCGGGCAAATGCCTCAGCTTCGCTGCCCACCTCCTCATCCACCACGCCGTTGCGGGTGTGGATCTCGCTGCCGCCCAGGCTTTCCTTGTCGCTCTTCTCGCCAATCGCCTCAACCACTGCGGGCCCGGCGGCGAATAACTGGCTGAGCCCCTTGACCATGATCGAATAGTGGCTGGCCACCACCCGCGCTGCACCAAGGCCAGCCGTGGGGCCTAGCGAAAGCGCAACAACCGGCACCGTTTCCAGATTGCGGATCACATCGCTCCAGCCTGGCACAGCGGGCACATAGGTTGCCCCGATCACCTCCAGCGTTTTGACCGATCCGCCTCCGCCAGTGCCATCAATCATCCGGATCAGCGGAATTTTAAGGGTGTGGGCCATCGCCTCAACCTGTTCGAACTTGCGCCGGATCGCGGCATCAGCCGCCCCGCCGCGCACGGTGAAATCATCCGCGCTGGCCACCACCGGCCGGCCTTCGATACTGGCCCGGCCAAAGATCAGGTTTGATGCGGCCAGCCCCAGCAGGTTGCCATCACCGTCATAGCTGCCCTTGCCCGCGATCTTGCCGATCTCGCGGAACGAGCCGGCATCGACCAGGCCGGCGATTCGCGCCCGGGCATCCAGCTTGCCGCGCGAATGTTGCCGGGCCACCTTTTCCGCCCCGCCCATTTGCTCGGCCAAAGCCTCGCGGGTGCGCAATTCTTCGATTTCCCGTTCCCAGCTCACGCTTCTCTCCCGCTACTGCGTGGATAATTCGAACTATGGGCTAGAGTGCTATGCCGCGCACCGCAATGCCCCTTGCGCTTGGGCTTTCGCCTGACTAGAGCGACGCGCAAAGCGCAAATCCCAACGGGGCATAGACAATGGCAGACCGCTTCAACACCATCGCTGGCTGGACCTTGGGTGCAGGCATCGTCGCACTCGGATTGTCCAGCATTTCGGGCCACTATTTTGGCGCGGGCCAGCATCATCGGCCTGAGAAGATGGGCTACAAAATTGATGGCGTAATCGAAGAAGGCGAAGGCGGCGTTGAAGCCGAACCGCTCGAAGCCTATCTGGCCAAGGCCGATCTGGCCAAGGGTGAGGCCAGCTTCAAGAAGTGCGCAGCTTGCCACACCGCCACCCAGGGCGGTGCCGCCGGGATTGGCCCGAACCTGTTCGGGATTGTCGGCAAGGGCATCGGCGCTGGCGGCTTTGCCTATTCCGATGGCCTCAAGGGCAAGGGCGGCAAATGGGAATTTGCCAGCATGAATGCCTGGCTGACCAGCCCCAGCGCATTCGCAACCGGCACCAAAATGAGCTTTGCCGGGATTTCGGATCCGCAGGAACGCGCCAACGTGATCGTCTATCTGAACAGCCAGGGTTCAAACCTGCCGCTGCCGGCCGTGCCGGAAAAGAAGGAAGAAGCGGCTCCGGCAGCGTCTGAGGATGCCAGCGCCGCGGCCAAGCCGAAATAGACTTTCCAGCATCGTGATGAATGCAAAGGGCGCAGCCGCGGGGCTTGCGCCCTTTTGCTTTCCCCAAACCTGCTATCCCTTGAAGCCTTGCGCAATCACGTACCATTCGGACGAATCCTTGCGGCTTGCCGGCGGCTTGGCGTGCTTGACGCTTGAAAAGTGCTGTTTAAGCAGCGCCAGCAATTCGGTATCGGTTCCCCCGGCCAGAACCTTGGCCACGAAGGCCCCGCCCGGTGCCAGTTCCTGAATAGCGAAATGGGCGGCCAGTTCGACCAGCCCCATCGTGCGCAAATGATCGGTCTGCTTGTGGCCGGTGGTGTTGGCGGCCATATCCGAAAGCACCAGATCGGGTTGGCCATCAAGCGCGCCGGTCAGCGCAGCCGGCGCTTCATCGGCCATGAAATCCATTTCGAAAATCGTCACGCCTTCGATCGGATCTGTCGGCAGAAGATCAATTCCGACCACGGCCGATTTGGGGCTTTGCTTGCGCACAACCTGCGCCCACCCGCCCGGCGCAATGCCCAGATCAACCACCCGCCGCGCGCCCTTGAGCAGGCCAAACTTCTCATCGATTTCGATCAGCTTGAACGCCGCGCGGCTGCGCCAGCCCTGGGCCTTGGCCTTCTGGACATAGGGATCGGCCAATTGCCGCGATAGCCAGCGCGCCGAGCTGGCCGTGCGCTTGCCTGATTTCCTAAGCCGCTCGGGCTCTTTACCCTTGCCGCGCATCGCCCAGCCTTTCAGCCAGCGGCAGCGCCGCGGCGCTCGCCATACAGCGCTCCATCCTGGCCCCTCTCATGTCTGGCTTCGCCGGGCGGCACGCAAGGCTGCGCGGCTCTTTTCAGCCGCACCGCTGGTTGCCATCAGGCTGCGCAGAATGCCTTCGCGAATACCGCGATCGGCCACGCCCAGACGATCGGCCGGCCATAGCTCGATAATCGTTTGCAAGATAGCGCAGCCGGCCACCACCAGATCGGCGCGCTCGCGCCCGATGCAGGGCTGCTCGCGCCGCTGCAATGGGGTCATCAAGGCCAACCGCTCGCACAGCGCGGCCATGTCCTGCGATGCAACGATCAGCCCATCGACGGCCCGTCGATCATACTGCGGAAGCTCAAGATGCAAGCTGGCGAGTGTGGTCACGGTGCCGCTGGTACCCAGCAGGCGCAGCGGAACCGGCGATCCGGCCTCCTCCGCGATCCGTTGGGCAAAGGGGGCCAGACTATCGCGCACCAGGCGGCGCATCGCATCATAGCGTTCGGCCCGGCCCAGCGCTTGATCAGGTTCGGCCTGGACGCTTTCGGTCAGCGAGACCACCCCCCAGGGCACGCTGTGCCAATCATGGATCATGGGAACCTGTCCGTCGCGGCTCTCCACCAGCACCAGCTCGGTCGAGCCGCCGCCGATATCAAAAATCATCGCCGGACCATCGCCTTCCTCAAGCAGCAGATGGCAGCCCATCACCGCCAACCGGGCTTCCTCCTTGGCGCTGATCACATCCAGCAGGATGCCGGTTTCGCGGGCCACCCGATCAATAAATTCCGTGCCATTTTCTGCTCTGCGGCATGCCTCGGTCGCAACCGAGCGGGCCAGGTGGACATTGCGCCGCTTGAGCTTTTCAGAGCAGATCCTGAGCGCACCCAGCGCGCGATCCATCGCCGCTTCGCTAAGCCGGCCCGATTGCGCCAGACCTTCGCCAAGCCGCACCACGCGGCTGAACGCATCGATTACCATGAAATTGCCCCCCGCCGGGTGGGCGATCAGCAGGCGGCAATTGTTGGTGCCCAGATCAATCGCGGCAAAGGCCTGCCGGTGATAGGGTGCTTCGCGCACGGCTGGCGACCAGCCCGGCTGATTGCCGTTCGGCTCCCCGCTTCGGGTTCTCTCGCCGGAGCGGCGTGAGCGCTGCGTGGATTGCACTGCGCCTGCACTGGAGCCAGAGCTGCCAGCCGGCGCGTTGCTTTCAACACCCTGCATCTCGCGCGTCGCCGGCGGTGGATCATCCGCCATGGCACTTGCACTCTTATCATTATCCCACCCTGCGGGGCGGGTACCTGGCCTGTCGGTAGCCGGGTCGGCGTTCGGGGGCAAGTGTGGATGCATTGCCCGGCTTGACGCGGACCGGACGCCCGCCTAGAGACCCCGCGCTATTGCCCCGTCGTCTAAAGGTAAGACTACGGTCTCTGACACCGTCAATCGAGGTTCGAATCCTCGCGGGGCATCCAGTTCCCAATTTTTTGATTGGTGCGCCAATCGCCTCCGCGATTGGGCTGCAACACCGGGCCGGGGGAGCGGGCTGGTGTTGCAAGGTCAGACGGACGTCTGACCGCACCGGCGTCAGCCGGATCAGAACGCCTTCTCGTGAACCAGCACTCCCAGAGTGGCAATCAGGATCCTGAGATCGCGCCACAGCGACCAACCGTTCAGGTATTCAAGATCGGCTCCCAACCGATCCGCCAGATCGCGCTCAACAAAAGTCGCGCCGCGCAGGCCGCGAACCTGCGCCAGTCCGGTGAGGCCGGGCTTGAGCGCATGGCGCAGCCAATAGCGGCGATCGACCTCCCAGAACAACTTGTCACCAGCTTGCGATCCCAGCGCATGCGGGCGCGGGCCGACCAGCGACATCTTGCCCTCGATCACATTGATCAGCTGCGGAAGTTCATCAATGCTGGTCCGGCGGATAAACCGTCCTACCCGGGTCAGCCGTTCATCATCGCGCTGGGTTGAAGTATCGCCGGCCCGATCAGCCCGGGCGGCCCGCATAGAGCGGAATTTATAGACCTGGATAAAGCGGTTGGAGCGGCCAACCCGGCGCTGAACGAACAGGATCGGTGCGCCATCTTCCAGCAGGATGGCCAGACAGGTTACCAGCAGCACCGACGATAGAACGATCAATGCCCCGCCGGCCAGGATCAGATCGAACAGGCGTTTGCTGGCCCGCGCCCGCAGCCCAAGCGGCCCGATCGAGACTCGCAGCAATCCGTGCCCAGCCGTTATTCGTGCGCCATGTGCGCCAAGCTCTGCCACGCTGTCATCCAGCACTTCGCCATCGATATTGGCGCCTTTGAGGATCATCGCCCAGGCCGCGCGCCGCGCTGGCGGACAAGATACCACGGCCCGGTCGATCCCATGCAAAACCGCACCGATCCGGTTGAGCGCAGCCGGATCGTCCAGCGCCGGGATCAGTTCCATTGCCCCGGCATCGACGTGGAATGCCCCCGGCAATTCCAGCACCGGGCCGCCATCATCGATCACCAGTTCGTTGGTCACGCGCGCGCCGCAGCGCCAGGCCACAAAGGCCGCCATCTGGAACCGGAGCCAGACCAGCGCAAGCGCCCCAAAGATCGCGCCGCCCGTAAACAGCACGCGTGAGAATTCAGCGCTTGATTTGGTGTAAAAGGCGATGAACACCACCACCGCAACCGCCATCGCCAGCGAGAGCAAGGCCCGCTGCACCCCGCGCACTGCCGATTGCAGTCCGGCCAGCGAATAGGCCGCATTGTATAGCGCCAGGGTCAGGTAGACCGGCAGCAACAACTGGGCGAGAACCGCCGCCTGGGATAGCCCTTCCTGCCCGAGATAGAGATAGCCTCCTGCGCAAAAGCCCGCGAACACGGCCAGAATATCGCCCAGCATCTGCGCCAGATAGGATTGCAACCGCCGCCGCTCGAGCGGCTCTGGCGGGGAATACGGCGCGGCGGCAGCCTTTCCCGGATTGTCCTGATGGACGCCTGGCACTGCGTGATTTACGCTCATCTGTTGCGGCCCTGGACCAGTGTCTGCCCGGCCTGATTGGCCCAATTTGTCCGACAGTCAACCGCGCGGAGCAGCAGCCCGGGCGATCTCGGCCAGGCCATGGGCCAAAAGCAGTTCCGAATTCTGGCTGTTGGCCAGCAATTGCCGGTGCAATTCGATCAGGCGTTCGGTCAGCCGGCCCAGCTTGCGGCCGCGCCAGACCGCCAGTTGCTGGATCAGATCGCGCTGATCTTTCCAGAATACCCGGCGGGCGTTCGATTCGGCTTCGATGAATTCGCGAACCTTGCCGTGCGGGCCCATCCGCGCGGCCAGCTGGGCCAGCTGCGCAGCGCGGCGCTCAAACGCCAGCAGCAGGCCAACCGGGTTCAGCCCCTGTTCGCGCATCCGCCCCAGTTCTGCCCCCAGCTTGGCCACTTCGCCGCCCAGCACCACATTGACCAGCGGCATGAAGCCATCGTCATCACAGGCCGCGCCGATCGCATCCAGATCTTCGCTGCGGGCCTGGCGCGGGGCTTGCGGCCCGGCATCCAGATAAAGCGCCAGCTTGGTCACTTCGGATGCGGCCAGCCGGGTATCAAGCAGCGCGGCGCGCGCGATCCGCTCAGCCAGATCGCCGCTTAGCGTTACCCCGGCGGCATCAGCCATGCCGCGCACGCTGGCCGCGGCACTGCGCAGATCGGGCGGATAGAACATCGCAACCAACGCATCGCTGCGCGCGGCCAGCAGCTTTGCTGTGCGTGATTTGTCGGTGGCCGAAGTGGCGACAATCAGCACCGGACACGGTTCACCTTCCGCGTTCAGCAGGTTCTGCACGGCATCGTGCACTTCATCGCCGGCTGCGCGAACCCAGATGTGCCGCGCATCCCCAAATAACGAGCTGGACCGGGCTTCATCACCCAGCCGCACAGGATCGCGTTTCAGATCGGCCCCAGAAAGCTCGACCCGCTCACCCGGATCGCTCAGCAGTGCCGCAATCTGGTGCGCGGCATCGTGGGCTCCGGCTTCATCCGGTCCGCAAAAAAAGAACACCCTGGCTTCGCGCGCAGCACGCGGGGCCTGGCTTTTGAAATCCTTCTGGGTGGCCTTCACCGCTGGCCCGCATCCAGGCTGCGCAATTTTAACGCAAGCCGGGTCACGATCCGGTCAGCCACTTCCTTGGTCAGGTTTTCCAGCGCGGTATTTTCCGCCGCAATCGTTGCATATTCTGATGAAACCACATCGATCCCGGCATCAAGCCCAACGGTTTCATCAAGCACGATTTCGCCAGTGGCCAGATCGACCAATTGATAGCGTGCGCGCAAGGTGCGGCGTTCGCGGGTAACGGTATCATCCGAAAGCAGGCCAAGCCCTTCAAGCTTGTCATCAAGCCGGACATCCAGCCGGTAGCGTGCAGCCCCGCTGCGCCGCGCCGAGCCGAGCCGGTCGGTCAGCGCAGACTGCATCAGCCAGCCCGATTTCCCCTCAATCGGGGAAACATCAATCGCGGTAAGGCCCTGGGCAATCGCGCCGCCTGCTCCGCCGGCGTACATCGGCTTCAGCCCGCAAGCGGCAAGCGGCACAGCCAGCGCCAGCACAAGAGCCAACCGCCGCATCATGCCACCAGATTTACCAGCCGGTCGGGCACCACGATCACCTTTTTCACTGCCTTGCCATCAAGCGCACGCTGGACCTTCTCGGATGCCAGCGCAAGCGCCTCCAGCTCCTCGCGCGGCAAGCCCTTGGCGACGGTCACGGTATCGCGCAGCTTGCCCAGCACCTGGATCGCGATGGTCACTTCATCTTCAATCAGCAGCGCGGGATCGAACGGCGGCCACGGCGCATCGGCAGCCAGCCCCAGATTAAGCTGCGACCAGGCCTGTTCAGCCAAGTGCGGCATCATCGGCGAAACCAGCAGGATCAGCTTGCGGATCGCGTCGCTGCGGCTGGCCGATGGCGCGGCCTTTTCCGCCGCTGCGGTCAGCTCATAGATCCGCGCCACTGCCTTGTTGAACGACAGCGCCTCAATATCAGAAGCAACCGCGGCAATGGTCTGATGCAGCTTGCGATCAAGCGCGGCATCGTGCTGGGCATCGGCCCCGGCGCCGCCATTGCCGATCTGTCCAAACAACCGCCAGAGCCGCTGAACAAACCGCGCGCAGCCTTCGATTCCGGCTTCGGACCAGGGCAGGTCGCGTTCGGGCGGTGAGTCCGAAAGCATGAACCAGCGCACCGCATCGGCGCCGTACTGGGCGATGATGTCATCGGGATCGACGACATTTTTCTTGGACTTGGACATCTTGATGACCCGGCCGATTTCAACCTGATTACCATCGGCCTTTAGCGCTGCATTTTCACCACCACGCTCAACTTCGGCCGGGCTGAAATAAACCGGCTGGCCATTGACGGGGTCGGTCCGGGAATAGGTCTCATGCGTCACCATGCCTTGCGTGAACAGGCTGGCGAACGGTTCCCTGACATCGATCATCCCGATCCGCGCCAGCGCGCGGGTCCAGAACCGGGCGTAGAGCAGGTGCAGGATCGCATGTTCGATCCCGCCGATGTACTGTTCAACCGGCAGCCACTGTTTGATCACTTCAGGATCGAACGGGCGGTCAGCGGGCTGGCTGGCAAACCGCAGAAAATACCACGAGCTGTTGGTGAAGGTATCGAGCGTATCGGTCTCGCGCCGGGCCGCCTTGCCGCACTCGGGGCAGTCCACGTGCTTCCAGGTTGGGTGGCGATCCAGCGGATTGCCGGGAATGTCAAAGCTGACATCCTCGGGCAGCACCACCGGCAGCTGGTCCTTCGGCACCGGCACCACGCCGCAGGCATCGCAGTGGATGAACGGGATCGGGGTGCCCCAATAGCGCTGGCGCGACACGCCCCAATCGCGCAGCCGCCACACGGTGGTGCCGTGGCCCCAATCCCCCTGTTCAGCCCGGGCGATCACTTCGGCCTTGGCCGCTGCCACGTCCATCCCATCGAGGAACCGCGAATTCACCAGCGCGCCCGGTCCGCTATAGGCCTCATTGCCTTCGAACACCGGATCGACGGCATCACCATCGGCAACCACGCGGATAACCGGCAGGCCATATTTGCGGGCGAAATCGATATCGCGCTGATCGTGCGCCGGGCAGCCGAACACCGCGCCGGTGCCGTAGTCCATCAGCACGAAGTTGGCGATGTAGAGCGGCAGTTCGATCCCATCATCGAACGGGTGCTTAAGCCGCAGGCCGGTATCGAACCCGAGTTTCTCCTGCGTTTCGATTTCCGCGGCGGTGGTCCCGCCTTTGCGGCACTGCTCGATGAAGGCGGCGACGGCTGGATCATTCGCCAGGCCCCTCGCAATCGGATGCTCGGCCGCAATCGCGACAAAGCTGGCCCCAAAGATCGTGTCGGGGCGGGTGGTGAACACCTCAACTTCGGTCGCGCGATCGGCGCTGTGGAATTTGAACTGCAAGCCCTGACTTTTGCCGATCCAGTTTTCCTGCATCAGCTTGACCTTTTCGGGCCAATTCTTGAGCTCGCCCAGGCCTTCCAGCAGCTCGTCGGCAAATTCGGTAATCTTGAGGAACCACTGGCTCAGCTTGCGCTTTTCAACCAGCGCGCCGCTGCGCCAGCCGCGCCCGTCGATCACCTGTTCGTTGGCCAGCACGGTCATATCGACCGGATCCCAGTTGACCGCGCTTTCCTTGCGGTAAACCAGCCCGGCGGCATACATATCGAGGAACAGCGCCTGCTCGTGGCCGTAATATTCCGGCTCGCAGGTTGAAAGTTCGCGGCTCCAATCGAACGAGAAGCCGAGCCGTTTGAGCTGCTCGGTCATCGCCGCGATATTGGCGCGGGTCCAGCCGCCGGGGTGAACACCCTTTTCCATCGCGGCATTTTCGGCCGGCATCCCGAACGAATCCCAGCCCATCGGATGGAGCACTTCAAAGCCCTGCATCCGCTTATACCGGGCCAGCACATCGCCCATCGTGTAGTTGCGCACGTGGCCGATGTGGATCCGGCCCGAGGGATAGGGAAACATCTCAAGCACGTAGCTGCGCGGCTTTGGCGAAGCATCATCGGCGCGGAAAGTCTGGGCGCTTTCCCACGCCGCTTGCCAGTGGGCATCGGCGCTGGCGGGATCGAAACGTTCGCTGGTCATCTGGGCGCTCTAACGGCTGACGCGGCAATGTCGAGATCGGAGAGGGTTTTGATGGGCTCTCGCCGGTGCGGGAAAGCCGTCCGGCTTTCCCTGGCCTGGCCGGCCCGCTCCCCCGGCCCGTCCACCCACGGGGTACCTTAAACGGGAGGACGGGCCGGGGGAGCGGGCCGGCCAAGCCAAGCTGATCGCGGAGGCGATCAGCGCACCCAGATCAGTTCGGCGAAGAAGCCTGGCGGCGCAGATCGCGGGCGCGGGTCAGGATTACGTCTTCAAGCTTTTGCACGGTGGCGGCCTGCACCGGGGCATCGGCCCAGACCCCGCCGGCCATCACCTGGCGGCTGGCGGCAACCCGCAGCGCATCGGCGCGCAGATCCTGATCAAGGATCGTTACGGTAACCTTCATCCGCTCGTTCGGGTTGTTGGGATTGGCGTACCAATCGGTCACGATCACGCCGCCATTGCTGTCAGTCTGCAGCAGCGGCATAAAGCTGAGCGCTTCAAGACTGGCCCGCCACAGATAGCTGTTCACCCCGATTGTGGTGATCCGCGAAGCAGCCAGATCGGCCTTGGGTGGGCCCTTTGAGCCGCAAGCCGAAAGCGCAACAGCGGCAAGGGCAATCAGCCCGGCCCGGCCAAGGAGGCGCAGGTTGCTGGCTTGGGGGAAAGTGCTGCCGTTCATGATGGTTTCTTCCGGATCCTGATCGCCTGGGCGTTTGCCTGATCGCCTGGGCATATGATTGCAAAATGCGTGTTGCGCTGTGCCTCTATAGCCAAGGCGCGCTTGGCGGCAAGAGTGCGTGTAACAAGGCCAGCGCTAATGCCGTTTCGCGCCGTGAACCGCGGCTGAATGGCGCTGCGGGCGCGCTCTCTTCCATGCCTGTTCCAGCAGAACTGAAGCGGCGCAAAGCGCGCCATTCAGCGCGGGTTCAGTGCGGTTTGGCCATTGCTGCTTGCAATCCGGGCTGGATTGGCGTGAAGAACTGCGCAGCAAGCCCGCGATGGGCGTAGGAATTTCAGCAGCATGGTACAGCAAAGCACTGGCAAGCGTGGTTCGGGCGGCATGACGTCGGCCTTGCAACTGTGCTGCGCGGTTGCGGCATTGGCATTGCCCAGTGCAGTGCTGGCTTTCTCAACCGGCTTTCCGGCCGAACCGTCTGATAGCGCAGCCGAAATCGCGGCCTCTGGGGCATTTGTCCCGGCAGAGGTTGATCCCCGGCTGACCCGATCGATCACTGTGCGGGCCCTGTCCAAGGGCCGCTATTTCCGCTTCACCCCGGCCGCCACGCCCAGCCGGGTCGATGCTTCGGTAGTTACTGTCGCGGTTCGGCTGAACGGCAACAGTCTGCCACAGCTTAATCTGCGCCGACCCACGGTTGTGCCAGAGGTTAGCCAGGGTGCATCACTTGCGATCGCGCCTACCGCCTATAGCCTTGGCACCGCGCGGGGTTATTCCAGCTTTGCGCAAAACACCGCCAAACCGGCAGTGACCAGCCCGATTCGCCAGCTCGATGCCCCTGATCTGGCAAGCTATCGCCCGCGTGGCGGGGTTTCACCGGCGCCCTCGCGCCTGGCCCCGCGGATCGCGCTGGATGAAAAGCAGAAAGCCGGCCGCAGCCCGCAGACTTTCGAGCAGAGCGATCAGCAGGTCGATCTGGGCGGCAGCTACCGGGTCAGCCGCAATCTTGATGTTACCGCTGGTGTGCGGGTGACATCAGACCGTGACCGGCTCCGCCCGTTAACCGATGGCCGGCAGGATAATCAGGCGGTCTACGTCGGCACCCAGTTCCGGTTCTAGGGCATAATTGGTTTGATGCGCTGATCGCCTCCACGATCAGCTTGCAACACCGGCCCGCTCCCCCTGCCCGACCACCCCAAGGGTACCATGTAACGGGTGGCCGGGCAGGGGGAGCGGGCCGGTGTTGCATTTCGCGCAAACGAAGCACCTTTACGTATGCGTTAGCTTGCGCTGGCCCGCGCCTTGCGTAAATTCGCCTGAGCATGCCGTAGCGGCGGCTTGCAAAAGGAAGGGCACACCATGGCACGCGTAGCAATTGTAACCGGGGGAACGCGCGGGATTGGCGCGGAAATCTGCAAACGCCTGCAACGCCAGGGCCACACCGTGATCGCCAACTATGGCGGCAACGAGGAAAAGGCCAAGGCCTTTACCGCCGCCACCGGCATTCCTTCATACCGCTGGGACGTGGGCGATCATGAAGCTTGCATCCACAATTGCAACGATATTGCCGCCACTCACGGCCCAGTTGATATCGTCATCAACAACGCCGGGGTGACCCGCGACGGGGTGCTCCACAAGATGAGCTTCGATGACTGGAACGAGGTGATGCGGATCAACCTGGGCGGCTGCTTCAACATGGCCAAAGCAACCTTTCCGGGGATGCGCGAACGCGGCTGGGGCCGGATCGTCAACATCGGTTCGATCAACGGCCAGTCCGGGCAATACGGCCAGGTCAACTATGCCGCGGCCAAGAGCGGTATCCACGGCTTCACCAAGGCCTTGGCTCAGGAGGGCGCGAAATTTGGCGTAACCGTCAATGCGATCGCGCCAGGTTATATCGATACCGATATGGTCGCTGCGGTGCCGCCTGCGGTGCTGGAAAAGATCGTCGCCAAGATCCCGGTTGGCCGGCTGGGCATGGCCGAGGAAATCGCCCGCGGCGTAGCCTTCCTCACTTCCGAGAACGGCGGCTTCATGACCGGATCGACCATGAGCATCAACGGCGGGCAGCATATGTATTGATGGGAAAGCCGATGGCTTTGGCAATGGACCTGGCCGCAGCTCGGGCCGATTTGCGCCGGGCACATGTGGGCGGCGCTGCGGGGGTAATCGTTTCAGGACTGGTCTGGCTGTTTACCGGGCTGGTCTGGATGGCAACCGGGCCGGGCCATGCCCTGATCTTGCTGTTCATTGGCGGAATGGCGATTGCCCCCATGGCCGAACTACTCTCGCGGTGGTGGTTCAAGGCGCCCAAGGCCAGCATCGGAAAACGGCTTGAACTGGTCGGTCTTGTCACCGTGCCGATCATCCTCGCCGGATTCTATTTTGGCTGGAAATGGTACGGGCTCGAATCGCCGCAAACCATTGCTGTTGTCGCCGTGGCGGTCGGCTTGCGTTACCTTACCTTCCCGGCGATGTTCGGCGGCACGCTGTTCTGGATACTGGGGGGTCAGTTTATCGGATTCGGCATGCTGGCGCTGATGGCCTGGCCGGTGCCGCTCTTCAACGTGGCCATGGCATTGGGGCTATGCGAGTTGGCCATTGCCGCGCTGCTCTATCGCGCCAGTACCGACAGCGGCGGGGCCAGTTGATTGCCCGAAGGCAAATGTTAGCGCTGCGTTAACCGCACTCGGCTAGGTTCGGTTATCCATAGTCAGACCGAGGCCAGCATGAGCGCCACCAATGCAACCGACCCACGCCAGGAACAGCGCCACACGCTGATGCTGCGGACCGCCAAGGTGGTGTGCCAGAGCGGCGAATATGTCTGCCTGGTGCGTGATGTTTCAGCTGGCGGAGTTGGGCTGCGGTTCCTGCATGATGTACCTGAAGAGAAACGCATTTTCCTCGAACTGGCCAATGGTGCGCTCTATCCGATCGAGCGGACCTGGGCCGATCAAGGCCAGGCCGGCTACCGTTTCGCGGCGCAAGTGGTGCTGGAAAACTTTCTCTCCGAAGCCAGCCTGTTCGCGCATCGCCCGGTCCGCCTGCGGCTGAAAGTGCCGGTGCTGCTGACGGTCGATGGCCATGATTTCCGCGCGATGCTGGCCGATATTTCGCGCTGCGGGGCCAAGTTGAACGTGGACCGTTTGCTTCCCCAGGGTGCTTTCGCCCGGTTTGACGCGGCCGGCCTGCCGCTGCGCTTTGGCCACATCCGCTGGCGCAAGGATCATGACCACGGAATCGTCTTCCAGGAAGCTATTCCGCTGGAAGAACTGGCCCGCTGCCTCCACACGCTTCAGCCTTGCGCCGTGGCACCGGGCGGCGAGGTGCAGCAAGGCGAAATCCGCGCAGCCTAGACCTTCGCCCACAGCGCGCTTACCAATGCGCGCATGACCACGCCCTACCACCCCCCGGTCAAACGCTCGGTCGAGATCGCCGGGCACAAGACATCGATCAGTCTTGAGCCGCTCTACTGGGCGCTGCTCAAGCAGGCCGCCGAGGCGGAACGCCTGCCGATCAACGCGCTGGTCGCCCGGATCGATGCGGAACGGATCGCAGCACCAGTCCCGCCGGGACTGGCCGGCGCGGTGCGGATCTGGCTGGTGGCGTGGCTGGCAGGGAGGATCGTCTAGGCCAGATTCCTTTGCCTGCTATTAGTCCTGCGCTTCAAGCCAGCGCTGCACGCCAACGGGATCGGGTACAAGAATGCGGCGATACCCGGTTTCGATCAGCCCGTTTGCTTCCAGAATACGCAGCCCTTTCGCAATTGTGACTGCGGAAACGCCCAGAAACTGAGCCAGTTCTTCCTGCAGGCAAGTGATTTGGCCAGCCTGCCCGGATTGCATCAGCAGGGCCAGCAAACGCTTGGCCAACCGCGCTTCGATCTTGAGCATGCGCATATCGTCGACCAGATCGACCGCCGCGACCAGTCGGTGTGCCGCAACGCGATACAATGCCTCTACTATCTTTGGCTCGTTTTCCAGTATGCGCCGAAAGGCTTCGGCCGAGAGAAAATCGATTTCGGTTTCGCCGACCGCAATGGCCCGGTGGGTGCGGACAAGGCTATCCAGCGCAACGCTGTCGCCGTAGTTTTGGCCCTCGAGCACGGTCAGGGCAAAGGCCACCTCGCCGCTTTGGTTCAGCCGCATCAGTTTGACGCCGCCTTTGATTACCAGCCCCATCTCCAGATCCGGATCGCCGCGTTCGTGGACCACCTCGCCGTCGCGATAATGGCGGCGGTGGCAAAACCCGCTGAGCAATTCGGCCTCCCGGGGTGAAAGCAGCGCAAGCAGGTTTGGGATCCCAGGATTGTTCAACGGCCACACCAATTCCAAAGATATTTATATTTGATGCCGGATAACAATGATAACGATCCGGCACAACTAAGCAGACCGGAGGGACCAATGGGTATTACGCGCCGTGAACAGCTGGCCATGTTGGCCGCATCCCCGTTTGCGCTTGCCGCCACAGAAGGCGGCTTGGCCTATCCCGGCATCACGGTGTTCGAGGCTGCCAGGATCGTCACGATGGAGCCATCCAATCCATCTGCGCGGTTTGTCGCGGTTGCCGATGGAATTATCCTGGGCACGGCCAACACACTGGCAGAGCTGGAGCCGTGGACCCGCGGGCGCACCGTCCAAATCGACCGGCGCTTTGCCAAGGATGTGCTGATGCCTGGGCTGATCGATCCGCACGTGCACCCAATGCTGGCGGCAGTCGCGCTCAATATGCCCTATCTTGCGCCCGATGACTGGAAGCTGCCTTCGGGTTTTTACCCAGGCGTGCAAACCCAGCCGGCCTATCGCCAGAAGCTGGCAGAAATGCTTGCCGGATCGAAAGCCGATCCGTTCCTGTGCTGGGGCTACCATGAACTGTTTCATGGCCCGCTGGACCGTGCGGTGCTGGATCAGATGTCACCCGACCGGCCCGTGATCATCTGGCAGCGCAGTTTCCACGACATCATCGTCAACACTGCGATGATGAAGCGCTGGGGCTTTGAGACCCAGGCGCAGCTGGATGTTGCGATTGCGGCGGCCAAGGCCAATCCTGAGCACATCGATTTTGCCAAGGCGCATTTTTCCGAAACCGGCACCAATGTCGCGCTGGCCAAGATGCGGCCGCTGATCCTGACGCCGGAAAAGATCCAGCAGGGCATGGCTGCGCTTAAGCAAATGATGCTGACCAGCGGCGTAACCACGGTATCGGATATGGGAATTGGCGTGTTTGCCAGTGCCGAAATGGAAGCGGGCCTGATCAAGGCGGCGTTTGAACAGAGCCGCAATCCATCGCGCGTGTTGTTGATGCCGTCGGCAGGCAAATTGAACGCTGTGACCGATCTTGATGGCTGGATGGCCAATTTCACCAAAACCTACGCGTCGCACCACGTGCGGATTGATCGGCGAGTCAAGATGTTGGCCGATGGGGCCTTCTTCGGGCTCAACATGCGGATGAATGCACCAGGCTATCTCGATGGCCACATCGGCAAGTGGCTGACCGAACCGCAGTATCTGCGCGCCGAGTTCACGCGGTTCTGGGCGGCAGGCTTTTCCCTCCATATCCACGTCAACGGCGATGAAGGTCTCGACGTGGTTCTTGGCCATCTGGCCGAACTGCCGCGGCGCGCCAATCAAACGATCACACTGGAGCATCTGGGCTATTCAACCGAAGCGCAAAACCGGCGGATTGCGCAGATGGGGCTGATGGTCTCGGCCCAGCCCAACTATATCCGTGTGCTGGGCGACGTTTACGAACGCGAAGGCCTGGGCCCCGACCGCGCGGCCCAAATGAACCGGCTTGGCTCGCTTGAGCGCAAGGGCGTGCCGCTGGGGCTGCACAGCGATTTCAATATGGCCCCGATTGATCCGCTCTACCTCGCCTGGGTCGCCGCCAACCGCATCACGATCGGCGGCAAGGTCAAGGCCCCGAACGAACGGCTGAGCCTCGGCAAGGCACTGCGCGCGGTCACCATCGAAGCCGCACAAGTGATCGGAATGGATGCACTGGTCGGTTCAATCGCGGCGGGCAAAAAAGCCGATTTCACCGTGCTTGACCGCGATCCTTATTCGGTTGGCGCGGCACGATTGCGCGAGCTGAAAGTCAAAGGCGTGATTTTCGAGGGAGCGTTCACCGCATCGGGCGGTTGAGCGCGAGGTTGGCGGTGTTGCTAGTTGGATGGGCGGGTTAAACGTAACTGCATTTAATTCTTGCCAATTGCGAAAATGTAGTTACAGATAATTCGTGGAAATCGTATTCGATCCGGCCAAAGATGCGATCAACCGGGCTAAGCATGGCTTGTCGTTGGCCGATGCCGCCGCGTTCGAACTCGGTTCTGCCGTCGTCGAGCTCGACGGCCGGTTCGACTATGGCGAGATGCGTTTTCGCGCCTTCGGACGGGTCGATGGGCAAGCCCGCTGTCTGGTCTTTGCCTGGTCGGGCAGCACCATCCGCGCGATCAGTTACCGTCGCGCCCATGGCAAGGAGATGCGCCGTTATGAGTAAGCCCAAGCCGCCCGTCGATTACGACGACAACCCGGAATGGACCCAAGCGGATTTTGCCCGCGCCCGCCCCGCAACCGAAGTGCTGCCCCCCGAAGTGCTCGCCGCATTCGGCAAGGGCAAACGCGGCCGCCCGCTTGGCTGGACCAAACCCGATGCCAAGAAGTCGATCACCCTGCGGCTTGATCCTGATGTCATCGAGGGCTGGCGCCAGAGTGGGCCGGGCTGGCAGAGCCGGATGAACGCGGCGTTGAAGGAGGCTTTGGGGTAAGGTGAAAGCCACAGCCCTTCCATCCGACAACCAGATCGAAAATGCGGTACGGGTATTTCGCGCAGCAATCGACACCGCAGGGCCTGAACCTTGGATTGCCAAGCATATCACATTCCCACGTGGTGCATGCGGCCACGCAGCTGAACTACTTGGCAGATATCTAATTGATCAACTCGAGATCAGGCCTGAATACGTCAACCAAGTTGCCTATGAAGAAATTGGAGGGTGGAAGGACTCGCACGCCTGGCTTGAGTGGAATGGACTGACAATCGACATTTCGGGAGATCAATTTGGCTGGGATCCGGTAATAGTAACTCGCAGCCCACAATTTCATGGTCGCGGTGAAGAGTGCGCTCGCAATCTCGTCTGTCTTGAAAATCAACAGGAATGGTGGGTCAGAGAATGCGGTTCAATTTGGACGGCAATCGCTCCATTCCTTCGAAGTTAGAGCCGCATAGCATCAATCCCCGCCAACCCGCTCGATCTGCGCGCCGACCAAGGCCAGCTTTTCCTCCAGCCGCTCATACCCGCGATCAAGGTGATAGAGCCGGTGAACCTGCGTCTCACCCTCTGCCGCGAGGCCGGCAATTACCAGGCTCATCGATGCGCGCAGATCGGTGGCCATCACTTCGGCGCCGGTCAGCTTGCTCACCCCGTGGACCACTGCGGTGCGGCCCTTGGTTTCGATGTGCGCGCCCATCCGGTTGAGTTCGGGCACGTGCATATAGCGGTTTTCGAAGATCGTTTCGGTCAGCACCGTTGAACCTTCGGCCAGGCACAGCATAGCCATCAACTGCGCCTGCATATCGGTGGCGAAGCCGGGATAGGGCGCGGTTGAAAGGGTGACGGCCTTGAGCTTGCCGTCAGAGGCAATCTGGATCCCGCCCGCCTTGGGCTCAACATGCACGCCGGCATCGCGCAGCGCCTGCAACGTCGCGTCCATTTCCTCCGCCACGGCGTGTTTGAGGAACACTTCGCCGCCGGTAATCGCAGCGGCGCAGGCATAGGATCCGGCCTCGATCCGGTCAGACATCACGCGGTAAGTTGCACCGTGCAGGCGCGGGACACCGTGGATGGTGATGTCGCTGCTGCCAATCCCCTCAATCTGGGCCCCCATTGCCACCAACAGGTTGCACAGATCGACAATTTCCGGCTCGCGCGCGGCGTTGTGGAGCACTGATTTGCCCTTGCACAGCACCGCTGTCATCAAGGCATTCTCGGTCGCGCCCACGGATACCACCGGAAAGCTGTAACGCCCACCGGGCAGCCCGCCATCGGGAGCGACAGCGCGGACATATCCTGCCGCCAGTTCAATCGTGGCGCCCAGCGCTTCCAAGACCTTGAGGTGGAGATCGATCGGGCGATTGCCGATCGCGCAGCCGCCCGGCAGCGAAACCGTTGCTTCGCCCATCCGCGCCAGCATCGGCCCCAGCACCAGGATTGAGGCGCGCATCTTGCGGACCAGTTCATACGGCGCGACCGACGACGTGATCCGCGGTGCTTCCAGTGTCATCACCCGGCCGAAATCTTCGGGCCGTGATCCGGCGATGCTGGTCGAGATCCCGAACTGGTTCATCAGGTGCTGGAACCCATCGATATCCGCCAGCCGCGGCAGGTTGCGCAGGGTCAGCGGTTCCTCGGTCAGCAGCGCGCAGGGAAGCAGCGTGAGCGCGGCATTCTTTGCGCCAGAGATAGGAATGGTGCCGGAAAGGCGCTTGCCGCCTTGGATGATGATTTTGTCCATAGACAATCGATTTAGCGGGATTCCGCCGCGCGGCAAGCAGGTGAATGGCAGGCGTTGCGCATGGCAGTGGAAACCGCTTTAACGTAGCTGAAACAGGAACGTGGTTAAGGGCCGCTGATGACCGACAGTTCGCTTCGCAAACCGATCAGAAAGGCCGTGTTCCCCGTCGCCGGGCTGGGTACGCGTTTCTTGCCTGCAACCAAGGCAATCCCGAAGGAAATGCTGCCGATAATCGATCGTCCGCTGATCCAGTATGCGGTGGATGAAGCGCGTGAGGCCGGGATCGAACAGCTGATCTTCGTGACCGGGCGCGGGAAAACCGCGATTGTTGAGCATTTTGACACCGCTTACGAACTGGAAGCCACCATGAGCGAGCGCGACAAGTCGCTCGACGTGCTTGAGCCAACCCGGATCCAGCCGGGCAACCTCGTTACCGTGCGCCAGCAGGTGCCGCTGGGTCTGGGCCACGCGATCTGGTGCGCGCGGGCGATTGTGGGGGATGAACCCTTCGCGATCTTTCTGCCTGACGAGCTGATGATCGGCCAGCCCGGCTGCATGAAGCAGATGGTCGACGCCTATAATGCGGTTGGCGGCAATGTTATCTCGGTGCTCGAAGTGCCGCAGGACGAAGTTTCAAGTTATGGCGTGATTGCGCCTGGCAAGCGTGATGGCGCACTGACCGAAGTGCTGGGGCTGGTCGAAAAGCCCAAGCGCGCTGATGCCCCATCGAACCTGATTATTTCAGGCCGCTATATCCTCCAACCCGAAGTGATGCGGGTACTGGAAAATCAAGGCAAAGGCGCCGGCGGCGAAGTGCAGCTGACCGATGCGATGGCCCAGATGATCGGCCAGCAGCCGTTCCACGCGGTGACCTTCGCGGGCAAACGCTATGACTGCGGCAGCAAGACCGGGTTTGTCGAAGCGACCTTGGCAGTGGCACTGGAGCGCGCGGATATGCGCGATGAAGTGCGGGCGATGGCGAAAAGGTTGCTGGGCTAAGCCCGTGCCTCTTCCACTCCGGCCGAATTGTGGCGCAGCGCGGTCAGGACGCAATCGACGATTTGCGGGGCGTTGAGCCCGGCAGCGTCGTATTGCTTGTCGGGACTGTCATGATCCTGGAACAGGTCGGGCAGGCGCAGGGTGCGGATCTTGAGGCCCCCGTTTGCATTATCAGGATCGGTTAGCCCTTCATCGCTGGCCATGGTCAGCACATGCGCGCCCAGCCCGCCGATACTGCCTTCTTCTACCGTCACCACCACTTCATGGGTGGCCATCAGCGAACGGATCAGATCGCTGTCAATCGGCTTGGCAAAGCGCAGATCGGCCACCGTGGTGGACAGCCCCTTGGCTTCCAGCTGGTCCGCCGCCTTGAGCGCTTCGGCCAGCCGCGTGCCCAGCGAGAGCAGCGCGACCTTGCTGCCTTGCTTGACGATCCGGCCTTTGCCGATTGCCAGCTGCCGCGGTTCGGCTGGAAGCTCTACCCCGGTGCCGTTGCCGCGCGGATAGCGCAAGGCAATCGGGCCGCTGTCATGGCAAGCCGCAGTGTAGGTCATGTGGATCAGCTCCGCCTCATCCGCCGGGGCCATCACCACGAAATTTGGCAAGCTGGCCAAATATGCGATGTCGAACGAGCCGGCGTGCGTTGCCCCATCCGCCCCGACCAGTCCGGCACGGTCTATCGCAAAGCGGACCGGCAGGTTCTGGATCGCGACATCATGAACTACCTGATCGTAGGCGCGCTGAAGGAAGGTTGAGTAAATCGCGCAGAACGGGCGCATCCCTTGCGCGGCAAGTCCAGCGGCGAAAGTCACCGCGTGCTGTTCGGCGATCCCGACATCGAAAGCGCGATCCGGATGGGCGGCTGCGAATTTGTCCACCCCGGTGCCGCTGGGCATGGCGGCGGTGATCGCGCAGATTTTCGGGTCAGTATCTGCCAGCCTGGCCAGCGTTTCGCCAAACACGTTCTGATAGGCCGGTGCGCTGGCCGGGGCCTTGACCTGCTGGCCGGTGACAACATCGAATTTCTGGACACCGTGGTACTTGTCGGCGCTGGCCTCTGCCGGGGCATAGCCCTTGCCCTTTTGGGTCACGACATGGATCAGGCACGGTCCTTCGGCAGCATCGCGGACATTTTCCAGGATCGGCACCAGCTGTTCGATATTGTGCCCATCGATCGGGCCGACATAGTAAAAGCCAAGTTCCTCAAACAGCGTCCCGCCCATCGCCATGCCGCGCGCGAATTCATCAGTCTTTTTGGCCGCGCGGTGCAGCGGTTCAGGAAGTTTGCGCGAAAGCCGCCGGGCAATATCGCGCAAGGACAGGAACGGGCGCGAGGAGACCAGCTTGGCGAGATAGGCCGAAAGCCCGCCCACCGGCGGAGCGATCGACATGTCGTTATCGTTGAGGATCACCACCAGCCGGTTGCCCGCGGCCTGTGCGTTGTTCATCGCCTCATAGGCCATGCCCGCGCTCATCGCGCCGTCACCGATAACCGCAATACCCTTGCCAGGAGTGCCGGCTATCTTATTGGCAATGGCAAAACCCAGTGCCGCTGAAATAGAGGTTGAGGAGTGCGCGGCACCAAACGGATCGTATTCACTCTCGCTGCGCTTGGTAAAGCCCGAAAGGCCTCCGCCCTGGCGCAAAGTGCGGATCCGGTCACGGCGTCCAGTCAAGATCTTGTGCGGGTAGGCCTGGTGGCCCACATCCCAGACCAGCCGATCAGCGGGTGTGTTGAACACATAGTGGATCGCCACGGTCAGCTCTACCACGCCAAGCCCAGAACCAAGGTGCCCGCCGGTTTGCCCAACCGCGCTGATCATCTCAGCTCGCAATTCATCGGCCAGCTGGCGCAATTGATCAGGGCGAAGCCGGCGCAGGTCGCTTGGCAGTGGAACCGTATCGAGCAACGGGGTGGGCGGATTCGAACTCATCGCGATGCGCCTTACACGCTGGTTTCAATCGTGTCGATTGACACTACATTGCAGTTTCAATGGCCGTTTGATGGAGGATCCCAATGTCACTGCCCGCCAATTCCCCGCCCGTGGTGTTCATTCTGACCGCCGACCGATCCCGGTCATTGCCGTTTTACCGCGACGTGCTGGGGCTGCGATTAATGGGAGAAGACAGCCACGCCGCGACTTTTGATCTGGGTAACCGCACCCCGCTGCGGCTGACCGACTTGCCCGGCCATCAGGGCGCGGCCCATACTGTGCTGGGCTGGCATGTGGCCGATATCGCCGCCAGCGTGGCCGCGTTGGCGGCAAAAGGCGCTGTATTCAAGATCTACGAAGGCTTTGGCCAGGACGCCCAGGGGATCTGGGCCTCAGGCGATGGCGGCGCGAAAGTGGCCTGGTTTGCCGATCCCGATGGCAATTTGCTTAGCTTGACGCAGATCGGCTGATGTATTGGGCAGGCCCCGGGGCCCTCCCAATTCAGCTACACGCCGCGCAAACCCCGCGCAGTTCAACCACCGGGCGGATATCGGCAAAGCCAGCGCCCTTGGCCGCGTCCACCAGCGCGCCGGTCAACTTGTCATCATCGATATGTTCGGCCCGGCCGCAGGCATCGCAAATCAGAAATATGCAATCGTGGCGGCAGCCAGGGTGCGGGTTGGCGATGTAGGCGTTGGCACTTTCAACCCGGCGGGCCAGATTGGTCGCCACAAACAGATCGAGGATACGGTAAACTGAATTGGCCGCCACCCGCTTGCCGCGGGCCTTGGAGACATCTTCTGCCACATCATAGGCCGAAGCCGGCCGTTCACGCGCAACCAGCGCTTCGAAAACTTCGGCGCGCATCCCGGTCCATTGCTCACCGGCGTCAACCAGTGCGTGGGCGGCAGCTTCGATCAGGCTTTCGCCGGTCGGTTCGTGATGGTGGTGATGGGCAGCCATGGCCCCGATATAGGCGCTTGAACGCGCCGCGGCAATTGTAAGGGTCAGAACCTGTTTATGGTGCAACCATGGTCTGATCAGGCAGGCTTGGGGCCGCGGCTACGGCAGCGGGGATAACCTGATCGGCGATGCTTTGTTCAAACGGCGAACCCATCATCGCAACCAGCGCGGCACTGCCCAGCAGAAAGCCGATCGTGAAGGCGCGCAGCAGGTCGGACTTGAACAGGGTCATGGAAGAATCGCTTTGAACAGGTGTGGTTTGCTTGAGCGCCCTCCTGCACAAATGAAAGTTACCGTCCAGTGAATGGCGCGTGCAGGTTCGCGTCATCGCGATGAAGCGATTTGCGCCTGCGGTGAGCTGTTGCGATCAATGGCGAAAGTGGCGCATCCCGGTGAAGACCATGGCAAGACCGGCTTCATCGGCGGCCGCGATCACATCGTCATCTCGGATCGATCCACCCGGCTGAATCACCGCCGTTGCCCCGGCTGCTGCTGCGGCCAGCAGACCATCGGCAAAGGGGAAGAACGCATCAGACGCGACTGCGCTGCCCACGGTGCGGCTTGCTGCCCAACCGAACTTCTCGGCAGCTTCGGCTGCTTTCATCGCAGCAATCCGGCTGCTGTCGCGGCGGTTCATCTGCCCGGCACCGATCCCGGCGGTGATCCCATCGCGGGCATAGACGATTGCGTTTGACTTGACGTGGCGGGCGACGGTCCAGGCGAACAGGCAATCCTTAAGCTCTTGCTCGGTCGGAGCACGCTTGGTCACCACCTTCAGGTCAGCCAGGGTAATCGCACCGTTATCGCGGCTCTGCGCCAGGAGCCCACCGGTGATCGGTTTGACCAGCAACCCGGCGCGGCGCGGATCGGGCAATTCTCCGGTCAGCAGCAGGCGCAGGTTCTTCTTCTTCGCAAACGCCGCCCGCGCGGCATCATCAGCTGCCGGAGCGACGACAACTTCGGTGAAAATCTCGCAGATCGCTTCGGCGGTGGGCCCATCAAGCGGGACGTTGACCGCAACAATCCCGCCAAACGCCGAGACATCATCGCATTGCAGCGCGCCCTGCCAGGCATCAAGCAGGCTGGTGCCCTGCGCCACGCCGCACGGATTGGCGTGCTTGACGATAACCACCGCCGGCGCACCGCCGCGAAACTCGCTGACCAGTTCCAGCGCCGCATCGGCATCATTGTAATTGTTGTAGCTCAGCGCCTTGCCCTGCAGCTGCTCGGCCTGCGCAATCCCGCGCCCGTGTGGCCCGACCGGAAGATAGAGCGCCGCGCGTTGATGCGGGTTTTCGCCATAGCGCAATTCCTCTGCCCGCCTGGCGGTGATCGCCAGCGTTTCGGGAAAGACCTGCTGCTGATCGGCAAAGGCGAACCATTGGCTGATCATCGCATCATAGGCCGCAGTCGCCGAATAGGCCCTGGCAGCCATCAGCTTGCGAAAGTCGTATCCGCTGGAACCGTCTCTGGCGTCAAGCTCGGCCAGGAAGGCGGGGTAATCGGCCGGATCGGTCAGGATTGTGACATAGGCGTGGTTCTTGGCGGCAGAGCGCACCATGCTGGGCCCGCCGATATCGATGTTTTCGATAATCTCGTCGCGGCTGGCACCCTTGGCCACTGTTTGCGCAAAGGGATAGAGATTGACCACCACCAGATCGATCGCGCCAATATCATGATCGGCCATCGCGGCGGCGTGTTCGGGATTGTCGCGCACCGCCAGAAGCCCGCCGTGAACCTTGGGGTGCAGCGTCTTGACCCGCCCGTCCATCATTTCGGGAAAGCCGGTCAGATCGGAAATATCCATCACCGCAAAGCCCGCATCGCGCAGCGCCTTGGCCGTGCCGCCGGTGGAAACCAGTTCGACCCCGCGCGCCGCCAACGCCCGGCCCAGATCGGCCAGCCCAGCCTTGTCCGACACCGACAGCAGCGCCCGGCGGATCATAACATCGTTCACAATTCAAACCCTCTTCGTGACGAGCACTTGGTTGTATCGACATTTAGTTCAGAGCGAGCCGAAAATGGTGATTTTGCGTGACCCGGAGCGCAGCGACCGTTTTGGTCGTGAGCACCGGAAGCGCGCAGAAGCGCCATTTGCAGGCCGCTATGGGCTAGATGTCGATACAACCTAGCCCATCTTCTTGAGCAGCCAGGAGAAACTTCCCCCACCGCGCGAAACCATGCCCTGGATCACCAATTGCTGGATTGGCTGTGGGCGGCCCTGGCCATCGGCCCACAGGCTTTCCTCGATCGTCACCTGGCCTTCACCGCCGGCGCGGAATTGCCAGTAAGAGCCATCGGGCAGCGCCAGTCCCGCGCCCTTGCCGTCTTCGGAAAGGCCCGCTTCAATCCCTGGCCCCAGGTGGAACCGGATGGCAAAGCCGATCCTGCCAGCCTTGCCCTTGCCGCTGGCCGGGACCAGCAAATCTTCCCCGCGCAGTTCGGTGCCATCATCGCGCAGAATAAGGATCCGGCGGTGGATCAAGCCAAAGCGCGACGCATAACCGTTGTGGCTTGCTTCAAGCCGGGTTGCACCGGCATTCTTCTCACCAATCAGGGTGCGGCGATCAACATCAACCTCGGAAACCCCGCTGCCAATCGCACCATTGATCAAGACTGCGGTGGAGTTCGCATCATCAAGCACCAAAGTTGAATGGGCCGCAGTGGCGCGCAGGCCCTGTTCTAGCCGGACCGGGATCAGCCCGCCGGCGCAGGCCGCACCGCCGCAATTGACCACCAGCCGCTGACCGGCATGGCTGAATTCGAACGCCAGCGTCGATCCGCAGCCGGCCCGGGCATGTTTGGCCAGCGGCGGCGGAGCGGCATCGAATTGCAGCACGCCCTTTTGCGCCACCACGCGCTGATAGCCCCATTGCCGGACATCGCGCAAAGGCCGGGTCCGGACTCCGCTGGCCTCGATCAGGCCGGCCAGTTCCGAAGCATCGATTGCCCAGCCGCCCTGCCACGAACCGATCGAGCCATCACCGTGGGTCAGTGCCAGCAGCGGCGGCACCAGCAGATCCAGCATGGTTTCAAGCGCGCGCGGCATATCGCGCTTTACCGCCTGATAACAGGCCCGAAGCCGCACCAGCAAAGCAATCGCATCAATCTGGCCCAGCGGACTGCGCGACAGGACTCCGCCGTCATCGCCAACCATTTCGCCCAGCGCGCGGATCAGTCCGCTTTCCCCGAACAGCCTGCGCGGCTTGCCTTGCGGCAGCAGCAGCCCGGCCGCAACAATCCCGCACCAGCCAGCCACTTCGGCCAACCGATCTTCCGCGCGGCCAACATGCTTGTCGAGCCAGCGCGCGGTATCTGAAATGGCATCGAAAGTGCGGGTGCGCAGCACGCGATCCTGACCGGAAAGGATCAGCGGCGCGTAGACCAGCCAGTTGACCAGCCGGTTTCCGGCATTGTCGATGCTCCAGGCGGGGCCCTTGCCCGGTTTGGCCGGCAGCTTGAGATTGGCATCAAGCCAGGCGCCCAGGATCCGTTCGGCAACCGGAGCCACGGTTTCACGCGGGGCGCAGGCTTCAAGATCGGCCAGCCAGGAAAACGAATGGACCGTCCGTTCCAGCGGCGGAGCCATCCTTCCGGCCCCGACGAAATCGATCTGGGCGATCGGCGATTTGACCCCGTGGACCAGAAAATGCCCGGCGCGCAGGGCCGTCCCGGAAACCTTGCTGCCCTGCAGTGGGCAGCTGGCCGTGGCCAACAGCCGGAGCCGTGCGGCCTTGGCAAATGGCGTGCTGAGCGTAGAGCCTGGCACACCCATCCGATAGGCAAGGCGGATCAGGCGTTCGCCCATTCCCAGCGCGGGCGGCCCGAAATCAGCCAGCGCCAACGCGCGGCCCGGCTCAACCAGTTCACCCGGCGCAGTCTGAACCGCTGCGGCCGATTGGGGCATAGCAGTCACGGGCGCAGCCTCGATCACCAGCGCAGCCTCGTTGCCCAAGCCCAGGGGAATGGCCGGTTCATCGCCTGCCCAGGCCGGCGCGGTGCGGGTTGAGACTGCGGCATCGGCCATGCTTCATCCCGCACCTTTCAGCGCGGCAATATTGGCAGCATAGCAATCAGGTCCGCCCTTGAACGTGGCCGAACCCGCCACCAGCACATCGGCCCCGGCATCAACACACTGCCGCGCGATGGCGGCATCAACCCCGCCATCAACCTCAAGCCAGATATCACGCCCGGTCTTGTCGATCGATTTGCGGATCGCCTCTATCTTGCGAATCTGGCTGGAAATAAAGCTTTGCCCGCCAAATCCGGGGTTGACGCTCATCACCAGCACCAGATCGATCTCTTCATAGAGATAATCGAGCATCTTGGCCGGTGTGGCCGGGTTCAGCGCAACCCCGGCCTTTTTGCCCAGCGCATGGATCGCCTGGACGGTGCGGTGCGCATGCGGCCCGGCTTCGGGGTGGAAGGTGATGATATCGGCCCCAGCCTCGGCAAAAGCGGCCAGAAAGGGATCGGCCGGCTCGATCATCAGGTGAACATCAAACAGTTTTGCGCTGTGTGGACGCAGCGCCTGTACCACCATCGGCCCGATTGTCAGATTGGGAACGAAATGCCCGTCCATCACATCGACGTGGATCCAATCGGCGCCGGCAGCGTCGATCGCGCGCACCTCCTCGCCCAGCCGGGCAAAGTCGGCGGACAGGATCGAAGGTGAAATCAGCGGAGTTGCCATGGTGTGCGGGGTTGCTCCCTTCCCTCGCGCTTAGCCAGCACCCTGCATGCAAACAACGGGAAGCGCCGCGTTTTCCACATCGCTTGGCAGTATTTCACCGCAGGACGGGCACAGGGCATCGCGATTGACACAGACAAGGGCCAGCGGGCACAGCGCAGCCACGATGCGGACCCCGGCTGAAACCATGGCGCTGATCGCGCGCGAAACCCGCAGCCAGCCCGGCGCGGTGCCCAAGCATTTGGGCGGGCATGAAATTCCCGGCGGCAACCGGCTGTTCGCACTGGGCCAGTTCGTGTTGCACACCGGGACCGGCTTTGGCTTTCACTATCGCCCAGGAATTGGGGTGAGCTATACCGTGGATCCTGGCGCCGATCCGGCTGAACTGGAACTGTGGCTTTATGGCAGCGTCTATGCGGCGATCGCTTGCCTCAACGGGCTCTATCCGGTCCATGCCTCGGCGATTGCCGATAATGGGCGGGTTCACGCCTTCACCGGGCCCAGCGGAGCCGGCAAATCAACCCTGGTGGCCGGGCTTGGCAGGCGTGGTTATCCGCTGTTTTGCGATGATACCCTGCTGCTTGATCTGTCCGATCCCGGGCGGATCGTGGCCTTGCCTGGGCACAAGCGGCTGAAACTGACGGACCATGCGCTGGCGCTGGCCGGGGCCGAGGTGCTGGGCCCGGTCGGATCGGGTACCGGCAAAAGCTATGCCGCGCCCGCAGCCGGATCGCTGCGCGAACCGCTTGATCTGGCCAGCCTGACCTTTCTGGAACAAGGGGCCGAAGCGGTGCTGGATCCGATCAGCGGCGCGGCCCGCTTTGCCCGGCTTGATGACGATCACTACACCCAGCAGCTCTATTTCGACGCCCAAGCCCCGACCCGCGCCATGATGTTCGCGCTACGCTCCAGATTGGCCCAGCACCTGGCCATGGCCCGGCTGGTCCGGCCTTTTTCAGGCGAAGGGTTTGCAAAGTCGCTGGATCTCGCCGAAGCTGCGGTTCGCCAGTTTTCCAAGGAGCCCCCGCAGTGACCCGCGTTCTGGCCAAGGCCGCCGACCAATTCAGCGAAACCGTGATCGACGACGAGATCGTGGTGATGAGCCTCGCCAGCGGAGACTTCTTCTCGTTGACCGGGTCTGCGCGGGCAATCTGGGAACTGATCGACGGCACCCGCACACGCGCGGCCTTGCTGGCCGATCTGGCCGCTGCATTTGGCCGGACTGAGGCCGATCTGGCTGGTGATGTGGACGCTTTTGTGGCCCAGCTTGGGTCTGCGGGGCTGCTTGAGCCCGATTGACGCCTGGGCCGCCCGGCTGCACACCTTGCGCGCGATCGGCTGGCTGTTGCTGGCCCAGGCGCTGGTGGCAACTGCACCGTTCCGGTTATGGCGAGGCCGGCTGGGCGGGCGCGGCGGTGAACACGCCGATGCCCCGGCAACACGGAGACTGGCCGCCCAGATCGAACGCGCGGCATGGCGTTTGCCGTTCACGGTCAAATGTCTGCCGCAGGCCATTGCGCTAAGCTGGCAGCTGCGGCGGCGGCGGATCGCCCACGGCCTGGTCCTGGCAATCCGGCCGCCGGACAAGCGCGGAGGACGCGATGATCTGCACGCCTGGATTGAATGCGATGGCACCATCGTGCTGGGCCAGCGGCCCGGCCCCTGGGTCAGGGTCCACACGCTGGGGCAAGTCCCGGCGCACCGAGCCGAACCAGAATAGGGTTGCTAAATACCTGCAATTCGGGGCATAGTGCGCAAGAAACAGCAGGGTCGCGCAACGCCTTAGCTCGGAGATTACCCAATGCAAAAGCCCGCCCAAACCTGGACCAAGCCGGAACTCGTCCGCCTCGGCAAGATCGCCGATGTGGCCAACTCTGCCCCGGGGCCTGCTCAATGCGGCCCTCAGCCTTGCACCAACAAGTCCTGATTGCAGGCGGCGTGCCTGCCTGCTGAATGATTCTGTTCCAGCGCGATTGGTGCGGCCCCAGCTGGGCGCAGCCGCGCCGCGCGCTGCAATCACTGGGCCTGTTTGCGGGCCAAGCGCCCAATTGCGAACAATCCGGAACCGATTTCCTGGCCGAACTGGCCAGCCCGCGCGCGCGCCCCGTATTGGGCTGGCGCGCCGCACGATTCGCGAACGATAGCCCCGCGCTGTTCAGCGGCTGGCTGGATAACGCGGCTGAACTGGCCAGCGAGCTTGGCCTGTCGGGGGCCAGCCCGGCCAGGATCTATGCCGAAGCCTATAGCCGCTGGGGTACCGCCGCTGATCGCCGGGCAATCGGCTGCTATGCTGCGGTGCTGGGCCTGCCCGATGGCCGGGTGCGGCTGTCGCGCAGTCCGTGGGGCGGACGAAGCCTGTTCTACCATAATGACGGCGATGTGCTGCTGGCCTGCTCGATCCCGCGGCCCCTGTTTGCCGCCGGTCTTGACAAGCAGCTGCGCCCTGAGGCGATCGACCGGCTGATCGCGATGGAATTGCCCGATCAGGAAGAATCGCTGTTCGCCAATCTGCGGGTGGTGCCGCAGGGCAGCGAAGTGATTGTAGCGCGCGGCCAGCAACGGACCCAGCGCTGGTACGATCCGCTTGATCTGGCCCCGGTCCGTTTCAAGCGCGATGATGATTATGTTGAGGCGGCTGAGGCGCATTTGAGCGCAGCCGTAAAGGCCGCGCTGGCCGGGGCTAAGCGGCCGGGGGTGGCGCTATCGGGCGGGCTCGATTCGGCGCTGGTCTGTGCAGAGATGTTGCGGCAACTGCCACCGGGCGAACGGCTGCCCAGCTTTACCTTTCATCCGTGCCGCGAATTTGATGGCCAGGTGCCGCCTGGCAAATTCGGTGATGATCGCCCCTGGGTTGAAGCCTTTGCGCGGATGCATCCGGCGCTTGATCCGCATTTCTCGGACAATCCCGGGATCAGCTTTGAAGATCGGGCCGAACAGGTTTTTGCGGCCTGCGATGCGGGCTATCCCAGCCGGGTGATGGGCACGGTCCATCACGGACCGATGCGCGATGCGGCTGCACATGGTTGTGACTGGCTGCTGGGTGCCGATACGGGCAACATGACCTTCAGCAATTCCGCGATCTGGGCCGCGCCTGAATTTTTGCGGCAAGGCAAGTGGCTGGAATTGCTCCGGCTGGTGAGCGGCCAGGCCGGCAATCACTGGCCGGTCTGGCGGCGGATTGCGGCGCAGGGGCTGATGCCCAATCTGCCGCCTGGCTTGCAGCATTCAATCCGGCGGCTGATGGGCAAGGATCACCGGGACATGAATCTTTTTGCCAACCCTTTCATTCGCAGCAGTTCGCGCCTGGCCGCCTGGCGCGACGAAGCCGCAATCGCCAACAACATGCTGACGGTTGATCGCACCGAATCGCGCGCCGCCTATATCCGCGCAAATTATGATGCCTGCAGCCTTGGCCTGGAAGTAGTGCATGGCCACGAGCAGGTTTTCGGGATCGGGCTGCGCGATGTCACCGCCTATCGCCCGCTGATCGAATTTTGCCTTGCGCTGCCCACTGCCCAATTTGTCCGGGCCGGCGAAAGCCGCTGGCTGGCCCGGCGCATGGCCAAAGGCCGCATGCCCGAAGCCCAGCGCACCAATCGCCTCTATGGCGAGCATAACAGCGATTGGCATCAACGCCTTGGCGCCCAGCGCGCCGAGCTGCGCCGTGCGGCGACAGCATTGCGCGATCATCCGCAGCTTGGGGCCGTGCTGGATGTAGCCGCGATGGAACGGGCGCTCGATGATTGGCCGGCGCAAGCCCCGCAGACCAGGGACCAGATCAACCAGCTGCGCTTCTACCTTCCCGCAATGCTCTATGTGGCGCGGTTTGTTGATCATACCACCGGGCGCAACCAGCCATGAGCCTGGTTGCGCTTAGCCCGATGATTTCGCGGCCCAAGGCAGCCGTGCTGGCATGGCTGATGCTGGCCAGCGCACTGACCGAAGGCCTGGGGCTGGTGTTGCTGGTGCCTTTGCTGACAGTATTGAGCCGCGATCAGCCTGGCCGGCTTGATCGCTGGCTGGGGGCATTGGGAATTCCGGTCACGCTTGAAGCGCTGCTGGGCTTGTTCGTTGTACTCGTCGCATTGAGATCGGCAATCAATCAGGCGCGGCTGGTGATGGCCGAACGGTTCCAGCTTGGCCTGATCGACCAGCTGCGCAACAGAGCCTGGCATGCCCTGCTGCATTGCGATTGGCGGGTTCTGCAATCGTTGCGGCGCTCTGATAGTGCCAGCTTGCTGCTGGGCGAGGTTGAGCGGGTCGGCTACGGTGTCCAGCAGGCGATTTCTGCGATCGGGATCGTATTGACCCTGGCAGCGATCCTGCTGGCCGCGCTGACCATTTCGCCCTTGGTAACAATCAGCGCCGGTCTGTCCGGGGTGGTTGTATTGGCGGCCTATGCCGGGCTGCGCCGCCGCGCCAACGTGTTGGGTGAAAATCTGGGCCGGGCCTTTAGCGATAGCTATGCGGCATTCTCCGAAGGGCTAAGCGCCATGCGGGTGATCAAGAGCCTGGCCGGAGAAGACCGGGCAGAGGCTGAAACCCAGGCAACGGTGGCGGCGATGCGCCAGGCCCAGATCGGCTATGTCCGCGATCGCGCCATGGGGCAGGCTGCGCTCCAGCTTGGCGGGGCTGCTGCGCTGGCCTTGTTGGTCTGGCTGGCGGTGCAGCACTGGGGCATGGGGGCCAGTGCTATACTGCCGATGGTGGCGCTGTTTGCCCGCGCACTGCCGTTGCTGGGGAACCTTCAGGAAAGCTGGCTGCAATGGCGCCATTCACGGCCCGCGCTGGATGCCACACTGGCACTTATCACCCGCGCCGAAGCCGCCCGCGAACCCGATTCCATCGATCCCAGCGCACCGCTCTTCAGCCACGAACTGCGGCTGAGGGACGTCACTGTCCAATTTGAGGAGGCAGAACAGCCTGCCCTCAATACCATCAGCCTTACCATTCCAGCGGGTTCGATTGTGGCCATCAGCGGCGCTTCGGGGGCCGGAAAAAGTACTCTGGCCGATCTGCTGGGCGGATTGATCTCACCAGATAGCGGGATCATGACGGTCGATGGGCAGATCATCGATCCCGCACGGCGCCGGGCCTGGCGGCGGCGGGTAGGCTATGTCCAGCAGGATCCGGTCATGCTGGCGGCCAGCGTGCGTGAAAACCTGATTTGGGGACAGGACTATAGCGATAGCGCCATAGAGAGCGCCCTGGCGGCTGCTTCGGCAGAGTTTGCGCTGGCCCTGCCGCAAGGGCTGGGAACCCGGCTGGGCGATGGCGGGCGGATGCTGTCGGGCGGAGAGCGACAGCGGCTGATGCTGGCCCGCGCGCTATTGCGCCGTCCTGCGCTGCTGATCCTTGACGAAGCGACCAGCGCGCTTGATGCCGAAAACGAAGCCCTGATCGCGGCGGCGCTGCAAGGCCTGAAGGGTCAGATGGCGATCCTGCTGATCGCCCACCGTGGCGCGCTGGGCGATCTGGCCGACCTGACTTACCGGCTTGAGCGGGGGCAACTAAAGCGGTGATTCCTCAACGCGCTGCTTGCAGTCTCGGTATGGATGCACAATGCTGCTGCCCGGCGCATCGCCGCCACGATCGGAGCCTGACATGTTGCACGAACACCTGCTTGAAGGGGCCCGCGCCATATCCGGCGAAATCACCGCGCTGCGCCGGGCCATCCATGCAGAGCCCGAATTGGGGCTGGAAACCCCCAAGACTCTGGCCAAAGTTCGCGCTGCGCTAAGCGGGCTGCCGCTGGAATGGCGTGAGGGCAGATCAACCAGCGGCGCGGTGGCACTGCTGCAAGGCGGCGGGGGTGCTGGTCCAACTGTGCTGCTGCGCGGCGATATGGATGCGCTGCCGATGCCCGAGGAAACCGGGCTTGAATTCGCCTCGCAAGTACCCGGCACCATGCATGCCTGCGGCCACGATGCCCACACCGCGATGCTGGCTGGCGCTGTGCAGCTGCTGTGTGAGCGCAAGGACAGCCTGAAGGGACAAGTCCTGTTCATGTTCCAGCCGGGTGAGGAAGGCTTTCACGGCGCCAAATTCATGCTTGAGGAAGGCCTGCTCGAAGGCGGCGAGGGCTGGGGTGCGCCAGAAGCCGCCTTTGCGCTGCATGTCATGCCCAATGCCCGGCATGGGCAAGTGGCGGGGCGGGCTGGCGCATTGCTGGCTTCGGCCGACAAGTTCGAGATTCGGATCGACGGGCGCGGCGGACACGGCGCGATGCCTCACCATGGGCTGGATCCGGTGCCAGTGGCCTGCGAAGTGGTGATGGCCCTGCAAGCGCTGGTGGCCCGCCAGTTTGATGCCCACGATCCGATTGTTGCATCGGTCACCCAGATCGAAGCCGGCACCGCGCACAATGTGATCCCCGATTTTGCCATGCTCAAGGGCACCTTGCGCTCGCTCTCGGCGCGCCACCGTGAAAAACTGCATGCCGCGCTGGCGCAGCTCGCCAAAGGTATCGCAGCGGCCCACGGGGCCAGCGCTGCGGTTGAAATTATCCCAGGATTTCCAGTCACCTATTGCGATCCACGGGCGGTCGATCTGGGCGAAACTGTGGCGCGCGACCTGTTTGGCGTAGCCGCATTTCGGCGCCTTGACCAGCCGATCATGGGCGCGGAAGACTTTTCCTATGTGCTGGAAAAGATCCCCGGGGCGATGTTCTTCCTGGGGGTGGCGCACGAGGGGGTCGATTGGCACAACTGCCCGGCAATCCATTCGCCGCGGATGATGGTTGATGAGGCCGCCCTGCCGCACGGCGCGGCCTTGCTCGCAGGATGCGCGGTGCGGTTTCTGGAGCAAGGCTGGGAGTAGTGGTGCACCCGACAGGATTCGAACCTGTGACCCCTGCCTTCGGAGGGCAGTACTCTATCCAGCTGAGCTACGGATGCGCTGCGCTGGCGGTTAGCAGCGAGTTGGGTGATGCGCCAGAGGGTTTGTGCATTGCGGCGAACCGCAGTTAGCAATTTGGCAAGCGAACCTGCGCTATTGGATTGGACCATGAACGCACATCCCAGCTTTTCCGCGCCCGTCACCGGCTCGTTGCCCACATCTGGCCGGGCAGAATTTGGCCAGGCTTCGGCCAGCGCGATGAGTATGAAGTGGTCGGCACTGCACGATGCCGTCGGAGTCGCCGGGATGCTGGCGGGAATCGCGGCTGAACCGATGCGCGCCGAAGTACGCAATTTTCCCGCGGTAATGCGCGATACCGGAGGCTGGCGCCGCCGGCAGGCCGAAGAGGCGATCGACGATCTGGCCGCGATCATGGAGCCGGGGCTGGCCGCGCTGCTTGGCGTGAACGCCCGCGGTGTCAATCCGGCCGTCCCGGCTTTGGCATTGTGGCAGGAATTCCACGCCGCGCGCTCTGCGTTGTTGGCACTAACCCCGCCGCCCAGCCCGCAAAGCCCGCGGCGCTTCGCGTAGTTTTGTGGCTGACGTCCGGCTGGTGTTGCAAGCTGATCGCCGAGGCGATCAGCGCACCCAACAAACAATTGCAAAGTTCCCATTATGTTCCTAGGCTGGCCGAATGTCTGCCGCGCTGCCACTTCCCGATGACGCCGATCTGAAAGCCGCGCAGGGGGTGGCCCGGGGAATTTGCCGGTTATTTGCCCGCAACGATATCTGGTGCCTATCTGAAATGCCGCTGCGCAATTCGCGCCGCGCCGATCTGATGGGAATCGATGCCAAGGGCCATCTGATCATCGTTGAGATCAAGGTTGCGCGGGCCGATCTGCTGGGCGATGCAAAGTGGACCGACTATCTGGACTATTGTGACCGGTTCTATTGGGGCCTGGCTCCGCAGCTTGATCTCAGCTGCATGGCAGAGGCCGCTTTCATGCCGGAGCGCTGCGGCTTGATCGTGGCCGATGCCTATGATGCCGAGATTTTGCGGCCCGCACCCACCGTGCCGCTGGCCGCCGCCCGCCGCAAAGTTGAAACCGAACGGCTGGCCCGCGCGGCCTTGCGCCGCAACCTGGCGCTGCTCGATCCGCGGATCGGCGCAACTTAACGCTTAATTTACCATGTTGCGCCAGAACCGGGTTTGTAAGGGACACCGGGGATACCACATGGATACTTATCGCGGCAATTTCGGCGATTCTGAAGATCAGGGCGATGATTGGCCCGAGATCAGTTTTGGCATCGATAGCGAAGGCGATGATGATCTGCACGAAGTGCCGCCCAGCCCCGTAGGCCAGGACGAGCGCCGGATGCAGGTACGCGCCTATAACCATTGGGCCAGCCTGCTTGACGGCCGCAATTTTCCTTCGATCGAAGATCTGGACCCCGAGGATTTGCCCGATTTCGGGCCCTTTAGCGTACTTCTCGATTTCACTGGCGGGATCGAAAACCCGTCTATCCAGTTTCTGGGCGATCAGCTGGGCATCGAATGCGGCGCTGACGGCGACATCGAGACTTTGTCCGATGTCCCCGCACGCTCGTTGCTGTCACGGATCACCGATCATTACATGCAGATCATCGCCAATCAGGCCCCGATCGGGTTTGAGGCAGAATTCGTCAACCAGCGTGAAAGCACCATTCTCTATCGCGGGATCCTGCTGCCGTTCTCAAGCGACGATGACACGATCGACTTCATCTATGGGGTGATCAACTGGAAAGAGCTGGCTGACCAGCAGACAACCGATGAATTGATGCTCGAAATCGATGCTGCGCTGGATCAGGTAAGCGCCAAGGGCGCGCACAGCGATCTGCCGCTGACCGACTGGGCCGATGGCCCAGCCGACAGCGGTCAGGAGCCTGATGGCGCGTTTGCCGCACCGCAAGACAGCGCTGCGGAACCGTTCGATCTGGCCGGTTTTGATGCCGAAGAATTCCCCGAAGAAGCTGAAGCAGTGATGTCGGCCGAAGCCGATGACGACATCTACGATCTGGTCATGCCAGAAGGCGATGTGCTTGATCTGGAGGGCGAGGCCGAGCTCGGCCACTTCACGGCCGCCGATCCGGCTGACATGGAATTGGCCGACTGGCTGGCTTCAGCCCGCGAACTGGCCGATGCAGCACGCGGCAGCGAAGACCGGACCCGCAGCGCGCTTTATGCAGCAATCGGCCAGGCCTATGATTTCGCGCTCGCAGCCGAAGCCGCGCCTGAAGACTTTGCCGAACTGGTCGCCGATTCGGGCCTGACCGTGCAAGACCGCGCCCCGATGACCCCGGTGGTCAAACTGGTGTTCGGCGCAGAATACGACAAGACCCGCCTTACCGAATATGCCTCTGCTCTTAGCCATGCCCAGCGCATTGGCCTGCCGCGCGGCGAACTGGCCGCCTATCTGGGCCATGCCGCAGGCGGACTTAAGGGCGTGGTTGCCGAGGAACGCCGGCTCAAACGGATCGAAAGCGGCAAGCCCGACGTGGTCCGCGACGAACCACGCGAAGCGCTGGCCCGCAAGCTGCGCAAGCTTGAATATGCAGCGCTGGATAGTATCAGCGCCGATGGCAGCGAATTCACCCTGCTGGTCGCGCGGCGTTTGCCAAGCGGCGAAGTGGTACTGCTGGGTGAAGTGTCTGATGATATTGCGCTGCTTGAAAAGGCTGCCCGAAAACTGGTTTGAATTTCAACCGAATCTCCCCTCCTCGGGCGCCTGCCGCAGGGCATGGCGCCCGTCTTGTTTGAATGATAGAACCCCCGGCGATGGAATGGCGACTGGGCAAAATGGGCATTACTCTTGTCATTCTGGCGCTTGTCGTAGTGGCGGCGCTGTTGGCCGGCCGCTGGGCAATCAGCAATCATGGGCCAGCCCTGCTTGATTGGGGCGATCGGCAATTTGGCGGCAATTCGGGATATCGGCTGGCTTTGGCTGGCGGCAGCTATGGCCCCGATCCAGCGCACAGAATCGAAGTCATCGTTCCGGCGCAAACCGAAGCCCGGCTGCGCCCGGTGGTGGTGTTCTTTCATGGTGGCGGTTGGGATTCGGGCCAGCCCGGCAACTATCGGTTTGTTGGCCGCCAATTGGCGCGCGAGGGCTATATCGTGGTGTTGCCCGGCTACCGGCTGGGCTCGGCAGGCCGCTATCCCGCCATGCTTGAAGACGGCGCGCTGGCGCTGGCCTGGGTTAAGGAAAATGTTGCCCGGTTTGGCGGCGATCCGGCGCAGGTGATGCTGATCGGCCATTCCGCCGGGGCCTATAACGCGGCAATGCTGGCGCTGGAGCGGCAATGGCTGGGCCGCGCCGGGGTAGAGGATGGATTTATCCGCGGGGTGATTGGCCTTTCGGGCCCATATGATTTTTACCCGTTCACCTCTGCATCGGCCAAGGCCGCGTTTGGCGCGGTGGCAGATCCTGCGATCACCCAGCCAATCCATTTTGCCCGCGGCGATGCGCCGCCAATGCTGCTGATCACCGGCGACCGGGATGAAACCGTCAAACCGCGCAACAGCGCGGCCTTGGCCAAGGCGTTGAGCGCAGCCGGTGCGCCAACCCGGCCGGTCATCATCGCCGGGCTTGATCATGTTGATCCAGTCAAGCTGCTGGCCGCGCCGTTCAATCGCGATCGCCGGGTGATTGAACCGGTGCTGGCGTTCCTGGCCAGTCGTTGCCGACCTTCAGCGCCGGTTCAGGCTGGCGGACGATAGACATGGCAATGGCCCGAAAATTGACCCGCTTGCTGTCTGTCTGCATTGCCATGCTGGCGGCCCTGGCGCTTGGCATAGAACCAGCGCTGGCCCAAGGCGTGCTGCGCGACACCGAAACCGAAGCCCTGCTGCGCGATCTGGCAACACCGCTGGTCGCGGTGTCCGGGCTGGATCCCGATAATGTCGATGTTGTCCTGTATGGTGAGCGGTCGATCAACGCCTTCGTCGCCGGCGGGCAGGTTATCTATATCAACGCCGGGCTGATCGAAGCGGCGGATACGGCTGAAGAGGTCCAGGGCGTGATCGCGCATGAATTGGGCCACATCACCGGCGGCCATGTGGTCAACGATGGCGGCGCCTCTGCCGCGGCCAAGATCAGTATCCTGTCGCTCATCCTGGGCGGAATTGCCGCCGCCGCCGGGGCCGGTGATGCCGCCATGGGCGTAATGATGGCCGGCCAGCAGGCTGCGCTGGGCAAATACCTTGCCTTCAGCCGCGCCCAAGAGGCCACAGCTGATGCAGCCGGGGCGCAGTTTCTTTCCAAGGCCGGGCTTTCCGGACGCGGATCGATCGCTTTTTTCAAGAAGCTGCAAAACCTTGAAATGCGCTCTGGCTTCAGGCGCACGGCCGATAGCGAATTCTATTCCAGCCATCCGATGACATCAGACCGGATCGCGACACTGGAGGATACCTATCGCCTGGATCCGGCCTGGGCCAGACCAGCCGATACCGCAATCGAAGCCCGCTTTCAGCGGATCAAGGCCAAGCTGCTGGGCTATACCGCAGAACCATCGCGGACCTTTCAGGCCTATCCGCAAAGTAACCAATCGGTGCCGGCCCATTATGCCCGGGCCTATGCCTGGCACAAGGAAGCGTTTCTTGATCGCGCCCTGGCAGAGTGCGATGCACTGCTGGCCGGAGCGCCCGATGATCCCTATTTCCTTGAGTTGAAGGGCCAGATCCTGCTCGAATCGGGGCGTCCGCAAGAAGCCTTGGCTTCGCTGCGCCGGGCCAGTGAGATCACCGGCTTTTCGCCCTTGATCGCTACCCTGTTTGGCCATGCCCTGATCGCCACCGAAGACCCTGCCAATCTGGCCGAAGCCGAGCGTGTGCTCAAGGCCGCGCTGGCCCGCGACCGGGACAATCCGTTTGGCTGGTACGAGCTGAGCGTGATTTACGGCCAGCGGGGCGATATGGCCCGCGCGCGGCTTGCTGCGGCCGAACAGCAGGCGCTGCAATTCAACTTTCCGCAGGCGCTGCAAAGCGCCGAGGCAGCAGAGGCAGAACTGCCACCGGGATCACCAGACTGGTTGCGCGCACAGGATATTGCCATGCAATCGCGCGCGATGATTGAACGTTCGGGCAAACGCAGGTAGCGAACCACCGATGGCCGATCCTGCACCGCGCACCACCAACCTGCTCCTCTCGCTATCCGGCCTGCTTTTGCTGGGCGCAGGCGCGGCTGCGGGCTGGGCCTATGAACGGGCCAGCGGCGGCGGACAGGAAGCGTTTGAACAGCGGGTTCGATCCTATCTGGTTGCGCACCCCGAAGTGCTGGCCGAAGCCGCCGATGCCTATCGCAAGCAGAACGAGGGCAAGCAGGTTGCCGATGTTGCGGACCGGCTGGAACAACCCTTCCCCGGCGCGGTTCTGGGCAATCCGGGTGGTAAGCAGGTTCTGGTTGAATTCACCGATTTCGCCTGCACATACTGCCGCACCAGCGTGCCGGTTATCGAAGCCCTGATTGCCGCCAATCCCGATCTGAAAATTGTGATCCGCGAACTGCCGATCATTGCGCCGACCAGCCCCGATGCAGCGCGCTGGGGCCTGGCGGCTGCCCAGCAAGGCAAGTATCCAGCATTTCACAACGCGATGTTCGCCGCCGGCCGCACCGATATGGCCAGCATCGAAGGTGCCGCCCGCGCAGCCGGGCTTGATCTGGAAAGCGCCCGCACCTTTGCCGCTTCGCCCACCGCCACCGCAGAACTCGCGGCCAACCTTGATATGGCGCGCAAATTGGGGATTGACGGCACACCCAGCTGGATCGCCGGAGAACAGCTGGTAACCGGCGCACTGGGCCAGGCCGAACTGGCCAAATTGATCGCTGGCGCCAAGGCCGAGTAATCCATTGGCGGCGCCAACCAGTTTTCTGCTAGGATAGCGGCACCATGGCCGTCCTGCCCTTTCGCCCGATCCCGTTTTTCGCCAACAAGAGCCAGGCCTTCTGGCGCTTGCAGATGGCCGGTTGGGGCGGCGCGCTGTTGCTGCGGACGATGTCGGGCCTGGCCAATGCCAAGACGCTGTCGTTCCTGGTGTTGGTGCTGATTTCAACCATCACCGGCCTTTCGCTGACCTTGATCCTTTCAGTGGTCTATCGCGCACTGATCAATCGCCGCCCGCTGGTGACCTGGGGCGTGACCACTTTGGTGCTGGGCATCGCTGTGGCGCTTTATGCCTTTATCGATGCCTGGGTGAACGGGCTTTACAACGGCGATCAGACGATCGATGTCAGCCGCGTAATCGGCTTGATCTACCTGGATGCCACGCTGCTTCTGGCCTGGTCTGCATTGTATTACATGATCAACTTCTTCCTCCAGATCGAAGAGCAGAACGATCAGCTGATCCAGCTGGAAAACCAGGCAACGCAGGCCCAGCTGGCGATGCTGCGTTATCAGCTCAACCCGCACTTCCTGTTCAACACGCTGAATTCAATATCAACTCTGGTGCTGCTTAAGCAAACCGAGCCTGCCAATGCCATGCTCAGCCGGCTATCCAGCTTTCTGCGCTATACCCTAGTCAACGAGCCGACCGGCCGCGTTACCGTGGCGCAAGAGGTTGAGACGCTAAAACTGTACCTAGAAATTGAACGGATGCGCTTTGAAGAACGGCTGCGCACAGTATTTCGGATTGATCCAGAAACCGAAAAAGCACTGTTGCCTTCGCTGCTACTGCAACCGCTGGTCGAAAATGCGATCAAATATGCGGTAAGCCAGCAAGAAGCCGGGGCGGAAATTACCATCGCAACGCAGCTCGTCGGCCAGAACCTTCGCATCACCGTCTCCGACACCGGGCCGGGATTGCATTCGGGCAGCGCCTCCAACAGATTGAGCGGCGTGACTTTCGACGGCGGCGAACAGGTCTCAACCGGTGTGGGCCTGGCCAACATCCGGGACCGATTGGCCCAGGCTTACGGCGAAGATCACCGATTCGAAACGATGGAGCCGTCCGAAGGCGGCTTTACCGTGTTGATCGAGCTGCCGTTTGAACGCCGTGAAGCTGCACCCGCGGGCACCCAGCCCGAAAAACGCCCGGTATTGGCCGGCTGAACAGGATAACGCCCCATGACCATCCGCACGATCGTCGTCGATGACGAAAAGCTTGCGATTCAGGGGCTGATGCTGCGGCTCGAAAAATTTCCCGATGTTGAGGTAATCGAAACCTGCGCCAACGGGCGCGAAGCGATCCGCAGGATCAAGACCGAAAAGCCCGATCTGGTGTTTCTTGATATCCAGATGCCGGGGTTTGACGGGTTTTCAGTGGTCAAGGGCCTGATGGATGTTGAGCCGCCCTTGATCGTGTTCGTCACTGCATACCAGGAACATGCGGTTCGCGCGTTTGAGGCCAATGCGGTCAACTATCTGATGAAGCCGGTTGATGAGGACAAGCTGGCCGACACGATGGAACGCGTGCGTACCCGTATCGCTGAAAAAGGCGCTGCCGGAGAAGCTGAAAAACTTAAAGCGGTGCTGACCGAAGTTGCCCCCGATGCCATCGAGGCAATGCCGGACGAGACGGATCATGCGGGCCGGTATGAAAAGCTGATCAACATCAAGGATCGCGGTCAGATTTTCCGGGTTGATGTCGATTCGATCGAGCGGATCGAGGCAGCCGGTGATTACATGTGCATCTATACTGCCGACAACAGCCTGATCCTGCGCGAAACGATGAAGGATCTGGAACGGAGGCTTGATCCGCGGGTATTCCAGCGGGTCCACCGCAGCTGGATAGTCAATCTCAACAATGTTCGCCAGGTCAAGCCGCACACCAATGGGGAGTGCTTCCTGGTGCTGGAAAGCGGCGCCGACGTGAAAGTAAGCCGTTCCTACCGCGACGTTGTTGCGCGGTTTGTGCACTAGGGCGAACTGATGGGGGGGTTTTCCTTGGCAGGCTTCGATCTGTCCCAATTCGTTCGCGCCACGCTGGATGAGGACCTGGGTTTGGGCCTGCCCGGTGGGGGGCGCGATGTGACCAGCGAAAGCGTGATTCCCGCCGCTGCGCGCTTTTCTGGCGTGATGGATACGCGCGATGCCATCGTGGTGGCGGGGTTGCCGATTGCCGAGGCCTTTTTCCGCGCGCTCGATCCCGATATGGAAATCGAAATGCTGGTGGCCGAAGGAGAGAAGGTCCCCGCCAAAACCGACCTGATGCGCCTTTCGGGCAACGCCAGGGCGATGCTGACTGGCGAGCGCTCAGCGCTCAACACGGTCCAGCATTTATCAGGGATCGCCACCATGACCCGCCAGTATGTCGATGCGATGCAAGGCAACGCTACCTTGCTGGATACCCGCAAGACTATCCCCGGCCTGCGCCATCTGGAAAAGTACGCAACCCGGATGGGCGGGGCCCGGAACCACCGGATGGGGCTGTGGGATGCCGCGATGATCAAGGATAACCATGTGCTGGTGGCCGGCGGCGTCGCCGAAGCGGTGCGGCGCGCCATGGCCGCTGGCGTGCAGAATATTATCTGTGAGGTTGACCGGATCAGCCAGATCGAGCCTGCCCTGGCTGCCGGGGCCAGCCATATCCTGCTCGACAATATGCGCCTTGATGAGCTTCGCGAATCGGTCGCGCTGATCGCCGGGCGGGTGCCTGCAGAAGCATCGGGCGGGGTCAGGCTTGATACCATCGCCGCGATTGCGGCCACCGGGGTCACTTACGTTTCGGTTGGCCGCCTTACCCAAAGCGCCCCCGCCGCCGATGTTGGGCTTGATTTCACGCCGCTATGATCCCCCGCGCACCGGTCCTGATTGCACTGGCCCTGATTGCGCTGGTCCCGGCGGCCCCCGCGCTCGCTCAAGCCTATCAGTGCCGCGCCCCGGCCGCTATCGACGTGCCGCCGCCGCCGCGCCAGGATGGCCCCAGCACGCGGGTGCCAATCACTGGCTATACTCTGGCGATAAGCTGGTCGCCCGAATTTTGCCGCGGCGGCAAAGCAGCCAGAGATCCAGGCAATTTCCAGTGCAACGGCCAGATCGGCCGATTTGGCTTTGTCCTTCATGGGCTGTGGCCCGAAGGCGGCAATGGCAAATATCCCCAGTGGTGCGCGGTATCGCCCCGCCCGACGCTGCAGGATTATCAGGGCAATCTGTGCATGACCCCTGTGCCCTGGCTGCTTGAGCATGAATGGGCCAAGCATGGCAGTTGCATGGCCAAGACCCCGGAAGGTTATTTCAAGGTCTCGCGGATCCTGTGGCAAAGCTTGCGCCTGCCCGATGCCGATCGCCTGTCGCGCCAAAGCGGATTGACTGCGGGCCATCTGCGCCGTGAATTTGCGGCACGAAACCCCGGATTTCCAGTGGCAGCGGTTGGGCTGGTGGTTTCTGGCGGCGGCTGGCTGCGCGAAATTCTGCTGTGCTATGGCAAGGACTTCAAACCCAAGGCCTGTTCCAGGCGCAGATTTGGCCCCAAAAACGATCTGCCGCTAAAGATCTGGCGCGGGCTTTAGGGCCTGTTTCGGTAAGGCTGAAGCAAGCTCTAACGCCGTGCGGCGAAAAACGCCTTGAGCATTGCGCTGGCCTGATCCTCGCCCATACCCGAATAGACCTCAGGCCGGTGCAGGCTCTGTTCGTGCTCAAACACCCGCGCGCCGTGCTCTACCGCGCCGCCTTTGGCGTCTGCGGCGGCATAGTAAAGCTTCGCAATCCGGGCATGGGCGATCGCACCGGCGCACATCGCGCAAGGCTCCAGCGTCACCCACAGCTCGCAGCCATCAAGCCGTTCATTGCCCAGCACTGCTGCCGCTGCGCGAATCGCCAGCACTTCGGCATGGGCGGTGGGATCGTTGAGACCACGCGGCTGGTTGTGGGCGACAGAAATAACCCTGCCACCCTTGACGATCACCGCACCGATTGGCACTTCACCGGCAGATTCGCCCGCCTGCGCCGCATCAAGCGCCAGTTGCATCGGTTCGGGAAGCGGCCAACGGCTCATTTAAGCCGAATTGGCCGCAATACCTTGACCATACAAGGGTGAATCGCTATGCGCGCGCCTTCCCCATCTTGGGCAACGAATTTTTGAAGCGAGATTAGCGATGTCCCGTATTTGCGAACTGACCGGAAAAGGCCGCCAGGTTGGCCACAACGTCAGCCACGCCAACAATAAGACCAAGCGCGTTTTCCTGCCCAATCTGCAGAACGTCACGCTGATGTCTGAAGGGCTTGATCGCAGTTTCAAGTTCCGCGTTTCAACCCATGCCCTGCGCTCGGTTGAACACGTCGGTGGGCTCGACAACTGGCTGATGAAGACTTCGGATGAGAAGCTTTCGACCGGAGCCCAGAAGGTAAAGCGCGATCTGAAGAAGAAGGCTGCGGCCTGATCTTCAGCGCTTAACGCTGGAAAATCAAAAGGCGCCCGAAGCGATTCGGGCGCCTTTTGCTATGGGCGAAAGGTGGGTGGCCATTGGCCGGCGTTACTTCCGCCCAGAATCAGCGGAAACCCTAACCCTTCGAATCAATCCCGCGCTGCACTTGGGTGCGTTCGATCATCTGCTTGTTTTCCTGCTTTTGGCGCTCCCATTCGCTGCGGCGCATGCAAACCCGCTTGCGTCTGAGCCGCGAGCCAATCTGCTCGGACGATTCGCAAACCATCGGATCATGCGATTCGGTAGTTTCAGGAGGCTTTGCCGTAGCGGGTTGTGAGGCGCCTTGACCGGCTGAGGCCAGAATAAACAGCGTTGCAGCGATTAGGCTCATGTCATGTCTCCACCGAATGGCCGTGCAGTATCGAAGGCAATCGTCATCCGTTCGCCTTTGCTGAATGGCAGAGTAGCATGCCACATCGTCGATGGAAAGATTACCAGCTTTCCAGGGCTTGGCGCGAACTGCCTGAACGCAGCAAGATCAAGGCCCAGCTCTGGCGGGGGGGCACCCAGCACCAGCTGGCCCTCTTCGCCGGCCAATTCTGGCGGAGCGGCCAGATAGAACACTGCGCTGAACCAGCCGAGCGGATGATGGTGGCTGGTGTGAAAGCCCTGATCGACCAGCCGGACCGACCAGCTCCCCGAATAGCGCACCGGCCGATCCCGCCGCTCAGCCAATTGCGGATGACGCCTATCAATCGGTGGCAGCGCGGCAAGATGCGTTCGCATCGCCCGGCTGATTTCGCGCCGGGCGGCCGCAACCTCTGGCTCTATCCGGGAGAACAATGGCCCATCGGTCTGCGTGCCGCCGCGCACCGACTGATCAACGAAGCGTCCCGATCCGGCATGGACCCGGCGCAGGCAATCGGCCAGCGCGGCAAGATCGATCTTGCCGGCCAAATCAGCTGTGCCGATCAGGCCAGGCTGCGCTTCCAGCCAATCGGCTTGCGGATCGTCCATCATCCGCCAGGCCAGCGCCACGTATGGCCAGACCTGGGTGGCTTGCTCGTGCCGCAGCCAGGGCTCGGCCACAACCAGCGCAGTCGCTGGATCGCCGCGGCGCAAGTGGTGCCGCAGCAACCAGCAAGCATGCGCGCAATCGGCGGCCGGGCCTGCCTTGCCAAAGATCGCTGCCGCGTGAGCTGATTGGCCCAGCTCATCCAGCGCTGCGGCCTGATCGACCAGCAGAACGGGCAAATCCCCCAATCGGGCGATTGATGCCTCAGCCAGCGCCAAAGCGCGTTCGAAGTGGCCGGCTAGCAGCAGGATCTTGAGCGCCTGGATCCGGAATTCGAGGTGATCGGGGAAGCGATCAATCGCGGCCAGCAAGGTATCGAGCCCGCGCCCGGGTTGGCCAATCAACGTGGAAAGCTGGGCGAACTGCGCATGACCTGCGATCCAGCCGGGGTTCGCTGTTAGCGCACCTTCCAGCAGATCGAGCGCCATCTGGCCCTTCCCTGCCGCGAAATAGGCCGAAATCAGCCCCAATCGGCCAACCGAGCTGGCTGGATCGAGCTGAAGGGCCCGTTCAAACAGCGTGTCTGCCGGGAGCCCGGCTTCCAGCGAAACCTGCGCCAGGCTTTGCGCGATGGATGGATTTTGCGGATCAGCCGCGGCCGCCCGGCGCAACAGATCGGCCGCCTCGCCGTGCCGATCAAGCGCACGAAGCAGCAAGGCCCGCCATTGCAGCGCCCGTGGAACCGGGCCGTTTGTGATGATCCAGGCTGCCACAAGGCGTTCGGCCTCGGCCTCGGTCTGGCTCAGCAAGGCCTCATTGGAAAATTGATCGACGGATTCGATCGTCGCGCGCGGGCCGCTCACGGCCCTTCGTCCTGGCCGCCATCGGCGGCAACCACTGCGGCTACGGCTTGTTTTTCCGGTGGGCTAAGATCGGGATGCCAAAAATCGAAAATCATCACTACGCGCAATTGGTCGGCCGGGTTCATCGCTTCGTGCTCAACAGTATCATCAAACACAAGCCCCTCACCCTCTCGCCAATAGCGCGTTTCACCGCCAACACGGAACCAGCAGCCTTCGGGGACGATGAGCGGCAGATGACACAGCAGCCGGGTGTTGTTGACACCGACATGCGGCGGAATTGCAGTCTGCGGTGCCAGCAGTGAGAACATGGCGTTTGGCGACGCGCCGGGGATCTGCGGCTGATCGATTTTGCTTAGCAACGCCATGGTCTGGGGACAGAGCGCCGCGTTGGCCGAAACGATTTCACCCTTCCGAATCAGATGGACCGCAGTCCAATCGGGATTGCGGTTGAGCGGCCGCCACTGCTCCATCGCTTCGTGTTCGGAATATTCAATATAGGGCACCAGTTCGGCCCGGCTGGAGGCAATTGCCGCCTGCATTTCGGACCGGATCACTGCGGTGGCGGCTTCGATTTCGGCCAGCCAGGGAAACCGTTCGCGCGGGTGAAATTCGCGTTCAGTCAATCCGGGGTAGTGGTAATGGGTTGGTTCGCTGTGCCAGATTCGGGTCTTGCGCAGCACGTTGCTGCGGAAACGGGCGATCTTCCATGCCTGATCGTTGCCGGCCTGCTCCTCTGCGTCAGCGGTCGCATGGGCATAGGCAGCGTCTCGGGCGGCCAACCAGGCATCGCGCAATTGCGTGCCGCGACTGACAATTTCGGCCATGCCGTGCGGCAGATCCCCTTCTGGACGCTGGGCCAAAGCCTCGGCCCAGGCTTCCCCGGCCCACGCCGGCTCGAGCTTTTCCAGCAGGCCAGCACGCAGCGATAGCGCGATGAAATCAAAGGGCATCTGGGCCAGCGCACGGTGCACCGCATCCAGTGCCTTGCGCGGCTGGCGCAGCGCGCGTCTGAGACCAGCCAGCCTCAGCCAGACGTCCGGTCCAAGGTCTTCGGCAGAGAGCGCCTGGTCAAGCAGGCCAGCAGCCTCTGTCAGATTACCCCGCGCGACGGCCGCATCGGCGTTTGCCAAAAGGTCAGTCGGAGCCGCCGCTGCAGTCATGGTGCCTTGTCCATGCCTTCTGGCCAGCCTGGGATCCGGCCATCTTCGAGCGAGTAGCCGAATTTCTCGGCCCAAGGTGCCAGGATGGGCAAGATCGGCTCAAGATGTTGTCTGTAATTCTGCCAGCGGCCGCGTGAGCGCTGGTAAATCGGTTCGGTGACTTGGGCATAGCTTGCTGTGCGCACCACGCCGCGTGATCGGGCAGTGCTGGTGTGGTCTGTTGCACGCTCTGACCAATGCAAGTCCAGCCAATCGAACAGTGGGCGCAATTCACGGTCGGGATCATCAACCAAACGTTCGTATGCGATCGTGTACGTCTGTAATTTGAAGAGAGCGGCGGCCTTCTCCCAATTCTTGAAGGTGAGATCGTATAGCGCCGCCGCGTCGGCCAGTGTCAGAAAGTTGGCCATCGCAGCATTGGTTCGAAAATTTGTTATGTAACAGCTAAGCAGCACATCGCAGGGGTGGCGCATTGCAAGAATAAATCGCGCGTCTGGGAAGAGACGCTTGATCGCGGGTACGTTGTTTGTGTGCAAGGGCTGCTTGTCGATTACCAATGTGTCATCTGTGAGTGGGCCGTAGGCGGCAACACGTTGCCAATAGGCTTCTCGCGCTTTGGCAAGGTCAGATTCACTCATTGTATCCAGAGCATCAAGGCCGCCCGCTTCCTGTTCCATCAACGCGATGAAGGGCTGCTCTTCAAGCACCAGTACGTTGGGGGATCCCATAAGCATGGTATCAAGCAAGGTCGTGCCAGATCGTGGAAAGCTTCCAATGAATGCCGGTGCGGGCCGTGCCCCTGATGGCACTTCAGGCCAGTTCTCGAACCAGCCCGAACTTAGCCGATCAATTGAATGCTTCACCATCGCGACGTATTGGCGAGCCCGCTCTAGCGGTTGGTCCATTTGTCCGGCTGTTGCGACGTTCATCGCTTGGAAGGTTTCGAACGCTTCGTCGTAGCGTTCGAGGCGATCGAGAATAGCGCCGCGGATCGGGCGGCTGTGGCCGGCCAGAGGCAACTCACCAGCCCGTTCTATCGCTGCGAAGGCCTCCTCGAAACGACGCTCGCGCCGTAGCCGCATGGCATCAATATAATCGAGCACTTGCGGATCGGTGCCACTGTCTTTGGCTTGCTCGTACAATTCCTCGAAGCGGTGTTCCTGATTGGCGCGTTCGAAGTTGGAAGCAAGGCCGATGAAGACCTGGGCGAAGTCTGGACGAAGGCGAAGCGCGGTACGGTAAGCCGCTTCCGATTCTTCGTAGAAGGTGTGTTTCGCGGCTTCGCGGCCATGTTCGGCGTGGATTTCGGCATCGTCAGGCGCGAGGCGGACAGCCTCTCGAATAGCTTCAAGTGCGGCTTCATCGCGACCAATCTTGGAGAACTGATCGAACAGGGTTCGCAACGGAACCGGGTCAGACGGATCGAGCCGGGCGGCCTCGCGCAGTAATGCCTCGCCACTCCCAGGATCACCGCCGTGAAAATAGGCATTGGCAAGGTTGATCCGGATTGCCTGCGCCGAGGGCTGAAGCTGTGCCGCCTTGACCAATGCTTCGATGGCCCTTGGGTAGTCACACAGCGCGCGAAGGCTGTTGCCGAGATTGTTCCAGCTAGACCAGTCGCTCGGCTTGAGTTCTACAATTTGTGAATAGAATTCAACGGCACGCTCGTGATCACCGTTCTCCTGCGCTAAGTAGGCAGCCAGCTGCAGCAGCCGCGAGCTTTTGTCAGCGGCTATTGCCTTTGCATCGCATAGCGCAAGCGCCGCCTCAATCGCACCACACTGAAATTTGGCTTCGGCCAGATTGGCTCGAATTGTAGAGTCATCCGGATTGGCCGCCAATGCCGGCTCAAGTAAATCGATCGCACGCTGGAACTGGCCGCGGCGTAGCTCAATGGCACCCCCCAATGCGAGGATACGATCGTCATCAGGATAGTCGACCAGCGCTTTGGTCGACGCGATCGCCGCCTCATCAAAACGTTGGCTGCGTGCAGCAACCAGAATGCGGTTGAAGGTTTCTGGCGGCGCAACTTGGGACATGGTTCAATCAAGCACCAGCTAGGAGTTAAAACAAGCACGGCGGCCACCCGGTTAGGGGGGCCGCCGCCTGTTTAGTCGACTTGAGCCGGACTTAGAAGTCCAGGGTCACGCCGGTGTAGATGTACCGGCCGAGCGCATCGTAGGTGCCCGGATAGGTGTTGCCGTTGCTACCACCGGCACTGGCGCCGAAGGCACCGCTACCCGAAGTCACCAAAGGTGGTTCCTTGTCGAGCAGGTTGTTTACGCCCAAGCGCCAGCTGAAATTACGACCCACGTTCGCGGTCATCGACAGATCAAAATAGCTCTGCGACTGGATCGTCGAACTGAAGTTGTAATAGTTGCCGGAAAGGCTCGAGCTCGGGTTCTTGTAGTCCACGTCGACCGGGCCGAAGTAGCGCCATTGACCCGACAGACTGATGCCCATCTTGGTGTTGAGCGTCATCCGCAGCTTGTGGCGCCATTTCGGAGCCGGGCCGCCGCAGGTGGTGCCATAGTAACCGGCGCAGTTGTAAAGCTCGGTCAGACCGTTATCGGTTTCGAACTTCTCAAGACGGGTGCCCACGAAGTTGAGGTTGAGCGTGCCCATGCCGCCGATTTCAGTGGTGTAGCTGCCATTGAATTCGAGACCACGGGTGCGCATGCCGCCGACGTTCTGCGGAAGATCGGTGACGTAGCCGTCCGAGGTCAGCCACAGCGAACCGGCTGCGTTACGGTTGATCAATGCGCAAGCCGGGTTGGCCAGAGCATTGGCAAGCGAAGTCGAAGCACCGCAAGCGTTGAGGATTGCGTCAGCGCCATAGCCCTGGATCGCGTTCTTGATCTCAATGTCATACCAATCGATCGACAGCGACAGACCCGGGATCACCCGTGGCTGGATCACCACACCAATGGTCTTGGTGGTAGCAATTTCCGGCTGCAGGTTTGGGTTACCGCCAAGCAAGCCGTTGTACTGCGCGGCTGGGTTGCCGGTGACATTCTGACCAACGACCAGGCCCTGAGCAAGGCACCCATACTGGGTCGCCACGATCGCAGCGCCAGTGCACGGATCGGTTGAGCCGTCGAGACCCACGAACTGCGTTGCGAACAGTTCCTGGATGTTCGGGGCGCGAACAGCGCGGTTATAGGCAGCGCGGAAGCGGATATCGCGAACCGGCGCAAAGTCCAGACCGAGCTTGTAGGTATCGGTGTTGAAGGTGTTACCACCCGAGATCGAGTAGTGCGAATAACGATAGCCGCCGTTGAAGCTGAGATTGTAGATCCCGTTTTCCTGAACGATCGGCACTTCGATTTCGCTGATGAACTCGGTCACCGAATAGCTGCCGTTGATTGGCAGGGTCGGAGCGCCCTGGCCGGTGAGATCACCGGTGGCAAAAGCGTTATCGACCTTCAGTTCAAGCCCTTCACGGCGATATTCACCGCCAATGGCGATGCTGACGCCGTCTTGAGCCATCGGCGACTTGATGCCGTAGGAACCAAGATCACCGTTGAACATTGCGCTGACGATCTGCTCGCTGACGATCCCCTTCTGCAGGCCGGTGGCCGACAGATAGTTGAGCGCGGCTTGCGAGATCGGAGCACCCGATAACACATCAAAGGGAACGCAGTTTGGATCCTGGCCGGTCAGCGCAACGCGGCAGATCGCCTGAACGCCGGCAACGCGCGGATCATCAACTACGTCAAGCGCGTTGGTGAGGCGGGAGGTCGAGAACTCGTTGCTGTAGACTTGCGAGTAGTTCATCCGTCCATACTGGTACGAAGCGTCGTACGACCAGCTTGCGCCAAGATCGCCCTTCATGCCCAGCACCGCACGGAATGCAGTGTGCTGCAGATCGTTGATGCGCGGTCCACCTTCAACGTTGCGGCGCAGCAGCTGGAAGAAACCCTTGTTATAGGTGTGCCCATCGAACGGATCGATGAAATTGATCGCCGGGCCGCCCGGGCTGAAGCTCGCCGCCGATGCCGTCGGGAAAGTTCCGACAAAGCCGTTAATCAGATTTGGAGCGGCGCAGATTACGGAAGCTTGCTGTGCAGACAACAGCGGGTTATCGCAGTTGACCGTCAGCGTGTTGCCAAAGTCACCCGAGGGGGCAATCTGGGCCAGCGTGCGATCGTCCATGAACATGAATTCCATGTACGGATGCAGCGCCGGGCTGATTTCGTAATCTACGAAAGCACCCGCAGTGTAGCGTTCATCCGGACGCTGGAAGTAGTTCAGCGGCGCGAAGTTGTAGCGGTTGGAAGTGAACGGGGCGATCGTGCCTGCGCCAAGCGCAGCCACGGTCGAGGTGTAAAACGTGCCGGGCGTGGTGGTGGTGGTGTACGACGCGAACACGACAGCGTTGTTAGACGTGGCCGAACCACCGCACTGCAGCGGCGCCGCTGGGTTGAGGCGGCGAGGATTTAGCGGGTCGCCACGGACGCCCAAAGAGGCGCCTGAGTTCTGGATGGTGCAAGCGCTGTAATCGCGGCGAGACTGCAGCACCGGTTCGGCCTTGCGGTAGCCGAAATAAGCCGAAGCGTGGCCACGACCTTCATCAAACTTGGTGCCGAACGAGATGGTGCCATCAAACTGACCACCATCAACAACGCTGCCCTTGGGATAACCGTAACCAGGGAAACGCGCAGCGCGTGCATCGAGCAACGGGCGAATGGTCAAGTTGCGGTTGTTGTGCTGATACATGCCGTAGTTGGCATCGATCCGCAGACCGGTGAACTCGGTGTCCATCACGAAGTTGACGACGCCGGCGATAGCATCGGCGCCATAGGTTGCCGAAGCACCGCCGGTCAGCACGTCAACACGCTTGACCATCGAGGCCGGCACGAAGTTAAGATCGGCGGCCGAGCTTGATACGTCGCCCGGCATCAGGCGGCGGCCGTTGATCAGCACCAGGGTGCGCTGCGAGCCAACGCCGCGAAGATCGACCGTGGCAGTGCCGGTGGCACCGTTCGACAGGGTCGACGACTGGGCAGCGAACACCTGCGGGAGCGAGTTCAGCAGATCTTCCGTGCGCTGGTTGCCCGACTGCTTGATGGCCGCATTGTCAATCGAGGTGACCGGCGAAACCGCAGTCAGGTTGACGTTCTGGATGCGCGTACCGGTTACGACGAGCACGGGTTCATCGGCAGCAGCTTCGGTCTGATCGTCAGCGGCGGCGGAATCCTGCGCATAGGCGGGGGAGGCTAGCAGCGCGATGCCAACCGCGAGCGGGGCAGCGCTGATCCGGAGAGTCGAGAATTTTTTCACGATATGTCAGTCCCTTATCGTAGAAGCCTGGCGGCCTCTCGTGGAATATCAAGGGGCCGTGCGCAAGAAAACCACGCAAAACCATCCAAGAATGTCGCTCTGTTGTCTGCTGGGCAGCCCGGTGTAAAGTTAATCTGGCCGTAATCCGTGGGATTCCGCGCCAGGTGTAGCCTTTTTGCAACTATCGGATCGGCCTGCCCTTGTGCCGGGCGACAAGGGCTGTAATCCTTGGCCACCAACCTAAGGAAACGCCCACATGGAACCCTTGAAAGCAGGCTATCGCGGATGGGCCGCTGCCGTAATCGGCCTTTGCGCAGTGGCGGCGCAGCCGGCTTTGGGCGAGGACAAGCGGCCGCCTGCCCCGCCCAAGGTGCTGACTGACTTGCTGGCCTGCCGCCAGATTGCCGATCCGCCGGCCCGGCTGGCTTGCTTCGATGCGCAATCGACTGCACTGGCGGGCGCGGCCGAGCGTAGCGATATCGTGGTGGCAGAGCGCAAGGAAGTGGAACGGGCCCAGCGCGGCCTGTTTGGCCTGGCAGTGCCTTCTTCCCAAATTCTGGGCACCGGCCCGGGCCAGGAGGAGGTCAAGCGGCTGGAAACCAAGGTCGCTTCGGCCCGGCGCAATCGCGATGGCGGCTGGATCATTGCGATGGCTGAGGGCGGAGTATGGGAACAGACCGATTTCAAACCACTCGCACTCTCGCCCAAGCCGGGCCAGAAGGTCGTGCTGACCAAAGGCTCGCTCGGCAGCTTTTTCGTGAGTGTTGATGGCCAGGCCGCGATGAAGATGCGGCGCATTCAATAGCGCCTTACCGGCCCGGCAAGGCCCCGACAAACAGCAGCGGATCAAGCCGGGCATCGCGCCATTTGACCGACCAGTGCAAGTGCGGTCCCGTGGCCCGGCCGGTCGCCCCGATCCGTCCGATGAACTGGCCCTGGCAGACCATGTCACCTACTTTTACGGCATGGGCAGAGCAGTGCAGAAAGGCGCTGTTCAGCCCCATCCCGTGATCGATCATCAGCAGCCGCCCTTCGAGCGAGAATGAGCTTGCAGCGGCAAGTGTCACGATTCCATCAGCCGGAGCCACAAACGGCGTTCCGCTGGCCCCGGTGGCGATATCCATCCCCGAATGATAGCTGCCCGGGGTGCCATTGTAGATCCGCTGCGATCCGAATCGGCCCGAAATTCGGCCATAGACCGGCCAGATGAATTTCTGACGCCAGCCTTCGCTGTTGTGATCGATCCGCCGGGCTGCGTTGATCTGGGTGGTTTCGCCTTCGCGGCGGCGCGCATATTCCGCGCTGAGAGGGCTACCTGGCCGCGGACCGATTGGGATCCGTTCGATCTTCCAGGCGCGCGGCGCGATGTTAAGAACACCGCGGGTAGCAGTGCCATCGGCAAGTTCGGCCAACAGCTCGGCCCGGCCCGGCGCATCGCGATCAAATGCGATAAAGAAGCTGCGGTCAGGCGCAATCAGCACCGGGCGGCGCCCAAAGCTGAGCGCGCGGGTGGAGGCGGGCGCCTTGCCCCGCGCCCAGCCGCCCTGGGTAAGCTGGCCGCTCAAGGCAAAATCAGTGGCCGCATCATATCCGGCCGCCTCAGCGGCAAGCCCGCGGATCTGCCACAGCCCAAGGCCCAGGCCCAGGCCGCCACCAGCCAACAGCAATCGCCGGTCGATCATTGTTTCAAGCATGGCATTGCTTCAAGCATGGCATCGCTTCAAACCTGGCACTGGTTCAGGCCTGGCCCAGACTTCGCGCGGTAGCCTCACGCGGCCCAGCGTAGGCTTCCTGACGGTCAACACTCCAATACCGCAAGGCCTCAAGCGCAACCGTTTCCCCGCTGACCGCGCAGACCACATGGTTGCCCGGGCTAAGCACGCGAAAACCATTGTGCTGGTAAAACAGCATAGCGGGGCGATCGGCAGAATTCATCAACATCGCCCCCGCTTAGCGCCGCAATGCTTTCAGAGCAATTGACCCTGCGATCCGGCACTGCCGGTTGGTGCGGGTTTCGGTTTGGCGGCGGCGCGCCCCGGCGCTGGCCCGGCCGCGCCGACCGTCAATTCACCATCGCGGAAGTGCAGGGTCAGCATTGGTTCTGCCGCTGCTGCCGCGCGATCAACCAGCGTCCGTCCATCTGCTGCGCTGACCCTGGCATAGCCGCGCTGAAGCACCCGATCAGGATCGAGTGAGGCGAACAGCCGCGACAGCCCTTCAAGCCGCCCGCGCGCCTGATCCAGCCGGGCGCTGACCAGCGGCAGCGATAGCCGCGCGGCGCTGCGTTGAAGCTCTCCGCGCGCCAGCTGAGTGCGATCGACCAGCGCCCGCCGGAGCCGTTCTGCCTCGCCATCAAGCCGCTGAACATAGGGGCCTAGCAAAGCCTGCGGTTTGGGCAGGCGTTCGGCCCGCGCCGCCAGCCGTTCCCGCCCCAATTGCAACGGACGCTGCACTGCACGGCGTTGGCGTAGGGCCAGCTCGGCAATTTGCTGGGCCAGTTCGGTGCGCACCGGCACGGCCAGTTCGGCCGCAGCCGTCGGCGTGGGTGCGCGCAGATCGGCGGCAAAATCGGCCAATGTCGTATCGGTTTCATGACCCACAGCCGAAATCACCGGAATTGTGCATTCGGTAATCGCACGAACCACGTCTTCTTCGTTGAACGACCACAGATCCTCGATTGCACCGCCGCCGCGCGCGACGATCAATGTATCAGGGCGCGGCACCGGACCATCGGTGCCCAGTGCCGAAAATCCGCGCACGGCGGCGGCAACCTGTGCAGCGGCCCCCGGCCCCTGGACCAGCACCGGCCAAACCACCACCCGGACCGGAAACCGATCAGCCAGGCGGTGCAGGATGTCACGGATAACTGCACCGGTCGGCGAAGTGACTACGCCGATCGTGCGCGGCAGGAACGGGATTGGCTGCTTGCGTGCGGGCGCAAACAGCCCTTCAGCTTCGAGCCGAGCCTTGGTCTTGGCCAGCAGCGCCAGCAATGCGCCTTCGCCGGCCACTTCCATCCGTTCGATCACCAGCTGATAGTTCGATCGCCCAGGGTAGGTGGTCAACTTGCCGGTGGCGATCACTTCGAGCCCGTCTTCGCAAGCGAAATTGAGCCGCCCGGCGGTGCCGCGCCACATCACCGCATCCAGCCGGGCGTTCTCATCCTTGAGGCCAAGGTAGAGATGCCCCGATGCCGCGCGCTTGAACCCGGTAATTTCGCCGCGAACGCGCACGAAACCGAACTGATCCTCGACCACACGCTTTAAGGCGGCGGAAATCTCGCTGACCGAAAGCGCTGCGGCGTTGTCGCCCGCGCCTTCCTTCGCTACCAGCCCGGCGGGTTCATCATCTGGGTAAGGCGAAAACGGCATGAATATCCTGTTGCTGGGATCGGGCGGACGCGAACATGCGCTGGCGTGGAAGCTGGCGCAATCCCGATTGCTTGGAAATTCGGGCGACAAATTGTTCGCCAGCCCGGGCAATCCCGGTATCGCCGATCATGCAGAGCTAGTCACGCTCGATCTGACCGACCATGCTGCCGTCGTGGGCTTTTGCGAGGCCCAGCGCATTGGCCTGGTGATTGTGGGCCCCGAAGCGCCCCTTGTGGACGGCCTGGCCGATAGTTTGCGCGGCGCAGGCGTGGCAACCTTTGGCCCTTCAAAAACCGCAGCCCAGCTTGAAGGCAGCAAGGCTTTCACCAAAGAGCTTTGCGTCCGCCACAACATCCCAACGGCCGGTTTCAAACGCGTTGCCAGCGCCCACGAAGGCCTGACTGCGCTGGACGATTTTTCAATCCCGGTGGTGGTCAAGGCAGACGGCCTGGCCGCCGGCAAAGGCGTAACCGTCGCCCTGACCCGCGCAGAGGCTGAGGCCGCGATTGCAGAAATCTTTGACGGCCGGTTTGGTGCCGCCGGGGCCGAAGCCGTGATCGAGGAGTTCATGCAAGGTGAGGAAGCAAGCTTCTTTGCCCTGACCGACGGGCACACCGTGGTGCCATTCGGGTCTGCCCAGGATCACAAACGGGTCGGCGATGGGGATGTTGGGCCAAACACCGGCGGGATGGGTGCCTATAGCCCAGCCCCGGTATTGACACCGCTGCTTGAAGGTGAAGCACTGGAACGGATTGTGGTGCCCACGGTCCGCGGCATGGCGGCTGAAGGCATGCCATATTCAGGCGTGCTCTATGCCGGTTTGATGCTGACCCCGGACGGCGTCAAATTGATTGAATACAATTGCCGCTTCGGCGATCCTGAATGTCAGGTCCTGATGATGCGGCTGGAAGGTGATTTGGGTGAATTGCTGCTGGCCACAGCCGAAGGGCGGCTGGGTACGCTGCAGCCGCCGCGCTTTTCGGCCGAAAGCGCGCTTACCGTTGTAATGGCTGCCCAGGGTTATCCCGGCACGCCCAGGTCTGGCGGGGCGATCAAGGCAATTGCTGAAGCTGAAGCAAATGGCACCAAGGTGTTCCACGCCGGAACCGCGCTTAAGGACGGCCAGCTGGTTGCCAGCGGCGGGCGCGTGCTCAATGTAACGGCGCTCTCGCCAAGCGTGAGTGAAGCGCAGGCTGCAGCTTATGCGGCGGTCGATGCGCTTGATTTCGCCGACGGGTTTTGCCGCCGCGATATCGGTTGGCAGGAAATCGCTCGGGAAAAGAGTGCGGTTGGCAGGCCCTGATCCTAGGCGCTGACAGCAGCCGTCCCGGCCCAATCCCCAACCGATTCGAGCAAGCTATCGCTTGCCTGCGCGAAGTCGAGATCGAGATCATCTATCAAAGCATCAAGCTCGCTCAAGGCGATCGGTTTGCTGCGCGCAAGGTCTGGAATGCGGCGCAGATCAAGGTGCGTCAGCCCAAGCAGGAACAGTTCTCGATAGGCGACCCGTTCTGAAAGCCCCGCGCCAAGGCGGAATTCCAGCCGCGGTGCCAGCCGCCGCAGCGCGGCATCAACCTTGTCCTGATTGCGGCTGGTATCGCGGCGCTTGCGGTTTTGCAGCACTAGCCAATCGAGCGCAGGCATGCCTGCCTCAGCCCGGGCCTGACGCAGCTCTGCCACCATCACCGCAAAGCAGCCGGGGCCAAGCAGCCGCCCGTTGACCGGATGAAACCGGCCGAGCAGATCAAGATCGACAAAGCTTGAATTGACCGGCGAGACCAGCAGTTCGGCCATGGCGATCGCGCGCCGGGCAATTGGCGAATCGTGGCCGGCGGCATCGATCACCACATAGTCACAATCCCACCCCGCCCGGGCGATTTCCTGGCACAGTTGCGCGCCCGAATGTTGTTGCAACAACAAGTGGCGCGGCATCGGCAGACGCACACCCAGCCGCTTGGCCGTGCCGCCCCGCCCGACCAGCGTGCGGGTCAGGGTTTGCTGGCGGCGATCAAGATCAATTGCCAGCACCTTGTGCCCGCAATCAGCCAAGGCAACCGCAAGATGGAACGCAACGGTCGATTTGCCGACCCCGCCCTTCTCGTTCGCAACGGTGATGATCCGGGCATTTGCCTTGGGTCGTGAGGCAATATCAGCCACCACCACGCGTGGATGTTCGCCATCCACAGCTATATCACGGCGGACCGCAAATTCCCCTATCGGCGTGACAACGTTCATGCGCCCGATTCCCTATTTTCCGCGCCGAATTGAACCCGGTGCGAATCGCCCAAGGTTCCCACGCTAGTGGACAAACCTGTGGATATCGAATCTAGGAAATTATCATTAACGAATTGCGACCGGCCTTAGCCGAATCGTGCGTCAATCAGGTCTTTGAGATTCGCTTCGGGCCGTGCGCCATAGTGCGAGATGATTTCGGCCGCGCAGATCGCCCCGATTTCCAGACATTCAGCCGGCGGGCGCCCCTGGACATGGCCGTGCAGAAAACCTGCGGCAAACAGATCGCCAGCGCCGGTCGTATCGATCACCTGTTCGACCGGCTCGGCCCGAACTTCAAACAATTCACCGCCGCACGCCGCAACCGCGCCGTGTTCGCTGCGGGTCACGACCAGCATCGGCACTTTGGACTTCAGCGCATCGATCCCGGCGTGGAAATCATCCTGCCCGGTCAACGCCGCCAGTTCGATATGATTGGCGAACAGGATATCGATTTCGCCCGCTTCAATCAGGCTGCGGAAATCATCGCCATGGCGCGCGATAACGAACGCGTCAGACAAGGTGAAGGCCACCTTTCGGCCAGCATTCCGGGCGGCGGCAATTGCCCGGCGCATGGCTGAACGCGGCTCTTCCGGATCCCACAGATAGCCTTCCAGATAGAGCACTTGCGCTGCGGCAATGGCAGCCTCGTCAAGCGCGGCTGGCGGCAGGAACTGTGACGCGCCAAGGTAGGTGTTCATGGTGCGCTGGCCATCGGGGGTTACGAAAATCAGGCACCGCGCCGTGGGCGGATCACCGGCGCGGGCCGGGGTTTCAAAGGATATCCCCCCGGCGCGGATATCATGCGCAAAGACTTCGCCCATCTGATCCTGGGCAACCTGGCCAATGAAGGCGCAGCTGCTGCCCAGCGCCGCCAGGCCAGCCAGGGTATTGGCCGCCGAACCGCCCGAAATCTCGCGCGCGGGGCCCATCGCGTCATAAAGCTCCTGGGCGCGGTCGGTATCGACCAGCGTCATCCCGCCGCGCACCAGGCCCAGCCGCTCGATCAGGGCATCCGCGCACGGAGCCATAACATCGACGATAGCATTGCCGATGGCGATAACCTGCAAACTGGATGCCGGGCTGCTGGGGTTGGACACGCGGAACTCCTTGGCTGGTAGGGGAATGGGACTGGTAGGGGCTTGGGGGCCGCGCCTAGCGAGTTTCGCGCCGTGATGGAAGCGGGCGTTGACAGCGCGCGCCGGTATGGCAATCCCGATCAGGACATGCTCGCTGCGTTAACCCTTGCCCTGGCCGACCTGTTTGATCGGCGGCTGCTGCCGATCTGGCTCAAAAGCGTACTTGCGACGGTGCTTGCGGTTGTCGTGTTTGGGATCGCGGCATTCTTTGCCCTTCGGTTGGCCGCACAGCAGCTGGCGCCCGGTTCAGAAGCCGCCGAAATTCTGGTTGTGATGCTGGCATTGTTCGGGCCGTGGCTGCTGTGGCGGATTGTTGCGCTGGCGGTGCTGCAGTTCTTTGCCGATGATGTGGTGGCCGCGATCGAGCAGCGCCACTATCCCGAAATGGCCAAAACCGCACGCAAACTGGGTTGGCGCGAAGAGGCGCGGCGCAGCCTGGGCGGCGCTGCGCGGGCCGTGCTATTCAACCTGCTGGCCCTGCCGGTCGCGCTGGCTCTGCTGGTTACCGGCCTGGGTGCGCCGCTGGTGTTCATTGCCGTCAACGCCATACTGCTGGGACGCGAATTGCAGGATATGGTGTGGCTGCGCCATCGCCTTACCGTGCAGTCCGCCGCGCCGCTGGGCCCAGCGCAGCGATTGGCGCTGGGCGCGATCACGGCGGTTCTGCTGACCGTACCAGTAGTGAATTTCGCCGCACCTTTCCTTGGTGCGGCTTGCGCAGTGCACCTGATCCATCGCAAGGGGCGCAAGTGATATTGCCCCGCCTTCTGATTGCCCTGCCGCTGCCGCTTGTGCTGGCCGCCTGCAGCACCACTGCCGCGCCCCCGCCCAAACGGCCGACCCAGGCCGCCCCGATCCGGCCATCGCTGCGCACGCCGCCGCCTGTGGCGCGGGTGCAGGCGGCGCCCGGGCTTGAAGGGGTTGTTGGCGCCAATCGCGATGCATTGATCCGCCAGTTTGGCACACCGCGGCTGGATGTTTGGGAAGGTGATGCCCGCAAGCTGCAATTTGTGGGCGGACCGTGCGTCCTTGATATCTACCTGTACCCCCCCGCCAAGGACCGCGATCCCGAGGCAACTTTTGTCGATGCCCGCCGGGCCAGCGATGGTCAGGATGTCGATCGGGCGGCCTGCGTCGCGGCGCTGCGCAAAAGGTAACGCGGCGAACCGGCGGATAACGGCAGAACACAGGTAACCGGGTTTTAAGGATAGTCTGGCACCACGCGTCTGAGTTTTTTGACCGGGGGCAGCTTTGCCATGAGTATGGAATTTGGAATTCTGGCCGCAGATGCCGCGGCAGACGGGGCTATTTCAGCCGAAGAAGTGCTCGAACTGCGCCGGCTCGGCTGGGCCGATGGCAAGATGGAGCCTGAAGAGGCCGAAGCCCTGTTTACCGCCAACGATGCCTGCGACGCGCCGACCAGCGAATGGTGCGATTTCTTCGTCGAAGCGCTGAGCTGCTTTGTTGTCGATACGGTAGAGCCCAAGGGCTATGTTGACGACGAAATGGCTGACGAGCTGATTTCACGGATCGATCGCGATGGCCGGGTCGGAACAGTGGCCGAGCTCGAATTGCTGGTCAAGGTCTGCGAAACGGCGATCAACGTTCCCGAAAAGCTGAAGGCCTATGTCCTCACGCAAGTTGAAGCTGCGGTTGTGAACGGCGATGGCCCAACCCGCAGCGGTGAACTGGATCCGCACGGTATCAATCTGGCCGAATGCATCCTGCTGCGCCGGTTGATCTTTGCACCGGCCAGCGATCGCCCCGCCGCCGTTAGCCAGCGCGAGGCTGAAATGCTGTTCCGGATCAAGGATCAGACGCTATACGATGTAAACAATCCGGAATGGGAAAAGCTGTTTGTCCAAGGCGTTGCCAACTATCTGCTGGGCTTTGGCGGACACGAACCGCTTAGCACTGCGCGCGCAGCCGAGCTTGAGATCTTCATGAGCCAGCAAGCCTCCGGAATTGGGGGGTTTTTGGGCCGGATGTTCACATCCAAGCCAGATTTCGAAGGCGCTTTTGGCAGCCTGCTTGATATCAATCCGAACGCGCCCGACATAGAGGCCGAGGCCGCAGAAGCGGCTCAGCTGACCGACGAGGAAAGCCATTGGTTGACCGACCTGCTTGAGGCTGATGAAGAGCTGGATCCGATGGAAAAGGCATTGCTCGCCTGGATCGCAGAAGACACTGGCGAAATGTTCGGGGTCAAGATCTGAGCCCGGCCCTAGACCGTAAAGCTTTCTCCGCAGCCGCAGGCCCCTTTGGCATTGGGGTTCTGAAACACGAAGCCTGCGGTGAAATCGTCTTCCTGCCAATCCATCGTGCTGCCGATCAGGTAGAGCACTGATGCACCATCGATAAAAAACAGGCCGCCCGAAGTCTCGATCCGCTCGTCCATCGCATTCGCATCGCTGACATAGTCAACCGAATAGGCCAGCCCCGAACAACCCCGGCGCGGCGTTGAAAGCTTGACCCCGATCGCGTCTGCGGGCGCTTCGGCCATCAGCTTTGCGACCCGCGCTTGGGCAGCGGCGGTCAGGATCACGGCAGCAGGCCGAGCTCTGCCGGCTTTCTGTGGAGGGGTTGTGGTCATAACATTCCAAGCTCCAGCCGGGCTTCATCGCTCATCTTGCCCGGGTCCCACGGCGGATCCCAGACCAGATGCACTTCGGCGTCGCGCACCCCGGGCACCGCGCTGACCCTAAGCTCAACCTCGCCGGGCATTGATTCGGCCACCGGGCAATGCGGGGTGGTAAGGGTCATCGATACCATAACCCCGCAATCTTCATCCACTTCGACGCCATAGATCAGCCCCAGATCGTAGATATTGACCGGAATTTCGGGATCGAAAATATCCTTCAGTGCCGCGATCACTGCTTCGTAAAGATCACCGCCTGGGGCAGTTGGATCAGCAGCAACAGGCTTCTCTTCAAGAAACCCGGCGAGGTAATCGCGCTTGCGCCCAAGCTTGTCGGCCGGCGCCTCTGCATCCTCCACGCGCGCGCGCGGCGGCGGCGCAACGCTGTCCACTTCCTCAACCTTGAATTTCGGTTCCCCGATATTCTCAGGAGCGCTCATCCGAAAATCCTCCGTGTCCGTTCGATGCCCGCGATCAGCGCGGCAATATCGCTTTCATCCGAATAGATCCCGAAACTGGCCCGCGCGGTGGCGGGCACCCCAAGGTGCTCCATCAGCGGCTGGGCGCAGTGATGCCCCGCCCGGATCGCAACACGGGTTCCATCCGGCGCCTGCTCGTCCAAGATGGTGCCCAGATCGTGCGGATGCACCCCATCCATCGCAAAAGAAACGATCCCGGCTGCATCTTCCGGCCCAAACAGGGTGATATCGTTGCGCATCTGCAATGCCGCACGCAACTGGCCAACCAGCCGCGCTTCATGCGCCTGGATTGCCTCTATCCCAATGCCTTCAACAAATTCGATTGCCGCGCCAAATCCGATCGCCTCGATTATCGCCGGCGTACCAGCTTCAAACCGGCCGGGCGGCAAGGCAAACGTGGTGCCGGCAAAGCTGACCTTGTCGATCATCGCACCGCCGCCCTGCCATGGCGGCATGGCCGCCAGCAGGCCCGGCTTGCCCCACAGCGCCCCGATCCCCGTCGGACCATAAAGCTTGTGGGCCGAAAAGGCATAGAAATCGCAGCCCAGCGCGGTCATATCCACCGGCAGCCGCGCCGCCGCCTGGCACCCATCAAGCAGCAGGCTGGCGCCAACCTTGTGCGCCAGCGCAGCCGCGCGCGGCACGTCGAGCAGCGAGCCGAGCACATTGGAAACGTGGGCCACGGCAACCATATCGAAATCAGGGGTTAGCATCGCCTCGGCCGCATCAAGATCGATCCGTCCATCAGCAGTCAGCGGACAGACATCGATCTGCCACCCGGCCAGCTGCCACGGCACGATGTTACTGTGGTGCTCCAGCTGCGACAGCAACACCCGGCGCGGCTTTTCCCCGCAAGCTGGAAAACTGCGGGCAACCAGATTGATCGCCTCGGTTGCGCCGCGGGTAAAAACCAGCTCGTCCCCTGCGCCGCCGATCAATCCCGCAACCTTGGCCCGGACCGCTTCATAGGCCAGGGTCATTTCGGCCGATCGGGCATAGACCCCGCGGTGGACCGTAGCATAATCCGCGCCCATCGCCCGCACAGTCGCATCGATCACCGCCTGCGGTTTTTGCGCCGTGGCGGCGGTATCCAGGTAATGCCAGCCGCCAGCCAGCCCCGGAAACTGATCGCGCAGCGCCGCCATCACAGCATCGCCTCAAGCGCGGCAACCGCCTGTTCCAGCAGCGCCTCCTGATCCTCAGCCCCGGCAAAAGCTTCTGCCAGAAAGGCTTGCAACATCAATCGCTTGGCCATTTCGGGAGGAAGCCCGCGCTGGGCCATATAGAACAGCGCCGAGGCATCAAGTTCGCCCACCGCGCAGCCATGTGCGCATTTCACATCGTCGGCGAATATTTCCAGCTCCGGCTTGGCATTGGCCGCGCTGTGCCGGTCAAGCAGCATCGCGCGGACCGATTGCGATCCATCGGTGCCGTCGGCCCCTTTGGCAACATGGACCTTGCCCAGATAGTTCGCGGCCGAGCCGCCGCCCGCGACTGAGCGCACCACCTGTTGGCTGGCGGCACCGGGGCCAAGGTGCGCCACCTGGGTGACCACCTCAAGCACCTGCCCGCGGCCCGCAAGCTGCGCGGCGCCAAACGTGAACTTCGAGCCCGCGCCCAATTCGGCCCGCAACGAAAGGCGGCCATAACCTTGCCCTGCGTTGAGCACGTGCAGATCGAGCGAAGCGCCCGGCGCCAGCACAATCGCCAGCTCGCCCACCCCCATATTGACCATGCTTAGTGCGCGATGTTCGCCTTCGCCCAACAACATCGTCTCGACCGCGACGGGCCAGACGCGCGCTAGCGATTCGATATCGGCATAGCGGAAGTCCTCGTCCTTGCGGGTGGGAAGAAGGGCTGCGGCAGTGGTCACCCTGCAACTTCCTCATAACCATGCTCTTCCAGCTCATGCGCGAGTTCCGGCCCGCCGGTCCGCACGATCCGGCCGCCCGCCAAAACGTGGACAAAGTCTGGCTTCACATAATCGAGCAGCCGTTGGTAGTGGGTGATCAGCAGCACCGCCTTGCCCGCGCTGCGCATGGTGGCATTGATCCCATCGCCGACAATCCGCAGCGCATCGATATCCAGGCCCGAATCGGTTTCATCAAGCACCGCCAGCGCGGGATCAAGGATCCCCATCTGGACCATCTCGGCGCGCTTCTTCTCGCCGCCCGAAAAGCCGACATTGACCGGGCGCTTGAGCATTTCCATGTCCAGCTTAAGCAGCGCCGCCTTTTCGCGGGCGAGCTTGAGGAAGTCGCCGCCCGACAGCGGCGCATCCCCGCGCGACTTTCGCTGGGCATTGAGGCTTTCTCGCAGGAATTGGACGAAGGATACGCCGGGGATCTCAACCGGGTACTGGAAGCCCAGAAACAGGCCGGCCGCCGCGCGCTCGTAGGGTTCAAGCGCCAACAAATCCAATTCACCACCGTCATTCCCGCGAAGGCGGGAACCCAGCTCCGAACCTTGCGTTTGGGACGAGGCCCCAGATGGATCCCCGCCTTCGCGGGGATGACGAGAGGGGGGTGTGAAAGTTACCGAACCCTCGGTCACCTCATATCCGGGCCGCCCGCCCAGCACATAGGACAGCGTTGATTTGCCCGCACCATTGGGGCCCATAATCGCATGGACTTCGCCGGCATTAAGCTCAAGCGACAGGCCCTTGAGGATCGGCTTGTCGGCGACGGTCGCGTGAAGGTTTTCGATTTTGAGCATGGCCATTCCTGCTAGCGTCGCGGCGCGCCGGGCGACTGATATTGCGGTTTATGGGCGCGGCCGCGCTCGCCATAGCGGGCCTTCATCGCTGCAACGATCTCTGCCACCACCGCGTCGCTCTCTTCCAGCACGCGCGCAGCGGTGAAGCGCAGCAGGTGCACGCCAACCGCCTCAAGGCTCTTGTCGCGCCGCGCGATCACTGCCGGATCACCGCCCTCGTCGATCGAGACCGCAACCTTCAGCGGGTTGCAGGCAAAATCGAGGATGGCAGAGCCGATCACTTGCTGGCGGGACAGCTTGAACTTGCCGAGATTGGCCTCGTTCAGCTTTTCGCCCAGCAGCTTCTGCGCCTCGGTCGGCTCCATCTTGTTGCGCCGGGCCTGATCGTGGATCTTGTCGAGCCGCTTGTCCGAAATAGCCCACCCGCGCCCGCGCCGCTCAAGCTCGGGGGCGTCGGTGCGCTCGTCGAGCGGGAGGACGGTGAGAGTTTTTTTGGTCATCCGACCGATCCTTCAAGTGAAATGCCCAGCAGCTTCTGCGCTTCGACCGCAAACTCCATTGGCAGTTGTTGCAGCACTTCCTTGGCGAAGCCGTTGACGATCAGCGCCACCGCCGCTTCCTGATCCAGCCCGCGCTGCATCGCATAGAACAGCTGGTCGTCCGAAATCTTCGAAGTTGTCGCCTCATGCTCGATCTGGGCCGAAGGATTGCGCACTTCGATATAGGGCACAGTGTGCGCGCCGCAGTCTTTGCCGAGCAGCAGCGAATCGCACTGGGTGAAATTGCGCACGCCTTCTGCGCCCGGCGCGACGCGGACGAGGCCGCGATAGGTGTTCTGGCTCTTGCCGGCCGAGATGCCCTTGGAGATGATGGTCGAGCGGGTGCCCTTGCCGTTGTGGATCATCTTGGTGCCGGTATCGGCCTGCTGATAATTGTTGGTGACGGCGACCGAGTAGAACTCGCCGACCGATTCTTCACCATTGAGCACGCACGAAGGATACTTCCATGTCACCGCAGATCCGGTCTCAACCTGGGTCCACGAAACCTTGCTGCGCTTGCCCTGGCACAGTGCGCGCTTGGTAACGAAATTATAGATCCCGCCCAGCCCTTCGGCATTGCCGGGATACCAGTTCTGCACGGTCGAATACTTGATCTCTGCATCATCCAGCGCGACCAGTTCGACCACCGCAGCGTGAAGCTGGTTTTCATCGCGCATCGGCGCGGTGCAGCCTTCTAGGTAGCTGACGTAGCTGTCTTTTTCGGCAATGATCAGCGTGCGTTCGAACTGTCCGGTGTTTTCAGCATTGATCCGGAAATAGGTCGATAGCTCCATCGGGCAGCGCACGCCTTCTGGGATGTAGACGAAGGTTCCGTCGGAAAAAACCGCACAGTTGAGCGCGCTGAAGAAGTTGTCATGCATCGGCACGATCTTGCCGAGCCACTTCTTGACCATCTCGGGATATTCGCGAATCGCCTCCGAAATCGAGAGGAAGATCACCCCGGCGCGCTTCAGCTCTTCGCGGAAGGTGGTGGCGACCGAAACCGAATCGAACACCGCATCGACCGCAACCTTGCGTGCGCCTTCAACGCCCGCGAGCACCTTCTGCTCCTCAAGCGGGATGCCCAGCTTTTCGTAAACCCGCAGGATCTCTGGATCGACCTCGTCCAGGCTGGCCAGCTTGGGCTTGGCCTTGGGCGCGGCGTAGTAATAGGCATCCTGGTAATCGATCGGCGGAATGTTCAGCTTGGCCCAATCGGGCATCGGCATAGTCTGCCAGTGACGGAACGCCTTGAGCCGCCATTCGAGCATCCATTCAGGCTCGTTCTTCTTGGACGAAATGAACCGGACAGTGTCTTCGTTGAGGCCCTTTTCGGCAAATTCAGTCTCAATATCGGCCGACCAGCCGTGTTCGTAATCGGCCACTTTCGCCGCCGCATCGCGCGCGGCCTGATCTTTGATCTGGGTGTCAGTCATCGCACCGCTCCCGCCAACTGGATCAGCGACACCCCGGCCAGCGCGCTGCGCATCGCGTCGTTGACCAGCGGCCAGTGCGGGCGCACCAAACAGGCGCTTTCCATGCCGCAATCGTGGCGGCCCTGTTCGACACAGGCGGTCAGCGCGATCGGGCCTTCGACCGCTTCGATGATTTCAGCCAGTGTGATCGCAGCAGCCGGCCGGGCCAGTTTAAGCCCGCCACCAGCCCCGCGCGTGCTGCGCAGCAGCCCCGCAGCGGTCAACCGGCTGACCAGCTTTTGCACGGTGGGCGCAGGCAGGCCGGTTTCTTCGGCCAGCTGCGCCGCTGATACCCGTGCAGCACCGCAATGGCGCGCGGCGGCGCTCATCGTGACGACAGCATAATCGGCCATGGAAGACAGGCGCATTGGCAAACCTTAATCGGACTGATTCGTTCCGAATTGCCCCTAGGCCTGCCGGGGAGCGCTGGCAAGCCGCGCGATATGCAAAAAAAAGCGACCTTCGGGTCAAGCCTGAAGGTCGCCTTTGAAGTTAGGAGCCTGTCTTGCATGCAAGGCAGTTCCTTCGGGTCGCACCATCTTGGTAGGGCAGCGGCACTGCCGCGAATTGTATGGATTCGTCAGTTTTCGTTCAGCTTGGCGAATCGACAGTTTGCCCTGCCAATGCCATAGCCGCGCGATGTTCTATTCGCTGTTGCGCCCGGCGCTGTTCCTGCTTGATCCGGAAACCGCCCACACGGCCTCGCTCGCTGCCTTGAAGCTGTTGCCGGGCGGGGCGCAGACCCCCGGGCCGCTCGCCACCACTGTTGCAGGCCTGGCGTTTCCCAATCCGCTGGGCATGGCGGCCGGCTATGACAAGGATGCCGAGGTGCCCGACGCGCTGCTGGGGCTTGGTTTCGGGTTTGCCGAGGTAGGTTCGATCACCCCTTTGCCGCAATCGGGCAATCCCCGCCCCAGGATGTTCAGGCTGCTTGAAGACCGCGCGGTGATCAACCGAATGGGCTTCAACAATGGCGGAGCAGAAGCCGCCGCGGCCCGGCTGGCGCGGCGCAAGGGGCGCGGCGGGATCGTGGGGATCAATGTTGGCGCCAACAAGGATTCGCTCGATCGGACGGCTGATTATGCGACCATGGTGCGACTGATGGCGCCGCTTGCCAGCTATCTGGCAATAAACATATCCAGCCCCAACACCCCGGGCCTGCGGGCCTTGCAAGATGAAGCGGCGCTGGCCGCGTTGCTTGATGCGGTGCTGGCCGCCCGGGGGAATGGTGCTGTATCCAATGGCGCCCAGCGGCCTCCGATCTTCCTGAAGGTTGCACCCGATCTGGAACCGGCCGATGTCGATGCGATCGCCCGGATCGCCATGGACAAGGGGATCGATGCGCTGATCGTTTCCAACACCACCATCAGCCGCCCGCCAATGAAATCGCGCCACGCCGCAGAAACCGGCGGTCTATCGGGCGCGCCGCTGCACGATCTGGCGCTGGAACGGTTGCGGACCTTTCGCAAGGCTACCGGCGGGGCGCTGCCCTTGATCGGGGTGGGCGGAATTGCCAGCGCCGATCAGGCCTGGGCCCGGATTCGGGCCGGGGCCAGCCTGGTCCAGCTGTATAGCGCAATGGCTTATGAAGGGCCTGGGATCGCCCGCAAGGTAATCGCGGGCTTGGAACGCTTGATGAAGCGCGATGGCTTTACCTCCATTGCCGAAGCGGTTGGAAGCGAATAGCGTGGAGCCCATGACCATGAACCCATTAAGCCGCATCGCCTTTTTGCTTGCCCCGCTGGCGCTGACCAGCTGTGCTCCTGCCGTGCAGACTGCGGCCCAGACGGCCCCCGCTGCCGCGCAATCGCTGGATGCCGGCATGGTCAGCGCGGCCGATCCGCGCGCCGCCGATGCCGGGGTGCAGATGCTGCGGCAGGGCGGCAATGCCACCGATGCGGCAATCGCGACGATGCTGGCCTTGACCGTGGTTGAGCCGCAGAGCTCGGGAATTGGCGGGGGCGGGCTCTATGTAGCAACCACCCGGCAAGGCCAGGTGGTGACGATCGATGGGCGTGAAACGGCCCCGGCTGCGGCGCACCCGAAATGGTTTTTCAAGGACGGCAAGCTGATGAGTTTTGCCGAGGCCGTTCCAGGCGGGACCAGCGTGGGGGTGCCCGGCAATGTCGCGCTGGCCGCCCGCGCCCATGGTGATCGCGGCCACTTGCCCTGGGCGCGGCTGTTCGCCCCGGCGATCAAGCTGGCGCGCAATGGCTTTCAGATCACCCCGCGAATGCTTGAGATGCTGGAAGGCAGCAAGCAGATCGCCGCCTCAACGGCAGAAGGCCGCGCGCTCTATTATGGGGCAGATGGCAGTGCCTTGCCGGTGGGCGCCGTAATCAGGAACCCGGCACTGGCCGATACCCTGCAAGCGATTGCGGACAAGGGCCCCAAGGCCTTCTACGATGGTGCCAATGCCAAAAGCATCGTCGCGCGTGTTAGCACGGCGGCGCGCAATCCTGCACCCATGGTTCTGGGTGATGTGACCGGTTACAAGTCCAAATATCGCGTCCCAGTCTGCGCCGAATACCGGGGCTACAGGATTTGCGGAATGGGTCCGCCCAGCTCTGGCGGGACAACGGTGATTGCAACGCTGGGCCAGCTGGAGCGGTTTGATCTGGCTGCGCTGGGCAAGGATGCGCCGACCGCCTGGCACCTGATCGCCGAAAGCGAGCGGCTCGCCTATGCTGATCGCGCACGCTATTCTGCCGATGCCGATTTTGTGCCGGTGCCGGCCGAAGGAATGGTTGACGCAGGCTACCTCAGCCAGCGATCGGCACTGATCGATCCGGCCAGATCGATGCCCAATGTCAGCGCCGGGACGCCGCCGGGGGCAGAGAAGCTGTCTTTCGCCGATGCTCCGCTGGCCGAGGAATATGGCACTTCGCATATTTCGGTCGTCGATCGCGATGGGATGGCGGTGGCCTATACCTCTACAATCGAAAGCTCGTTTGGATCGGGACTGATGGTTGGCGGCTATTTCCTGAACAATGAACTGACCGATTTTGATATGAACCCGGAAAAGGACGGGCGGATTGTGGCCAACCGGGTTGAAGGCGGCAAACGTCCGCGCAGCTCGATGTCGCCCACGCTGGTCTTCGCCCCCGATGGCCGGCTGGTCATGGTGGTTGGTGCGGCAGGCGGGGTAACGATCCCGGCGCAGGTGATCCGGGCCATTATCGGGATGGTCGATTGGCGGCTTAGCCCGCAGGACGCGCTGGCACTGCCCGTAATTTTCGCGCCCGGCACGAATACCGTCTATGTTGAGAAAGGGTCGGCACTTGAAGCCATGATCCCGGCGCTGATCCAGCTTGGCCACAGCGATGTTCAATCGCGCAGGCTTCCGCTTAAGGCGCAGGCTATCCTGATCAATGGGCGCTTGGCCGTGGGCGGAGCCGATCCGCGCAGCGAAGGGGCCGTTATCAGCGAATAGTCTGGAGGAGCCGCTTGGCCGGCCAGCGAAAAACTTCAGAAACGATGCGCCGCGGTAACTTCAAATAAACCATTTGGCGCGCATTTTCCTCGCTAGCCCAGCTCCGGGGAACAGTTTGTGACGATCATCACTATTGACGGCAAGAACGAAGAGGACTTTCGCCGCGAGGTTGAAAGCGATCTGCGCCATGGCCGCGAGGCCGCGGCTGCGGCACGCCTGCGCGAACTGCTGGTGCCCTATGCAGGGCAGGCAAATGTCCTGCCGGAACGCTTTCTGACAGTCGCCGCCGAAGAGCTTTCGCTGCGCGGCTGGGACTATCTGGGCGATTGCATTTCCCGTCATGATCGGCCCGGACGCCCGGTAACGGCCCTGTCGATCGCATTTGGCTGGGCCGGCGAGGAAGTCCCCACGGTTGATGAGCAGGGCTATCTCCACCCGCACATCGAAACCGGCTATTTCAACGATGCCGCCTATCCGTTTTCGCAAAGCGGGCGCGATGATCTGCTGGACGGCTATTCAATGCATGGCTGCACCTGGTCTGCTGATTGCGAGGCCAGTGACAATGCCCTGTCGCTTGACGGAGCCGATGACCTTTGTGGCGCGCTGGCCCAGCTGGAAGCCCGGCTATTGGCCTGCGAAGAACCCGATCCCGAAGAAATTCAAGCCGGATCGTTGGGTGCCTGCCTGCTTTCAGTGCTGCTGTTCCAAGTGGTGAACCAAAAGATCAAGCAGGATGGCTTGCCGCGTCCGGTCTGCGTTACGGCTGGCAGCAGCGGGGTCTATCCGTATTTCGATGCCCCGGTTGTGGGCATGCCCGAAAATGTCCGCCGCGCTGCCGCCCAGGCAGAGGAAGACGAAGGCGAGGCGGATGTTGCAATCCCCGGCCCGCGCTATTCCAGCCTGCTGATGACCGGCATCCCGCGGGCCCAAAAGCGCGCCGTGCTGGTCCTGGCTGAAACCGAACAGGAAATGTCAGTGCGGATCTCGCGGCTGCGCGGTCACGGCGATGGTCCGGCACCAACCGGGCCTGAACTGGAGGCCGAGGCGCTTGTGCCCGAAGCGCCCGTGCCGCCTGTGCTTGACGATCTTCCCGAGAGCCCGCTGATGACCAAGAAACCATCCGGTCAAAGCTGGGATTTCCGCGACATGCTGAGCCCGGCTCAGTCTGGCACTGAGGCCTTTGATCAACCGGACGAAGATTTCTGGCCAGAAGATGCCGATCCAGAAGATGCCGGTCCTGAAGAGCCGGCCGGCGCCGCAAGTGAGGAGGCCCAAACCGCCCCGCCCGAAGCCGCCGATGAACCCGGCCCGGCCGCTGTGGCAGACGCACCCAGCCTGTTCGAACCCGCCAGCGAAGGCGCGGCGGCGGCTGAGCCAGGCTTTTCGTTACTTGGCGAATCGGTGCAAGGCCGGCTTGAAATACTGCTTTCACCCGCTGTTCCGGCCGCTCAGAACGATCCGGTTCAGGCCCAGCCATGGCCGGCCGAGCAAGCCGGGCCGATCTGGCCGTTTGGGTTTGAGCTTATCGCCGGCAACGACGCAGCAGAACCCGATCCGGTTGCGCCACCCGCAGCCGAGCCCATTCAGGGATTGTGGGCCAGGCTGCGCCACTGGATCCGCCCGGCGCGATAGATTTGCGCAAATTTGATCGGTCTGCGCGGGCAAGATTGCCCGTTTCAGGCGCTGCGGGCAGAATTTGTTGTTGGCTGCGCAATTTCCAAATCGACAAATGCCGCGAAGCCGTGCAGACACGCGCGCGGTCCGCTTTGAGCGGACACGGGTAACGTTAAGGGGATTCCCAATGAAGAAGATTGTTATGGTTGCAGCTATCGCTGCTGGTTCGCTCGCTCTCGCCGCTTGCGGTGAAAAGAAGGAAGAAGCTGCACCGGTTGCTGAAGAATCAGCTGCTGCTCCGGTTGATGCCGCTTCGGGTGACGCTGCTGCTGCTTCGAGCGAAGAAGCCAAGATGTAATCTGGCCTAACCGCCAAATTCATCGGATCAAGGCCGGCCCAGCGGGGGTGGACCACCGCTTGGCCGGCCTTTCCTATTGGGGCTTGGCCTATTGGGGCTTTGCACCCCCAGACGCCGGGTCTGGCACGATGCGTTCAAAGATCAGATAGGTCACCGGGGTCGCGCCGATATTGATCACTTCATGCCACGGCGTGCCTGCGCTGGTATAGCTTGATCCGGCCGCCAGCACCTGATCGCGGGTGCCCTTTGCATCGGTGATCCGCATGATTCCGCCTTCCAGCGCATAGCCGATATGGGCCGGGTGAAAATGGCGTTCGTGGCCGATGCCGGGCGCAAACGTGCAGCGCAGCAGCCGGTTGGTGTGATCGCTGCGCAGCAGTGTGCAGACCGGCGCGCCCTTCCAGCCCGCGCGTAACGCATCTGGCAGCAGCGGGGTATCGGACATTGGCACATCGGCGGCCAGACCGGCGGCCAGAAACGCGGCCGGCAACATAAGCCGGGCAAAAACTGGCATCAGCTTTTGTACAGCCCATCAAGCCGATCGCCATAACGGGCCTTCAGCTTGTGTCGGCGGATCGACTGCTTGGGGGTCATTTCCTCATTATCGATCGAAAACGCTTCATCGGCAAAAGTGAACTGGCGCACTTTTTCAATCACTGAAAGATCCTGATTGACCCGGTCAATCGCGGCCCGCATCGCGCTGCGGAAAGCCGGCAGCCCCTGCAAGGCTGCAATATCGAACTTTTCGCCATTGGCGCGGGCCCATTCCAATGCCCATTCAGGATCGGGCACAACCAGCCCGACCACATATGGCCTCCGATCGCCGACCACCATCGCCTGGGCAATTTCTGCCTGCAGCGTCAGCAACCCTTCAACCCGCGCGGGCGATACGTTATCGCCCTTGTCATTGATAATCATGTCTTTCTTGCGGTCGGTAATAACAACCCGGCCGGCGGCATCGATATGGCCGATATCCCCGGTGTGGAGCCAGAAACCCTTTTCCGGTTCATGCGGATCTGCCTGCAGCGCTTTTTCGGTTTCGCCTTTGTTGCGCCAATAGCCTTGCATCACCAGTTCGCCGCGAACCAGAATTTCCCCATCTTCGGCGATCTTCACTTCAACGCCGTGCAGCGGCGGGCCAACCGTATCCATCTTGAGCCCTGCCGCCGGGCGATTGCATGAAATCACCGGGCCGGATTCGGTCTGACCATAGCCTTGCAGCATGGTTAGCCCCATCGATTCGAAGAACACGCCGACTTCGGGGTTTAGCGGCGCTCCGCCTGAAACCATGGCCTTCAAGCGCCCGCCAAAGCGTCCGCGGATTTTGGGACGAAGCGTCCGTTCCAGCAGCAGATCGACCGGCTTGTCGCGCCAGCGGTGCTTGCCCTGGGCCTTGGCGGAACCAATCCCCAGCGCGCGATCCAGCAGGAAATTGGCGATTTTGCCTTGCTTCTCGATCTGCTTGATGATCCGCATCCGCAGAACTTCGAACAGCCGCGGCACCACCACCATCACGGTTGGGCGGGTTTCCTCGATATTGCTGGCGAGCTTTTCCAGCCCCTCGGCATAGTAGATCTGCGCGCCGACCGCGATTGGCAGCATTTGCCCGCCGGTATGCTCATAAGCATGGCTTAGCGGCAGGAACGATAGAAAGGCGTCATCGTCATCCAGTCCGAAATCTTCGGCAAGGATTCGCGCCGCTCCATCCGCGTTCATCAGCATTGATCCGTGATGCTGCATTACCCCGCGCGGAGATCCGCCGGTGCCGCTGGTATAGATCAGGCACGCGGTCTGGCTGCGTTCAATCTTGGCAATCCGGGCTTCAACCGCCTTGCGCTGCGCCGCGCCATCGCCTGCGATCAGGGCCTGCCAATCGTGGTAATCAAACGAGCCAGCCTGCGAAATGCGCAAGGGCTCTATCCCGATCACATGTTTGGCAATTCCGGATCGGACCACCGCGCCCAGCAAAGGCTTGGCCAGCTTGTCATTGGCAACGATCACCGCCGCTGCGCCCGAATCTTCCTGGATGTGCAAGTGATCGCGTTCGGTGTTGGTGACATAGGCCGGCACCGTTATGCAGCCCGCCGCCATGATCGCGAAATCGGCGATGCACCATTCGGGTCGGTTTTCCGAGACCAGCATCACCCGGTCTCCATCTTTCAGCCCCAGCGCGCGCAATGATTGAGCCAGGCAGCAGATCTGCCGCGCCACTTCGGCCCAGCTTAATGCCTGCCACTTGCCATCATGCTTGGCCCACAGGAACGGCGCATCACCTTTGGCATCGGCCCGGCTGAGGAACAGTTCGACCAGATTTCTGCACTTCGGCAGATCCGAAATATCAACCACCCGCACCGCCCCTTTCGCAGTACCTCATCCAACCCAAGGGCTTGATTAGGACGCTGCCGCAGTTGGGGCAAGTCATTCAGGATTATTGCAAGGCGAAGGGTATCGGGCCAACGGCCCAAAGCTAGGCGGCCTCTTTCTCAACCCATTCGGGATAGAAACTGGGCTCACGCGCGGACCAGCCCGGCGCGGTCGCGGCCGCTTCGCTGATCGATTGCAGCAGATGCTTGCGCCGGTCGGGGCGGATTTGCGGCAAGGCTGCCCCGGCGCAAAAGGCGGATGGCAGGAACGGCCGAACATCGGCCCCAAGCAGCCGCTCATACAAAAACCGGAATGCCGAAAAGCAGGTCAGGCGGTCTTGTGCCAGATCGAAGGCCGCAACCCGCACCAGTTTGCCCATAAAGCTTTCCAGTGCATCAAAGCCGGTTTCCGCCGGGATCATCCCGCGCAGGGTCTTGAGTTCCTGATAGGCGACATATTGGCTGCGGATCGCCGCGCTTTCCTGGGCATCGCGGGCCCACAGCTTGAACGCGTCCTGCCGGCCCAGGCCGATATCAAGACTGCGCTTGATATAGCGCTGCTCACCCGCCGAAAAATTGGCAAATTCGCGCAGTTCGGCGATTGTCAGCGATGCAGTACCTGTATTGGCCATATGAGCCCCCGTTGGATCGGAGACAAAATTGCCGCAATATGGTTATGATCGCGTTAACCACGATGGCGAATGGCGCGTGACTGGGCTGCTAGGGGACACCACCAGGCAGTAGCGCCGGTACGCTTGACACTTGCTGGCGTCAGGCAGATTCCAGCGCCATGATCGGACATGATCCTCGCACTCTCGAATTCTATGCCGATGAAGCGCCGGATTATCATGCCCGCTGTCAAAGCGGGATCAACTGCGATCTTCCGCGTTTTCTTGATCTACTGGCAGCGGGCGCCTCAATTCTCGAGTTGGGGTGCGGGGCAGGGCGGGATGCGGGCTACATCGAAAGCAGGGGCTTTTCGGTCGAGCCAACCGATGGCGTAGCCCAGATGGCGGCGCTTGCTGCGCAGCGCCTTGGCCGCCCAGTCAAAGTGATGCGGTTTGGCGATTTGGCGGCGATTGAAGCGTATGATGCGGTCTATGCCAGCTATTCCTTGCTCCATGTCCCGCGCAGCGGACTGGCCGATGTTTTGGCCCGAATCTGGCGCGCACTGAAGCCCGGCGGCTGGCATATGGCAACTTATAAGAGCGGCGGAGTCGAAGGGCGCGATCGCCTCGATCGCTATTTCAACTATCTCTCACCCGAGCAAGCCGAGGCATTCTACCGCGAGGCTGGTGAGTGGCAAGCGCTTGAACTTACCCAAGGCGAGGGTGCTGGTTACGACGGGCGCATCTCGCCCTGGGTCAACGTGATCGTCCGCAAGCCCGGTTAGATCAGCCCCGCCAGCGGGCTCGACGGATCGGCATATTTGCGAGTCTGCATCCGGCCCGAAAGATAGGCGTGGCGCCCGGCTTCTACCGCCAGCTTCATCGCCCGGGCCATGCGTAGCGGGTCCTTGGCCTCGGCAATCGCGGTGTTCATCAGCACCCCGTCGCAGCCAAGCTCCATCGCCACGGCGGCATCGCTGGCAGTGCCGACCCCGGCATCGACCAGCACTGGAACCGAAGCTCCTTCCACAATCAGGCGGATCGTTACCCGGTTCTGGATCCCCAGACCCGATCCGATTGGTGCACCCAGCGGCATCACCGCGACCGCCCCGGCGCTTTCCAGCTGCTTGGCTGCAATCGGATCATCGGTGCAATAGACCATCGGCAAAAAGCCTTCGCCGGCCAGCACTTCGCAGGCCTTCAGCGTTTCACGCATATCAGGATAAAGCGTTCGCGCCTCTCCCAGCACTTCCAGCTTGACCAGATCCCAGCCGCCAGCTTCGCGCGCCAGCCGCAGCGTGCGGATCGCGTCATCTGCGGTAAAGCAGCCAGCGGTGTTGGGCAGGTAGGTGATTTTCTTGGGATCGATAAAGTCCGTCAGCATCGGGGCCTTGGGATCCGATACGTTTACCCGGCGCACCGCAACGGTCACAATCTCTGCACCCGAAGCTTCAAGCGCCGCGGCGTTCTGCGCAAAGTCCTTGTACTTGCCGGTGCCGACAATCAGGCGTGAGCGGAATGTGCGGCCGGCAACCGTCCAGCTATCGTCTTGCCCGCCGCCAGCCTGCCCGCCGCCAACGAAATGCACAATTTCCAGCGCATCGCCGTGGCCCAGCATCACCGTATTCAACGCTGAGCGAGGCACAATATCGCCGTTGCGTTCAACCGCGACCTTGGCCGGATCGAGATCGAGACTGCGCACCAGATCGGCAACGCTGCCAGGTGCAGTGCGGCGGGTTTCGCCATTGACGGTAAGGGAAAGAAGATCGGTCATCGCTGACCGCAGATAGCGATCAGAACGAATGGCGCAAGTTGCGCAAGTGAGCCCAGCCAACCATGCCCACACCAACTATCGTCAGCACAGCTTCTTCGGTGCCGTGGCCAACGAACAGCGCCAGCCCCATTAGGCCCAGCCCAGCCGCGCCAACCTGAAGCGGAACCGGATCGCCATGGCGCATCACGCCCATCGCCAGCGTAACCGCACCAACCGCGATCGCCAGGGCCAGTCCAGCCCGGTGAATCGCCGGGGCCAGCAGCACTTCGCCGCCCAGTCCCAGACCCGCCACCAGCAACAGGCCCGCCAGGCAATGCAGCGCGCAGAGCCCCGAGAGCAGTACGCCAACCCGGTCCAGCCGGTTGCGAATCAAAACGAGAGCCTGACGCATCGTGAGCTGCATGTATGAGATAGTGTAACGTATTTCAAGGGACCTTCACCGACAGACACTTGCGCTTCGTCGCGATTGGCAGCAGGGGCCGCTGATGGTCCATGCGCCGCTCGCTCCGCCGCCCTACCGCCCCCTGCTGCTGGCCCGCTGGCTGTGGGTGGTTGTATCCTGCCTGATCGTGGTGCTGGTGGTTGGCGGGATTACCCGCCTGACCGAATCGGGGCTTTCAATCACCGATTGGAAACCGGTAACCGGGGTGATCCCACCGTTGGACCAGTCCGGTTGGCTGGCAGAGTTCGAAGCCTACAAACTGATCCCCCAATATACCCAGATGAACGGCCCGGCCGGCATGACGCTGGAGGAATACAAGTGGATCTATTTTTGGGAATGGCTTCACCGGTTTCTGGTGCGGATGGTGCTTGGCACGTCCTTCGTTCTGCCGCTGGCCTGGTTCTGGCTGCGCGGGGCGATCCCGCCGCGCTTCAAGCCGCGCTTGCTGGGCCTGTTGGCATTGGGCGGCGCGCAAGCGGTGGTTGGCTGGCTGATGGTCCGCTCTGGCCTGTCCGCCGGCGCCGATGTCAAGGTCAGCCACTATTGGCTGGCAACCCACTTGATGCTGGCGCTGGGATTGCTGGGCTGGCTGGCCTGGACCGCGCTTGATCTTGCTGCGGTAGCGCGCGGGCAAAAGCCGGTCCGGCCCCGCGGGATCGGACTGGCGGCATTGGCGGCGGTGTTCGTTCAGCTATTCTATGGGGCGCTGCTGGCGGGCCTGCGCGCTGGGCCTGTGGCGGGCGGCGGCTGGCTTAACTGGGATGCCTGGCCGCTGATGCAGGGCAAACTGGTACCCGGCGGAATCGATTGGGACCGAGGTTTGGGCCACGTCTTGCTGGCAGATCCGTTCCTGATCCACTTCATCCATCGCTGGTGGGCGTGGATCGCAGTGGGGGTTCTGATCGTCCTGGCGCGCCGCCTGCGCCAGCATGATCGGCGCATTTCGATTGCGATTCACAGCGCCTTTGGGTTCCAGATCATATTGGGAATCGCCGCGGTGATGAGCGGGATCGCGCTGTGGCTGGCGGCGCTGCATCAACTGACAGGGGCTTTGCTGCTGATCGCAACCATTTGGGGTGCACACCGCATTGCAAGCAAAAACCACGATTTGGCAATTGGATAGACCAATCATTGGCCCAAACCCCGCCGAAAGCGTTACGGCAAGACCCTTACAATTGCTTGACGAAAGGCCTTTGCCCTGCGCCAATACTGACAATCCGAACTGACCAGCGCCGGTTGTTCATTTCGGACGAGGAACAGGAGGCAGGGGTGCCGTTCGAATTGAAGATTGCGACTTGGTCGGGCGCGGTCAGCTGCAAGGCAGTGCTGCAACCGTGAAACTGGCGGCTACATTCATGGCAACCGCGGCCGCGCTGGGGCTGGTTCCGGCGCAATGGTCGTCAAGCCACCCGGCCAGCGCAGCAGCGGCGCGGCGATTTGTTCCGCCAAGCACCGAATTCGTGATTTCGCGCAGCATTTTCCGGCTGTTAAGCGATGGCAAGCAGATCATTGTAAAGCGCAGCTACCGGGTCCAATTTGTTCCCGATGGCGAAGGATTTCGGCTTGATGGCGTGCTTATCGCGGTTGATGTGGATGTGCCGCCGGTCCTTGCCAAACTGGCTGAGGTTGAGCGAAAACGGTTGGATAACGGGTTGTTTCCGATCCTGCTTGGCGGCGACGGGGTAATCCACGATCAGACTGCGCGGGCGATTGATCGCGACGCCAGGCAGGATGTCGTCAGCCTGGGCGGGGATCTTTTGCGCAATCGCGAAGCCGATTCGCAGCGCCGCGATGAAGGCACCACGCTGATCGGCAGGCTTGCAACCAGCACGCCTGGTTCGCCCTGGCCGGCTGATCTGTTTTTTGCCCAACCCGGAGAGCGGCGGCTATCACGCCAGGTTACCCTGGCCGATGGCAGTGAGGGGTCGGTTGAAGTTGTAATGCGGGTTTCCGCGCTGCTGCCGTGCGGCCTGCCGCAAAGCGTTGAGCGGATCGTAACAACGCACCTGGCCGGAACCAGCAGAACCTCGCGCGAGGTTTTTACCATCACCTTTCCTGGGCCCTAGCCGGGCGCATCTGGCCGGGCGGTATTATTTTACCTCTCTGGAAACCCGCAGCAACGCTTGACTTAGCGCGCCATTTCGCAGAAAGGGCCGCTTCTTCGCGCTTCGGTGCGGATTCGTTTTCTTCAGGGCTTTCTATGGTCCTGGGAATTTGACCCTAAGGAATCATGCCCATGAAGGCGCTCAGCAAGGTCACCCGGTCAATCAAACCGGCCGAGGTGGAAAAGAAATGGCATCTGATCGATGCCGAAGGTCTGGTGGTAGGCCGGCTCGCGGTGATCATCGCCAATCATCTGCGCGGCAAGCACAAGCCGAGCTTTACCCCGCACGTCGATTGCGGTGATCACGTTGTGGTGATCAATGCCGACAAGGTGAAGTTCACCGGCAAAAAGCGCGATGGCAAAGTGTATTACAAGCACACCGGTTATGCCGGCGGGATCAAGGAAGTTACCGCAGCCAAGGTGCTCGACGGTCGTTTTCCGGAACGCGTGCTTGAAAAGGCAGTCGAACGCATGGTTCCGCGCGGGCCGCTGGGCCGTGCACAGATGCGCGCGCTTCACCTCTACAACGGCACGGAGCATCCGCATGGTGGCACCCAGCCCCAGCCGCTCGATGTTGCTGTCCTCAACCGCAAGAACAAGGTGGGTGCATGATGTCTGACACTACCGTCACCGATCTCGCCGATCTCGGCGAACACACCGAGGTTGTCCCGGCCGCTCCGACGATGCCGCTGCGCGAGCAGATCATCGATGCGCAAGGCCGCGCCTATGCCACCGGCCGCCGCAAGGATGCCGTTGCCCGCGTCTGGATCAAGCCCGGTTCGGGCAAGGTCACCGTCAACGGCCGCGATCAGGAAGTCTATTTCGCGCGGCCGACGCTGCGTCTGGTGATCGATCAGCCGTTTCAGGTTGCCGATCGTGCAGGCCAGTATGATGTGGTTTGCACCGTCAAGGGCGGCGGGCTTTCGGGCCAGGCTGGTGCGGTCAAGCATGGCATCGCCCAGGCGCTGACCAAGTTTGAACCCGCGCTGCGCGGCACGGTCAAGACTGCCGGCTTCCTGACCCGCGATAGCCGCGTGGTTGAACGCAAGAAGTATGGCCGGGCCAAGGCCCGCAAGAGCTTCCAGTTCTCGAAGCGCTAGGCGTTTCGCTTTTGCCAATACGAAAGGGCGGCTCTGCGGGGCCGCCCTTTTGCTATCCGGCCATTGTTTGCGGGGTTGCCCGAAGCGTTTCGCCATCCCAGTCAAGCCGGTTAAAGCTGGGTTGGGTGGCGCGCAGGCGCTGTGAAAGGGTGCCGGCCCCGATCAGCCTGATCGGCAAGCCATCGGCATCGATGTCAAGATCGAATGGATCGTGGACATGGCCCGAAAGGACCGCTTGCGCGCCGGCTTTGGCCAGCGCAGCCAAGGCGCCCCTGCCGCCCTGGGTAGAGCCCGAACCTTGGGTATCGGCATCGACCAGCGGGTGATGGCCGATCACCAGCCGCAGCGGCTTGGCCCGCTGGCGCTCAAGTCCGGTCAGCGCTGCATCAAGATCCTTGCCGGCGACGCGGCCCTTTGACCAGTTGAGCCGGAACTGGGCCCGGGCGATGGTTTTCAGCGGCACTACGGCTAGATCCAGCGGGACCGGCGCGGCGCAAAGCGCCTGATCCAATGCGTTGAAGCGCTGATAGGGCTGGATCATTCGCCGCACCATGTGGTGGTAATAGGGCACATCGTGATTGCCCGCGACCATCCTGAGCGGGGCTGGCAATGCGGCCAGCCAATCGCGCGCCAGCGCAAATTCACGGGCCGACCCGCGCATCGTGAGATCGCCGGTGCACAGGATCGCCGCCGGACGTTCGCGGCACGCTTCGGCCATGAACCAATCGAGCGCTGCCCGGTCCTCATACCCGAAATGAAGATCGCTGACATGGAACAGGGTAAGCATCAGACCCGCCCGCTGCGGATCAGCCAGGCGGAAAGCAGGTTCACACCGCTGTAGAGGGCATAGAAGAATACCCAGCCGGCCGATCCATTGGCGACCACCAGCATGGCGCCGACCAGCATCGCAAATTCCACCGCAAGCGAGAACCGCCCGCCCAGCATATAGAAGAACGGCACCCGGTCCAACAGCGGATGGCGGCTGTCGAGCACTGCTTGGTGCGCGGCAAAATTGGCTATGCCCAGAAGAAAGATCAGAAACAGACCCATACCGTTGGCTGTAGCGGGTGTTTGCCGGGCGCGAAAGGCGTGTCAGCCTGGCTAGAAGCTGCAACAGGGCAACACCGGCCCGCTCCCCCTCCCGGCCACCCACTCCTGGGGTAAACTATGCGTGGCCGGGAGGGGGAGCGGGCTGGTGTTGCTTCCGCGTAAGCAGATAGGCTCAGCGGCCCGCCATCGCCTTGGCCCGTGAAAGATAGGTTCGGCCGATCCGCACCTGGCTGCCGTCTTGCAGTTCGGCTGACCACACCCCCAGCCCATCATGGCGCAGGCCCGTGATCCGATCGCGCCGCAGGATGGTTGAGCGATGCAGGCGGATGAACAGGGCCGGATCCAGCCGGGCTTCAAGCCCCGATACGGTTTGCAGCAAAAGATAGCTGCGGCTGGCTTCGTCACCCTGGCTGACGTGGAGCCGGACGTAATCACGCTCGGCATCTATCCGGTCAACATCGGTTGCGGCGATCCGCAGCAGTTCAGAGCGATAGGGCACCCAAAATTCGCTGAGCCATTCCCGGACCCCGCGTGCACGGGTGCTGCGCCGGGCAGCAGCGCGTGCAACAGCGCGTTCAAGCCGATCGGGCGTGACCGGTTTGAGAACGTAATCAACCGCCTCAAGATCAAAAGCCTCAACCGCAAAATTGTCATGCGCGGTTACGAACACGACCGCAGGAGGATTTTCGCTGCGCAGCAGTACGCGCGCCACCGCAATCCCGTCCAGTTCGGGCATGGTCATATCCAGCAGCACCAGATCCGGGGCCAGCCCCTCGATCAAGGCCAGTGCCGTCTTGCCATCGCGGGCAGTGCCCACCACGGTGAGGCTGTCGAGCGCGGTGCAGATCAGCTCCATCCGCTCAAGCGCCAGCGGCTCATCATCGACAATCAGGGTGGAAAGCGGCGCTTCAGCCATGGCGTTCCAGCGGCAAGCGGATCAACGAACGCCAACCCCCGCCTTCCCTTGGTCCGGCGGTCAGGCTGGCGGCATCGCCATAGCGCGCGGCCAGTCGATCACGGACATTGGCCAGCCCGATCCCGAAACCGCCGGCACTTTCGCCAGCCTGGCCCGGACCATCATCGCTGACTTCGATCACCAGCCGGCCAAAATCCTCGCGCGCGGTAATCGTCACTGTCACTGCCCGGCTGGTGGAAGCCACGGCATAGCGCACCGCGTTTTCAACCAGCGGCTGAAGGATCATTCCGGGCACGCTGATTTCAGCCAGCTCGGCCGGCAGATCAAAGCGGGTTACAAGCCGTTCGGGAAACCGCACCGCCTCAATCTCAAGATAGGCGCGCTGCAGGGCCACTTCCTGTTCCAGCGCGACATCGCCGGTGGGGTCCTCGGCCAGGCTGCGACGATAGAACGAGGACAATGTCTGGATCATCCGCTCTGCCGTTTCAGCCTTGCCGGTCATCACCAGTGCGGAAAGCGAATTGAGCGTGTTGAACAGAAAGTGCGGGTTCACCTGATAGCGCAGCGATCGCAGCTCTGCCGCCTTGGCCGCACGCTTGTATTCGCCTTCGCGGCGCTCTGCCGCGCGCGCCGCTTCGGCGTTGACCATCGCAAAATACAGCGCCGCCCAGGCGAGCAGCAGGAAATAGCGCCCGATCGCGATATCGGTCAGCTGGCGCCACAGGCCTTCCTTGGCAAATTGCTTTTGCAACGAGGCGAGCTGCTCGGGGGTCAATTCGGGCGGATCGGGAACATCAACCAGCACGTTTCCGGCCGTATCGTGGCGCAGCTGCACATCCTTGGGATTGCGCTGTTCCTGAAAGTTGCGCTTGTCTATCCCGGCAAAAACCTGCGTGTTGATCAAGGCCAGCGCCAGTGCCGCTGGCAGCATCACCACTGCGGCTATTGTCATCCGCACGCCAACCCGGTGGTGATCGAACAGCCGCAGGATTGACCAGGCCATCGCTGTCACCGCGATCCCGGCCAAGGTTACCAGCGCGCGCAGGCCCAGCATTTCGGCGAAATAGGCCGGATCGATCAAGGCTGATCGCAGTGTAATCAGGACCAGATAACACAGCCACAGGCCGACAATCGAAAGCAGCACGCTGCGTGTGGGCACGCGGGTAGGCTGGGGGGCTAGAACGTCCATCAGAGCATCTGCCATAGCCAGACTGGCACTGCCATGGCCAGCGGGTTGGTCGAACGCAGTCTGGCCTTGGTCGAAGCGCCGATCACCCCAGCAAATGCTCCCTGGCGATCTTTTCGCGCCAGACCAGCGGGGCGAGCTGGTGAACATTGTTGCCTTCCGAATCGACCGCGACCGTCACCGGCATGTCCTCAACCGTGAATTCATAGATCGCTTCCATGCCAAGATCCTCGAACGCCACAACCCTGGCTTCGCGAATCGCCCGGCTAACCAGATAGGCCGCACCGCCAACTGCCATCAGATAGGCGGTCTTGCTTTGCGCGATCACTTCGGTGGCGCCTTGGCCGCGTTCGGCCTTGCCGATCATCACCAGCAGGCCAAGCTCGCACATCATGACCGTGAACTTGTCCATCCGGGTGGCAGTGGTGGGCCCGGCGGGCCCGACCACTTCGCCCAGCACCGGATCGACCGGCCCGACATAGTAGATCGCCCGGCCCTTGAAATCGACCGGCAGCGCTTCACCTTTTGCCAGCATGTCCTGGATCCGTTTGTGCGCGGCATCGCGCCCGGTCAGCATCTTGCCATTCAGCAGCAGCCGATCGCCCTGTTTCCAGCTGCGCACAATTTCTGGAGTAAGCGCATCAAGATCAACCCGGATGGCAGCCTTGTCTGGCGTCCATTGAACATCGGGCCACTGATCCAGCCTGGGCGTTTCCAGAAAAGTTGGTCCCGATCCGTCAAGCGTAAAATGGGCGTGGCGGGTGGCGGCGCAATTGGGGATCATCGCCACCGGCTTGCCCGCGGCGTGGCACGGCGCATCGAGGATCTTGACATCGAGGATGGTCGAAAGCCCGCCCAGCCCCTGCGCGCCAATCCCCAGCGCGTTGACCTTGTCGAAGATCTCTATCCGCAACGCTTCGATATCGTTATTGGCCCCGCGCGCCTTAAGCTGGGCCATGTCGATCGGCTCCATCAGTGCCTGCTTGGCCAGCAGCATGCAGTGTTCGGCGGTGCCGCCGATCCCGATTCCCAGCATGCCCGGCGGGCACCAACCGGCCCCCATCTGCGGCAGCATTTCCAGCACCCAGTCGACGATATTGTCGCTGGGGTTCATCATCTTGAATTTCGATTTGTTTTCACTGCCGCCGCCCTTGGCCGCAACATCGATCGAAACCTTGCTGCCCGGAACCATCGTAACGTGCAGCACACACGGGGTATTGTCGCGGGTGTTGCGGCGGGTGAAGGCAGGATCAGCCAACACCGAGGCGCGCAGCTTGTTTTCGGGGTTGAGGTAGGCGCGCCGCACCCCTTCATCGACCACATCCTGCAGCGATTGCTTCGAATCGAGCCGGCAATCCTGGCCCCATTCGACGAACACATTGACGATGCCGGTATCCTGACAGATCGGGCGATGCCCTTCGGCGCACATCCGGCTATTGGTCAGGATCTGGGCGATCGCATCCTTGGCTGCCGGGCCGGCTTCGGCCTGATAGGCATCCCCCAGCGCGCGGATATAATCCATCGGATGATAGTAGCTGATGAATTGCAGCGCATCGGCCACGCTTTCGATCAGGTCTGCCTCGCGGATGGTCACCATGTCTGTCATCGCCCGAATTCCTCTTGAACAACTGGCCGCGCCCCCATAGGCGCTGCACAGCCATGTCGTCAAAGCTGGCGTTATGATACTTGGCACAACATTAGCAATCGCTTATAGATGGGCGATTGCCTAACCGTTTTGTATGTGTAATGCTGTTTTGTATGTGTAATACAGTGCGCGAAAAGGGCCTGATTTCATGACTGTTGCTGCCGCTATTGACAGTTCCGCTGCTCGCCGGGCGATGATCGACGGCCAATTGAGAGTCAGTGGAATCAGCCAAAGCCCGGTTCTGGCGGCCATTGCCGCTGTGGCGCGCGAAAATTTTGTGCCCGCGGCGGCGCGGGGCCATGCCTATATTGACCGGGCGATTTCCCTCGATCAAGGCCATGCCCTGCCCGCGCCGCTGGTTCAGGCCATGATCCTGGAAAATGCCGATCTGGCCCCGGCTGATCGGGTCCTCGTGGTCAGCTGCGGCAGCGGCTATCTGGCGGCGTTGGTCGAGGCGATGGGGGCGTCGGTCGAAGTCTCGGATGCAGCCGATGCAGCAGCCGGTAAGCCCGGTGGAACCGGCTACAGCCTGATCCTGATCGATGGTGCAATTGAACATCTGCCGGCGGGATTGGTTGATCTGCTGGGCGAAGGTGGCCGGGTGGTAACGGGGCTGGTCCGCGGCGCGGTTACCAGCCTTGCAACCGGCCGCAAGCAGGCTGGAGCGGTTACGCTGCTGCCGATTGCCGATATTGGTATTCCGGTGCTGCAAGAATTTGCCGCACCTACAAGCTGGAGTTTCTAAGGCATGGTAAAGCCAGGTGTTTCGCGCGGGGGCCGCTTCCTTTTGCTGGCAGGCTGCGCATCGCTGCTAGCCGCCCCCACCTTTGCCGATGATCTGCGTGAGGCGCTGGTCCTAGCCTACAATACCAATCCCACGCTGCAATCGGCCCGGGCCCAGCAGCGCGCGACTGACGAAGGCGTGCCGCTTGCCCGGTCAGCGGGGCTGCCCAGCGCATCGGGCAACATCAGCCACACCGAATTCACCAGCCGGACCGGCAGCGCCATCAACCCGAACTCGCCAGAGCGCAATTTCGATGTCGGCGTTTCGTTCAGCGTGCCGCTCTATTCCGGCGGTTCGGTCAAAAACTCGGTCCGGGCGGCGGAAACCCGCGTTGTCGCGGGCCAATCTGACCTGCGCGGAACCGAAAGCGAGATCTTTGTTCAGGTCGTGGCCGCCTATATGGATGTGCTGCTGGCACAGGAAGTGGTCAAGCTGAACCGCGGCAATGTCGAACGGCTTGATGTGAACCTGCAGGCTACCAAGGACCGGTTTGAAATTGGCGATCTGACCCGGACCGACGTGGCCCAATCGGATTCGCGCCTGGCGCTGGCCCGCGGCCAGCTGCGCAGTGCCGAAGCGAACCTGATCGGCGCGCGCGAACGTTATATTCAGGTTGTCGGCAAGGAGCCGACCGACCTCAAGGCGCCGCCGCCGCTGCTGGGCCTGCCCGAAAATGCCGAAGCGGCGATGGCCTATGCGCTGGATCACAACCCCGATCTGCTGGCTGCACAGCAACGTGCCAAAGCGGCCGGATACGATGTCCGGGTGGCCGGAGCATCGCGGATGCCGCGGGTCAGCCTGTTCGCCGGGGCGGACTATACCGATTACTTCGGCACGCTGGGCGGGGTAAATTCCGCCTCGTTCGATCAAAGCGGCACTTCGACCCAGGCCGGGGTCCGCGCAACCATTCCGCTGTTCCAGGGCGGTGCCCCTTCGGCCCAGCGCCGCGCAGCCCAGGCCCGGCAGGATTCCGCGATGGAACAGGTGATCGGGATTGAACGTGGGGTGATTGCCAATGTTCGATCAGCCTTTGCCCAGTGGCAGGCTTCGCTTTCGCTGATTTCCTCTTCGCAGTCCGCAGTTGATGCCGCGATGCTGGGCCTTGAAGGGGTCCGCGCCGAAAATACCGTTGGCAACCGGACGATCCTCGACATCCTCAACGCCGAGCAGGAACTGCTTTCGGCGCAGGTCCAGCTCGAAACGGCCAAGCGCAATGCCTATGTTGCCGGTTTCAATCTGCTGGCCACAATGGGCAAAGCCGAAGCCCGCGATCTGGGCCTTGATGGCGGGATACTCTATGATCCCGAAGTCAATGCCGGCCGGGTGAGCGGAAGGATCTGGGACTGGAGCAACGATCCCGATCCAGCCACCGAATCAACACGAACCGTTGACACGCGCGCGCAGGACGGTTCAGTAACGGGTCAGTGATTCTGTCCCGCAACGGGACTGGTCAGACTTGAGTGCTTGGAGTTTGGGCGATGCGCCAGGTTGGCGAACCTTCGGTTGAGGAAATTCTTGCTTCGATCAAGAAAGTGATCGCGCGCGATAACCGCGAAGGCGCGGCTGTTGAGCGGCGCGAACGCGAAGAACGCGGACTGATCGAGGATCGCATCGCAGCACCCGGCGCTGAGGACGAGGAAGTGCTCGATCTGGCCGAGATGGGCGAGGAAGTTGATGGTGATGCCGATCTGGGCGACGCCGATCTGGAAGAGGCCGGTCTAGGCCAGCTGGTTGGCAGCGAAACCGTCAGCTCGATCAGCGAATCGCTTGCTGCTTTGGCGATGATGGCGCAGCCGCCAGCCGCGCCGCAAATCGTCCGTTCGGGCGAAACCTCGCTTGAAGGCATGGTTCGCGATCTGCTTCGCCCGGAACTGGCCAGATGGCTTGATACCAATCTGCCGCCGCTGGTTGAGCGCCTGGTTGCCACCGAAATCGCCCGGATCGTTGGCAAGAAGGGCTAGGATCGCAGCCTGTCTGGCGCTAACCAAAGCGCCATGACCAAAACCCGCACCGCGCTTGGCGCAATCGCCTTTGTCCTGACAGCTTCTGCGCTTCCGGCCCAGACCGGGGTGCAGACCATGACCCCGCAGGATCTGGTGACG
>NZ_JBEBKB010000005.1:0-103418 GCF_040079535.1 Novosphingobium sp. | reverse complement strand
GACCCAGGGTTGGCCCGCACTGGGTCCCCGCTTTCGCGGGGATGACGAATGCGTTAGGGGGGAGGCCATGTTCCTGGTCGTCTTCCGCAACCGCAAGCGCGCCGATATCGATGCGGCTGCCTATTCCGCAGATGCCGACCGCATGGAGGACTTGGCCCGCGCACAGCCAGGTTTCCTCTCGTTCAAAAGCTATACCAGCGATGATGGCGAAGTAATCGCGCTCAGCGAATGGGCCGATGCCAAGGCCGCGCAGGCCTGGGGCAGCCACCCTGATCACGCCCGCACCCAGGCCAGGGGCCGCGCCGAATTTTATGAGAGCTACACGCTCTACACAGCCGAATTTCCCCGCACCCACAGTTTTGAGAGGCCCGCGTGAGCATCACCCTTTACGGTATCCCCAATTGTGACACGGTGAAAAAGGCCTGCACCTGGCTTGATCAGCGCGGGCTGGATCATGTGTTTCACGATTACAAGAAAGCCGGGACTGATCCCGAAAAACTGGCCCAGTGGTGCGCAGCAGCAGGCTGGGAGAGAGTGCTCAACCGGGCTGGAACAACCTTCAGAAAGCTGCCCGATGCCGATAAGGCCGGATTGGACGAGGCCAAGGCAATTGTGCTGATGGCGGCCAATCCCAGCTGCATCAAGCGGCCGATTGTTGAACATGGTGGCGGCTTGCTGATCGGCTTCAAGCCCGAAGATTGGGCCGCCGCACTGTGATTGCCAGCTGGACTGAAATCGTCGGGGCCGCACTGGGCCTGATCCAGATCTTGCTGCTGGTGCGCCGCTCGGTCTGGAATTTCCCGGTGGCGATGGCGATGGTCAGCCTGATCGCCGTGACCCTGTATGAGGCGCGGCTCTACGCCGAAACCGGATTGCAGGCGTTTTTCTTCGTGGTCAACGCGGTCGGCTGGTATCAGTGGCGCAGCGCCATCGATACCGGGCATCGGGTGCCGGTGGGCTGGATGCGCTGGCAGGGCCGGGCGATTTGGGCCGCGATCACCGCGTTGCTATCGCTATCGCTGGGCTGGATGATGTACCGCTTCAGCGATGCCGCGCTGCCGTTTGCGGATGCAGCAGTAACCGGGGCCAGCGTGGCCGCGCAATTGCTGCTGAACCTGCGCCGGATCGAAAACTGGGTGCTGTGGGTAGCGATCGACGTGGTTTCAATCGGCCTCTACCTCAGCCGCGATCTCTATTTTCTGGCGGTGCTCTATTTTGCTTTTCTGATCATTTCGGCAATCGGCTTGCGGCAATGGATGGCAGCCGGGAAAGGCACGGCCGCAGCATGATCACCGTCTGTTTTCACGGTGCCGAAAGCACCGGAAAATCGGTGCTGGCCGAAGCGATCAGCCGCAAATTGGGCGCCACCTGGGTGCCCGAATATGGCCGGACCTATTGCGAGGAACGCGGCACCGATCTGGCCATGGCAGACCTGTTGGCGATCGCCGAAGGCCAGGCTGCAGCGGTCCGGGCGGCGCAGGCAAATGGCCCTGGCTTGCTGATCCTTGATACCGATCAGTTGATGACCGCAGCTTGGGCTGAAATGCTGTTTGGGCAAGTGCCCGAAGCCTTGATGCACTATCCCAAGGCCGATCTCTATCTGCTGTTCGAAGCCGATGTGCCATGGATCGATGATGGCACACGCTTTTTTGGCAAGGGCCCGCTGCGCAGCCGCTTTGCAGCGCTGGCCGAAGCGATGCTGGTGCGCGCGGGCGTGCCGTTCCGCCGGATCACCGGCAGCTGGGCCGAACGCGAACAGCAGGTCGATGCCGCAGTCAGTTCCATGCTGACAGTGTCTTGAGGGAGATAGCATCATGAAAGTGCGTACATTTGCCGTTGTGGCCCCGGTCCTGGCGCTTGCCAGCATGGCTTGGGATGCAGCCCCGGCCAGCCGGAAAAATCCCGGCTGGAATCTGTCGGCATTGCCGATGATCGCCAAAGTTGATCGTCGGTTTCAATCCTACAACATCGAAATGGTCGAAGTAACGGGCGGCCGGTTTTGGGCTCCTTATGGCGGACCGCCCGAAGAGGTCTATCGCCAGCGCCCACCAATCGATCTGGCCAATCCCCGGCTGCGCCGGATCGCCAGTCTGCTGGGGCCGGCCTATGTCCGGATCAGCGGAACCTGGGCCAACAACACCTATGTTCCGCTGGAAGGCGAAGCAATGGCCGGTCCGCCGCCAGGCTTCAAACAGGTGCTGGGCCGCGATCAGTGGCGCTCGGTAATCGCGTTTTCGCGCGCGGTTGATGCCCCGATCATCACCAGCTTTGCCGTATCAGCCGGGACCCGTGATGCCGCGGGCCGCTGGCAAACCGATCAAGCCCAGCGCCTGTTAGACCTGACCCGCGCTGCCGGCGGCAAGCTGGCGGGCGCAGAGTTTTTCAACGAACCGAATTTGCCAAGCCTTGCAGGCGTTCCAGCGGGCTACAACGAAGCCGACTATCTGCGCGAATTTGCAGTCTTTCACGATTGGGCCCGCAGGGCCGCCCCAGAAATGAAAATCCTGGGCCCCGGAAGCGTCGGCGGGGCAATTGTCGATGGCAAGGTTCCAGCCAATGCCAGCGGCGCACTCAATTCCGATAGCTCGCAAACCCTGATTGGCGGAACAAAAGGCAAGGTCGATGCCGTTTCCTACCATTTCTATGGTTCGGTTTCCCAGCGCTGTGCCTTCCTCAACATCGGGACCGCGCAGAAGGACGAGGCGTTGAGCCCGGCCTGGCTTGACAAGACACTGCGTGACCAGGCCTTCTTTGCCGATCTGCGTGACCGGTTTGAGCCGGGCAAGCCGCTGTGGCTGACCGAAACTGCGCAGGCAGCCTGTGGCGGAAGCCCCTGGGCATCCAGCTTTCTCGACACGTTTCGCTACCTCAACCAATTGGGCGTTTTGGCGCAGCGCAACGTGCAGGTGGTGATGCACAATACCCTTGCCGCATCAGACTATGCCCTGATCGACGGGGATACGCTGGAACCACGGCCCAGTTTCTGGGCTGCGGTGCTGTGGCGCCGAACGATGGGGCAAGTGGTGCTGGCATCGCCGCCGGTGACGCGTGAAGGCCTACGGATCTTTGCCCACTGCCTGCCTGATAGCCGAACCGGAATTGGCTTGCTGGCAATCAACACCGGCACGGCTGCGGCGGATCTGCCAATCACGGCCCGCGGCACAAGCTGGACCTTGCGCGCGGTTCCGCTCGATTCGCGCAAGCTTCTGATCAACGGGCGCGAACCGGCCCTTGCCGCAAGCGGACAGATCAGCGGTCTGGCCGGGCGAAGCTTTGCCAAGGGCCTGATCGTCCCTGCCCATGCGATTGTCTTTGCCCGCATTGCCGGGATATCAAACCCCGCCTGCCGTTAGATTCTGCTTCAGTAGCGCCGAAGCGGGCCGTTGGTGGCTCCACGAAAGTGGAAAAGCCTCCAAACCTGGCCGTGCCTGTAATTTGCCCGGCTTGACCTGATCCGAATTCCAAGCTTCGTTGGCCTCGCAAAGCGGGGGCATAGTCATGGATTTCGTCAAGGCACTGGTGCCAGGAACAGTTCTGACCCTGGTGGTCTGCGCATTGATGGGTGCGGGCGGATCGAAAGGCGCGTGGCTGAACATCACGCATCACTATGTTCAGGGCTATGGGTTCTATTGGTCGTGGGTGCTGTTTGCGCTGGCAACCGGCCTGTCATGGATCCTGATCGCAATTACGCCAAAGTAGCGGTCACGATATAGTTCAACGCCAAATCGCTCGACAGGTGCAGGCCTTGCATTGGTGACCAGGCGATCCCGCGCGGGGTGCGCATTGTCAGCCCGGCTTCGGCCAGTAGCCCGCTCAGCTCCTCTGGGGCAATGAAATCGTCCCAATGGTGTGTGCCGCGCGGGACCATGCCCAGCCGTTCTGCCGCTTCCACCATCAGCAACCGTGATTTGGCGGTGCGATTGGGGGTGGACATGATCATCAAGCCGCCAGGGGCCAATCGGGCCGCCAGCGCCGCCACAAACGCCGCCTTGTCGGCCACATGTTCGATCACCTCCATTGCCGTGACCAGATCGAATTGGCCAAGTTCAAGAGCCGCCAGATCGCCGCAGTGGTAGTTGATTTCAAGGGCCCCGCCTGCGGCATGGGCCTGGGCAGCGGCAACGTTTTCTTGCGCCGCATCAACCCCGGTTATTTGCGCGCCCAGCCGGGCCAGCGGTTCGCACAACAACCCCGCCCCGCAGCCGACATCAAGCGCCGTCCTGCCGGAAAGCGGGCGAATTCCGCGCGAATCCGTGGGGGAATCCGTGCTCCAATGGTCATCAATTGCCCCGCGCACAAAGCCCAGCCGCACCGGGTTAAGCCGGTGGAGCATCGCCGATGAACCCTTGGGATCCCACCAATCGGCTGCCAATCGGCCGAAATGGGCGGCCTCTTCAGCCCGAATCGTCGGCACCATCATCGCGGGAGAACTTGCATTAGCCATGCACCCTTCCTAACAGGACGCCCGCCCGGACGCGAGTGCTGGGTTGCAAACGTGGAGCATTCGCCGTGGGGCGCATCGTGATGAAATTTGGCGGCACGTCGATGGCCGGGTCTGAACGGATCCGCCGCGTCGCCAATATCGTGCGCCGCCAGCAGGCCGCCGGGCACGAAGTGGCCGTGGTGGTTTCAGCCATGGCGGGTGAAACAGACCGGCTGGTGGGCTTTGCCCGCGAGGCCAACCCGCTTTATGATCCGGCCGAATACGATGTGGTGGTTGCCGCAGGTGAACAGATTACATCGGGGCTGCTGGCGATGACCCTGCAGGCACTGGGCGCGCCGGCGCGTTCATGGCTGGGCTGGCAACTGCCGATCCAGACCGACGGTGCCCATGCCAAGGCCCGGATCGAGGCGGTTAACAGCGATGCGCTGCTGGCCAGCATGGCCGCCGGAGAGATCGCGGTGATCCCGGGCTTTCAGGGGCTGTCCCCGCAGGGACGCGTAACCACACTGGGGCGCGGCGGATCGGATACCTCGGCAGTCGCCGTGGCGGCGGCAATTGGCGCGGAACGCTGCGATATCTACACCGATGTTGATGGGGTCTATACCACCGATCCCAGGATCGTGGCCAAGGCCCGCAAGCTCAAATACGTTACCTACGAGGAAATGCTCGAGCTGGCTTCGGTTGGTTCCAAGGTGCTGCAAACCCGCTCGGTCAGCCTGGCGATGAAGGAGGGAGTGCGCGTTCAGGTGCTCTCCAGCTTCATCGACGATGACAGCCCGCTGGCCGACGAAATACCCGGCACGATGATCGTCAGCGACGATGAACTAGAAGGATTGGATATGGAACGCCAGCTGATCACAGGCATCGCTGCCGACAAGAACGAAGCCAAGGTGATCCTGACCCGCGTGCCCGATCGGCCCGGCGCGGTCGCCACGATCTTTGGCCCGCTGGCAAATGCCAATATCAATGTTGATATGATCATCCAGAACGTCGGCCGCGACAAGGGTGAGACCGACGTGACCTTCACCGTCCCCGCTGCCGATCTGCTGCGCGCGCAGACCCTGCTGGAAGCGCAAAAGGATGCGATCGGCTACAACCGGATCATCACCGATAGCAAGGTTGCCAAAATCAGCGTGGTTGGCGTTGGCATGAAAAGCCACGCCGGGGTGGCCGCCACAATGTTCCGCGCGCTGGCCGATCGCGGGATCAATATCCAGGCGATCTCAACCAGCGAAATCAAGGTTTCGGTCCTGATCGACGAGGATGAGACTGAGCTGGCGGTGCGGGTGCTGCACACCGCCTATGGGATGGATGCGGACGAGGCTGGCTGATCACGCCAGCCTTGCCCGGCCTATTCTGCGTCGTAACAATCCGCCGGCAGCCGCGCTAACCCACCAGATGCCTGCAACCACAATTGCGCCTTGATAAACCGGCAGCGTGTCCATCCACATCGCGCGGAAGAACCATTCGAAAAATGATCCACCCAGCATGGTCGCTGCAATCAGGGTGCCGCCGATCCCGTTCCCGATATAGCCACCAAGCACGGCGATGGTCATGGCCCGACCTGGCTTCCAAAGTCCGAGCAGAAACGCGTATGGAACCGGCGCCAAAATGAAGATCTGATAGAAGTGAGCCTTGAAGAAGGCCATATCGAAATTCGCAAGCGCGAAGACCAGTTTCGGATAGGCCAGGTTGTTCAGCAGGACAGCCAGCAGAATGCCACAGTAGAACAGCCAATTCGTGCGGATCTCTCGAAGCGAAACGGCGCCAAGCGAGCCCATTGCCCAGCCTAGGTGCCCCTGATCCAGCGCGTCATATTCGCCGCGCATCGCCTGCGCCCAATCTGAGCTGCCTTTGCCGGAAATCCGGGCCATGATCCAATCCGCAAGCCATTTCATGCCAATGCTCCCTTCAATCCAGTTGTCAGCTTCGGACACCGGGTCTCTGCCAGCACCTGCAGCCCCGCCTTGGTGATCCGGTAGCCATGGCGGGGCGGGCGTCCGGACCGTTCGGGTTCGAGCCAGCAGCTTTCCAGCAAGCCGCGCTCATCCAGCCGCATCAGGATTGGATAGAGGCTGCCCGATTTGAGCCCGGTCGCCTTGCTCAGCGCCAAACCATAGCTCCATTCCTGCCGGGCCGAAGCGATCGCTTCGAGCACTGCGAGTGTCTGGCGGGACGGTGGGCGGTTTCGCTGCATCATCGCTTAAGTCTACATATATAGATTTTGCCGTCAAGCCTCGACTGCAGACACCGCATTGGCGAATTGTGGCACCGGCGCGGTGCATTGCGCTGGAGTCCTTGCGGAGCCCCGCTTATAGGCCGGTTCCAGCCATTCTTTCCCCAGGGGGCCAAGTGCACAATAAAACCCATGCGCTGATGCGGCGCGGCATCGAATTCCTTGGTAGTGAGCATGCCGTGCTGTGCGGCGCGATGAGCTGGGTTTCCGAACGCAATCTGGTTTCCGCGATCAGCAATGCCGGCGGGTTTGGCGTGATCGCCTGCGGGGCGATGACCCCTGACCTGCTGGACGCAGAAATCACCGCGACCAAAGCGCTTACCGCGCGGCCGTTTGGCGTAAACCTGATTACCATGCACCCGCTGCTGAACGATCTGATTGCGGTCTGCGCGGCGCACCGGGTCAGCCATGTGGTGCTGGCCGGCGGGATCCCCCCGCGCGGGAGTGTTGAGGCGATCAAGGCGTTTGGCGGCAAGGCGCTGGTCTTTGCCCCTACCCTGGCGCTGGCCAAGCGGCTGCTGCGCGGCGGCGCGGATGCGCTGGTGATCGAAGGCAGCGAAGCGGGCGGGCATATTGGCCCGGTGGCGACATCGGTTCTGGCGCAGGAGTTCCTGCCCGAACTGGCGGAGGATCATGTGGTGTTCGTGGCCGGCGGGATCGGCCACGGCGATATGATCGCGGCCTACCTTGAGATGGGCGCATCGGGCGTGCAGCTGGGCACCCGGTTTGCCTGCGCCACGGAATCGATTGCCCACCCCGATTTCAAGAAGGCCTTCTTCCGCGCCAATGCCCGCGATGCGGAAAGCTCGGTCCAGGTCGATCCGCGCCTTCCGGTGATCCCGGTCCGGGCGCTGAAGAACAAAGGCACCGAGGAATTCACCGCCAAGCAGCGCGAAGTGGCTGCATTGCTTGATGCCGGTACGATCGAAATGCTGGAAGCCCAGCTGGAGATCGAAAAGTTCTGGGCCGGGGCCCTGCGCCGCGCGGTGATAGATGGCGATATCGAAAATGGATCGCTGATGGCCGGACAATCGGTCGGCATGGTAACCGAGGAAGCCCCCGCCGCGCAGATCATGGCGCAGCTGATGGCTGAAAGCGAATTGGCCCTGGCCCGCTGACAGCCTGGCGCAAGCAAAGCCCTGACCGGCGCCCAGGTTAGGGAAAGGTTGCGAATCGTGGTTACCGCTCATCGCGACTCGGAACCGGCCTATCGCAGAAGAACCCTCAATTTGTCAGGTTCGTGTCAGATAAGTTATTGACCTGCAAAAGAATTTGTTCGTCCCAAAATTGGACAATTGGCCGCAAATGCCGCCAGACCCGCGCTCAACACCCTCAATATATTTGGTTTTTCCGAATTTTCGCGATCTGAACCGGCAAATTCGGGCTTAGGGTTAATTGCCTTGTCGCTCGTAGCACCCAGGTCGTATTCTTAGGGCCTGCCAAGGTTCTCGCGCCGGTCGCTCGAAAAGAAAGAACCCAGCTCTCACTGAAACCGAAAACCGAAAGTGCGCGATTCTGCGCATGGGGGATAGTACCAATGCAACAGGTCATCCAATTGCCAGTCCCAGGAACCGTTCCACGCTTTGCTGCGTGGGGCATTCGATCCTGGCTTAGGCCCTAGGCCAAGCGGCGGGATCACCTGCCCCCACACTAGATTGACCGTCGAAAGACGAACCCCCGTGCTTGCAGCGCGAGGAATGCAACCCTTGAGATTTTGAAAATTCTGGAAGGAATATGAAAATGGCAAATGTCCGCCTCGCTAAGATCGATCTCGCCTATCTGCTCAAGCAGGTAAAAATCGGCACCGATTACACCCAGCTGTTCGGCGCGCTTGATCCCGCCGGTGTGCGCGAAGTCAACAGCGCCAACAACAACCTGGTTGGCGCCTATGACCAGTTCGGCAACTATACCCCGGGCGCAAACCCGCTGGGCGGCAGGACCACCGCCGATACCGATTTCCTGCGGTTGACCTATACCAACACGCCGGGCGAGGATGCCCAGGGCACAACCTATGCACAGGTCGATCCCAACAACCCGATGGAAATGGGCACTTCGGTTGTGCTGGATTCATCGGTGCGTTTGATCACCAATCTGATTTCCAGCTCGATCACCGATCCGCTCAGCCCGATCTACAACCCCGCGGCTGTAGCCGCGCGCGATGCTGCCGCCCAAGGAACCGGCGGGGGCGACGTGCCTGTGGGCAGCACCGTCTATCCGCAGACCGGTACGACCACTGCTGCCTTCATCGGCGATCAGGGCGTTCTGGGCGGCGCGGCCTTCAACGAATTCTTCGTCGCATTTGGTCAGTTCTTCGATCACGGGCTGGATTTCATCAGCAAGGGCGGCGGCTTTGTCGCGATCCCGCTTTCGCCAAATGACCCGCTGTACATCGATCCGCTCAGCCCGGAATACATCCACGGCGCTTCGAACATCATGTACCTTAACCGCGCAAAGCTGAGCAATCCGGCTAGCGATTTTGACGCGAACGGCAACCTGCTGCCCGGCGCAGTAGCCAGCTACAACAACAACACCGGCTTCATGATCGATCAAAGCCAGACCTATGGCAGCCACGCCACGGTCAACGCGCTGCTGCGCCAGTATGATGATCAGGGCCGCGCAACCGGCCTGCTGATCACCAGCGCCGAAGACGGCAATGTGACCAGCTTTGACGGATCGGTTTATACCTACAACGATCTCTCCTTGGCGGCGAACGCCGATATCACGGCCAAAGCGTTGCACAACATGGCAACCTGGGCCGATATGGTGTTCAACGCAGCCCGGATCGGCGTGATCCTGACCGATGCTGATTCGCAGGATGTTCCGGCCATTCGCGTCGATAACACCGGCAAGCTGCTCTACACCCCCAATGGCACACTGTGGTCAACCGCGGTCCCCGCCGGCTGGACCGGACTGGCCGGCCAGGATGCCAGCGATCCGTTCGTCCGCAACGAAGATGGCACCGTGGTGCGCACCAACCAGACGATGTTCGCCGATATGGCGCAGGGCACTGATACCGGGTCGAACGATCCGCTGGTCCGTGATGACCTGCTGGCGATCCACTATGTTTCGGGCGATGGCCGCACCAACGAAAACATCGGCCTGACGGCTGTGCACAACATCTTCCATGAAGAGCACAACCTGCAATCGCGCAACGTGATGAATTCGGTCATGACCGAGGCAGCTGCATTGAAGGCGGCCGGATCAACCGACGCTGAGGTTGCGGCCTTTGTCAACGAATGGACCCGCGTAACCGGGACCGCTTCGGATGGCGTAACCGGAATCGGCTACTACGATAGCGAAGGCGTGGCGCAGGTCCTTACCGTCGCAGGAATCAACATTGATAGCGCCACCGGCGGCACCGCATGGGATGGCGACTATGTCTTCCAGGCCGGACGCCTGATCACCGAAAGCGAATACAACCACATCGCGATCAACGATTATGTCCGCTCGCTGGCGGTGTATCTGCCTGAATTCGTTTCCTACTCAACCGACGTTGTGCCCAACGTCAGCCTTGAATTCTCGCAGTCGGTATTCCGGCTCGGGCACTCGATGCTGACCGAACAGCTCCAGGTTGCGATCACCGATGTTAACGGCAAGAACCCGGGCGAAGTGGGCTATGTCGAAACCTTCGAAAACGTCGATCTGTTCGACGCGTTCCTCAACCCCGGCTTGTACGAAGCAACCGGCAGCTCGGAAGTCACGCTGGGTCTGCTGCGCCAGCAAGCCAACGGGATTGACGAATTCGTTACCCCGGCGCTGCAGCAGACGCTGGTTGGCGCGCCGCTCGATCTGGCCGCGCTCAACCTTGCCCGCAGCCGCGATGTCGGCTTGCCGACGCTCAACGAACTGCGCCAGCAGGTCTATACCGGCCAGGTAGCATTCAACGCAGACAATGCCGGCAGCGCGCTGGCTCCCTATACCAGCTGGCAGGATTTCGGTGCTCATCTGCGCACCCCTGAATCGCTGGTCAACTTCATCGCCGCCTATGGCCGTGACAACGATCCGTTGGCGCACAATTGGGGCATCGATGAAGCCCGCGCCGCCTATCAGGCCGGGACAGCCACTCTGGCCGATATCCGGGCCGCGGCGCAGGCCGTTCTGGACGCCTATAGCAATGCTGCCGATCCGCTGCATGATGATGCCGTGGCCTTCATGGAAGGCGCGCCCAGCTACAACGAAACATCGGGCCAGTGGGAATTCGGCGAAGGCGATCAGGGGATCTGGGATATCGATCTGTGGATGGGCGGCCTGGCCGAACGTCCGACCTTCGATGGCCCCTTGGGCACCACCTTCTCTTACATCATGCTCGATTTCGGTCAGCGCCTGATGGATGGTGACCGGTTCTACTACCTCTACCGGATGCCGGTTGGCCACCACCTGGGTGACGAACTGCTGAGCCACACCTTCTCGGAAATGATCGAGCGCACCACCGGGCTTGAACACACTGGTTCGGCGTTTGGCGATCAGACCGCCCGGTTCATCCTTGACAGCACCGGCGCGCTGACCAGCGTCGATAGCAACAGCAACATCAACGATTTCTTCGATGCCAGCCAGCACATGCTGCCTGATGGGCTAACCCCCGCCAACGAAGGCCACATCATCGTCTCGGGCGGTGACGGCAACGATTACATCGCCGGCGGTCTGGGCGATGACTACATCTACGGCGATGCCGGCAACGATACGATCCAGGGCAGCCAGGGCAACGACAACATCTTCGGCGGCGACGGCGATGACTGGATCTACGACGACGAAAACGACGATACGATCAACGGCGGCAACGGCAACGATCACATCTTCGCCGGCGTCGGGGTACTCGATGTGGTTCATGGCGCGGCCGGTAACGACGATGTCCATGGCGGCGACGGGATCGACGAAGTCTACGGCGATGACGGCGACGACGAAGTGTTCGGCGAAGGCGATACCGACCTGATGATGGGCGGCGAAGGCAATGACTACATGAACGGCGGTGACGGGGTCGACGAAATGTTCGGCGGCAACGGCAACGACTGGATGCAGGGCAATGTCGGCGATGACAACATCAACGGCGGTTCGGGCAACGATCTGCTCGAAGGCGGGCTTGGTGCGGTGGCCAACGACGGTGACCGTCTGAACGGCGATTCGCCGATCGGGCTTGGCCGGACCATCATCGAATGGAACGGTGATGGCACCCAGGGCGATATGGACATCGGCTCTTATGAAGACGCTGATATTCCGATCACTGCCAACCTCCAGAACTCCAACCAGAACGGCACCGGCTCTACCCTGATGGATACCTATGCCTTCCTCGAAGGCCTGGTTGGATCGCGGGCGGGTGATGATCTGACCGGCGCAGATGCGGCAACCAGCACCAGCAACGGTGCCAACAACTATCTGATCGGCGGTGGCGGAGACGACACCATGCGCGGCCTGGGCGGCGACGACTTCATCTTTGGTGATAGCGCGATCGTTGACAACAGCCTCTACAACGATCTGGATGCCCGCTATGGCAATGCCCATTCGGCAGTGACCGGGGCAACCATCCACCGCGGCGAAGTGCGCACCACCTATGCCGATGGCTCCAAGGGCCACGTGCTGGGTGATAGCGGCCCGATTGGCACTGCCGACAAGGTCGTGTTCACCGGTGCGCTTAGCGAATACACTGTCACCAAGATCGCCTATGTCGATCCGCTGGGCAATTCGCACAACGCCTTCCGCATTGAAGATACCGTTGCAAATCGCGATGGGAACGATGTGGTTGTCGATTGCGAATTGGCGCAGTTCTCTGACGGCACCTATTCGCTGGTCCCGCCGACAGTGGCGATCACCGATCCCAACGGCAACGAAGGCAATGCAGGTACACACAATGCATCCTTCACCGTTGCGCTCAGCAACAGCTACATCCTGCCGGTTACGGTCAGCTACACCACGAACGACGGCTCGGCGACGACCGCCGATCTGGATTACGATGCCAATTCCGGGACGGTGACTTTCCCCGCCGCCCTTGCATCGGCACCGGCTGGCTCTGCCACAATCGACGTAGTGGTGCGCGGTGATACGCTGTTCGAACTGAACGAAACGTTCACCGTGGATCTCTCGGCTCCGACCAATGGCGCAACCCTGGCCGATAACCAGGGCCAGGCAACGATCACCAACGACGATGCCATGCCAAGCCTGACGATCGCTGATGTCAGCATCGTCGAAGGCCACACCGGAAGCAAACTGATGACCTTTACGGTCACGCAGTCGGCGGTGTCGGGTGTAGAAACCACGGTCAACTGGGGCTGGGCCGATAATACGGCCTGGGCCGGGCTTGATTTTGTCGGAAGCTGGGGCACCGTCACCATTCCGGCAGGCTCAACCACCGGAACCTTCACCGTGGAAATCACCGGCGATGTCACACCGGAACCGAACGAAACCTTCACGGTTTATCTCTCTGGGGCGGTCAATGCCACGATCGCCGACAGTTCGGCAACGGGAACGATCATCGATGACGATCTGAACCTGCGGATGAACCCGCTAACCCCCAGCAACACCGCGTTGCCCGGGACCGTCCAGTTCGCAACGATGTCATCCGAACCTGGTGCAACCTTTACCTACCAGCTGGTGGCATCAAGCGCGCCCAGCGGCGGGTTCACGGTCAGCCCGGCTGGGGCAGTCAGCCGCACCGGCACCGCAATGCAGGCAGGGGAAACCTACACCCTTGATGTGCAGGCAACTGAAACCACCACAATGGCAGCCACAACCGAAACGATCACGATCAAGACCGGAACGGCTGCTGGTGATACCCTGACTGCTGCAGCGGGTGATACCCTGCTGTATGGCAACACCGGCGATGACACGCTGGAAAGCGGCGCCGGCGATGATGGCCTGCTGGGCCAGGGTGGCAACGATACCGGATCCTATGCCGCTGCCGCGGCAGGGGTAACGGTTGCGCTCAATGTTGCCGGGGTTCAGAACACCGGCGGCGCTGGCAAGGACACCCTTGTCGGGATCGAAAACCTGACCGGTTCGGCGCACAACGATCTGCTTCGCGGTGACTCGCTCGCCAACCTGCTCAGCGGCGGTGCCGGAGCCGACACCCTGCAGGGCAATGGCGGCAACGATACCCTGACTGGCGGAACTGGAGACGACATCCTGAGCGGCGGCGCCCACGGCGTGGGTGGCGGCGATACGGCTGTCTTCACCGGTAATGTCCTCGATTTCGGCTTCACCTCGTCAGGCCCAACGTTCTTCGTTGTGAAGGACCTGGTCGGAACACAGGGCAGCGACATCGTTGAAACCATCGAAAAGTTGCAGATCGGTGCCACCACCTATGCGGTGACCATCGATGCGCTGGCCAATGGCAACACCATCGGCAACGCCGCTGGCACCGGTTCGATGATCCTGCTGGGCCGCAGCGGCAACGATACGCTGAACGGCGGAACCGCTGCTGACATTCTGGTTGGCGGGGCCGGCATCGATTGGGTCAACGGCGGCGACGGGGACGATGTGTTCGTCACCTACTCCACCGAAGGCCATGATGTTATCGATGGCGGCAACGGCGCCGGTGATACCTTCAGCCTGATCGGCGATGCCAGCGCAGAAGTGTTCCGCATCTATTCAGCGACAGCCTGGCTGGCGCTTGGTGTGGGCCATACCTTGATGGATGCAGCAAGCGGGATCGTTGTTACCCGCAACGGCACCACCGATGCCCAGATCGTTGCCGAACTTCGCAATGTTGAGGAACTGCGCGTGCTTACCAGCACCGGTGGAGCCGCTGCCGGGGCCTTGGCCGATGGCAACAGCTACACCGGCGGAACCGGCGATACGGTTCAGGTGATCGGCAACTTCGTCGGAACGGGTCTTGCCTACAACACCATCACGGTGAGCGGCGATGCCAACGATACGGTTGATATCACCGGCCTGGCATCGGACCACCGCGTGGTGTTCAACACCGGCGGAACCGGCGGCAACGTGATCGGCGATCTGCGCCCGCAGGACATCGTGAACGGGACCGGCGGCAGCCCAGCTGCTGGCCAGCATCTGCAAGACCAGATCAGCGGTGCGAACAGCGTTACGGCCGTTGCGTTCAACGAACCGATGCTGAATGACGTTGCCGGCACTGTGCAAGACCATCTTGCCGGTCAAAGCTGGCAGAGCAACTGGGCCAGTGAAAATCTGATCCAGCCCGGACAGTTGACTGGGCCGCAGCTTGGCTTGTCGCTCAACCAGTCGGTGTCGGGCCTTGGCCAGACATTCGAGAACCTGGCGCCGATGGCCCAGCAACTCGAAACCGACGATCTGGGTATGGGCCGCGAACATGGCACGCAAACCAGACTCCATCGGAACTTCGAGCTGGGGATCAACCAATCGGCTGATGAACTCTCGTTCCTCAACCAGGATCACCACTTCCTGTTCTGATGGGCCCCCCGGTAAGGAGGCGAGGCATCTGCCTCGTCTCCTTGCTTAGGGGATATAAACCTTTATCGCGCAGTGATGCTCTAAGTGGGGGCTTGGCATTATGGCATTGAGTGAAAGAATTCCGCCGGCGATGCGCGGCGCCTTCGCCGCCTGCAGATCGCATTTCTATGCGGCAATCGGATTCAGCGCGCTGATAAGCCTGCTTAATCTGGCACCAACGATCTACATGATGCAGGTCTATGACCGCGTTGTGCCGACCGGCGGGGTTACCACGCTGGTCTGGATCACGGTAATTCTGGGGATTGCGCTGGGCACACTGGCAGCGCTGGACAATGTCCGCGCACGGCTGATGGCAGCCGCCAGCCTCAAGCTGAATGAAGAACTTTCGGGCCGGATCATGGCCAAACTGGTATCGGCCCAGCGCAGCGCCAGCACCGGCCAGGCGATGCGCGAATTTGATACGCTGCGCCAGACGCTGACCGGTCCGGCTGTCACCGCCATGTTCGATGCGCCGTGGACCCCGATCTATTTCATCGTCGCGTTCCTGATTCACCCGCTGCTGGGGCTGATGATCGTTATCGGCAGCGCGATCCTGATCGCACTGGCGGTGCTGAACGAACGCAATTCGCGCGCCCACAGCAAAGTCGGAATGCAGGCCAGCGCCGCCGCCTATCAGGCCCAGGAAGCGCTATCCTCGCAAGCCGAACTGATCGGGGTGCTGGGGCTGCGAAAAGCCATGGTCAAGCGTCAGCAGGTGGCCCGCACCAAAGGGCTCCACGCCGCAGCCGATGCCCAGCGCGGCGGGCTGACATACAGCGGATTGATCAAGTTCACCCGCATGCTGATGCAATCGTTGGCGCTGGGGCTTGGTGCTGTGCTGGCGATCAACGGGATGATTTCTTCGGGCACAATCATCGCTGCCTCGGTCTTGCTTAGCCGCGCATTGCAGCCGGTTGAACAACTGGTGGGAACCTGGAGCCAGATCCAGTCTGCACGCCAGGCGCTTGAAACGCTGGGGCAGCTGCTGGGCGCAGCGGGCACCGAAGATCGCGAATACCACCGCCTTCCCGAACCGACCGGCCATCTGTTGCTGGCCGGGATTACCATGCACAATGCCAAACAGGATGCGTTCATCCTGCGCAGTGTCAGCCTTGAATTGAAGCCTGGCGAAGTTGTGGGGATGGTTGGCCATTCCGGAGCCGGCAAAAGCACCCTGATGCGGATCGCGGCGGGTGCACTTACCCCGCACGTCGGCGAAGTCCGGATCGATGGCGCGAATTTCACCGATTGGGAGCCCGACGCACTGGCAAACCATATCGGCTATATGCCGCAGGCTTCGGCGCTGCTGCCAGGCACCATCGCCGAAAACATCTCTCGCTTTGCCGCGCTGCGCGGTGAAAACCCCGATGAAGTTGCCGATCGCGTGATCGAGGCCGGCAAGCTGACCGGGGTCCATGAGATGATCCTGCGTTTCCCCGGCGGATATGATGCCAAAGTTGGCGAAGACGGCTTTGGCCTTTCGGGCGGACAACTTCAGCGGATCGCGCTGGCCCGCGCGCTGTATGGCGCACCCAAAGTGGTGGTCCTGGATGAGCCCAACGCAGCGCTCGATTCCGAGGGCGAACGGGCGCTGTTGTGGGCGATCAGCAATGCCAAAGCGCGCGGTGCGGCGGTGCTGGTGGCGGCGCATCAGGGCCAGATAATCAACAGCTGCGATCGCCTGGTGGTGCTGCGCAATGGCGCGATTGAGCACCAGGGCACCAGCGCCGAAGTGATCGGCGCCTTGCGCGAAGAGGCCGCCCGCGGCAATGTCCTGGCGATGCAGCGCGATGCGGGAGGAGGCAATGTCTGACATGGCATTCGATACGTCCGCAATGGAAGATCAAATCGCAACAGCCGGCACGCCGAAGAAGGAAATCCGGCGCGGCCTGTGGATTGCAGGGGGCTTTTTTGGGCTGCTGCTGGGCGCCGCAGCACTGATCCCGCTCCACGCCGGGGCGATGGCCCAGGGGATCGTTGCGGTTTCCGGCAGCCGCCAGCTGGTCCAGCACCGCGAAGGCGGAATTCTTTCAGAACTGGGCGTCAATGAGGGCCAACTGGTCCGCGCCGGGCAACAGCTGGCGTTGATTTCACAATCAAGCCTGACCGCTGATGAGCGCAGCCTGAGCGGTGAAGTGATCACGCTGCTGGCCCAGCGCGAACGGCTGAAGGCACAAATTCTGGGGCTGGGCGATTTTGCCGAGCCGACCGAATTTGCCAAGCTTAGCAAAGACGATCGGCTGCTGGCTGATGAAGCGATGCGGGGCCAGCGGCAAGTGCTGCGGGCCCAGCGGGATTCGCTGGGAGTGCAACGCGGCGTCCTGGGCCAACGCGCCGGGCAAAGCCGATCAATGATTGACGCTGCGCAGTATCAGGCCAGCGCCAATCGCGAACAGCGCCGGCTGATCGGGGAAGAACTTGATGGGCTGCGTGACCTTGAACGGCGCGGGTACGTATCCAAAACCCGGGTGCGCGAACTTGAACGCGCCGCCGCACAGCTTGATGGCGAATACGGCGCGTTGACCGCCGAGATGGCCAGATCGCGTCAATCGATTGGTGAGACCAAACTGCAGTCGGTTTCGCTGGGCAGCCAGCAGGTTGCCGATTCCGCCACCGAGATGCGCGAAGTGCAGGTTCGCCTGGCTGAATTGCAGCCCCGGCTGGTCGCCGCGCGCGAACAGCTGGCGCGGGCCACCGTGCGCGCACCCACCGATGGCCATGTGGTTGATCTCAGGGTCCATACGGTTGGCGGCGTGATCGCACCGGGCGAAACCTTGATGCAGATCGTGCCCGATAACCGGGAACTGGTGATCCAGGCCAAAATGCTGCCAAACGATGCCGATACGATCAAGATCGGGATGATCTCGCAGGTTCGCTTCAGCTCGTTGCACGATCGCAATCTGCCCGCGCTTGACGGCAGAATCAGCAAGGTTTCGGCCGATGCGCTTGAGGACCAGCGCACTGGGCTGCACTACTTCACGATCGAAGTGATCGTGCCGGCCAGCGAGCTGGACAAGATCCGTTCGGTCCATGGTGAAAGCGCGATCCGCGCGGGCATCCCCGCCGAAGTGCTGATCCCGCTGAAGAAACGCAGCGCGCTAAGCTATCTGCTCGATCCGATCTTCAGCACGTTCTGGACCAGCGGGCGCGAACGCTAGGCTTCGATTCCATCCCCAGCAAAAAAGAGGGCCGGAGCGGCGACGCTCCGGCCCTTTGTCAGTTGGTGTTCGCAGGAGGAACACGGGGAGGCAGGATCGGGGAGAGGAGGAGGGAAAGCCTCGACCCTGCCAAGCTTGATGAGGCTCAATAGTTGTAGGCGCGTTCGCCGTGTTCGGTGAGGTCAAGCCCTTCGCGTTCGGCCTCTTCGCTGGGCCGAAGACCAAAGACCTTGTCGATGGCATAGAACAGCACTGCCGATACCCCGCCCGACCAGATCAGCGTGACCGCGACCGCCTTGATCTGCTTGCCGACCTGCGCGGCCATATCGTATTGGACCACTCCGGCCGGGAAGACATAATAGTCGAACACACCCTGCCCGCCGAGCGCCGGATCAGCGACGATCCCGGTGGCGATTGCCCCCACGATCCCGCCAATGCAGTGAACCCCGAACACGTCCAGCGTATCATCATACTTCAGCCGGTTCTTCACATAGGAGACGAAGAAATAGCAGATCGGCGATACGATCAGACCCAGGTAGATCGAGGTCATCGGCGCGGCAAAGCCTGAGGCCGGCGTGATCGCGACCAGCCCGGCGACAGCCCCGGTAACCGCGCCCAGCAACGAAGGGCGCTTGTGATGGATCTGCTCAACCACCGCCCAGCTCAGCGCCGCTGCGGCGGTTGCAACGAAGGTGTTGATGAAGGCCACCGCGGTTACCGCATTGGCTTCAAGGTTGGATCCGGCGTTAAAGCCGAACCAGCCCACCCACAGCAGCGATGCTCCGATCATGGTCATCGTCAACGAATGCGGCGGGGTGGCTTCGCGGCCATAGCCCACACGTTTGCCGATCATCAGGCAACCAACCAGCCCGGCGATCCCGGCGTTGATGTGAACCACGGTGCCGCCGGCAAAATCCAGCGCGCCCAGATCCCACAGGTATCCGGCATCCTTGGGCGCATCGACCAGGAAATCGGGCCCGGCCCAGAACCACACCATGTGCGCAATCGGGAAATAGACGATCGTCAGCCACAACACCATGAACAGCATCAGCGGCCAGAACTTTACCCGTTCAGCAAAAGCCCCGACAATCAGCGCCGGCGTGATGCAGGCGAACGTCATCTGGAAAATCACGAAGACGAATTCAGGCAGATAGACATTGTTTGAGAATGTGGCGGCATAGGTGCTTACCGAAACGCCCGAAAGGAACGCCTTGTCGAACCCGCCGACCAGCATCGGCCACGGCGAATTGGTTGAGGTAAACGCCATGGTATAGCCCCAGCCGACCCAGACCAGCGCCGCGATGCTGACGATCATGAAGACCTGCATCAACACGCTGAGCATGTTCTTGGTGCGCACCAGCCCGCCATAGAACAGCGCCAGCGCCGGAATGCTCATCATCAGCACCAGCACCGAGGATATCAGCATCCAGGCGGTATCACCCTTGTTGACCATGGTGGCCATCTGTTCGGCCGAAGGGGCCTTGATCGGGCCCTCGGCTGCGAAAGCGGCGGAAGCGGAAAGCAGCGTGGATGCCGCCAGTCCAAAGCCGCCAAAAAGCTTGCGGTTCATTGATTGTGTCCTCCTGTTGGCGCTGCGGCGTTGAAGCCCTTCACAGCGCGGTATCCCCGGTTTCACCGGTGCGGATGCGGGTGGCCGCTGCCAGATCGAGCACGAACACCTTGCCATCACCGATCGCATCGGTGCTGGCGGCTTGCTGGATTGCCTCGACCACCTGGGGTGCCAGATCATCGCTGACCGCGATCTCCAGCTTCACCTTAGGCAGCATATTGGTGGTGTATTCGGCGCCGCGATAAATCTCGGTCTGCCCTTTTTGCCGCCCGAAGCCTTTTACTTCGGACACCGTCATACCCGCCACCCCGATCGCGCCCAGCGCATCGCGGACTTCGTCGAGCTTGAACGGCTTGATGATGGCAATGATGAATTTCATGGCCTGTCCCTGTTTGCATAACCGGCGTCACTGCCGGCTTCGCATATGCAGCAAGGGCCGTGCCAATCTGCAATTAAGACAGAAAATCAGCGCCCTGAACGCAACAGGGTTGCGCCGATCAACCAGCCAACGCGCATTTCTTGCGCAGATGCCTAAATTTTGGGCATTGTGTACGTGAGAAAGCAAGGAGGTTCGCAAGTGCAAAAAGAGCGTGACAGTCAGGGGATTGAGATCACCCCAGCGATGATCGAGGCAGGTGCCATCACGCTTGCAGATAACTCGGAGTGTTCTGTAAGGATTTTGGCCAGATTGGTTTTTGAAGTGATGGCGGATCAGTATCTAAGAGACCTTCAAGCTCCCACTCATCTTCAACTAGCTCATTCATTACCGCTCGCGCATATTGAGACAAATCCAAGCAATGCTGCTTGAATTCCAGCATCTCTTTGAAAGCTATCTGCCTCATCGTTGATCGGAGCCGGCCTTCGCCTTTGAGAGTGATAATGAACCCATCGAGATGAATGATCGAATCTCTGGGTTCTTTATCTTTCCAACTTACGCCGGACAGGCCGTGAACGTAGTGGTTTCGATGGCCGATCAAGATGCTGAAACCGACGCTCAAGTGAGCTAGGTGATCGCATAGCTCGTCAGCATCCGTGATTTGCCTTCTAGAAGCCTCAAGAGCGCTCAGAACCCCTCTAGTTCCCATATCCATGGCCACGGCGAGGGCGGCCGCGGTGCTGCTGCCGATAAGTTCGGCAACAATTTGGCGCAAAGTCCGTTCGGCTGCATTCCAAAATAGTAACGCCCAGGTGAACTGCGTAGCGAACTCTGATAGGCTATACTGGTGAGGATCATCCGCCATGACTGAAACCGATCAAGAGAGAGAAAACGAAGTGCTGCGGCGCATGTTGAAAACAGCGCCGAAGCCCCACGTTCCTAGCAAGCCAAAGCCTGCCGAGTCTCACTTGAAATAGCGCCTTCGCTTTTGCCCCTTGCGCGGGGGAGCCTTGAACGGCTCACGCGGCGCTAGCAGTCCGCCGATAGGTCAGGCGCTTGCCGACAGCGCCCAGCAGGGAGTGTTCGGCGCGCTCAAAGTCATTCAGCTTGCGGGTGTTGTAGCGGAAGTCGAACTCGGTGCAGTAGCGTTGCAGGTGCGCCTTGCTGACATGGTGATAGACGCCGATGATCCCGCGCTTGAGGATCGAGAAGTAGCCTTCGATGGTGTTGGTATGGAACACCCCGGCGCGGCCATATTCGCCCTTGGAGTGGGCAACCACGCCGTGGCCGACATACTCGGTGCCAACCGCCTTGTAGCCGCTGTGATCGTCGGTCATGAGCCACGATCCACGGTCGGCATTGGTGACCAGAACGTGGCGCAGGGTGTTGCCGTTGACATTGGCGACATGGAATGAACGGACGCGGCCACCGCGTTCGACAAGCGAGACAACAGCCTCTTTCGACTTAAGGGAAACGCGGCCTTCTTGCGCGACCATGTAGCGGCGCTGCTTGTTGCTGCGGTTCTTGATCTTGCCGCCAACATAGGTTTCATCGGCTTCGATGGTTTCGCCATAGCCGCCCATGGGGCCGGGGTGCGTGTCCTTCATGGCTTCACGGATGCGGTGCATCATGAACCACGCTGTCTTGTAGGTAACGCCCAGCATACGGGCCATCTGGTGGCCGCTGATGCCCTTCTTGCTGCTGCAAAGCAGGTGATTGGCCAGCAGCCACTTGTTCAAGGGAACCTTGGAGCGTTCAAACACGGTGCCGACAGTGACGGTGTATTGCTGGCGGCAATCATTGCACTGGATCAACCCGGCGCGATGATGCCCGCCCTGCAAGCGGGTAGCGCCAAACGATCCGCAATGCGGGCAGAAAGGCCCAGTCGGCCAATGCAGCCCTTCGAGATATTCGCGGGCTGCGATTTCGTTGGTGAAGCGAGGTGCGGTAATGTCCATGCCAATTGTAGTGACATTTCAACGCTGCTTTGTCAAGTATACAATTGCCTAAATTTTGGGCAACTCCAGACGGGCCCAGACCGGCAGGTGGTCTGATGCCCGCGCAGCCAGGGCTGAATGGTGGACCTGCGCCTCGGCCACGGTCCATTCCGCGCTAAGGGCGATCCGATCAAACCGGGCTATCGGCTGGCGCGCGGGAAAGCTGCGGCCCGGGGCCAGCACCCGCCACGGAGCCGCAAATTCGCCCAGTGCCCCGCGCCGGACACTCCACTCGTTGCAATCACCCATCACCACCGTGGGGCAATGGTGATCGCAGCGCGCCAGGTGGGCCAGGATCGCGCGCAGTTGCTGGCGGCGGCGCAGGCCCGATAGATCAAGGTGCATGCCGACAACCCGAAACCGCTGGCCGCCCGCGATCAGATCGGCGCGGATCGCCCCGCGTGGTTCGATCACCGGCAGCGGCACCACGGCGGCTTCGGCCAGCTGGATCGTGCGCCGCACCAGCAGCGCATTGCCATGCCAGCCCAGACTGTCGGGCCGGTGGTTAAGCGGCACCGCGCGGTAGGGGCTATAGTCTTCAATATGATCCAGCGGCAGCACGCTTTCGCGGCGCCCGATCCGCCGATCGGCTTCTTGCAGCGCGACGACATCGGCATCGATCTCGTTCAGCACCGCCAGAATCCGATCAGGATTGCGCCGCCGGTCCAGCCCCACCGCCTTGTGGATGTTATAGGTGGCAAAGGTTAGCTGCATCAGCTCCCGGCGATATAGCGATCGCTGGCCCGCGTTGGCAGGCCATCGATGCTTTGCGTCCGCCCCGCCATTTTGGCTGCCCACTTCGCCGGATCTTGCTGGGCGTGGTATTTGGTCAGCGTTTCGCGGTGCTTGCCAAGCTCCATCACCGGCACACCCCAGCCGCAGCTGGTTTGGACGGAATCAACCGTGATATCAAATATTTGCCGGGTTCCAGGCAGCAGCGTGAAATGCCCTGCCAGTTCCGCCCAATCTGGATCTTGCGGCAGCACCGGCCGGCCGTGCCCATAAAGGCGCAGGATCAGCGCGGGCTGTTCAAAATTGCACATCATGATCGTGATCCGGCCATCTGCAGCCAGATGGGCGTGGGTCTCGTTCCCGGAACCGCCCAAATCGAGATAGGCGACCCGGTTTGGGCCCAGCACCTTGAAGGTTCCGTCAAGCCCCTTGGGGCTAAGGTTGATCCGCGCGTCTGGTGCAGCGGTGGCCACGAAATAGACCGCCTGCCGGGCGATCATGGCTTCGTGTTCGGCGGTGATGTGATCGGTGAATTCCATGCGGGTCAGACTAGGTCAGCATACGGGCTTCGACAAGCCCGTGCCCCATGACGCCCCGGCCCACTCCATTCGTCATCCCCGCCTGCGCGGGGATGACGAATGGAGTGGTGGCGGCTGCCTATCTTTCCTTGGTCGCCGAAAAAGCGAGTTCGGGGTTCTTTTCCTGCTGATACGATACATCCCAGGCAGACCGCGCCATGAATACCAGATCGCCATCACGATCTTTGGCCAGGTTTGATTTGCTGATATCGGCAAAAGCCTTGAGCGCAGCCTCAGTGCCCTTGATCCAGCGCGCAGTATCGAACGGCGAAGGTTCAAGCACGGCCTCAACCTTGTATTCCGCCTCAAGCCGCGAAATCAGCACGTCAAGCTGAAGCTGCCCGACCACACCGACAATCCATTGCGCGCCAATTTCCGGATAGAACACCTGGATCACGCCTTCTTCCGAAAGATCATCCAGTGCCTTGCGCAGCTGTTTGGTTTTGGTCGGATCCTTCAGCACCACCCGGCGCAGAATTTCCGGCGCAAAATTGGGCAGGCCGGTAAACCGCACCTTGTTGAATTCGCTTAGGGTATCGCCCACCCGCAGCGTCCCGTGGTTGGGAATACCGATGATATCGCCGGGCTGCGCGGTATCGGCAAGTTCGCGGTCCTGGGCAAAGAACAGGATCGGCGAATGGATCGCCACCGGCTTGCCCAGCGCCGATGGGATCAGTTTCATGCCGCGCTTGAAGGTGCCTGAAACCAGCCGCATGAAGGCCACCCTATCCCGGTGCATCGGATCCATGTTGGCTTGCACCTTGAAAATGAACCCGGTCACTTCCTTGCCTTCGGGGTTGATTGTGCCGGCACTGCTGGGCTGCGGGCGCGGCGGCGGCGCATAGTCTGCAATCGCCTCGATCAGCTCGGTCACGCCGAAATTCTTGAGCGCCGATCCGAAATAGACCGGGGTCAGATCGCCATTGCGGTAGGCCTCGATATCGAATGCGGGATAGCCGGCCTGGGCCAGTTCGATTTCCTCTGCGATGGTCGCAGGAATTTCCCCCGTATCGCGCTTGCCCAGAAATTCGCGGCTATCACCTTCGGGGCGGCTGATCTGGCCCGAGGCGAAATCGAGCACACCCTTGAATTCACCGCCCATCCCGATCGGCCAGGCCATCGGGCAGACATCCAGCGCCAGCGCATCGGCCACTTCATCAAGCGTCTCGAACACGCTGCGCCCTTCGCGATCAACCTTGTTGACGAAGGTGATGATCGGCACCGAACGCAGCCGGCAAACCTCGAACAGCTTGCGGGTCTGTGGTTCGATCCCCTTGGCGGCATCGATCACCATGATCGCCGAATCAACCGCGGTCAGCGTGCGATAGGTATCTTCGGAAAAATCTTCGTGGCCCGGGGTATCAAGCAGGTTGAACGTTATGCCCTGCCGCTCAAATGTCATCACCGAGCTGGTCACCGAAATGCCGCGCTGCTGTTCGATCTTCATCCAATCAGACCGGGCCCGCCGCGCCGCGCCCCGCGCCTTGACCTCGCCCGCCAGATGGATCGCGCCGCCTTGCAGCAGCAACTTCTCGGTCAGCGTGGTCTTGCCCGCATCGGGGTGCGAGATGATAGCGAAGGTGCGGCGATTGGACATGGAGGCGGCGCATAGCGGGGCGCACCCCTTTGGCCAAGCTAGAACGAAGCAACCCTTAAGGTGAAGCGGATCGAGCGGCCTGCCGCCATCACCAGATCCTTGTTGAATGACGTGGCCAGCAGCTGGACATCATCGGTCAGATTCTGGCCGACAAGCCCCAATTCGATCCCCGGATGATCCTTGAACGGGCGCCAGGCCAGATGCAGGCTGAGTGCGCTGTAGCCCTGGGTTGGAGTATCGAAAGCACCAAACTGATCCTGCCGGGCATGCCACATGTAATCAAATCCGGCGTCAAACCGGGTGCTGGTCCATTTCAACCCGCCGCCAATCCGCCACGGCGCGATCCGCGGCACATTGCTGCCATCATCCAGGCTGGCGCGGGTGTAATCGCCCATCAAGCGCAGCGCCAGAAGCCCACTGGGCTGTTTGATCAAATCAAGCCGGGCCTCAGCCTCTACCCCGCGGAAATGGGCGTTTTGCTGGCGGTAGAATACTTCGCGCAGGGGTTGGCCAGTGCCCGCCAGGCAATTGCCCAGATCATCGCAGGTCCGCCCGGTCAGATCGCCATAGACATAGTTTCCGAACCATGTGGAATAGATGCTGCCATCGAATTCGAACGGCCCGCGTTCAACCCTCAGGCTCATTTCCAGCCCTTTTGCGCGTTCTGGAACCAGCGCAGGATCGCCGGTTTCATAGGTTTGGGGGCCATCGTGGCCGCCGCGCGCAAACAGCTCGGTCAGGGCCGGGGCGCGCCCGGTGGTAGATGCGGTGAAGCCCAGCTTGATTCCGTCTGACAGATCAAGCAGCGCGCCCACTGCCCCGCTCAGCGGTGTAAATTCGCGGGTCGTGAACAGGTTGGATGCCGGCGTTCCGGTAACGCGGACTCGTTCAATCCGGGCCGCACCTTCAACGTGAAGCCCATCCGAAAGCGTAATTTCGGTAAAGGCATAGGCGGCCAGATTGCGTGAGGTGGCAGGTTGCAGATAGCTGTCTGCTTCACCAATGGCCGAAAAATCGCGGTGCTGGTATTCCAGCCCGATTGCGGCATTGCTGATCGGCCCAATCCCGCCCAGCAACAATTCCCCGCGCAGATTGCCTTCCTTGTTCCTGAAGGTGGTTACGATGGTGCCATCGGGCTCCTTCTCCGAATGCTCGTAATCGCCATAGGAACCGTCAAGGTGCAGCGCTTCCTCATCGCCCAGCAGGAAGACGCTGCGCGAGATCAGCTTGGTCTGGCGCATATCGATATAGGCGGCTTCGGCCGGAATTCCGTATTGGGTATCGTAATGCGTCACCGCCAACCCCGAATGGCTGCCGCCCGGGCTGAACAGCGATCCGCCCACCGATCCGCCCCAACCCCGGAAAAACGAATTGGCCTGCACGCCCAGCGGGGTCTGGTAATCGCCGGTATGGCGATAAAATCCATCGGCATGCAGCGCCAGATTACCGCTGCGGGTATCGATCAGGGCGGATACTTCTGCGGCATCGTTGACCGTGCCAAAGCTGGAGGTGAATTCGCCGCGCAGCGGATCGCCCGCGCGCCGCATCGGCACCCGATCATTAAGGACGTTGATCACCCCGCCGATTGCCTGGCTGCCATAGCGCAGCGTGGCCGCGCCGCGGACCACTTCGATACTGCGGGCTGAAAGCGGATCAAGCGGCGTGCCATGATCGGGGCCGATATCCGATACGTCTGAAATGCTGGTGCCATTTTCCAGCAGCCGGACCCGGTTTGAATCCATCCCGCGGATGATCGGCCGCGATGCGCCCTGGGCAAAGCCCGAAGCCGAAATGCCCGGAACCGATTGCAGCGCATCGGCAATGCTGGACCCACCGGACTGGCGGATCTGATCGGCATCGACCTTGGCCGGAATCGCCGGGGTATCCTGCGCCGAATGTGCAAACGGCGTGGCGGTGACGACAATTTCCTGGCTTTGCTGAGAAGCGGCTTGTTCGCCAGCCTCATTGGCCAATGCCGGCATGGCAAACAGGGCCATAGCCATCACTGCCACCAGCGAAGTGCCGGACAGGAAAGGTGCAGACTTCATTTTGATGCGAAATTCCAATGGTCAAAGCGGCGGTCCAGACTGGCTGGACCATGGTTGTGGCTGCTGCTAGCTGAACCACGGATTAGTGACAAGATACTATCACATGCCGCCAAGCCGAATCGTCGCAATTCTTAACCGCGTCGGCGCAGGATCACATAGATTGCGCCGGCGCCGCCGTGCCGCCGGTGCGCGCCGCGGACGGCGGCGATATCGCTGCCGTGCGGTCCGATTGCCAGCCAATCGAGCACTTTCGCACGGATCGCACCGCGCCGGGTGCCGCGATCGGCCGCTTCGGCCGGGCGCGGGCGGCCGGTGATCACCAGCACCAATCGTGCCTGCAGCGCCTTGGCCTGGATCAGCCCGGCATCAAGCCTGGCATGCGCCGCATCCAGACTGTGACCATGCAGATCCAGCGTGAAATCGGGCATGGCCAACCCCCGGGCCAGCTTTTTGTCCCAGGATCCGTCGAGGCCCCTGGTATCGATCGGGCTGGGCCGAGCCGGGCTGAGCGCGGCCGGTTGCAAGATCGGCCGGCTGGTTGCCGCGGGACGCGGCGCGCGCTTTGCTGCCTTGGGCGCGGCGGCTTCGGTTTCGCTGATCGCAAGTTCTGCCAATGGGGGGCGCACCATTCCCGGCAAAGGCCGGACCGTATGCGCCACCCGCGCCCAAAGTTGCGCTTCCTCGCGGTTCAGGCGGCGCTTCATTGCGGGCTGGAAAGGCGCGTCAGCGTGCCCTTGGGCAGCAGCAGCACGGCATCGCCGCGCCCGCTCATTCCTCCGGCCGTCACCCGGGCCTCGGCGCCAAAGCCCCAGAAGCTGTCAAACCGGTTGGCGCCCTTGATTGCGCCGCCGGTATCCTGTGCGATCCACAGCCCATCGGCCTCGCTTCGGTCAAGCGTCAGAAACACCGGCGCGCCCAGCGGCACAAACATCGGATCAACCGCAACACTATCGCGCGCGCGCACCGGAACCCCCAGAAAGCCCAGCGGCCCATCCCCCTTCAGTTCCTGAAAGAAGACATAGCTTTTGTTTTCACGCATCAGCGCCCGGCCTTGTTCGGGGTTTTCGCGGATGTACTGCATGATCCCTTGCATCGATCCAGAATACTGTCCCGGGCCGGTGCCCAGCAGCCCGCGCTGGCGCATCACCCCGCCAATCCCGGTATAGGGATGGCCGTTCTGACCGGCATAGCCGATCCGCAATTGGGTGCCATCGGGCGCGATCAGCCGGCCAGAGCCCTGCACCTGGAGGAAGAACAATTCGACCGGATCGGCCGCCCAGCCAATTTCCAGCCCGCGGCCCATCAGCGCACCGTCCTCTATATCGGCGCGGTCATGATAGGGTACAAATTTGCCGCTGGCATCATAGCGCCCCAGCGGCTGGCCACCCTTTTCGGTTGGCGGGGCATCGCCCACTTTGGCCCGGACCAGATCGCGCGGCAGCCCATAGACCGGCACATCAAAGCCGCTGCGCCGGGTGCGCACGCCGGAAATTGCCGGTTCGTAATAACCCGTCACGAACGCCTTGCCATCGCCCACCTGAACGGCTTCAAACCAGGTATCAAAGAACCGCTTGGCGCGGGTTTCGGGCCAGCGCGTTGCGGCTTCGCAGGCGCCCTTCCAGTCATCAGGCCGGGTCAGGCCCGATTGATCGGTGCGGGTGATCAGTTTGGGGCAGCTAAGCCGAAATGCGGCCAGCGCGCCGCGCGCGTCGCTATCGGAAAAGTTCAGTTTGGAAATCGCCGGGCCTGGCCGCAGGCCTGCGGCGAAAGCGTTGGTCGCAGCCCCCCCGGCAATCGGCGGGGCCGGCGGGATCAGCCGGATACACGAAGCCAGCACTGTGCCCAGCACGGCCAGGGCAAGCCAGCGCCAGAGGCCCGCTACACCCCCGCGCACCGCGATCAGGCCTCGTCTGTTTCGTCGAGAAGCCAATCGGGCCCGGCGGCATTGGCGGCGCGCGCAAACGTCCACTGGTCACGCGCTTCGATCGCGTCGGTCAGCGATCCGGCAATTACCTCGCCAGCGGCATTGCGGGTTACGGCGGCGATATCCGCCACAAAGCGCACCGCAATCCGCGCCATTCCGGCATCGACCACGGCTGCGGCGATAGTTGCATCGGTAATCCGTACCAGCCGGTTTTCCAGCCGTTCGCCGGATTTTTCACGCGCCGCAATTGCAGCTTCAAACGTTTCCATCACCGCCGGATCGCACAGCTTGGCCAGCGTTTCACGGTCTCCGCTCCAGAACGCTTCCAGAACCATCCGGTAGGCGCCCTTGGCCCCTTCAACGAACGCGGAAATATCGAACCGCTTGTCGGCCATCGCCACTTCTTTCAGCGCGCGTTCGATTGCCGGGGTAATTCCGGGCACCATCACCCGCGGCACGGCGCCATTGGCGCCGCGATCCGCCAGATCGGGAACCTGGATTTTCGGCGTGACATCGCCCTTCGGCTCAAGCCGGGGCTGCTCATCATGTTCGGCGCGTCGGCCCAGCACACGGATCAGTTGCAGCCCCAGAAAGGCCGCCACCATGGCGAGGATCACAATTTCAACGGTCTTGTCCACGTTTACCAGTCCTTGGCCGCACTTGCGGGGCTTCGCGCATCTGTAACGTCAAATAGGTAGTCTTGACAAATGAACAACGCGTGGACGCGGGTTTTCTGGGTTGGGCTGGTGTTGCAAGGCGCGCCTGCGCACGAATTGCTTTCCGATTGCCCGGCTGGGCCAGCAGTGCTAGGCGCGCCGCCAAATCCCTATCCGTTCCAAAGAAAGCAAGCGAAGCCATGTCCGACGACGGCACCATCATCACCGACCTTGGTCTTGACGCTCCCCAGCCCAACGGCGCCGATACCGGCCCGGCCGTGGGGATCATCAATCAGTACATCAAGGACCTTTCGGTTGAGAACCCGAACGCGCCGGAATCGTTCCAATGGACCGATACGCCGCAGATCGACGTGCAGTTCAACATCGGCGCGCGCGAGATGAGCGAAGAAGTGAGCGAGATCGAGTTGAAGATCTCGATCAATTCGAAAGGCCCGGCCGGCACCCAGTTCATCGTTGAACTGGCCTATTGCGGGCTGGTTGGGATGCGCAATCTGGATGACCAGAGCAAGCACGCGTTTACCTATGCCGAAGCGCCGCGCCTGCTGTTCCCGTTTGCCCGCAACGTGATCGCCAATGCGGTGCGCGATGCCGGTTTCCAGCCGCTGCTGCTTGAACCGATTGACTTCAACGGGATCTACGTTGCGCAGCTGGCCGCCCAGCAAGGCGAAGGCGCGGGCGCGCCGCCGATGGGCGAAGCCTGATTCTGCGAACCGGACCCCGCTGATGAGCCTGATCAAAAATGTCGGGACTATTGGCGGGCTGACCGCGATCAGCCGGGTGTTCGGCTTTGCCCGCGATATGCTGCTGGCCCGGATACTGGGCGCGGGGTTGGTCGGCGATGCCTTTCAGCTGGCATTCACCCTGCCCAACACTTTCCGGCGGCTGTTTGCCGAAGGCGCGTTCAGCGTGGCGTTTGTTCCGATGTACAGCCGGGCTCTGCACGGCCACGATGGCGAGCCGGGCAGCGAAGCCCGCGCCGAGGCCTTCGCGAGCGATGTCCTTTCGGTGTTTCTTTGGGTACTGCTGGGCTTTTCCGCCTTATGCATGGTGTTCATGGGTGGGATCGTCTGGCTGCTCGCCCATGAGTATGCGAAAATTCCGGGCAAGTTCGAACTGGCAGTGCTGCTGAGCCGGATCACATTCCCGTATTTGTTCCTGATCAGCATTGTGGCGATGCTTTCGGGCCTGCTCAACGCACGAACGCGATTTGGGCCGGGTGCGGTGGCGCCGGTGCTGCTGAATATTGTCCTGATATGCGCAATCCTGCTGGGTGGCCGCTTGCGCGGAACAAGCGGCGATGATCTTGTAGTGGGTTACTGCCTGGCCGCAGGCGTCTCTATTTCGGGTCTTGCCCAGATGCTTTATCTCATGTGGGAGACAAAGCGGGCCGGGGTCCGCCTCAAGGTGCAGCTGCCGCAATTCACGCCCGAAGTGAAGCGGCTGGGATTGTTGATTCTGCCGGCGACTTTCGGGGCAGGCATCTATCAGATCAGCCAATTGGTCGACACGTTCTTCGCCACTTCGCTGCCACAAGGTTCGCTGACCCTGCTCAAGATGGCCGACCGGCTTAATCAGATGCCGCTGGGCATTGTCGGAATCGCTCTGGGCACCGCGATCCTGCCAATGCTGTCGCGTCACATCCACACCGGCGAGGCCAAGGAAGCGCAGCGGCTGCAATCGAACGCTTTCGAAATTGCCACACTGCTGACCCTGCCCGCAGCCGCGGCGCTGGCAATCTGCGCTGATGCATTCTGCACGGCCTTTTTCGTAGGCGGCAAGTTCAAGCCCGAAGACGGCGCGGTGATGGCGCAGATCGTTGTTGCGCTGGTGGCCGGACTGCCGGCCTATGTCATCGTCAAGATCCTCAATCCCGGGTTCTTTGCGCGTGAAGATACCCGCACCCCGGTGTGGATCGCGCTGATCTCGCTGGTGTTCAACATCATCCTGAACGTATTCGTGGTTCGGCAGTACGGCATTGTCGGCCTGGCCGCCGCCACTGCATGTTCGGCCAGCCTCAACTGCCTGATGCTCTATGCCATCCTGCATAAGCGTGGCTGGTTCCGCTTTACTGCGCCGCTAGCGGGCAAGATCGCGCGTCAGATGCTTGCCAGTGCCGCAATGGCCGCCATTCTTTGGTGGCTAACCCCGCAGCTTGCGCCATACTATTCGGGCAACTGGGTCGAGCGCACCTGGTCGTTGGCGTTGATCGTGGGGGCCGGGATGACGGTGTTCGTTGCTGTCGCCGTTGCATCCGGCGCGATCGACAAATCGGTGCTGGCCCAGCTGCGCCGCCGCCGTCCGGCCCGTACCAAGGCTGACGACGAAATCATTGAAGTAGAGTAAGGTACAGACATGCGCGTCGTCTCTGGCATCCAACCCACTGGCAAGCCGCACCTGGGCAACTATCTGGGCGCGATCCGCAATTATGTGGCCTTTCAGGATCAGGCGGAGGCAGCGGGCGGGGTCAGCCTTTATTTCCTGGCTGATCTTCATGCAATCAGCCTGGCCCACGATCCGGCCGAGCTGACTGCTAACACCCGCGAAATGGTGGCAACGCTGGTTGCTTGCGGACTTGATCCGGCGCGCAGCGTGCTGTTCAATCAGGCCCAGGTTCCCCAGCATGCAGAGCTGCAATGGCTGCTTTCGGGCACCGCCCGGATGGGCTGGCTGAACCGGATGACCCAGTGGAAGGACAAGGCCGGCAAGAACCGCGAAGGCCAATCGGTTGCGCTGTTCACCTATCCGGTGCTGCAGGCTGCCGATGTGATGCTTTATCAGGCCACCCACGTGCCGGTGGGCGATGATCAGAAGCAGCATCTGGAGCTGGCGCGCGATATCGCGCAAAAATTCAATAACGATTTCTGCACCGATGCCGCGCCGGTTTTCACTCTGCCCGAACCGATCATCCCGCCTGAGGCCGCCCGGATCATGAGCCTGCGCGATGGCAGCGCCAAGATGAGCAAAAGCGATCCTTCGGACATGAGCCGGATCAACCTGACCGACGATGCCGATACGATCATGACCAAGATCAAGAAGGCCAGAACCGATCCCGAGCCCTTGCCAAGCGAGGCAAAGGGCCTTGAAGGCCGCGCCGAAGCTGCCAACCTGGCTGAAATTTATGCTGTGCTGGCCGGGATCAGCCTGGCCGATGTGCTGCGCCAGTTTGGCGGACAGGGCTTTGGCCAGTTCAAACCGGCGCTGGGCGAATTGCTGATCGAAAAACTGGCGCCGATCAACCTGCGGTTCAATGCACTGCGCCAGGATACGGCCGCGCTTGATGCAATCCTGCGCGATGGTGCGGCCCGGGCGCGCGCGTTGGCGATACCCACGCTGGATGCCGCCTATGCCGCGCTGGGGCTGTTGCGCGGGTAGTTGGATCTGCCGGGCGAATCCCGTGCAGGCACACTTTTGCCCATTCAAGGCTGATTAAGCCGGCTTGGCGCAGGGGTTAAGCGATCTTAGGATTTCCGCCAGCTGGCACGTGATTCGTGGGCGGTGCGGTTCAACAGGGAGACGCAGGATATGTCGCAGGTTCGCTTCACCCCATTGGGTCTGATCAAGGCAGGATTGGCATCGCTGATGCTGGCTGCGCTGGCGGCCTGTGCCACCCCGTTCAACGCCAATGTTCAGCGCTATTCACAGGCGTTGCCGGCCCCGCAAGGGCAGACATTTGCCATCGTGGCAGAAGATCAGGCGCTGGCCGGCGGCCTCGAATTTTCGCAATACGCCGGGCTGGTTGCGGGCAAGCTGCAGGCGCTGGGCTATGTTCCGGCCGCCGATCCCGCCACTGCCGATATGATCGTGCGGTTTGATTATGGGGTGGACAAGGGCCGCGAAAAAGTGCGCCAGTCTGCCCATGTCGATCCGTTCTGGCAGCCCTGGTATGGTTATGGCCGGCGTTCGTACTGGGGGTCGCGCCGCGGCTATTACAACCCATATCGCCCGATGGGTGCCTGGGGCTATGGATACTATGACCCATGGTTTGATGGCGGCTATGAAAGCTACACCGTCTATATCAGCGGGATCAGCATGAAGATTGACCGCCGCGCCGATGGTACGCGCCTGTTCGAAGGCCGGGCCGAAGCCGCCAGCACATCCAACCGCTTGCCATACCTGGTGCCAAATCTGGTTGAAGCCCTGTTCACCGATTTCCCGGGGCGCAGCGGCGAAACCGTGCGGATCAGCGTTGCGCCGGAAAAGAAGAAGCGCTGATTTCAGCGAATGTGAAAAAGGGCGGGCCCGGCTGGGTCCGCCCTTTTTGGTTTGTGCGGCCTAAGTCTTGAGCGCAAAGACTCCGCCAGTCGAACCGAACCCGCCTTCGCCGCGCTGGGTTTCATCAAGTTCCTCGACGGCCTGCCACACAGCGCGGGTCACCGGGGCCAGCACCAGCTGCGCCACCCGATCACCCCGGCGGATCTCAAACGGTTCGCTGCCATGGTTGATCAGGATCACTTTCAGTTCACCGCGATAATCGCTGTCGATCGTGCCGGGGGCGTTGGGCACGGAAATCCCGTGCTTCAGCGCCAGGCCTGATCGTGGGCGAACCTGGATTTCAAAGCCTTGTGGGATCGCCATGGCAAGGCCGGTGGCCACTGCGTGACGCGCGCCCGGCGCAAGCGTTATATCCTCAGCCGAAACCACATCCATCCCGACTGCCCCATGGGTGGCATAGGCCGGCAAATCCAGCCCCTGACCGTGCGGCAGGCGCTTTACCTGAAGCGCAATATCAGGCTGGAGACTTGGCGGGTTTGAGGGCATCGGCGATCCTTTCGACAATGGCGCGGGCCACCTGGTCCTTTGCCATTTCGGGAAGGTCTTCAACACCCTTGGCAGTGACGATATGCACCAGATTTGCATCGCCGCCCATCACGCTTTTGCCCTTTTTCACCGCAACATCATTGGCAATGATCCAGTCCGCGCCTTTGCGTTTGCGCTTGTCCTTGGCATTTTCCACCACGCGTTCAGTTTCCGCGGCAAAGCCGATCACCAGCTTGGGCCGCTTTTCGCTGACCGAAACCATCGCCAGCACATCGGGGTTTTCGGTAAGCCGCAGGGCCGGCGGGGCTGAACTGCGCTTTTTCATCTTTTCGCCCGATACGTCCTGCGCGCGCCAATCGGCAACCGCGGCAACCATCACCGCAACATCGGCCGGCAGCGCCTTCTTTACCGCATCGACCATCTGCACCGCAGTTTCTACATTGATCCGGTCCACCCCCAGCGGCGTTGCCAGATGCACCGGCCCCGAAACCAGCGTCACCCGCGCGCCCAGCTGCGCCGCAGCCGCAGCGATCGCATAGCCCTGTTTGCCTGACGAACGGTTGGCAATGTAGCGCACCGGATCGATCGGTTCGTGGGTTGGCCCGGCGGTGATCAGCACATGCCGGCCCTTAAGCGGGCCATTGGGATCGATCGCGGGGCCTTGGTCAGCTGCGAAATCAGGCTGCGCTTCAAGCGGATTTTCCAGCACCGCGGCTTCGAAGATTTCCGGCGCGAAACTGGGATCGCCCTTGATCACATGGTTGATCGCATCAGGATCGGTTGGCGGGGCGGCCTTCGCCCGGCCTTTCTTGGACAAGATCGGACTGGCCAGCAGAACTTCGGGCGGCGGCACATCTGGCAACGGCTCTGGTTCGATCTCGATAAATTCGCCTTCCAGCAGATCTGCATCAAGATCGATCGGCATTCCCTTGCCCGATCGCGTGATAAGACCGGCAGAAAGTCCGCCATGGCCGGTATCCGCGCCATCTTCCCCGGCCAGATCAGTTCCGCCAAATTCGAGCGCCAGATCCGGCGCAGGCAGCAACTTGGCCGCATCAAGACCCAGCAGCTGGCAGATCGCGTTCCACACCGATGCCGGCTCGGGCAATCGGCCCGGGCCATATTCGCCGCATGCCATTGGCCCTTCATCGGGATCAAGCACCTGCACACCGCGTTCGATCAGGGTCTTGATATTGTCTTGCGTGGCTTTGTGTTCCCACATCCGCACGTTCATAGCCGGCACGGCCAGCACCGGCTTGTCCGTGGCCAGCAGCAGCGTGGTGGCCATATCATCGGCAATGCCGTGCGCCATCTTGGCCAGCAGATCGGCGGTGGCCGGGCAGACCACAACCAGATCGGCCGAGCGGCTAAGCTGGATGTGGCCCATCGTCGCTTCACTGGTAAGATCCCAAAGCGTGGTGTGAACCGGGTTCTCGCTGAGCGCGGCCAGGGTCATGGCGGTGATGAATTTGGATCCACCCTCAGTCAGCACACAGCTGACATCGCCGCCGCCCTTGCGGATCAGGCGGACGAGTTCACAAGCCTTGTAGGCAGCAATGCCGCCGCCCACTATCAGAAGGATCTTCGGTTCAGTCATCGTGGTACGCTTGTGCAACGCCATCCCTTCATGCGCAACAGGCTATGCCAATGCGCCGCAATGCGCCATGATGGCTAAATCGGGGTTAAACGGGAGGGTTACCAAAATGCGAATGGCCATTACCGCGCTGATTTTTCTGGCGGGCATGTTCAACCTGTTTCTGGGGGTCTCGTTCCTTTACGATCCGGGCGGCATGGGCCTGCAATTTGGTGTTTCGCCCAACGGCCCGCTGGGCATGGCGGTGTTGCGGGCGGATTTCGTGGCCTTTTTCCTGGTAGTCGGCTTTTGCATGCTGCGCGGGGCCTGGCGCCGCAACGGCGATCTGTTGCTGGTGCCGGCCGCCTTGTTCGCGGTGGCCTTTACCGGCCGGGCAATCAGCGCCCTAGCATCCGGCACCCAGCCGGGCTTTTTTGAACCGATGGTGGCCGAGGCGTTGCAGGTTATCCTGTTGATGATCGGCTGGCGGGTTATCCCGCACCACAAGATCGAAGAACTGACCAGCTAGGCCGGGGAATCGGCTTTGCGCGCGGCTCCGATCAGGCCCTTTAGCGCCATCGGCACAAACGCCAGGCCCACGAACATGCCGGGCGCGATCACCGCGCCCCAATAGAAATTATCTGGCCGGCCGGCGATCATGAAGGCTGCACCATAGCCAAAAAACAGCAGCGCTGCGGTGGTTCCCAGCGGGCTTTTCCAGCCGGCCCAGCCCACCATCATCAGCACCACTACCGGCCCGGCCAGATAGTGCGGCAAAAAGCGCAGGTTGCTGGACAGGACCACGTTCGAAAGCCAGCCCGAAAGCCCGCGCAGTTCAAGCCACGAAGGCCCGATCGGATCACCCGGCTGGACCAGCATTGCCACTTGCTGCAGATGCCACGCCAGACCGGCAGCAAAGGCCAGCACCAGCGCGGTCCATGCAGCTGCCTCTTTCCATTCGCGGCGATAGAGCGCCAGTGCGCCCATCAACAATACGAAGGGCAGCGCATGTTCGCGGATCGCCAGGGCCAAACCGGCGGCCATCACCGCGCCCAGCCACTTGCGCCCCGGCCGGTGCAGCGCCAGCGCCAATGCAATCAGCATCCCGGCCCACAATTCGTGCAGCACGAAATAATAGCGGTTAAGCCCCAGACTGGCCCCGACGAAGATCAATGCCGCGCCGATCCGGCGGACTTCGGCGGTGCCGGGTTCATCGCCCAGCCGGTTCCACCAAGCCCAGATCACAGCCAGCATCAGCGCCAGCGCCGCGGCCAGTTCGCCAGGAACCAGCAGGTCGGCGCCCTTGCCGGTATCACCCAGCCACGTATCAATATAGGCCAGGGTCGGCAGCCGCACCGCCACACCGGGGCGCAGCGGATAGTGCGCCTTGCGGTGCTCCTCAGCCGCAACAGCATAGTAATTTTCACCCTGGCCGATCCGCGCAATCACCCGGTCATACAGCGCAAGGTCTTCATCGCGCGGGCGGTTCTGCTGAGCCTTGGCGGGGCTATCACCGGCCACCGCTTCAGCAAAACCGGCGGTGTTGGCTTGCTGCAGCCCGGCAGCGATCGGGACCATGGCAGAGGCAATCAGGACCAGCAGCAGCACCGCCAGCAGCAGCCGGGCCGGCAATCTGCGCCACTGGCTGAAACGATCATGCGGCGCAGCGGTGTCTCTATCCATGGGGTCCCCGTTTTTTGCGCTTGTGCATGGCGCGAAGGCGAAAGGCAATTGCGCGTTAACTTGCGCTTCGCCGCTGCCACCCTACATAGCCCCTTGAAAGGATTTTTGGCGCAATGAACGATGAACAGCCCAGCGGCACGCCCTGGATGAAGAACCTTCTGGTCTGGGGCGGGATCTTCCTGGCTTTGGCCGTGGTGGTTTCTATGTTCAATGCCCGCGGTGAGGTTGCGGCAACGCCGATTTCCTATTCGGAATTCAAGGCCAAGGTACAAGCCGGGCAGGTTGAAAAGGTTGAAGTTGGCGAAACCAAGATCACCGGCAAGGCCAAGGACGGCAAGACCTTCACCACCACCCCGGTCCCCAACGATACCACCCTTACCCCGCTGTTGCAGCAAAGCGGCGTGAACTTCACCGGGGCCAAGCCTGATGAAGGCAATATGCTGGTTTACCTGCTGGTTCAGGTGTTCCCGATCCTGCTGATCCTGGGCCTGGCGATCTTCATTATTCGCCAGATGCAAAAGGGCGGCGGCGCCGGCGGTGCAATGGGTTTTGGCAAGAGCAAAGCCAAGATGCTGACCGAAAAGCAGGGCCGCGTGACCTTTTCCGATGTCGCCGGGATCGACGAAGCGCGCGAGGAACTGGAGGAAATCGTTGACTTCCTGAAGGACCCGACCCGCTTTTCCAAACTGGGCGGCCAGATCCCCAAGGGGGCGCTGCTGGTTGGTTCGCCAGGCACCGGAAAGACCTTGCTGGCCCGCGCGATTGCGGGCGAAGCAGGCGTTCCGTTCTTCACCATTTCAGGTTCGGACTTTGTCGAAATGTTCGTCGGCGTTGGCGCGAGCCGCGTGCGCGATATGTTTGAACAAGCCAAAAAGAACGCGCCGTGCATCGTTTTCATCGACGAAATCGATGCGGTTGGCCGGCATCGCGGGCATGGCCTGGGCAATTCAAACGACGAACGCGAACAAACGCTCAACCAGTTACTGGTCGAGATGGATGGTTTTGAAGCCAACGAAGGCATCATCATCATCGCCGCCACCAACCGTCCCGATGTGCTTGATCCGGCGCTGCTGCGCCCTGGCCGGTTTGACCGGCAGGTAACGGTGCCACTGCCCGACATTGAAGGCCGCGAAAAGATCCTGGGCGTGCACATGAAGAAAGTGCCGCTGGCCCCTGATGTCGAAGCCCGCACTCTGGCGCGCGGCACACCGGGCTTTTCGGGTGCCGATCTGGCCAACCTGGTCAACGAAGCCGCGCTGCTGGCCGCGCGCCGCAACAAGCGGCTGGTCGCCATGCGCGAATTTGAAGATGCCAAGGACAAGGTACTGATGGGCGCCGAACGGCGCTCTATGGTGATGGACGACGAGGAAAAGAAGATGACCGCCTATCACGAGGCCGGTCACGCCCTTGTGATCGTTCACGAACCGGCACACGATCCGATCCACAAGGCCACGATCATCCCGCGCGGCGGCGCGCTGGGCATGGTCATGCACATGCCCGAACGCGATCGCTATTCGTATCACCGAGACAAGATGCACGCCGATCTGGCCTGCGCTATGGGCGGGCGTGTGGCCGAAGAACTGATTTTCGGGCATTCCAAGGTCTCATCGGGCGCCAGTTCAGACATCCAGTATGCCACCCGTCTGGCCCGCGCAATGGTGACCAAATGGGGCATGTCGGACAAGCTTGGCCCGCTGCAATATGAAGAAACCCAGGAAGGCTATCTGGGCTATGGCGGATCTTCCCGGACCATGGGTTCGGACGAGACCAACAAGCTGATCGATGCCGAAATCCGGGGGCTGGTGGATGGCGCACACAAGCGCGCGACCATGATCCTCAAGAAGAACATCAAGCAGTTGCACCTGATCGCGGGGGCCATGCTTGAGCATGAAACGCTGAGCGGGGATGAAATCACCGAACTGCTCGCAAATGGCACGATCGACCGCAGCGACAAGCCGGGCAGCGCCCAGCCGATCGCCGAAGTCAAAGGCTCTGCCATTCCCAAGGCTGGGCGGCGGACTGCGGGCGCGGCGGCCTGAACGGGGTTTTCTAGCCCCCGGTCTGCGCCAATATCAGCATCGAAAACAGGATCATCGCGGCCACTGCAATGCCCAGCAGGGCAACCGTGCGCCACACCGCGCTACGCCGCGAAAGGGCATAGGTCCCGCGCAGTTGCCGATACATGTGCCACGGCACAATTAGCAGCGCGGCCGGTACAATCAGCGGAGCCTGCACGGCTAATGCCAGTGTCACCACCACCACTAGCAGCGACATGAAGCACAGCGAATAGGTTACGAACACGGTGTGGTCGTAAAGGTGGAACCGGCGGCGCCAGGCAAACAGCAGCCACACAAACGGCACCGAAATCGGGATCAAGGCCCAGCTGAATTTGTAGGCATTGGTTTGCAATTTGTAGAACACCAGCCCGGGATTGTTCTTGAGCGCTTTCAGCGTTCGATCGATTGCCGGCACATCGCTTTGCGCGTTAAGATCTTCGAACTTGGCGTCCTTGACCTCTTGCATCACCCGCAACGCTTCCTGCGCGCCCGCAATCTTCCCATCGATCGCATCAGTTGGCTGCCCGGTTCGGGCCAGTTCGGCGCGGCGGGCCTTAAGCTCGTCGAGTAGCTTGGCTTGGGCCGGCAAGCCTTCATTGACCACCTGCCCGTTGACCTTGACCAGACTGCCCGGATCGAATGCACCCGCAAACTGATTGACCGCGGCAAACATCAGGAACACCACAAACAAAAACAACGCGATCGGGCTGACATAGCTGGCCCGGCGGCCATCGATGTATTCGCGGGTCAGCTGGCCCGGCCGCCAGGCCAGCAGCGGCAGGGTGCGCCAGATCTTGCCTTCAAAGTGGAACACCCCGTGCAGCAGATCGTGAAAGAATGCTCCGATCGTCTTGTGGACGTGCGCCGCCTGCCCGCAGGCGTGGCAATGCCGGCCAATCAGCGCAGTCCCGCAATTTAGACAGGCCGCTTCGTGGGTGTGGCCATCTTCTGCGGCTTCGCCGTGCCCAGGTTCGGCCACGCGCGCCAGCAATGCACCTTCGGCAATCGCACCAACCACTTCACCGGGTCCTGACAAAACCATGCTCCCTTGCTGCCTGGCAACGTTCATGGTCTTGTAAGGCAAAGGCGGTCAAGCACACTGCAAATATCGGGAGATAAATTGATGAAGCGTTTGCTTGGCCTGCTGGCCCTGTTGCTGGCGATACCGATGGCTGCATTGGCCGCGCCGGGCGATATGAATGTAGCCACATTTCTGGCCAAGGCCGATGCGCTGCGGGCCAAAGGGGCAGGCGCGCTGTTTTCCAGCGACGTGGGTCTGCTCAAAAGTGAGGGCAAGGCCGCCGGAGAGCACTACAAGGCCCGGCTGAATCGGGAAAAAGCCGAAGGCCGCCCATCAAGCTGCCCGCCGCCGGGGACCAAGATCAAATCCGATGATCTGCTGGCCTTCCTGCGCACCTATCCAGCTACGGTGCGCCCGAAAACAAGCATGAAACAGGCCATGGCCGATTACTTCATCAAGAAGTACCCCTGCCGGACCTGATTCGGAAGCAACCAGATTGGGTCTACTCGCCTGAGCGTGCCGGATTTCGTGTTCTGGGGGAGCGAGAATGATGTCATTCGAGAACCGGCGCGCAGCGACCATCAGGTCGTGAGCACCGGAAGCGCAGAAGGATATCGTTCGCAACCCGCCAGAACGCGAAAGCCGGTATGCTCAGCCCTCGTAGTCACCACCGATTGAGGTATTGCGCACCGGCGCGGCTGCGGTGATCCGCAGCGCTTCGGCCGACTGGCTGAGCGAGCCGACTTCATCAACCTCATCATCATCATCGGGCAGAACCCGCTGAAGCGAACCGATCACCGATTCCTTGAGGTTGGCCGGGTGCACGGTTTCATCCGCGATTTCGCGCAGCGCCACCACCGGGTTCTTGTCACGATCACGCTCAATCGTGATTTCTGCCCCGCCCGAAATTTCCCGCGCGCGCTGTGCGGCCATCAGGACCAGATCGAAGCGGTTGGGGATCTTGTCTACGCAATCTTCAACGGTAACGCGCGCCATTGGGGGCACTCCAAAAAACGAGGAAATCAGGATTGTCTCGCGCTTAGCGCCCAAGCGTTTGGGAAGTCAAGAAAAAATCGCATAAACAATTGATTTAAAGCGATAATTTTTATGAATCAGTCTTCGTTATACTGGCGGTACTGATCGCGCGCGAGATTGCCGAATTTGGTGAACTCGCTTTGGAAATGAAGCTGGATGTTCCCGGTCGAACCGTGGCGCTGCTTGGATATGATCACCGTTGCCTTGTTGACCACTTCAAGATGGCGTTCCATCCACTTGTCGTATTTGGCGATAGCATCGGGCGAGCTGGTCTCGCTGGGTTCGTCCGGCTTGGACGCATCGTGATAGTATTCCTCGCGGAAAATGAACCAGACCATGTCGGCGTCCTGCTCGATCGAGCCCGATTCGCGCAGGTCCGAAAGCTGCGGCCGCTTGTCCTCGCGGCTTTCAACTGCGCGGCTTAGCTGCGACAGCGCGATCACCGGAATTGCCAATTCCTTGGCCAGAGTTTTGAGCCCGCGGCTGATCTCGGAAATTTCGTTGACCCGGTTGTCATTGGCCCGGCCCGATCCCTGCAGCAACTGCAGGTAATCGATCACCACCAGGCCAATATCGTGCCGCCGCTTAAGCCGGCGCGCGCGGGTCCGCAGGGCAGAGATCGAAAGCGCCGGGGTATCATCGATGTACAGCGGCAGTTCGGCAAGCCGCTGGCTGGCGAAGGAAATCCGCTGGAAATCCTCGTGGCTGATCTTGCCCATCCGCAACCGTTCGCTGCTGATCTCGGCCTGTTCGGCCAGGATGCGGGTGGCCAGCTGATCGGCGCTCATTTCAAGGCTGAAGAAGGCCACCGGCGCGCCTACCGATTTATCGGGGGCGATCCCGTCTTGGAGATCGCGCAGGAACCGGTCTGCGCAGTTGAAGGCAATGTTGGTGGCCAGCGAGGTTTTGCCCATCGCCGGTCGTCCAGCCAGGATGATGAGATCCGAATCGTGCAGGCCGCCAACCTTGCCGTTCAGATCATCCAGCCCGGTTGTTCGGCCCGATATGTGCCCGCCCGAATTGAGCGCGCGTTCGATCTGCTGGATCGCGGCCAGGCTTGATGTGCGAAAGCTTTGCGCTTCGCTACCCACCGCCGCGCCTTCGGCCACTTTGTAAAGCGCGGCTTCGGCCCCGGCGATCTGCTCCATCGGCTCAACGCTTTCGCTGGTATCCAGCGCCGAATTGACCAGGTTGCGGCCCACCGAAACCAGTTCGCGCAGCAAGGCCAGATCATAGATCTGCCCGGCCAGTTCACGCGGTGCCAGCAAGCCTTGCCCATCCGCGGTCAACCGCGCCAGATAACCCACCCCGCCCAGCTCCTTCAGCGCTTCATCCGCTTCGAAATAGGGCCGCAGCGTTACCGGGGTGACCACCGCCTTGCGATCAAGCAATTGCAGGATCCGCTCAAAAATGCGGGCGTGCACCGGTTCAAAAAAGTGATCGGGGTGCAGCGGGCTGACCAGCTCCTCGATCACCCGGTTGTCGATCAGCGCGGCCCCCAGAAAGGCGGCCTCAGCCTCAACATTGCTGGGCAGCACCCGCGCGGCGGTTTCATCGGGGCGGGGGAAAGGGATCGGTTCGGCCATAAGCCGCGTTCAATGCGCGCTCGCTGCCCGACCATCAAGAACCTTGTCGCGCACGATTAGGGATAGCTCTGTGAACAACTATTGCCCGCCCCTGCTGCTTCTGCAAAAAGCGCCCGGCCATGGCGAGCCCCCGGATCATCCATATCGAGCTTGATGAAGCGACGATCCTGTGGCGCAGCGCCGATATCGAACAGGAACGGCGGATCGCGATTTTCGATCTGATCGAAGAAAACCTGTTCAAGCCGCTGCGCGCCTGGGAAGCCGGGCATCAGGGCCCATACCGGCTGAAACTGGCGGTTGATGATGGCCGGCTGACGCTGGAAGTGTCTGACGAGGAAGGCCAGTTGCTGGAACAGCTGGTGCTGGGCCTGGGCCGATTCCGCCGCCCGATCCGCGACTATTTTGCAATCTGTGACAGCTATTACCAGGCAATCCGCAAGGCCACTGCGGCCGAAATCGAGACGATCGACATGGCCCGGCGCGGGGTTCACAATGAAGCGGCGGAAATGCTGCTGGAACGGCTGGAGGGCAAGGTGGAAACCGATCATGCCACCGCCAGAAGGCTGTTCACCCTGATCTGCGTGCTGCATATCAGGGGTTAGGGGAAACAGGGCTCGCTTATGGCAAGACGTTCATCCAGTCGCAGGCGGCTGCGCCTTATTGGCGCGATGCTGCTGCTTGCGCTGCTGGTGGCTGGCTGGGGCTGGTGGACAATCCACCATTGGCGCCCGCCAGTTGCTTCGTTTCCGGTCCAGGGGATTGAGGTTGGCGCAGAGGATGGGCCAGTCGATTGGAAGGCCGCCAAGGCGATCGGCGCCAGTTTCGTCTATCTCGGCGCCTCGGCCAGCGCCTTTGCCCGCGATCCGGCTTTCGCCAGGAACCTTGAGGATGCCCGCGCAGCCAAATTGCAGGTGGGCGCGGTCCACCAATACGATCCGTGCCAGCCGGCCGAACGCCAGGCCGCCAATTTCATGACCGTGGTTCCGCGTGACAAGGCGATGCTGCCCCCGGCAGTTGACCTTGATCTGCTGGCCGATCAATGCCCGATAAAGGTGGGCGACGCCGCCGTGCAGAGCGAGCTGATGACCTTCCTCAACCAGATCGAAACCCATACCGGCAAACCGACGATCCTCAAGATTTCGCAGCGCTTCGAAAAGCGCTATCACGTGGCGCGCAAGCTTGATCGCAATCTGTGGCTGGAACGCCTGCGGTTTGAGCCTGACTATGCCGGGAGGCCCTGGACCTTGTGGACCGCGAACGCCTTTGTGAAAACCGAAGCCGGCCCAAAGCCGCTGCGCTGGGTGGTGCTGGGCCGATGAGCTGGACCAGAGACAGCCTGATTGCCGCCGCGCGCGACGCCGCGGACAAGGCCTATGCCCCCTATTCGGGCTTCCACGTTGGCGCGGCGCTGGGTTTTGCCGATGGCAGCGTGATCACCGGCGCCAACGTTGAAAACGCCAGCTATGGCCTGACGCTGTGCGCCGAAACGGTCGCGGTTGGCAAAGCGCTGAGCGAGCAATGGCGCGGCAAGCTGGAAGGCGTGGCGGTGATCGGCGGCAAGGCCGGCGCGGTGGGCGCGGGCAATCCGGTAACGCCATGCGGACGCTGCCGCCAGATGTTGGGCGAAATGGCCGCGCTGGGCGATAGCGATCCGACAGTGTGGTGCATTGGCGAGAGCGAAGTGCTGGAACTGGCGCTATCGGCGCTGCTGCCCCATAGCTTTGGGCCAGAGGCGCTAGCTTAGGGCGGTGTGCGCAATATCTGAAGCATCGGGGCAAAGTCCGCCTACCCTGAGCCTGTCGAAAAGCTGTCCTGGTTCTTCGCGCGTCATGCACAGCCGCCAGAAGAAAACGACAGCGCTTCGACAAGCTCAGGGTAGGCGGAGGTAGGAAGAACGTTTCAGATTTTCTGCTGACCACGCAAGCGTTCAACCGGCCCCGCGCAGCCGCTTTCCCAATTTCGCCAGCCACAGGCCGATATATTCTTCGGGTGAGAACAGATTGGCCAATCGGGCTTTTTCAGCAAAGCCGCTGGGATGCGCCAGATCGAGCAGCGCCGGGTTATGCGAGGCGGCCTGCTCCAACCCCGCACGGAACCGGCTTTGGCCATTTGAGAACACCACCATGTTTTGCCGGTACCACCAGCAGACATCGCTGTTGAGCCACAGCCGCGGCCGGAGCACATCGTGGAGCGTGTAACCGCGATCTTCAAACTTGCGGGCCCAATAACTCAGCGGTTGCTCATTCACATGGTGCTGGCCGCCCTGCCCGGAAATCGCCGCGGAAAACAGGATCGTATCGGATAACGCCGCAAGATTGGCCACGAACTGGTCAGCCTGCGGCGGTTCGATGTGTTCGGCCACTTCCAGCGTCATCGCCAGATCGAACCTTTCGGGCTCGGAAAACGGCTGCGAAAGATCGGTCGGCTCGAACGCGGAGCGATCGATCAGCAGGCGGTCTTGCCGGGTCCAGGGGCCATCGCGGCCCTTGATCCGCAAATCGCCAAACGCCTTCAGCCAAACCCCGCGCCCACAGCCGATGTCGATCACGCTGGCGGGTGGCGGCGCACCGGCTGCGGTCAGGCAATTACGCAAGACCGGAACCGTAGTTACCGCCGACCGGGAAGTGCGAACGTAGTCCCGGTCATAAAACCGCGAGGAATAGAACCAGCGCAATTGCAGCCTTTCAAGCGAATTACTTACAACAATCTGACGATTAGCCAGCGACATCAACAGGCTCTATCAGGCCAGCGTCGCTTCGGATAGCCACTCCAGCAGCGATCCCATACAGTCCCGCCCCAAGATCGCGCTGCGTTCCGGGCTCCAGCCCTGGGCCTCGCACGGCAGATCGTTGTTGTCCTTGAACGGCATTTCCAGGGTCATTGCCACCGCGCCAAAGCGCTGCGCTACCTGGTTGGTGGACATGGTCAGATTGGCCTTGCCTGCGCCGGCCACCGGATAGCCCAGCCGGGTCTGAAAATCCGGGGTGCGGCGTTCGAGGATCGTTTTGTAGCGATCAAAGCCGGCCTGCTGCTGCGGGCTGTGTGATGGTATCCCTTCAAAGCCGGCCAGGAACACCGCCGGGATCGCTTCATCGCCGTGGACGTCGATCGCGAAATGCACTCCGGTTTCATCCATCGCATTGCGGATTGCCAGAACTTCGGGGCTTTTTTCCGCGCTGGGGCTGGCCCATTCGCGGTTAAGGTTCATGCCGGCGGCATTGGTGCGCAAATGCCCGCGATACGATCCATCGGGATTGGCATTGGGCACAATGTGGAACCGGCACAGCTGCCGCAGTTTGCGGCCCACCGGATCAGCCGGATCGGTCAGGCAATCAAGCGCGCCTTCGATCCACCATTCAGCCATCGATTCGCCAGGGTGCTGGCGGGCATAGAGCCAGACCTGCCGATCACCCTCACCCAGTTCAAGGCAATCGATCGGCTGGCCATCCAGGCTGCGGCCCAGCACCCGGTGATCAACCCCCAGTTCCAGGGCAGCGCCCGATATCAGATCGTGGTGGCGGTCCATCGAATAAGGCGCGAAATAGGCGAACCAGGCCACGTTGGCATCGGGGATATAGCGCACGGTCAGGGTGCCGCCATCTTCGCTCTTGTCGTATGAGCTCGTCGCCCGGCCCCAAAATTCGCGGTCTTCGCTGACCGCCGCATTGTAGCCATCCCATCCGCCCGGATAGGCCGATGCGCCCAGCCCGGTGATCTTCAGTTCCAGCTCGCGGCCCGCACAGCCAGAGACGCGAAAATGGAACCACTGGAAGAAGTCTGACTGGTGGTCCTTGCGGATCTTGAGCCGGGCCGTAGTGCCACTGATAGAGAGCACTTCGATATTACCGCTGTCGAATGCAGCGTCGATCTGGATTTGAGTCATTTGACCTCGATAGTCTCGCCCGACCGGCCGGGGAAGCCCTGGAACAAGGCTTCGCTCATCTTTGGTGCACCCAGCGCAGTTGCCGCCAGCGGCGATTTGGCCGAGACCACAAAGCTGGCACGGCCTTCCCACAGCACTGTTCCCGCTGTGCGGTCCCTTATCCTCACCGCCAGATCGGTTGCGATCTGCTGGCCGGGCTTGGGCGAGAGGTTAAGCCCGATACCCAGCCCTAACCCGCCGCCATGGGTGCCGGCCGATCCGCCCAGCCCGACACTGACCGGGCTGGATCCGGCCGGCTCTATCGTCCGGCGCGAAAGGATCATGGTGGCCACTTGCGCGCCCACGCCGGGCGATGCCTCGGTATAGCCCAGACCGATCAGCTGGCGCATGACCGCAGCCTTGTAGGCCTGCCATTCCAGGCCGTTGCCGTCGGCCCCGGGGGCCGGTTCGACAGAGATCGTGCCCTTACCCAGTGCAGAAATGTCTGGCCCATGAAAACGCGTCACCTCAACCGGGCCGACCGGGGTGACGCAGGCCCCAAGGCTGGCGATCATGGCGGCGGCAAGGCCAATGCGGATCAGGTTCATGGGCAAGCGTTCCTTGGCAAAGTGGCTGGCAGTCTGCCGCTTCCCCCCATTGCTGGCAAGCAATGCCGCATCATTAACCATTTACTCGGCTGAAAGTGCTAGGCGCAGCGATGATATGATCAACAAATGCCCTGTGCTCGTTACCGGCGGTGCCGGCTATATCGGCAGCCATGCTGTCCTTGCTCTGGCCGATGCCGGATGGCCGGTGGCGGTGATCGATAACCTGACTACCGGATTTCGCTGGGCCGTGCCCGAAGGCGTGCCGCTGTATCAGGGCGATATCGAGGACGCCGATCTGCTGGCACGGATCTTTGCCGAACAGGGCACAGCTGCGGTGATGCATTTTGCCGGATCGATCATCGTGCCCGAATCGGTTGAGAACCCGCTCAAATATTATCACAACAATACCGCCAAAAGCCGCGCGCTGATTGGCGCAGCGGTGGCCGGCGGGCTCTCGCATTTTATCTTCAGTTCGACCGCGGCAACCTATGGCATTCCGGCAGTCTCTCCGGTGAATGAGGATTGCCCGCGTTTGCCGATCAATCCTTATGGCATGTCAAAGCTGATGACCGAGATCATGCTGGCCGATGTGGCCAAGGCCCACCCGCTTAACTTCTGCGCGCTGCGCTATTTCAATGTCGCCGGGGCCGATCCGCGCGCCCGCACCGGGCAATCGACTGCCGGCGCGACCCATCTGATCAAGGTTGCGGTTGAAGCTGCGCTGGGCATGCGCGAAAAAGTTGATGTATTCGGCACCGATTTCGCGACCCCTGACGGCACCGGGGTGCGCGATTACATTCACGTTTCTGATCTGGCCGCCGCCCATGTGCTGGCGCTGGAAGCCCTGATTGCCGATCCGGCGGCATCGCTGACCATGAATTGCGGCTATGGCCGGGGCTATTCGGTGCTTGAAGTGCTGGATGCGGTGGACCGGGTGACCAACCAGACTATCCAGCGCGTCCTGGGCCCGCGCCGCGCCGGTGATCCCGATTCGCTGATTTCGGATAATTCGCGGATCAAAACCGCGCTGCCGTGGGTGCCTAAATATGCCGATCTTGATACAATCGTGGCCCACGCGCTGCAATGGGAGCGGAAATTGGGCGAGATACGGGGTAAGAGTTGACTTGGCAGCGAACCGCACTTAACGGCGCACCTTCAAATTCAAGCGGCGATGCCCGCACCCGAGGAAACCATGAAGATTCGCAACAGCCTCAAGTCGCTTAAAGGCCGCCACCGCGATAACCGCGTGATCCGCCGCCGTGGGCGCACTTATGTGATCAACAAAACCAATCGCCGCTTCAAGGCGCGCCAGGGCTAATCACCCAATGGCGGGGGTTGCAAACGCAGCCCTTGGCATACATTCCGGCCCGCCTTTCCGATGGGAAGTGCGGGCCGGAATCGTTTTAACCGGAGGACCTTGGCAATGACCGGGCGAATCGAAGCCGTGGTATTCGATGTTGGCAAGGTGCTGGTCGAATGGGAACGCGATCTGCCGTTTCGGCGTCTGATCCCGGATAGCGCGGCCCGCGAATGGTTCATGGCCGAAGTTATTCCGATCGCGTGGCACGGGATGCACGATGCCGGGCGCGATGCCGAAACGATGATCGCACAGCGCAGCGCGGAATTCCCCGATCAGGCCCACCTGATTCGCGCCTGGCTAACCCATTTCAACGAAACCATCCCTGGCCCGGTCCCCGGCAGCACCGAAATTGTTGAAGAACTGCACGCCGCCGGGGTGCCGCTGTTCGCGATCACCAATTTCGGCGCCGATACCTGGGCCGGTTTCGCGCCTACCTATCCACTGTTCGGACTGTTCAGTGATATCGTGGTTTCCGGGACCGAGAAGCTGGCCAAGCCTGACCCGGCAATCTACGCTCTGGCGGCGCGGCGCTTTGGACTTGATCCTGCGGCGATGCTGTTCATCGATGATAGCCTTGCCAATGTGCAAAGCGCACGGGCTTGCGGCTGGCACGCGCACCACTTTGCGGGGGCAGACGGCCTGCGCGCCGATCTGGTAGAGCGCGGGCTGCTAGGTTGAGCCCGGCAAAAAGGAGGCCCCCGTTCTTGCGAACGAGGGCCAGGGGGGTGTCAGGGGGCTGACTTCGATAAGTTCTGGGGTAAATTCCGGGCTGCGATCAGGCAGCCTTGGCGTTGCATTCGGCCAGTTCTTCAGCGCTGAACGCACCCTTGGGGCCGGAAAACGCGGCCAGCGGGCCGAATGCCTTGGCAACCTTGATGCAGGTGTAGATCGAGCGCGATCCATCGATTTCGCCGCTGCAGGCATCGCCTTTGCAGTTCCACACCACGCCGTTGATGATCTTGGCCTTGGGTGCTTGAAGCGCGGTGCTGAGCTGCGCCTGATAGCGATCTACCCCGGCAGCATGGGCATTGGTGGTGGTGGCGGTGAAGCTGGCAAGTGTGCCAGCAAGGGCCAGGCCAGCGGCCAGAAGGCTGCGGGTAAGTGGGCTGTAATTGGTAGCGATCATGGTTCGTATCCCTCTAAAACGTGAGGCAAGCAGGGATCGAAAGGGTCCTGGGAGGGGAGACTCGATTTGCGTTGCTAATTGCTACCTATAGTGATAGGTTTTCAGTTGCAACTAGAAACTGTGCAGTGCGGCAAAGATTTTTTTGTCGGTTGCAAAGCGCAATTGAGTTATAGCCGCACCAAGGGACAAAGAGGGATCGCCAGATGGGCAATTTGCACGAACCGCTGAACGATATGCAGAACTGCGGGCTTCCCGCAGCGCTGGAAGTAATGGGTGAACGCTGGAGCTTCATGATCCTGCGCGCCGGCTTCAATGGCCTGCACCATTTCGAAGAGTTCCTCTCTACCCTGGGGATCGCCCGCAACATCCTGTCCAACCGGCTTGCCCGGCTGGTCGAACACGGGATCATGAAGCGTCAGGCGCTGGCCGAAGATCGCCGCAAGATCGAATACCGGCTGACCGAAAAGGGCCTAGATCTGCTGCCCGCCATGCTGGCGCTGCGCCAGTGGGGTGAAAAATACGGCTGCGGCATCCCCTCAAACCCGGTGCTGTGCGACGAGCGCGATGCCCAACCGATCGCGCTGATCGGCATCCACGCCCACGATGGTCGGCGGCTGGACTATTGGGAGCTGGAATGGCGCGATGCCGCCGATGTCGGCAAACCGGCGGTGAACCATGAGGATCACGCGATCAAGCCGCAGCTTAATGTGCTGCGGTAGGGTTATCGGTCCATAAGATTGACAAAACTCGAATTTATTGTTACCCACCTCATCAAGCCGAGCATCTCGGCACCGAGCTAAAGGCGGTTGCAACGAAGTTAGCTTCTGCGCACCGCCGACCTGATCGTACCATAGGGCCGCTAATTTAGCGGCCCTATGTATTTTGAGCGTCCCGAGACAAAACCAAGATAGACATTGAAAACTCGATAATTGAGAGCCTTACGAGACTCCTTATTGAGTTTGTTGGGAGTTCCTGGGCGATCGCGCGTGATCAGATGATTGGGATCCAAGGTATCTATAAGTGCATGAAGCACACAGAAGTACTGAAGGACGCGTTGTCGCACTTCAGATTCGTGCAACTCCCCTAGGACGGCAGTCAACGGCTGTAGCCACCGCGCAGACAGTGGGTCCGGCTCTACACTTCGAATAAATTCGACAAAATTCATCGTCCGGCCCTCAATCAGCGCAACTTCACCTAAAGCCCTTTGCGAAGCTCGATCAATCAGGCGAACTTTCCTCGATTGCAGACAATTCAGGAAAGCTTGCGTTTGCCGGCCTCTGTCGGTGCGCGCAATCTCAACCGAAAGACCGCGAAAACGAACGACTTCCACCTCTGCCCAAAACTGCACGAAGAGATAAACGAGACTCGCGATTTCTGAATCAGCTAGCGAACGATCCGACTTTTTGCGGATTGGCAGAAAATCCTGCTCGGCCAAGGACCTCAACTTCCCGACCAATTCATCTGAAGCACGCAGGAGCGGCTCAAGACTCTGATCGACATTACGCTGGTGATCGCGCTTGCCTACCCGCCATTCCTTGATCTCCTTGTAAATCAATTCAATCGCCGCAAAGCTGCCCGCACCACCAAACGCAGCTGCGAACACTGCCCACCAACTCTGCTCTGCCATATCCCCCCTAACTCCGCGGCGCTGTCCGCCGATAACTAAGCGCCTCGGCTACGTGGATCCGCCCCACGCCTTCGCTTCCCGCCAGATCGGCGATCGTGCGCGCCACGCGCAGCATCCGGGTATAGCCGCGCGCCGATAGCCGCATTGCTTCAGCGGCTTGCAGCAGCAGTTTGCGGCCCGGATCATCGGGGGTGGCGTGGCGTTCCAGCATATCGCCATCAAGTTCGGCATTGCTGCGCTTGCCGGTGCCGGCCATCCGATCAAGCTGGATCGCCCGGGCTGCACCCACCCGCGCGGCCACTTCGGCGCTGCCTTCGGCGGGCGGGGGCAGCGAGAGATCGGCAGCGCTGACCGGATCGACATCAACGTGCAGATCGATCCGGTCAAGCAGCGGCCCCGAAACCTTGCTTTGATAATCCGCCGCACATCTTGGCGCGCGGCTGCAGGCCAGCGCCGGATCGCCCAGATGCCCGCAGCGGCACGGGTTCATCGCCGCCACCAATTGCACCCGCGCAGGGAATGTAACGTGGGCATTGGCCCGCGCCACATCGACCACGCCGGTTTCCAATGGCTGGCGCAGCGAATCGAGCGCCGCGCGCTGAAATTCGGGCAGCTCATCCAGGAAAAGCACCCCCAGATGGGCCAGGCTAACCTCACCCGGCTTAACCTTCAGCCCGCCCCCGGTCAGCGCCGCCATCGAGGCCGAATGGTGGGGGCTGCGGAACGGGCGGGTCCGGCTGATCCGGCCTTCCTCGAGCAGACCAGCCACCGATGAAACCATCGACACTTCCAGCGCCTCTGCCGGGCTTAGCGGTGGGAGAATGCCGGGCAGGCAACTGGCCAGCAGGCTTTTTCCCGCGCCGGGCGGACCGATCATCAGCAGGTTGTGCCCCCCTGCAGCGGCGATTTCCAGCGCGCGTTTGGCCACTTCCTGGCCTTTTACCTGTTTGAGATCCGGGCCAAAACCGGGGCTTTCAGCCTCTCCAGGCTGCGGCCGGGCCAATTGCTGCGTGCCTTTCAGATGGTTCAGCAGGCTGGTCAGATTGGGCGCGGGCACCACCGGCACGCCGCTGGCCCAGGCCGCTTCGCTACCCTGGATCGCCGGGCAGATCAGCCCGGCATCCTGGCCCCCGGCATGCAGCGCCGCCAGCAACACGCCTGGCGAGCCAACTATCCGGCCATCCAGCGCCAATTCGCCCACCGCAAAGAAATCGGCCAGTTGTTCCGCATCGGTAACCCCCATCGCACCCAGCAGCGCCAGCGCGATCGGCAGATCATAGTGCGAACCTTCCTTGGGCAGATCGGCCGGCGACAGATTGATGGTGATCCGTTTGGGCGGGAGCGACAGGCCCATTGCAGCCAGTGCCGCATGAACCCGTTCCTTGCTTTCATTGACCGCCTTGTCAGGCAAGCCGACCACACTGAACCGCGGCAATCCGGGCGCGATCTGGCACTGCACTTCAACACTGCGCGCCTCCAGCCCCAAATAGGCAACCGTACGAACCAGTGCGACCAAAGTAATGCCCCCCATCAATACAGCCCAATACTTGGGTGATGGCCTGCGCACGGCGGCTTGTCGAGCAATTGCGCCTGATGCGGATCAATCGGGCGCTGGCTGGGTTATGGCAAATTTATCTTAACCTTTGCCGTTGGCAGGTCGGTAAGGGCATCGCGGGCAAAAGCAGCGCATGCGTAAGTGGATTGCCATCACCCTGCCGATTCTGGCCCTGCCGTTTCTTGCGGTTGCCGCCAGCCCTGCTGCGGCCCAGACGACAGTGACGGTTTCGGCGGACGGAACCACCACAACTGTCACCGAATACTATGTTGAGGACGGCAATCAGCGCGTGCTGGTCCATCCGCCTGCACCAATCCCGCAGGGTGTTGCCCGGTTCGGCCCATTTCGGGTGATCGATGGCAACCGCGCGGCACTGGTCGATTCAACCGATGCCCGCAGCCCCGCGCAATTCGAAGCTATGATGGCAGCATTTCCGGGGATCACCCAGATCGACCTGATCGACGTTCCCGGCACCGAGGACGACAGGGCCAATATGCGGTTGGGCCGGATGATCCACGCCCGCGGCATCACCACGCATGTTCCGCCCGGCGGATCGGTTCGTTCGGGCGGGGTTGAGCTGTTTCTGGCCGGGCGCAAACGCATTGCCGATCCCGGCAGCGAATTTGCGGTCCACGCCTGGGAAGACGATGAAGGCCGCCAGGCGACGGACTATTCCGCCGATGCCCCGGAAAACAAGGCCTATGTCGATTACTACGTCGAAATGGGCATGGAGCCAGAGCAGGCCAAGGCGTTTTATGCCATGACCAATTCGGCGCGGTTCGAGGATGCCCGTTATCTGACCGATAAGGACATGGGCACGTGGGTGAACCTGGATTGAGTTTCCCGGCCGGGCGTGTCATCCAGCGATGCCCCGGCGCGAGCTGAAAAAACCACTCCTCGCTTGACTCTAATCCATCCCTTGATTAACGGCCCGCCTCTGATTTGACGCTTCCTGTACAGGGGGCGCTGCGAACACCGAATTTCCAAAGGTTGATACAATGAAGCGCACGTTCCAGCCCAGCAACCTCGTCCGCGCCCGTCGCCACGGCTTCCGCCTGCGCTCGTCGACTGTCGGTGGCCGCAAGATCCTGCGCGCGCGCCGTGCCCGCGGCCGCAAGAAGCTTTCCGCCTGATCGCGAAAACCAGAATGTCGGTCCTGACCAGAAGGGCCGATTTCTTGGCAGCTAACCGGGGCTTGCGCATAGCACGTCCCGGTTTTGTACTTTTGGTGAACCCCAACCAGAACGATTCGATGCGGTTTGGCATCACCGTTACCAAGAAAATCGGCAATGCGGTGATCCGTAACCGGATGAAACGCCGGTTCCGTGCCTTGCTGCGCGAACTGCTGCCCGCTGCCGGCCTGCCAGCCCATGATCACGTCATGATCGGCCGCGAAGGCGGGGTAGAGCGCGATTTTGCCCGGCTGCGCGAAGAGCTGACCGCAGCCCTTACCCGCGCCGCCGAGGGCAAAGGCGATCCGCCGCGCCGCAAGCCGGGCCCGCGCAAATGAAGCGCTTGCTGATCCTGATCGCGCGCGGCTGGCAACTGGGCCCATCGCGGGTTCTGCCGCCTTCGTGCCGCTATGCTCCGTCCTGCTCGCAATACGCGATTGAGGCTTTGGAACGGCACGGCGCGATTCGCGGTGGATGGTTGGCGTTTAAGCGGCTAATGCGCTGCCATCCTTGGGGGGGACACGGGTACGATCCTGTTCCGTGACCGGCCGGTGCCTTGATAAGCGCGGCCACCTTCCCATTTGACTGACAAGCATTTCGATAAAGGGCCATCCGTGGACAAACAGAATTTTCGCAACATGGTCCTGGCCGGGGCGCTTACCCTGCTGATCTTCATCGGCTGGGATTGGGGGATGGGTTATTTATACCCGAACGCGAACAAGGCCCCCACACCAGCGGCAAGCAGCCCGGCAGCAGGCGCACCGATCGCGGCCGCCAGCACCAGCCCGGCTGGCCAGGCTGCCCTGCCGGGGCAGGTGGCGCAGCCGGGGCAGCCGCGCGATCTGAAGGCTGCGCTTGATCCCGCCAGCCGGGTGGCTATCGCCGCGCCGGGGCTTGCCGGATCAATCAACCTGATCGGCGGCGTGATCGATGATCTGACCACCAGCCGCCACAGCACCGCGCTCGACAAGGCCCAAGGGCCTGAGCGAATCTTTGCGCCGGCCGGCACGCCGCGCCAGCAGTTTGCGCAGTTCGGCTGGTCTGCCGGCGATGGCACAGCAGCGATCCCCCTGCCCGATGCCCGGACCGTCTGGACCGTTCCAGCAGGAGCCAAGCTGACCCCGCAGACGCCGGTAACACTCAGCTGGAACAATGGCGCCGGGCAGGCATTTTCGCTGACCTATGCGATCGATGCGGATTACATGCTGACGATCAAGCAGCAAATCAGCAACACCGGGCCCGCAGCGGTTGCGATCAAGCCCATTGCCCAGCTCAACCGGGAACAACCACCAGCCGACGACAAGGAAGCGCTCGACACGTTCAATGTTCACGCCGGCCCATTTGGCGCTTTCGACGGCGCCGTTTCGTTCGGCAACAATTATGACGATGTCGCCGGGGCCAAGCTGCTGGACAACAAGGGCAAGACCGACTGGATTGGCTTTACCGACATCTACTGGATGAGCACGCTTATCCCCGAGAAGACCGATGCGACCAGCGATTTCCGCGCGATTGGCAAAGGGGTCTTCCTGGCCGATCTGTTCTATCCGCAGGTCAGCATCGCACCGGGGCAGCAAAGCGCCCAGGTGACCCGGCTGTTTGCCGGAGCCAAGGAAAGTTCGGTGCTTGATCGCTATGAAGCACAGGGCATCACCAAATTTGGACTGACGATTGACTGGGGCTGGTTCCGCTGGTTCGAAAAGCCGATCTTCTGGTTGCTGTCCAAACTGTTTGAACTGACCAACAACTTTGGCGTGGCGATCATTGCGTTGACGGTGATCGTGCGTGGCTTGATGTTCCCGATCGCCCAGCGCCAGTTCGCCAGCATGGCGGCGATGCGCGCGATCCAGCCAAAGATGAAGGCAATCCAGGAACGCTACAAGGACGACAAGCAAAAGCAGCAAGAAGAGGTGATGGCGCTTTACAAGAAGGAAGGCGTCAACCCGCTGGCGGGGTGCCTGCCGATCTTCCTGCAGATCCCGGTGTTCTTCGCGCTCTACAAGGTGCTGACGCTGAGCGTTGAAATGCGCCACCAGCCGTTCTTTGGCTGGATCAAGGATTTGTCCGGGCCCGATCCGGCACACATCCTGAACCTGTTCGGCCTGCTCGATTTCACCCCGCCGGGCTTCCTTTCAATCGGTGTGCTGGCCCTGTTGCTGGGGATCACCATGCACCTTCAGTTCAAGCTGAACCCGGCGCAGATGGATCCGGCCCAGCAGCAAGTTTTTGCGATGATGCCGTGGATCATGATGTTCATCATGGCCCCATTTGCGGCCGGGCTGCTGATCTACTGGAACACGTCAAACGTGCTGACGATCGCCCAGCAGGCCTATCTCTATTCAAAGCACCCGGATTTGAAGGCGCAGGCTGACAAGGGTGAGCAGGATGCCAAACGGGCGAAGGGACGGGGCTGAACCATGACTGAGCCCGATCTGACCGAATCGGCCCGGCGCCTGTTTTCCGGGCGGGTTGATTTCCTGCGATCGGCCCCTTCGCTCCAGTTCCTGCCCGATCCCGAGGAGCCGGAAATCGCGTTTGCCGGGCGATCGAACGTGGGAAAAAGCAGCCTTATCAACGCGGTGACCGGGCGCAAATCAATCGCCCGGGCATCGGTGACTCCGGGCCGCACGCAAGAGCTGAACTTCTTTGAAGTGGGCACGCCTACCCAGATCCGGCTGGTTGACATGCCCGGTTATGGCTTTGCCAAGGCTCCGCTAAAAGTGGTCGAAAACTGGAAAAAGCTGGTGCGCGATTACTTGCGCGGGCGGGTGGTATTGAAGCGTGCGCTGGTGCTGATCGACGGCCGCCACGGCGTGAAGGACGTTGACCGCGAAATGATGAAAATGCTGGACGAAAGCGCGGTCGGTTACCGGCTGGTGCTGACCAAGGCTGACAAGATCAAGGCCAGCGAGCTGGAAGCCGTGCTGGTGGCGACCCAGGCCGAGGCCCGCAAGCATTCGGCTGCTTTCCCGGTGGTCCACGTTACCAGCGCCGAAAAAGGCATGGGCGTAGCCGAACTGCGCACCGCGATTCTGGAAGATTCGCTGGTTTAGAAGGACAGCCCCGGCACTTCGGCCATCGGCATACTGGCTCCCATGATCCGGGCCAAAGTCGGCGCGATGGCGCGCTGGTCTATTTCTCCAAGGTTGCGGCCTTTGGGAATGCCCGGGCCCATGATCATGAAACTGGCGCGAAGTTCGGGTGAACCCGGAAACCAGCCATGGGTGCCTTTGTTTTTGGGCACCGCGTAGAGCCCCTTGGCTTGGTCCGCAAAGCTGCCAGCCGAGGTTCCCAGCTTGAAATTGACATAAAAGCTGGCGTCCGGATTGCCGCCCATCCCCTTGATTTCAGCGGCATCGGCGATCCCGGCGATCCCGCTTTCCGGCTCGCTTTGAAGCGCGGCAAGCTTGGCCGCGACCAGCGCTTTGAGCGCCGGATGATTCGGCCGCGCCAGCACGATCGCCGCGCTGCCGCCGCTGGGCCAGGGCATCGCTTCCCAGCTTTTCACTTTGCCATCGGGGCCCACCACAATCAGCCCGGCATCGATGAACGCGCGGAACAGATTGGTCACTCGCATTACCGGCGCAAAACCATGATCGCTGACCAGCGCGATGACCGCATCGGGATGGGCTTTGAGTTCGGCCGCAATCACTTGCGCCAATGCGCTGTCAATCCGTTCGAGCACGGCATGGGCGCCGGCCGTGCCCGGTCCGTCGATATGCTGCTGGTGATCGTAGGCGGTGTAATAGACGGTCAGAAATTCTGGCGCGCGGGCCTCAATCAGGCTGACCGCAAAGCGGGCGCGGTTTTCATCGCCATCGATGTCTTCGATTATCCCCTGGGCATAGGGTTCGCCCCGGGCCTGTTCCAGGTGGGCCAGCAGACCGGGCGTGGCCAGCGCCGCCAACAGCTTTGCATCATCCCCGTGGCCGGTGCGCCACACTTGCGGCAGGTTCCAGTTGATCCCGGCTGCGCCCACGCTGACCGGCCAGTGCAGATTGCCCACCGAAAGCCCTGCGCCGCTGGCCGCCTGCCACAAGGTTGGCACCTTGAAATCCTGCGCGAACCAGAACCAGCCGCCGGCGTTGATCTGCAGCGGATCGAAAGTGGTATTGCCCACAATCCCGTGCCGCGCCGGGCTGACCCCGGTCAGCAACGTGGCATGGCTGGGATAGGTTACCGTCGGCAAGACCCCGCGAACGCCGCTGGCATAGGCCCCTTCGCGCACAAACCGCCGCAGCGTCGGCACCTTCAGCCCGCGCTTGTCAGCTTCCAGCACATCGCCAGGACGCAGTCCATCAACTGAAATCAGCAGCACCGGGCCTGCCCACACCGGATTGGCGCAGACAAGCCCGATAAGCACGGCGAACGCAGCAGCGAAGCGGCGCAGCATCAGAATTCAAACCGCAGTGTGGCAAAGATCTGACGCGGCGCGCCGGCCAGCAGGGTCTGATTATCCCCGCTGTTGCCAAACCCGTTCGAACCAATGGTCGAAACGTATTCAAGATCGAACAGGTTGGTCACGTTCATTTGCAGCTCCACCTTTTGGCCCTGCGGCAGCTTAAAGCGAAATCCCAGCGATGCATCGACAATCGTACGACCATCCACCCAGCGGTCATTGGTATAGGTGAAAAAGCGCTTCGACATATAGCCAGCCGCAAGCCGGCCAAACACGGTGCCATCATCATAGGCCACTTCGCCGTGCAGCAGGTGCTTGGGCGAATCGACAACCGATTTTCCAGCCGTGGGAATCACGGTGGAGGGCAGGGTTGAAGTGATGACCACATCATCGCGGTAGGTATTGTCATTATAGCTGTAAGAGACAAACATGGTGAGCGGGCCGGTGCGGTATTCGCCGGTCAGCTCTACCCCTTGGGCGCGCACTGAACCCACATTTTGCAGCGCGTTGACCGCACCGATGATCCCGACCGACGTGGGGATGGTCAGCAGGCGGTTGCGGAAATCGACGTGATAAACCGCGACAACCCCGTGGAAACCACCAGAACCCATCCGCAAGCCCAACTCATAGGTGTCAGACTGTTCGGGCAGCAGCGATCCCTTGATCGCATCGAACCCGGCCTGGCTGGATGAGAACGGGCCCGCCGTGGTTGATGAGACATAGGCCCGGGTTACCTGGGTAAAGCCGCCAAACGCCTCAAGCCCGCTGCCCATTTTGTAGTTGAACCCGGCATGCGGCTGAAACCAGTCAACGGCCGAAAGATCACCCACGGTGCGTCCGCCCAGGATCACCGCACTGGCCTGATTATCAACGCTAAAGCCCTTCCAGCCCAGATTGAGCGTCAGATCGCCAAGCGAAAATTCGTCTTCAACATGATACTGGACCGTCGCCGTGTTGAACCGGATCTGCCACTGGGTGAAGAATGCCCCGGTCTGGAACTGCATGTGATCCAGCCCCGGCGATGTCAGGCTTTGATAGGCATAAAAGCGGCGTGACTGTTCAAAATCGTTGTTTTCATACCACCCGCCCACGGTCACGTGGTGCGCGCCGATATCAAGTTGCAGATTGCCGAAAAAGCCCATCCGCTCGATGTCATATTCGGTGGTCCGAAGCGCCATCGGCACCCCGGTGGGGCTGTTGACATAGGGAGTGGCCCAAGTGCCCTGCCCTTCGTTGAGGTGCAGGTAGCCCTTGATCTTGAACGTGGCCGTGGCGCCCAGCGGCACTGTTAGCCCCAGCGAGCCAAGCTGATCGCGGCGCAGGCCCGAAGCATCGTAATAGGCGTCATCCAGACTGGCGATCGGTGCAGGATAGACCGTTCCGGCTGCGGGGTTGAGCGGCACCGTGCCGCTATCGCCCCGATTTGCGCCGATATCGGCCACTTGCAGCGCCAGCAGGTATTGCGAAGGGCCGAAATTGTCCCAGCGATAGCCCAGCCGCCCGATCATCTCTTGCGAAAGATCCTGGTAATCGTCCTCGGCTCGGTCTGAATAGCTGTAGGTGGCATCGACAGTGGCCCCGCCCAGCGGCACCAGCACTTTGCCGTTGATCATGAATTGCTGCTGCAGCCCTTCGCCCTTCCACTTGTTGGAGCTGAGCAGTTGAACCGAGGCATAGCCGCGCGCACCATCATCGCGGCCAAACCGGACCCGGGCAAAGCCGCGCGCGGTCTCTGACGATCCATAGGTCGCGGCCAGCGTAAGGGCTGGCAGGCTGGCCGGATCAGCGGTGAAGAATTCCAGCGTCCCGCCCAGATTGTTGGTCGATTGCGCCCCGATCGAACCGGATCCCTGCGATACCAGCGTGCGACCAATATTGTCGGAAGAAACCGCACGGCTGATGTGCAGGCCGTTGTTGTTGCCATAGGTCATGTCGCCCAGCGGGATGCCATCAAGATTGAAGCCCAGCTGATTCTGGTTGAACCCGCGGATCGTCACTCGGGTTGACCATTCATAGTTCCCGAACGGATCGGCCGACTGGATGTTGACGTTGGGCAGTTTTTCGATTGCCCGCAGCGGGCTGGAACCGGGGGCAAGAATCGCGATATCGGCTGGGCGCACTGTCTGGACCTGGCGCGACTGGCCCTGGCCAAACACCACGATATCGCCGCTCGCTTCACTCGCCTCGGCCTCTGGGGCGGAATCCTGGGCAAATGCAGCCCCGGGGATGAAAGCTGCGGACACGAGCAGAACCTGGAAAAACTTGCGCATAACGCCCCTCTTCGGTTGGAAACGAGGCAGGGGGTAGGAGCGCAATGTTACGCTGCAATGCACAATTGGAGAAAGTTCAGCTACAGTTTTAGGCGCAAATGCAGGCAGCAAACCTACAGCTATGTGACCGGCTTGGCGAACAATTGGCCAAGATCGGCAAAAGCCTTCATCTCGATCGCATTGCCCGATGGATCCCGGAAGAACATCGTTGCTTGTTCCCCCACCTGCCCCCGGAAACGCACATACGGTTCGATTTCAAACTTTACACCGGCTGCCTTCAGGCGCGCGGCCAGCGCTTCCCAATCGGCCAGTTCCAGCACGATTCCGAAATGCGGCACCGGCACCCCGTGGCCATCAACCGGATTGCTGCCCGCGTCCCCAGCCGCCGCTCCGGTGCAATGCGCCACGATCTGGTGGCCATAGAAATCATAGTCGATCCAGCTATCGCTGCTGCGCCCTTCGCGGCAGCCCATAACCGTACCCCAGAAATGGCGGGCCTCTTCAAGATCACGGACTGGAAAGGCAAGATGAAACGGGCGCAGGCTCATAGCGATCCTTGTTCAGACTCGACAGTTTTTTGCTGAATAGGTAGCGCGGTATCCCATGAAGCTTATTATCGGCAACAAGAACTATTCCAGCTGGTCGCTGCGCGGCTGGCTGGCGTGCAAGCAATCGGGCCTTCATTTCGAGGAACTGCAAGTCCCGCTTTATGGCGAGGACTGGGATCAGCGAAAAAAGGAAACCGAAGGCATCGCCCCATCATCGGGCAAGGTCCCGGTGCTGTGGGACGGTGAAGGTGTTGTCTGGGATAGCCTGGCGATCATCGAATACCTCGCCGACAAGGTTGGGCGCGAACGGTTTTGGCCCAAGGCTGATGATGCCCGGGCGATGGCCCGTTCGATGGCCGCGGAAATGCACAGCTCGTTTGCAGCACTGCGGGTGCAATGCCCGATGAACGTGCGCCGCCGGGTGGAAGGCGCCAAGATCGATGAAGCCGCCAAGGCCGATATTGTCCGGATCCTGACCCTGTGGGCCGAGGCACGCGCCCGGTTCGGCAAAGGCGGGCCATATCTGTTCGGCACGTTCAGCGCAGCCGACATCATGTTTGCCCCCGTGGTCAGCCGGTTCATCTCTTACGGCGTCGGCGTGCCCGGCTTTGCGCTGGCCTATATGGAAGCGATGTGGGAGCACGAATGGATGCAAGCCTGGGTTCAGGCGGCCGAAGCCGAGGACTGGGTGATCGAGCAGTTCGAGACTAGCGGAGCGAAGGGCAAGTAGCCGTTTGTCCGGGATCGGATCCGGGACAAACTCGTCTCAAAACTCGCTGCCATCTTTCCTTTTCTGCCGCCCGGCACCGGCAAACAGATGCATATCGATATCGGGATAGTGGCAAGCCGTATCGGCTGGGCGGCCAATCGCCACGAACACACATGGCGCATCCGAACGGTTCTGCAGCACATGTCCGTTGCGATCGTTCTTGGGAAACGCCGCCACATCGCCCGCGCGCATGATGGTTTCGCCGCTATCATCAACCAGCACCGCCTGGCCGCTGATCATCACCACCAGTTCATCCTCCCCCTCGTGCCAATGGCGCTGGCTGGACCATGCTCCGGGTTTCAGCACCACATGGCTGGCGCCGAAATCGGTTAGTCCGGATGCAGGAGCCAGCCGCCGATACCAGCGTTCGGCAATAACATCTGCATAGTGCGGCGGATAGCCGGTGGCGTTGGTCTGGGGGATGGCTTCGAGATCAAGTTTGGGCATTGCGCGCTCCTGCTTGCGGGGGCTGTGCTTACACCATACGAGGGGTGACTATGACCAGCCCTGTACTTGCACTTGCCGAGGCCCTGATTGCCTGCCCCAGCGTAACCCCCGCTGCCGGGCTGGTTTTCGATTGCCTGGAAGGTCAGCTGAAACCACTGGGTTTTGCGGTTCACCGGTTTCAGGTGGGCGAAGCGCCCGATGGGCCGGTTGAAAACCTGTTTGCGATTCGCAAGGGGCCCGAGGGCAGCCGGCACCTCGGCTTTGCCGGCCATGTTGATGTGGTGCCGCCAGGCGAAGGCTGGGCTAGCGCCCCATTTGCGCCTGAGGTGCGTTCCAGCCCGGGCGGCGATCTGCTGTATGGCCGCGGTGCGGTGGATATGAAGGGTTCGATCGCAGCGATGGTGGCCGCCGCCGCCCAGGTGCCGCAAGAGAGCGGAACGCTGAGCTTCATCATCACCGGAGACGAGGAAGGCCCGGCAACTTACGGCACACAGGAGCTTATCAAGCACATGCGCGCCGCCGATGCCGTGCCCGATCTGATCCTGGTGGGCGAGCCGACTTCGGTAAACCGGCTGGGCGACATGATGAAGATCGGGCGGCGCGGATCGATGATCGTCTGGCTGGAAGTCGAAGGGATCGAAGGCCATGTGGCCTACCCGCACCTGGCCGATAACCCGATCACCAAACTGGTCCACCTGCTGGCCGAACTCAAAGCCATGCCGCTGGACGATGGGACCGACTGGTTCCAGCCATCAAACCTTGAAGTAACCGATGTTTCGGTTGGCAATCCGGCCGGCAATGTCATTCCGGCCCGCGCCCATGCCCGCATCTCGATCCGGTTCAACGATTTGCACAGCGGCAAACAACTGGGTGATAGGGTAACGGCAATTGCCTCAAAGCACGGCGGAACTGCCCGCGTGGTGGTCTATGGCGAAGCATTTCTGACCCCGCCCGGCGCGTTCAGCGCGCTGATCGCCGATGCGGTGGAGGCAGAGCTGGGGTTTCGGCCAGAGGCCAGCACCACCGGCGGCACCAGCGATGCGCGGTTCCTCAAAGACCTGTGCCCGGTGATCGAATTTGGCCTGTGCAACGCAACGATGCACAAGCGTGACGAAGCGGTGGCAGTGGCCGATCTGGATGCTTTGGCGCGAATCTATGCCAGGGTTGCAAAGGCGGCTTTGGCAGGCTGATTGCCCCCGGACGCACAGGCTGTTAGGCTGCTCTGCAACAAGCAATATCTGGGGGAAGCAAGCCATGGACCGGCGCCTGACACTCTACATCCTGATCGGCATGGTACTGGGCGTGGTGGCCGGCTGGCTGGTCTTTACGCTGGTCCCCAAGGGCATGGAAGGTGATCTGCACGGCACTTTCCTGAAAAGCTTCGGGCTGCTTTCCAGCATCTTCCTGAACCTGATCAAGATGCTGGTCGCGCCGCTGATCCTCTCAACGATCGTGGTCGGCATCGCGCACATGGGCGATAGCGCGGCATTGGGCCGGATCGGCTTTCGCGCCATCACCTGGTTTATCATCGCCAGTCTGATCTCGATCGGGCTGGGGCTGCTGATGGTCAATCTGACCCAGCCCGGTCTGGGCGTCGATACCAGCGGGGCCAGCGCCAAGGCTGTGGGCGAAGTGGCCAAGCTCGATTTCTTTGAATTCGTGCTCCACATCTTCCCCAAAAATGCGATCGATGCGTTGGCCACCAACAATATTCTGCAAATTTTGGTCTTCTCGCTGTTTGCAGGCGTTGCGCTTTCGGCAATCGGAGAGAAAGGTGCCCCGCTGGTGCGCGGCGCCGATGCCCTGGCTGAAATGATGCTGCAAATCACCGGCTATGTGATGCGCTTTGCGCCAATTGCTGTGTTTGGCGCGCTGGCCAAAGTGGTTGCCAGCAGCGGGCTCGATATTCTGTGGACTTATGTGAAGCTGGTTGGCTGGTTCTATTTCTCGCTGGCGATCCTGTGGACGATCCTGCTGAGCATTGGCGCAGTGTTCCTGCGCGGACGGATCTGGACGCTGATCCGCTATATCCGCGAACCGATGATGATCGCCTTCTCTACCGCATCGAGCGAGGCGGCGCTGCCCAAGCTGTTTGAACAGCTTGACCGGTTTGGTGTGCCGCGGCGGATATCGGGCTTCATGCTGCCTTTGGGTTACAGCTTCAACCTTGATGGTTCGATGATGTACATGAGCTTTGCCACGATCTTCATCGCGCAAGCTTACGGAATCGAGCTAAGCATGGGGACCCAGATCGCGATCCTGCTGACGCTGATGATCAGTTCCAAGGGCGTGGCAGCTGTGCCGCGCGCCAGTCTGGTGGTGATCACCGGAACGCTGGCGATGTTCGGCCTGCCGGTGGAAGGCGTGGCGATCATTCTGGCGATCGACCAGTTCCTCGATATGGGCCGCACCGCCACCAATGTGGTCGGCAATGCGGTTGCCACTTCGGTCATCACCAAGTGGGAAGGCATGCTGGAAGCGCCCGAGCCCGAATTTGTCGAACACCCCCACGCCCCGGCGCATGGCGCGGCCCATGGCCGGGCCGGGCTGGAACTTGACCCATCGAATTTCGAGGACGAGACGAAGTAGGCAAAGCATGGCGCTGCACCGGATCGAAGAGCTTAGCCCCGCAGATCCGGCCGCCACAATCTGTCTGGCGCGCTACTATGCTGAGCTTGATGCGCGTTTTTCCGGCGGCTTCATGGTTGAGCAATCGGCTGATCCTGATGCCGCCGACCTGATCCGCCCGCGGGGATGCTTTTTGGTGGCCTTTGCAGGCGATCAGCCAGTGGGCTGCATAGCGCTCAAAGGTACGGACCGGGGCTATGCCGAAATCAAACGGATGTGGATCGCGAAGCAAGCGCGCGGATCAGGCCTGGCTCGGCACTTGATGGCCCGGATTGAAACGGTCGCCCGTGAGCTTGGCATCACACTGCTGCGGCTCGACAGCAACCGCGCCCTGCACGAAGCAATCGCGATCTATCGCCACTGGGGCTGGACCGAAGTCACTAGGTTCAACGATGATCCCTATGCCGACGTGTTTTTCGAAAAAGCGATTTAGCCAGGTCGGATCGCGGACCTTACTTTTTCTCGCGCTTCGGCTTGAAGGCGCACAGGTCGGCCACGTTGCAGCGCCAGCATTCGGGGGTGCGCGCCTTGCAAACATAGCGCCCGTGAAGGATCAGCCAGTGATGCGCGCCCACCCTGAACGGCTGGGGCACCCCTTTTTCCAACGCAAGCTCCACCGCCAGCACCGTCTTGCCCTTGGCCAGACCGGTGCGATTTCCGACCCGGAAGATATGGGTATCGACTGCGAATGTTTCTGCCCCGAAGGCGCAGTTCATCACCACATTGGCAGTCTTGCGGCCCACTCCAGGCAGCGTGGTCAGCGCATCGCGGTCCGCCGGAACCAGGCCATCATACCTCCGCACCAGAATTTCAGACAAGGCGATTACGTTCTTCGCCTTGGTATTGAACAGGCCGATGGTCTTGATGTGCTCTTTCAAACCAGCTTCGCCCAGCGCAACCATCTGGGCCGGCGTCTTGACCTGCTGGAACAACGCCCGTGTCGCCTTGTTAACCCCCACATCGGTCGCTTGCGCGGATAGCACCACCGCAACCAGCAACTGATAGGTGTTGCCATATTCCAGTTCAGTCTCGGGCGAGGGGTTGTCCTCAGCCAGCCTGCGGAAAAGTTCGAAGGTGTCGGCGCGTTTCACGGCTTGGGCACGGGTTCCGCAGGAACCGGGGCCGGGTGCGCCGCTTTCCATTCCATCGCCCGCATCACCCGCTTTTCAACCGAAGGGTGAGTGTAGAACAACATTTCCACCAGGGGCGTGGGGCGCGGATAGCGGTATTCGGCGGTCTTGACCAAGGCGCTGGCCAACGCATCGGGCTCATTCACCGTCTGCAGCGAATAGGCATCGGCCTCTTTCTCGCCAATCCGGGTCAGACTGTTTGTGATGGGCGTAACTAGCAGCCCCAGCACCGCGCCAACCGCCATGAACACCGGCAACCCGCGCGCTTCACCCAATTGCGCGTCGCTGCCGAGCAGCCGTGCCGCCGGAGCAAACAAGCGATTGAGCAGATAGAAAAACAGCATCGCGAGCAGCGGCATCAACACCACCGAACGCCAGGCATGGCCGAGTTTATAGTGCCCCGCCTCATGCCCAGTCACGGCAACGACCTCGGCCAGCGATGCTTCCTTCAGCGCAACATCGGAGATCGCGATCCGCGCCGCGGGACCAATTCCGGTGACATTGGCCGTGAACCGTTCGGACTGGCGCGAACCATCGTACATGAAGATCCGATCATGCGGGATCTTCACATCGTCGGCGATCTTCTCCAGCGCGGTGCGGACTCCGCCCGGCGGCACCGGCTCGTACTTGTTGAACAGCGGTGCGATCAGACTCGGGCCGACCAGCAGCATAAATAGGACAACACCAGCGGCAAAGCCTCCGCCCCACAACCACCAGCGTGCGCCGGTCTTGCGGATCAGGGCATAGACCCCAAGCAAGAACAGCCCTCCCAGGACAATCTCGAATGCCTCGCCAAGCGCCCACTGACCGAGAAAATCGCTCAGCGGCTGTTTGGACAGATCATAGGCATGTTGGCGCTGCCAATCGGTGTAAAGCGTCCAAGGCAAGGTCAGCAGATCGGCAATTGCCATGTAGGCCGCGCTCACGGCCAAGGTCATCGCGGCCCAGCTTCGCTTCGACAGTCGGCTCGTCACCCGATCGAGCAAACCGGACCGCACGATCAGCCAGGCCACCAACAGCGAAACTGCGACCCCTGCGAATAGCAAGATGTGATTACCGGTGGTATAGGCTTGCGCCTTGGCCAGTGCTTCAGCTCCCAGACCATCGATATAGCGGGCGGTTTCTTCTGCCGGTGTCATGCGTTTCCCCTGCGTGTGTATTATTTGTATAATACAGCGGAGATGCGATCAGGCAAGCCCCAAAACTTGCGCCATCTGGTAACGCCCAGCCGCTTTGCCGACCAGCCACTGTGCAGCACGCACGGCGCCGCGCGCAAAGATGCTGCGGTTTTCGGCGAGGTGCGAAAGGCAGAGGCGTTCGCTTTCCCCCAGGAACAGCACGGAATGATCACCCGCAACGGTTCCGCCGCGCAAGGCCGCAAAGCCGATGTCACCGCTGATCCTCGCGCCGTTGATCCCGTCTCGGCCGCGCGCGCTGTGTGCGCCCAGATCGATTTCGCGGCCCTTGGCGGCGGCTTCGCCAAGCAGCAACGCGGTGCCCGAAGGCGCATCGACTTTCATCCGGTGGTGGGTCTCAACCACTTCTATGTCCCAATCATCCCCCAGCCGCTGCGCTGCCTCGCGAACCAGGTGGGCCAGCAGCGTCACCCCCAGCGAGGTATTGCCGGTTTGCAGCACCGCGACGTGTTCGGCAGCAGCATCGCACATCCAGTGGTGGCGCTCTTCCAGACCGGTGGTGCCGACCAAGATTGGAATGCCTGCCGCGATCGCTGCATCAAGATTGGCTTCGAGCGCGTGGGGCGATGAGAAATCGACCAGCACGTCCGACGCTTGCACCAGGGCAGCAAGATCACCGTCCTTGTCCACTCCGCCCGAATACACCTCGTCCGCAGCCGCAATCGCCGCGACCAGCGCATGGCCCATCCGTCCTTCGCTGCCGATAATCCCGATCCGTGCCACGTGCATTCCCCGCTTTAGCGGCGGGGATCTGCGGCCAGAACCGCCCGTGCTCCCGCCAGACTTAGATGATGCGAATCGAAGTAGAGCGGAACGCCGTCCTTCACAATCCGGCTGTGCTTGCCATCGATCAGCGCGCGGGCGGGATCGATCACGCGCACACCTGCGGCCAGCCAGCGCGGATAGGCCCCGGTAAGCCAACGGGTATCGCGCTGGTAGTCACTGAGCGGCGCGCCGATGGCCTGATCCGCCGTGCCAAAAGCAGCCGCATGGGCCAGATGGCGCGGTACGTTCCAGGGCTGGGGTGGAACCGGGCCGATCACCACCACCCGCTTGCCCAGCGCCGTCACTGCGGCAATGGTTGCATCAAGGCGGGCCAGTGCGCCCGGATCGTCGCGGTATTCGCCCTGCGCCCACAGCGCCGAAAGATAGACCGTGGTGATGCTGGGGCTTTTGCCCAGCAGCGCCAGGACATCGGCGTTGAAGGCTGCGCAGCCGGGATCTTTCGCCCGGTCAAACCCGGCCAGCGGTGGACACGATCCGCGGGTCCGCTGGATCAGGGCCTGCCCTTTGGCGGCGTATTCCTGGCCCAGCAGCCAGGCAAATTCGACCCCGTGACTATCGCCCCACAGCAGCGCAGTCGGCGCCGCACCGCGCGCACCCAGTGTGCATTCGGGCCGCAGGCCGCCGATCGCATCGCTTAGGCAATCGGCGCGTTTGGGGCTGAAATCGCTTTTGGCCGCGGTGAAGTGGGCAACCTCTGCCGGGAACCGCCCAGGCCAGCCGCCCAGCGGCACCAGCGCGGCGGCGCCAATGGCAATCGCAGCCATGCCCAAACCGCTCCACACGAAGATCCGCTTTTGGCCAAAATCCTGCGAGGACCGGAACGGGCGCTCGATCCAGCGCCAGCTGGCCCAGGCAGCCAGCACCGATGCGGCGATGACCCCCAGCTGCCAAACGCCAGACAGCTTTTCATCACGGGCATATTCGGCAAACACGATCAGCGGCCAGTGCCACAGGTAGAGCGAATAAGAGATCAGCCCGATCCCGACCGGAACCGGGCTGGAAAGCAACCGGCCAACACCTGTGCCCGGCGCGGCATGGATCAGCAGCGCCGCACCCAGCACCGGAGGAATGGCGCTGATTCCGGGAAAAACCGTGGCCGCGCTATAGGTGAAGACCGCATAGAAGATCAGCGCAAGACCAGTGCCCGCCAGCGCTTCGCGCAACCAGCGCGGGCGGGCATCGGGCAAAGCGCCCACCGCCAGCAGCGATCCGGCAAACAGTTCCCACGCACGCGGAGGCAGCATGTAGAAGGCAAAGCCATCGCTGTCGGCGGCTTTCAGCATTGCCCAGCCCAACGAAACAGCGGCAGCCCCGGCAATTGCCCCCACCCGCCAGCGCGGACACCACCGGGCAATGCCCCACAACAGCAGCGGGAAACCAATATAGAACTGTTCCTCCACCGCCAGCGACCAGCAGTGCAGCAAGGGCATGGTTTCCGCCCCGCCCGCGAAATAGCCAGTGCTTGTGAAAAACCACAGGTTTGAAAGAAAACCCAGCGCCATCAGCGCCGATTTGGGCACAGCCTCAAAATCGCCGGGCAGATACAACCATGATGCCATGGCCAGCACAAAGGCCAGCATCGCCAGCAAGGCCGGCAGGATCCGCCGCGCCCGGCGCTCGTAAAAGCGCACCAACGAGAATTGCCCGGCATCGATTTCGCGCGCGATGATCCCGGTGATCAAATAGCCAGAGATCACAAAGAACACGTCCACCCCAACAAACCCGCCGGAAAATCCGGGGACATGGGTGTGGAACAACAGCACTGGCAGGATCGCCAGCGCCCGCAAGCCATCGATATCGCGGCGATATTGTTGCCCTGCGCTCAACTTTGGTCCCCGGTTGCTAGAGCCCTGCGCATAGGCGAAAAAGGTTAAGAATCGGGGGAACTGCATTGACCAAGACGATCCAGAACATCGTGATCCTGACCGGCGCCGGGATCAGCGCGGAAAGTGGGATCGACACCTTTCGCAGTTCCGGCGGACTGTGGGAACAGCACCGGATAGAGGATGTCGCGACGCCCGAGGCCTTCGCTCGCGATCCCAACCTGGTTCACCGCTTCTACGATATGCGCCGCGCCAGCATCCAGGAAAAGCTGCCCAATCCGGCGCACGATGCGCTGGCCCGGCTTGATGCAACTTGGCAGGGCAACTTGCTGATCGTTACGCAAAACGTCGATGACCTGCACGAGCGGGCCGGAGCACGGCGGCTGCTCCACATGCACGGCGAACACCTGAAAGCCTGGTGCACCATGTGCGACATCCGATCGGCCTGGCGCACCGAAATGGCCAGCCGCCCGCCCTGTCCAATCTGCAGCGCACGCAGCCTGCGTCCCGATGTGGTCTGGTTTGGCGAGATGCCCTACCGGATGGGCGAGATCTATGCCGCGCTGCGGGCGGCCGATTTGTTCGTATCGATCGGCACATCAGGCGCGGTCTATCCAGCTGCGGGCTTTGTCCAGAACGCGGCGGAGCTTGGCGCGCAAACGCTTGAGCTCAATCTCGAAGCCAGCCAGGGTTCGGCCATGTTCGACGAAAGCCGGCTGGGCCTGGCGAGCGAGATTGTGCCGGCCTGGGTGGATGAAATCCTAGCCGCCGCCTGAACACCCAGCACACGCAGGATCCCTGGCAATCCGCATGGTTCGCAGGCTTGGCACCAGCCCTTCGAACAGGTGCAGCTGCCCCCACTGCGGATCGCCCAGCGTGGCCGCGCCCTGAACCAGCACCCGGATCGCCTGCATTGCTGCAAATGCACCAACCATCCCGGCCATCGCCCCCAGCACACCATCATCGGCGCAGCTATCGCAATCTTCTGCATCGAAGGCATCCCCAACGAAACAGCGATAGCAACTGTGCCCATCAAGATGTCCGGCAAAGTTCGCGATCTGACCTTGAAAGCGCCCGATCGCGGCACTGGTTAATGGGATGCCCAGGCGCACACACGTGTCTGACACAGTCAGCCGCGTCGCGAAATTGTCACTTCCGTCGAGCACAAGGGTCGCGCCCTCAAGGAGCGCATCCGCGTTGTCCCCCCCCACCGTCCCAACGTGGGGCGCTACCTTGAGGGCAGCATCAAACCGGCGAACCCAATCGGCCGCAGCTTCGGCCTTTGGCCGGCCAAGATCTGCCTCGCGAAAGATCGTTTGGCGTTGAAGGTTACTCAGATCGACTACATCGCGGTCGATCAGGGTCAGCTGCCCCACACCCGCCGCGGCCAGGTATTGCAATACCGGCGATCCAATCCCGCCGCAGCCGATCAGCACCACATGCGCCGCAGCCAGAGCAACCTGCCCGGCCCCGCCCAGTTCGGGTAGAACGATGTGGCGGGCGAAGCGATCAAGGCGTTCGGGCGGCAGGTCCATGGCCAGCCCATAAGGCCAAAGCGCCGGACCAACAACGAATCCCTTGCCCCCCGTGCAGCGATACGGCAGTTAATTGGGCAATTAACAAAAATGGGATGAGCGATGCATTATGCCGAGCTGCGCGCGGTGCGCGAAGAATTGACCGGGCCGGGCGGACAGTTTGAAATTGTCGAACAGGAAATCCTGGGCAACCGCATCAAGACCTTCAAGAACGCGCCGCCTTCGGTGCGCGAATTCTGGCTTTCCACCGCCGCCTGGGGCGATCGGCCATACCTGATCTATGAGGGCGAAGTGCTGACATACGCCCAGGCCCACACCGCTGTGAACGCGCTGGCAGCATGGCTGACCGCCCAGGGCGTTGTGCCGGGCGAACGGGTGGCGATCGCGATGCGCAACTACCCCGAATGGATGCTGGCCTATTGGGCCTGCACCGCGATCGGGGTAGCGGCGGTGGGCATGAATGCCTGGTGGACCGGCGAAGAGCTGGACTATGCCATCAAGGATTCGGCGCCCAAGGTGCTGATCGCCGATGCCGAGCGGCTGGCGCGTTACCGCCAACTATCCGGGCATGATCTGATGCTGGTGGGCGTGCGGCTCTCTGATTATGCTGCCGAAGTCACCCCCTGGGCCGATATCGTCGCGGCGGGCGGCGTCATGCCGGCAGTCAGCGTCGATCCCGATGCAGATGCCTGCATCTTCTACACCAGCGGCACAACCGGATTTCCCAAGGGTGCGCAGTTGACCCACCGGGGCTGCGTGGCGAACCTTTTGAACATGCTCTATTCAACCACCGCGCAGGCCCTGGCGACCGAGCGCGCCACCGGCGTTTCGCCGCCAACCGAAGCGCCGGTGCCGGTTTCCCTGCTGACCACCCCGCTGTTCCACGTGACCGCCAACAATTGCGGCGCCTATCTGACCAGCGCGGCCGGCGGGGCGATTGTGCTGATGTACAAATGGGATGCGGGCGAAGCGCTGAAACTGATCGAGCAATACGGGATCACCGGCGTTTCGGGTGTGCCGATCATGGCGCGCGAGATTATCAATCATCCTGATTTCGCCGCAACCAACACCTCGACCCTAACCGGGCTTTCAGGCGGCGGGGCGCAGGTTCCGCCAGATCAGGTGGGCGAGATTGCCCGCAAGATGCCCGCCGCCAGCCCTACCACCGGATACGGGATGACCGAGACCTGCGGGATCATCACCTCGGTCGCCGGCCCTTATTTCATCGATCGGCCCGATAGCGCCGGGCCCTATATGCCCAGCTTCGATGCCAAGGTGGTTGATGATGCCGGCAATGAATTGCCGCTGGGCGAAGTGGGCGAGCTGTGGGTGCGCGGTAGTCCGGTAATCAAGGGCTACCTCAACCGGGCCGACGCCACGGAAGAATCGATCACAGACGGCTGGCTTCACACCGGCGACATCGCCCGGATCGATGCGGACAAATTCGTCTATATCGTTGATCGCAAGAAGGATCTGGTGATCCGCGGCGGTGAAAATATCAGCTGCACCGAAGTGGAAGCCTGTATCTATCGCCATCCCGCCGTCGCCGAATGCAGCGTGTTTGGCGTAAAGGATGATCGAATGGGCGAGGAAGTGGGCGTGGCGGTGTTTCTGAAGGGCGATCATGCGCTGGACGAAACTGACCTCAAAAAACACTGCCTTGATCTGATGGCGAAGCACAAAGTGCCGCGCTATGTCTGGTTCATGGCCGAACCGCTGCCGCGCAATGCCAGCGGCAAATTCCTGCGGCGCGAGCTGCGCGATACCTTGAGCGCGGAGGTGGCGGGTTAGGCCATCGCCCGCCGCTCACCCAGCAGCAGAATTTTAACATCGCCTTCGCAGCGCCCGATCTGAACCAGCAGGTAGACCGACAGGAACAGCATTCCGCCAAAGAATGCCAGCGCGCTCAGCACCAGCCCACCCGGACTGAACTGGTGGCGCCACGCAGTCCAGATTGCCGAAAGGGTCAGGAATCCAAGAAAGTCGAAATTGAACTGACCCGGCCAGGCCATGATCGCAATATCGCCAAAAAATTGCGGCAGCAGATTGATCCCGTGGTTCAGGATGGTGATCGAGGTGTAGCTGACGATTGCCAGCAGGTAGGCCAGCAGAAACAGACGGAACAGGTTCATAGCAGCATCCTTCGCGGCTGAGCATCGCAGGTTCGCAGCCGTGATGCTAGTCTTGGCGAATCAGGCGAGAGGAGTGAAGAAATGGGCGATCTGGACGGGCGTATCGCGTTGGTGACCGGTGCAGCGACAGGACTGGGCGAGGCAGCCGCGCGAGCACTGGCCGCAGCCGGAGCCAAAGTGGCGGTAACCGATCTGGCCGCTCCCGATGCCCTTGCCGCCGAACTGGGCGGGATCGCCCGCGCGCAGGACGTGACAAGCGAAGCCGATTGGGCCAAGGCGATGGACTGGCTGCGCACCGAGGCCGGCGGGCTGGATATTCTGATCAACAATGCCGGGCTGTGGCTGTTCAAACCGATTCTTGAGACCACGTTGGACGATTGGCGACGGATGCATAGTGTGAACGTGGAAGGCGTTTTTCTGGGCACCCGCGCGGCGGTACCGCTTTTGGCCGAGCGTGCGCACCTGTGGCGCGGCGGCAGCGCTATCGTCAACATGTCCTCGGTCGCCGGGATCGAAGGCGCGGCAGGTGCCACTTGCTACAATTCAACCAAGGGCGCGGTCCGGCTGTTCACCAAGGGTTGCGCCAAGGAGCTGGCGGCGGCGCGGATCCGCGTCAACTCGGTCCACCCCGGCGTGATCGACACCAAGATGGGCCGTCATCTGATCGATGATTTCGCCAAGGCCCAGGGCGTGGGTGACAACGAAGTGCTGGCCAATGTCTCAGCCATGCACCCGCTGGGCCACCTGGGCGAGCCGCAGAACGTGGCCGATGCGGTGGTGTTCCTGGCCAGCGACCGCGCGGCGTTCACCACCGGCAGTGAGCTGATCGTTGATGGCGGGCTTTCGGCCTAACTTTCCAGCTGCCGCAGCAGGCTGCGCACATCGCCGTCCATATCGGCATCGCGGGTCCGCAGGTCTTCGATCAGGCGAACCGCGTGGATCACGGTAGAATGATCGCGCCCACCAAATTTGCGGCCGATTTCAGGATACGAACGCGGGGTCAGCACTTTGGCGAGATACATCGCCACCTGGCGCGGACGCACCACTGCACGGGCCCGGCGCTTGCTGCTCATCTCGGTCCGGTCAACCCGGTAGAACTGGCAGACGGTGCGCTGGATCTCGTCAATCGTGATCCGGCGGCGGTTGGCAGAGAGGATATCGGTCAGCTGTTCTTCGGCCAGTTGCAGCGAAACGGCCTGGCCCGTCAACTGGGCATAGGCGATCAGCTTGTTGAGGCCGCCCACCAGCTCGCGTACGTTGCGGTTAATCGTGCGGGCGAGGAATTCGATCACATCGGCCGGCACATGGGTGGGGCTGAAGCGCTGAAGGCGGTGTTCAAGGATTGTTCGGCGCAGTTCGATATCAGCCGGCTGGATATCGGCAACCAGGCCCATCGAAAGCCGCGAAAGCAGCCGCTGTTCAACCCCATCAAGCGCCTGCGGAGCCCGGTCTGCGGCGAAGACCAGCCGCTTGCCTTCGGCCAGCAGTGCATCGATCGTATAGAGCAGCTCTTCCTGGGCCGAAGCCTTGCCGATGATGAACTGGATATCATCCACCAGCAGCAGATCAAACCCGCGCAGCCGCGCCTTGAATTCGATCGTCTGGTTCTGGCGCAGTGCCTGGACGAATTCGACCATGAAGCGTTCGGCCGAGCAATAGAAAATCCGTGCCCGCGGATGCGCGGCCAGATAGGCATGGCCAATCGCATGCAGCAGGTGGGTTTTGCCCTGCCCGGTCGCCGCCTTGAGATAGAGCGGCGCAAACTGCGGGGTTTCGATTGCCGCCATCCGCTGTGCGGCATTGCCGGCCAGCACATTGGCGCTGCCGCTGACAAAGGTGGTGAACGTCAGCGAAGGATCAAGCCCGACCGGGCCCTGCCCCAAGCCGCCCAGTTCGGCCGCGCTCATCCCCAGGGCATCGCCTGGCAAGGTGATCGCCCCGCCATTGCCCATTGCGCGGCGTCCGCTTTCGCCCGCGCCAAAGCGCAAACCTTGCGGTGCCCGGCGGCCCGGCAACACCGAGATGCGAACCTGCCTGAGATCGGGCCGGGTGATCTTCCACGCCAGCGAAAGCCTGTCTGCAAAGCGGTCTGATACCCAGTTGGCGGCAAATTCGGTCGGAAGGTACAGATCCAGCGTGGCGCTGTCCTTGCACACAGTCCCAACCTGAATCGGCTTGATCCACTGGCTGTGCAGCTGCTGGCCCAGATCCTTGCGCAGGCCTTGGCTGATGTCAGCCCAGTCTGCCGAGAGATCGAGCGCGTCCTGCTCCTCCCGCACCCGGTCTGCATCCGTCTTTACGTGAGCAGAAGGCCCGTTGCCTTGCATTCCGCCATTACCCAATTCTGTCACCCGTTTCGCCCCCGAAACCTATTAGTTTCCCCGCCACATGTTTCCACGCAGCCACGCTGTCAGGCGCCCACCCCGACTTTAGAACATCTTTTTTCATGCAAAGCCCGGGAGGCTAGATTCGCCCCGGAGCCGAGGCCCGGTTATGGACGGATGATTGGTGAGAGCAAGGCGCAGACTGTAAATAATTTGAAATAATTGCCCTTGACTCTGCATGACCCCCGGAAAACTCCCGGCCGCCAAAAATATATATAATTTTCAATTAACTAGCCATACCCCCGGAAGCGAATCGCGGGATTCCATGGTCTTAGTGCAACGCAGCAAAAATGCTGCGTCGCGCAACGAAAAAGGCCGACTGCAAATGCGCCGGCCTTTCGTGTTTTTTGTTCGCATTTCGTCCCGGCCGGCCCGCGGAAAAACCGCGATTCGCCCCGAGGAAACGAATCAGAGCGAAGCTACTCGCTTGGTCAGGCGCGAAAGCTTGCGCGCTGCGGTGTTCTTGTGAAGAACGCCGCGGGCAACACCGCGAGCCAGTTCTGGCTGGGCCGCATGAAGCGCGTCAGCAGCAGCAGTCTTGTCACCACCATCAAGCGCCGCTTCAACCTTCTTTACGAAGGTCCGGATGCGGCCCAGGCGGTTGCCGTTGATCTCGGCGCGCTTCTCGTTGCGACGGATGCGCTTCTTGGCTTGCGGCGTATTGGCCATGTTCGTCCTTAGAAATCTCGTGCAAAACGGGGGTCCGATATGGAATCGGCCCCTCGGGAAGCGCGGCCCTTAACTGTGGTCGTCCGAATCGTCAAGCAAGAGTGAGTCATTGTCTGGCTGAAGCTGGTGGTGCAAGGCCGATCGCGCAGCGATTGGCGCTCCGATCTAAAAAATTCCTCACTTCTGGCATCCCGCGCAATGCCAGGTGCTGCGGCCGCCTTGGGCAAGGCGCTGGACTGGCGCCCCGCAGCGGGTGCAAGGCTGGCCGTGGCGATCATAGACATCGAATTGTTTTGAGAAATAGCCCAGCTCTCCATCAACCTGCGCGAAATCGCGCAGGCTGGATCCGCCGGCCTCGATTGCCTCGGCGATCACCGCCTTGATCTGCGGGACTAGCCGGGCCAGCGCCGCTGTGCTGACTTTTCCGGCCGCCTTGCGCGGATCGATCCCGGCACGAAACAGCGCTTCGCAGACATAGATATTACCCAACCCCGCCACGATGCGCTGATCCAGCAGCATCAATTTGATTGCCGCACTGCGCGCGCCAAGGGCGGTTTTGAGGTGCGCAGGGGTCAATCCGTCTTCCAACGGCTCTGGACCAAGCGCGGCAAAGGCCGGCCACTGCGCCAGTTGCGGTTCTGCAACCAGATCAACCGATCCGAACCGGCGCGGATCGCACAGCGCCAGAACATGGCCGCTGTCCGTTTCCAGCACCAGGTGATCGTGCTTGCCCAGCTCGTCAGGCTCGATTCGCCAGCGCCCGCTCATCCCAAGGTGAAAGACCATGGTCTGGCCGCGATCGGTGTGGATCAGGCCATACTTGGCCCGGCGGCCCAGCCCGGTGACCGTTGCGCCGGTCAGGGTCTGGACCAGATCGACCGGAAACGGGCGGCGCAATCCAGCCCGGCGGGTTTCCACCCGGGCCAGCCGCGCACCATCCAGATAGCGCGCTAGCCCGCGCACTGTGGTTTCAACTTCGGGAAGCTCTGGCATGGGCGGTGACTAGGCTTGGGTCTAACCCGGCTGCAATTAGTTTCTTATTGCAACTGAAAATTGGCTGAGCTAGGAAGCTGCGCAAATACCAACCTTCCCGGGAGAACCACAATGTCCACTTCGCTTCATGCCACCCACGTACCCGGCTTTATCGCCATGCTTAACAATATCAAAGGCTGGCTGGATGTGGCCGCTGCATCGGGCAACGAGGCTGAGCTTGTTCAAGCCAAGCTGGCCGACGACATGTTTCCGTTGGCCCGCCAGATCCAGATCGCTTCGGATGCCGCCAAGGGCGCCGGCGCGCGGATGGCCGATGTGGAAGCCCCGGCGATGCCCGATGAGGAAACCACATTTGCCCAGCTAAACGCGCGCTGCGACAAGACTATCGCCTTTCTGCAATCGATCGATGCCGCTGCGTTTGATGCGGGAGCTGGCCGCGAAGTGGTTATCACCTTTCCCAACGGCGCCGGATTGAAGTTTGATGGGCAGACCTTCCTGACCGGGTTTGCCGTTCCCAACTTCTATTTCCACGCCACCACCACATACGCGATCCTGCGTGCGGGCGGCGTGGCGATCGGCAAGCAGAATTTCCTGGGCCACCTTGCCCCCTACATGTTCGCTCCGCCTGCGTAATTGTTTGGTGCGGGAAGGACCTGCGTCCTTCCTCGCCAGGCCGGCCCGCTCCCCCGGCCCGGCCACCCATAGGATATCCTCAGCGGGTGGCCGGGCCGGGGGAGCGGGCCGGCCTGGCCAAGCTGGTCGCAAACGCGAATAGCGCACCCAACAAAGACTTCGCTCCGCCTGCGTAACCACAGCATATTCACTGGCACCGTGCGCGGCTTGTCGCTAAGGCGCGGCGGTATGAGCGAACAGGTTTCTTTCGGCTATGAAACGGTCGATGCGGCAGAAAAGGAAGGCCGCGTTGGCGCGGTCTTTTCTTCGGTGGCGAAAAAGTATGACGTGATGAACGATGCGATGTCGGTGGGCATGCATCGGTTGTGGAAGGACAAGTTCGTGCGCCGGGTCAAACCGCGCCCGGACGAGCAGATCCTCGACATGGCCGGCGGCACCGGCGACATCGCTTTTCGCATGGCCCGCGAAGGCGCCGCTGTCACCGTATCGGACATCAATCAGGACATGCTTGATGTTGGTATCGAACGCGCGCTGGAAAAGGGCCTCGATGCGCTGGTCTGGTCACGCCAGAACGCTGAGGAGCTGACCTTTCCCGACCGGTTTTTTGATGCCTACACAATCGCTTTCGGGATCCGCAACGTCACCCATATCGATGCTGCACTGGCCGAGGCGTACCGGGTTCTGAAACACGGCGGGCGGTTCTTTTGCCTGGAATTTTCAACCACCGAATGGCCCGGCTTCAAGGAGGCTTACGACCTCTATTCGCACAAGCTGGTACCCCGGATTGGCGAGGCGATTGCCGGTGACGGTGAAAGCTATCGCTATCTGATCGAATCGATCCGCCGCTTTCCGCCAATGCCGGAATTTGAACGGATGATCCGCAGGGCTGGATTTGCCCGCACCAAAGTTGAACCGATCCTTGGCGGATTGGTGGCGATCCATTCCGGCTGGAAAATTTGACCGGCCCATTCACTCATACGCTGCGCTTGCTGCGCTGGGGCCGCACTTTGGCGCGGCATGGCGCGCTGCGCGGGATTGAACGCGATCCCAATACCCCGCCGCAGGTGCGCCGGATGGTGCGGATTGCCCGGTTGGGCACCTTCCAGCCTGCCCAGCCGAATTATGCCGGGGCGTTCCAGGCGATTGGCCCAGCCGCGATCAAGCTTGGCCAGACACTGGCCACCCGGCCCGATGTGGTTGGTGAAGATGCTGCGCACAATCTGCTGCAGCTGCAAGATAGCCTGCCGCCGGTGCCGTTCGCCGCGATCCGCCGCGAGATTGAAGCAAGCTTTGGCAAGCCCATCGAAAGCCTGTTTGAAAGCATTGAGGAAATGCCGGTGGGCGCAGCCTCGATCGCGCAGGTCCACCGGGCAGTAACCGCCGATGGGCGGACCGTTGCGGTCAAGGTATTACGGCCCGGCATCCGCGAAAAATTTGGCGCCGATATCCAGACCTATGAATGGGCAGCCGCCCATCTGGAGGCCCTGGGAGGCGAAGCGGCGCGGCTGCGCCCGCGCATGGTTATCGCAAATTTCAAACGCTGGACCCTGCGTGAACTTGATCTGCGGCGCGAAGCGGCTTCCGCTTCGGAATTGACCGAGGTGATGAAGGGCAGCGAAGGTTACCGCGTGCCCGGCGTCGATTGGGATCGCACCAATGGCCGGGTGATGACGATCGACTGGATCGACGGCATCAAGATCAACGAAACCGATGCCCTGCGCAGTGCCGGCCATGATCTGAATGCGCTGGCCGAAAAACTGGTGCTGACCTTCCTGCGCCAGGCCATCAGCCACGGCTTTTTCCATGCCGATATGCACCAGGGCAATCTGTTCGTGCAGGCCGATGGCACGATTGCCGCGATTGATTTCGGGATCATGGGCCGGATTGATCGCCGGGCCCGGCTGTGGCTGGCTGAAATCCTCTATGGCCTGACCACCGGCAACTATGCCCGCGTGGCAGAGATCCATTTCGAAGCGCAATATGTGCCAAGCTACCACTCTGTCGATGAATTCGCGACCGCGCTGCGGGCAGTGGGTGAGCCAACCCGCGGCCGCCCCGTCAGCGAGCTTTCGGTTGGGCAGATGCTCGATTCACTGTTTGCGATCACCCGCGAATTTGACATGCAAACCCAGCCGCATCTGCTGCTGCTGCAAAAGACCATGGTGATGGTTGAGGGGCTGGCAACCCAGCTTAACCCCCAGATCAACATGTGGAATGTGGCCGCGCCATTTGTGCGGTCCTGGATCCGGGACGAATTGGGGCCCGAGGCCGCGATAGCCGATCGGCTGCGCAAGGATGCTGAAACGCTGCTGCGCCTGCCCGATCTGGTCCGCCGGATCGAAGACAAGTTTCCGGCCAAAGGCGGTGCGCCCGATGCGCCTCCATTGCCCGCGGTTGAGCTGATCTGGGATCGCCGCCAGACCGGGCGGCGCTGGCCGGGCTATCTGCTGGCCGCTGTGCTGGGCGGCGGGGCGCTGTGGGCCGCGCAGGCGCTGGGTTGGCTCTAGGCCATGGACCTCGACGCGCTGTTGCTGCATTTTTTTGGCACCGATGATCCATCCAGCCTGACCAGCGATGAATTTGAACGCGCGCTGGGCCAGTTGCGGATCGGCTTTGGGGTTGAGCGCGAGCCTGGCCGCAAGTTCGCGCTGTGGTGCCTGCTTGATGCGCTGGGCGATGCGCCGCTTCCGGCCGACGCTTTTGCCAAGGAACCGATGCTCAAGGCAGCGGCCGAGGACTATCTCAAGGCCGCCTACCGGCTTGAACGGGACAACGAACGATGAGCGGTGAAAGCGTAAAGGCATGGCTTGAAACCCATGCTCCCGATCTGAAGCTGATCGATCACACGCGCTCAACCGCGACGGTGATCGAGGCAGCTGAGGTGCTGGGCGTGGAACCGGCCCGGATCGCCAAAACGCTGGCGTTCAAGGTTGGCGATGCCGTGATGCTGCTGGTCGCGCGCGGCGATGCCCGGCTCGACAATGCGCTGTGCAAGGCCGAATTTGGCGGCCGACCGCGGATGCTTGATCCTGAAGCGACTTTGGCGGCAACTGGCCATGCGGTTGGCGGGGTCTGCCCGTTCGGGCTTAGCCAGCCGCTGCCGATTGTCGCGGATAGATCGCTGCTGGCCTTTGCCACGGTATTCCCGGCTGCGGGCACCCAGACCAGTTCGGTCGAAGTTGAACCCAAACAGCTTGCCGAACTGATCGGCGCGCGCTGGGTCACGATTTGCAAACTTCCTGAATAAAGAAAAAGGCCCCGGTTCCCATAAGAACCGAGGCCCCATTTCTAGATCGATTGGCTGGGATCAGAAATCATAGCCCATCCGCAGGCCGATCGTGCGCGGCTGGATCGCCACCACATAGGGGCGCTGGCCGCACTGACCGCATTGCAGGAAGCGCGAAGTCTGGCCCCGTTCATCGAGCAGGTTCGACACGAACACTTCGATGTTGAGCTTGCTGAGATCAGCACCGAACGCCAGGTTGAGCGTTCCGAACGAGGGCAGCATGCCGATCGTTGCGGCGGGGCCAGCCCGCACTTCGCTGCTGGCCGAACCCTGGTAGGAACCATTGATCTGGCCATAGAGCTTGGTGTCCGGACCCATCGGAACGGCATACCGCATCGTGCCCGACATTTTGAAGCGCGGCGTTACCGGCAGGCGGGTGCCAGCGGGCGACGAGATCGAATTGCCCGGCGCTGTGCAGGCGAAGGTAGGATCATCAACCGCGCACAGATTCTTGGTCATAATCGCATCGGTATAGGCCGCAGCCAGACTGATAGAGAGCGGGCCGCCTGAGTAGTTCAGATCAACGTCTACCCCGCGGATCCGCGCATCGGGTCCGTTGTGGATTTCGGTGAAGCTGTTCGCGCCCAGGAACGAGAACTGGAACTTCTTCCAGTTCTGCTGATAGACCGCGCCGTTGAAACGCAGACCCGGAGCCAGCGTAGCCTTCCAGCCGAATTCAAAGTTGTAGAGGTAATCCGGCTCATACGGGGCAACATCGGCGCGGCGGTTGATCCCGCCCGGGCGGTAGCCCTTCGATGCCGTACCGTAGACCATCAACCGCGAAGTCGGCTTGAAGGTCAGGTTGGCGCGCCAGGTCAGCCCGTCACCCTTGGCCTGAACCGGGACTACTTCGCCGCCGCTCCACACGCCCAGATTGGTACATGGGGATCCGGCAACCGCCGGCGGAGCCAACACAGTGCCTGGCGTGCCTGCCACCGGGCGCAGCCGCGATCCGGTGGTGGTAAAGCAGCCCGCCACACCAGTCCGCGAAGAGCCAGCCGCGTTGAACGGACCGTCCGAATACCAGTTGCCGGGGTTGCGGCCAAAGCCGAAGAACCCGATCAGCGAGTTATCAAAGCGGAACGCGCGGACCCCGGCGGTGAAAGTTACCTTGTCGGTCAGGTCAAAGCTCGCTTCGCCAAATGCCGCGTAATCGCGGTCAATCCGGTGCTGCTGGGTAAGCCACAGCGTGCCCGGCAAGCCATTTACCGAAACCAGCGGGCCCAGACCGGTAACCTGGTAATCCTGATGGATATCGTTCGACTGATATTGGTAGAACAGCCCGCCAACCACGCGAAAACGCTTGTCCGAAGGCGAAGCGACCCGCAGTTCCTGGCTGAACTTCTTGAAGTGATCGCTGCCCAGAACCCGCTGGCGCGGATCGATCGGATTGCCGAACTGATCCCAGACATAGAGATAGCCAGCGATCCCGCCGGAAGCCGCATAGAGCGCATCATAGGCTTCGGCATAGTCTGTATAATCAGCGGAACTGGCGGTCTTTCGATCAAGGTAAGCACCGGCATAGGTTACATCCCAGCTGCCGATCTTGCCCTCAATAGTCAGCGCGGCCTGGGTGAACCTATCGGTCCGGTTTTCATCGAAAGAATGCTGCACCTGCAGATCGCCAACCCTTGGATCAAACGCATACATGCCGTTTGAATTGGTGCTCTGGAACAGGACGCTGGGGGTAACGGTCCAGTTATCGTCCAACTCAATCCCCAGCGCAGCACGGCCGCCAATCGTTTCGGTTTCGTTGTAGTCCTTCTCAACATAGGCCGCGTTGTTGAAGCAGCCGGTGGTCAGAAAGCAGCGTTGACCTGGTACGTTATCGATGAAGCCGGCATCGCGCTGATAGAAGCCAGACACGCGCAGCGCCATGTTGCTGTTCAGCGGTGCGTTGCCATAGAATTCAGCCTTGCCGCCAAACCCGCCGCCCGTAACCGAATTGATTTCCAGATCCATCCCGCCTTCGGCCCGCGAAAGATTGGGCTTGTTGGTAATGATCCGGATGGTCCCGGCTTCTGATGAAGCGCCATACAGCGTGCCTTGCGGGCCCGACAGGCTTTCGATCCGGGCAACGTCATAGATGTGAACATCAAGATTGCCGCCAATCGTGGTGACCGGCTGTTCATCCAGATAGACGCCAACCGAAGGCAGCGAGCCAGAGTGGTTGCCATCACCGCCCGATGCCACGCCGCGCATGTAGATCACATTGACGCCGGGTGTGCCACTGCCCTGGAACGAAACCGAAGGCAGCTGCTGGGCATAATTGCTGAAATTCGAGATGTTGAGATCTTCGAGCTTCTTGGTGCCCAGCGCCTGGATCGAGATCGGCACGTTCTGAAGGCTTTCCGAACGCTTCTGCGCGGTAACCACCAACTCTGGCGGCGGAGCCTCTTCTGCCGCCGGGGCGTCCTGCGCGAAAGCAGGCGCTGCGATCAGCGCGGTTGATGAGACAAGTGCCGCGAAAGTGGCGCGAGCGAAACGCTTGGACATGAGAGACCCCTTGTTGTCCGGGATGAACCGGCGAATCCTGATTCTTGATCGGCCTCCCGTCAAGCACGGGGGGTTAAGAAGCTACCCAATTCCAACCGAGCGTGACACATTTACAACGTTTTTGGCGGATTTGGGTAGCTATCGAGCACTTCGCCCAGCGCCTTGCGCAATGGATCCAGGTGCTCAGCGAACGGTTTCCAGGCCTCGGTCCCTTCGCGGAAGATTGGCTGACGGACCTGTTCGCTGCTGGGTGTGCGCACGGCGCGCTCGTTCTTGTAGAACGAAAGGCACCCTTCCTCGAACGGGACATCGCAATAATCCAGCAGCGCGCGCACCTCGTCTTCGGTATTATCGACCATCCGTTCATAGCTGACCCGGTGAATCCGGCCCGGCAGCACCCAATCAATATGGGCCATCAGCCGGACATAATCGGCATAATACCGGCCCATATCATCAAGGCTGTAGCTGAACGCCTGACCGCGCGCGAAATGCTGCTTGAAGTTGGAAAAGCAGCAGCCCAGCGGATGCCGCCGCGCATCGACGATCTTTGCCCCCGGCAGGATCATCAGGATGTAAACCACGTGCAGCCAATTGTTGGGCAGCTTATCAATGAACAGTGGCCGCTCGGTCTTGCGCTGGATTCGGCTGCGGCGCAGGAATTCCTCGCCCAGTTCCTCCAGCTTTTCGCCTTTCAGTTCGGGCAGGTTGAGCGGATAATTCTTCGCGCGCCTGGCCATTGCCGGAATATCGGGCAATTCGGTGGTGCCTTCGATCTGGCTGTGGCTGGAGAGGATCTGCTCGATCAGGGTAGATCCGGCTCGGGGCATCCCCAGAACGAAAATCGGATCGATCGCATCGCAGCCCTGCCCCGCCCGCGCGGCAAAGAATTCGGGCGTGGCAATTTCGATCAGCCGGTCAACCAGGCGGCTGTTCTCTTCGGCCGAATAGTCCAGGCTTTCGCGGCGCAGCGCATTGGCCTTGGCATAGTGCGCGAAGGCGCCATCGGCATCGCCGCGATCCTCAAGCGCCTTGCCCAGCGCAAAATCGAGGTGGAAACGGTCTTCCTCGGCCAATTCGGGTGATCCCGCTGCCGCCAGCATCGCGGAAATATCATCATCGGAAAACCGCACGGTCTTCAGGTTGGCCAGGCTCCACCACACTTCGCCCAGCGTGGGCATCAGGGCAATTGCGCGGCGATATGCGGCAATCCCTTCTTCAAGCCGGCCAACGGTTTTGAGCATGTGTCCAAAGCTCATCCAGACCCGTGGCTGGTTCTGCGCCTTGGCCAGAACCTGCTGATAGAGCGCGATGGCTTCCTCAAATTCACCAATCCTGCCCTTGGCAGCGGCCTGAAGGTTGGCGTGGCCGGGAACCTCTGGTTCTTCGGCAAGAACCTGGTCCAGCTGCGCGATCGCCTCATCCGGGCGGTTCTGGCGATAGAGCACCAGCGCCAGATTGGCCCGCGCTGCGGTGAAGGCGGGCGAAAGCTCCAGCGCGCGGCGCAGCAGCGTTTCGCTGTCCTTGTAACGCCCGATCCGCCCGGCAACCTCGGCAAACATCCGGATCGCGGCGACATCGAAAGGGTCTTCCTTAAGATGCGCGCGCAGCACGTGTTCGGCGCGCGGCACATCGTTTTCGTTCATCGCCAGCGCAGCCTCGATCAGGCGCGGATGATACTTGCCCAGGCGTTCAAGCCAGGACCGGGTGGTAACGGTTGCCATGCGCACAGCAGAAACATGGTGACGCGCGGCAATCAAGCGATAGGTTGTTGGCAATTGGGGATTGAGGAGAAACCGGGTGAGCAAAACCGACCAGCGCACTCTGGGCTTCTGGGCATTACTGGCATTGGTGATCGGCAATATGGTGGGATCGGGCATCTATGTCCTGCCCGCGCAGCTTGCTCCGCTTGGCTGGAACCAGTTTGCCGGCTGGGCGATTACGATCGTCGGGGCCATAGCCCTGGGTGTGGTATTCGCCGCGCTGGGCCGGCGACTGCCGCTGGCAGGCGGGCCCTATGCCTATGCTCGCGCGGCATTCGGGCCGCTGGCCGGGTTTGTCGCGGCCTGGGCCTATTGGGTGATGAGCTGGGTTGGCAATGCGGCGGTGGCGGTGGCTGTGGTCAGCGCGCTGGCAGCGATCTATCCCGCCCTGGCCACCACCACTGGCGCGCCTGCTGTGCTGGCGGTTGCCTGTGTCTGGATCGTGACCTTGGTCAATATCCGCGGGATCAGCGCAGCGGGGCGCCTGCAGGAATGGACCGTGGTGCTGAAATTGCTGCCGCTGGTTGTGCTGATACTGGCCGCCTTGTGGTTCGTGCTGACCGGCGCACCGCGTGCACCCGATCCAGGCATACCCTTTACGGCAGACAAGATCGCATCGGCCGCCGGTCTGACATTCTGGGCGTTCCTTGGCCTTGAGGCCGCGACAGTCCCGGCTGACAAGGTGGCCAATCCGGCGCGCAATATTCCGCTGGCAACGCTGTGGGGCGTGGCTCTGGCCGGGCTGGTCTATCTGGGGATATCGGCGGCCTTCGCCTTTTACATGCCCGTTGCCGAGGCCGGCGCCTCAACCGCGCCGGTGGCCGATTTCCTGGGCCGGGTTTTTGGGCCGGAAGTGATGGTGGTGGTGGCGCTGTGCGCTGCGATCAGCGCGTTCGGCACGCTCAACGGCTGGGTTCTGGTTCAGGCCGAAATGCCCTGGGCGATGGCCAAGGGCGGTGTATTCCCGGCCTGGTTTGCGGCAGAGAATGCGGCCGGCAGCCCGGTTCGATCGCACCTTGTTTCCAGCAGCCTGCTCTCCATCGTGACCCTGATGAACTATCAGCGCGGACTGGGCGATCTGTTCAATTTCATCGCCTCGGTCAGCCTGTCTGCCGGGCTGATCGCCTATTTGATGAGCGCCTTTGCCGTGCTGCGGCTGGGCCGCGACAGCGTGCTGACGCTGATCGCGGCGGTGACCGCTTCGGCCTATGTAGTCTGGGCCGAATACGGTCTGGGGCTGGAAGCCATGACCTATGCTGCTGCGCTGCTGGTTGCGGGCCTGCCGGTTTACTGGTGGGTCAGCTCCGCAAGATCTTCCGGATAAGCGGACGGTCCGCCAATATCGCGTGGGCCGCATTGTGGCCCGGTGCGCCGGTCACACCGCCGCCCGGATGGGTGCCCGCGCCGCACATGTAGAGGCCTTTGATGGGGCCGCGATAGTCACCGTGGCCCAGCACCGGACGCGCCGCCCAGAGCTGATCGATCCCCATCGAGCCGTGCATGATATCACCGCCGATCAGGCCAAATTTGCGCTCCAGATCAAGCGGTGAATGGATCTGCGTGGCGATCACCGACTTCCTGAAATTGGGGGCATGATCGTTCACCGTATCGATGATCATATCGGCCACCGCCTCGCGGTGCTTGTCCCAATCAACCTTGGGGTCGAACTGCTGGCAGAACAGGCTGGCGACGTGCTGGCCAGCAGGGGCAAGTGTATCGTCCACGGTCGAGGGGATCTTGATCTCGACAATCGGCTTTTTTGACCAACCGTGCTGCTCGGCATCGTAAAACGCCTGGTCCATGTAATCCATGCCCGGCGCAATGATGATCCCGGCGGTGTGGTGTTCGGCCTTTTCCTTGCCCGGCAGCACCGAGAACGAGGGCAGTTCGGATAGCGCAACATTCATCCGGAACGTGCCCGAACAAGTCTTGAAGCCTTGGATCCGGCGTTTGAAATCATCATCCAGATCGGACTGATCGACCAGCTGGCGATAGAGCAGCGCAGGCCCGGCATTTGATGCAACGATGCTTGCCGCAATCTCCTCGCCGCTTTCCAGCTTCACGCCGGTAACCCTGGCTCCATCGACCAGTACCTTTGCTACAGGTGCTTCAAGGCTGATCTCTACCCCGGCGTCCTCACAGGCGCGGGCCATCGCCTGGGTGATCGCGCCCATCCCGCCGACTGCGTGGCCCCAGGCCCCCAGCTTGCCGTTCACTTCGCCAAACACGTGGTGCAGCAACACATAGGCGCTGCCCGGCGTTGAAACCCCGGCATAGTTGCCAACCACCGCATCGAAGGCGAAGGCCGATTGGACATAGTCGTGCTTAAACCAGCCATCGAGGAACTGGCGAGCGCTCTTGGTGAAAATATCGAGCAGATCGCGCTGCACCGAAATATCCAGGTTTGCCATCGGCCAGCCCTGCTTGGCCGCCGCAACCAGCGATGATAGCCCGCCGCCAACATTGGGCGGGATCTGCAACGAAAGATCGCGCAGCACATTGGCAACCTTTTCCAGCGCCGCATCATAGGCCGGATAGGCTGCCGCATCTTTTTTGGAGAACCGCGCAAATTCTGCCTCGGTCCGGCCCGGGCCGCCGCCCAGCTTCACATAGTCGTTCTCAAACGGGAAGAAGTTGCTGATCGTGCGCTCAATCACGCGGTAGCCGTAATCGTGCAGCTTCATGTCTGCGATCACCTTGGGCCGCAGTAGGCTGACCGTATAGCTGGCGGTCGAATTGCGAAAGCCGGGGTGAAACTCCTCGGTAACCGCCGCGCCGCCAACGATGTGGCGCCGTTCCAGTACCCGCACCCGCATCCCCGCCTTGGCGAGGTAGAAAGCGCAAGTCAGCCCATTGTGGCCGCCGCCGATGATGATCGCGTCATAGGTCTTGGTCATTTCCGAATCTCTCTCCGCTTCGTCATCCCCGCCTCCGCGGGGATGACGAAGTTATGATTGTTTGTGTGTGCTCCAGCCCGGCTTGGGCGCGAAAGGTTGGCGGGCTTGCGGGATCAAAGCGCGGATTTTCTTGGCGAAACTGCGCAGGCAGACCTCGCTAGTTGCGATCGGGCCGGTGCCATAGCTTTTGCTGGCCATGCCCTGCTGGACGCGGGAAATCAGCCAGGTATCCTCGGCATTGACGTTGCGGTTGATCCGCCAGTTGGCATAGCGCACCGCCTTCATTTCGCGGCGATCATCCGGGATTGCATAGGCTACTTCGCGCAGGATGCACTCGGTCGGCGAGATCGGCAGCCACTGCATGAAATCGATCTGATCGGCATAGATATCGAACGCCATGTTGGGCCACAGCTTGTAATAGAGCCAGCGCCCGTGGGCCTCCTGGGGCAGGTGATCGACTTTCGGAAGATGGGCTCCGTAGACCTTTTCCCAGAAGTTCTGTTTGTCGTTCTTGATCACATCACCATAAAGCCGGTCTGCCCAGCCGTGCGCCTCGATCCGATAGGTCTTTCCCACCAGGCGGCTCAGCCCATCATGCGCGATCGGGATGTGGAGATTGTCCGAGTAATTATCGCCGACATTCTTCCAGTTGACGCCGCGGGGGCGCAGCCGAACCGGGCCCATGCTGCGCATATCCGCAAACCGGTATTGCGAGACTTCGGCATCAAACGGGGCCATCATTTCAGCAACGCTGGGAAAGCCGGCATCTTCCAGCTGGACGAAGATGAAGCCTTGCCACACCTCCAGCCCAACCGGGACCAGCCCGTTTTCTTCAAGCTTGAGCGTGGGATATTCGCGCCTGTTCGGCACCCCGGTTAGCCGCCCGTCGGTTTCATAGGCCCAGGCATGATAGGGGCAGACCAGCTTTTTGGTACAGCCTGCAGGCCCTTCGACCAACCGCATCGCGCGGTGCCGGCAGACGTTGGTGAACGCGCGCACTTCGCCATCATCACCGCGGATCACCACCACGCTTTCGCCCAGATAGTCCAGCGTCTGATACTGCCCCGGCTGAGCCACTTCGCTGACATGGCAGACGATCTGCCAGCTGGGGCGAAGGATCCGCTCCACCTCAAGCTTCAGGAATTCCTCGTCGGTGTAGATCCAGCCCGGCAGGGAAAAGTCGGCGTCGGGATCAACATCGCGGCTTTCGATCTCTGCAAAGGCGTGGTCGAGCTTGGTCATCCGGGCGAATCCATCTTGCTTGTTGGACGATCGTACAACAAGTGCTATTGCGGCGCAAGTGAGTGCCAAACCCGCCATTACCCGCGCCGAACGCGCCTTTACCCGGGCAGAGCCCGATGCACGCCGTCAAAGTCTGGTCGAAGCCTGCGCGCGGGTTCTGGCCCGTGATGGCGTGGGCGGATCCAGTGTTCGAGCGATTGCGCTAGATGCCGGGGTTTCGCCGGGGCTCGTCGGCCACTATTTTTCCGGGGTCGATGCGCTGGTTGCCGAAACCTATGCCCATATCGAAGCGCAAGTGAGCGCGGCTATCAATGCGGCGCTGGATGCGGCCGGAACCGATCCACGTGCCCGGCTTGATGCCTTCGTTACGGCCAGTTTCCGCGCGCCAGTAGCCAGCGGCGAACTGCTGGCAACCTGGATCGCGTTTTGGAGCCTGGTTCGCAGCCGTTCGGACATTGCCCTTCAGCACGATCACCAATACGCCGCCTTTCGCGCCCGGCTGGAAGGCCTGCTGAGCGAATGCGGTGTCGCCAAGGCTGGCCTGCGCCGGGCGGCAATTGCGATCACGGCGCTGATCGATGGGCTGTGGCTGGAACTTTGCCTTTCACCGCAAGCCTTCAGCGCGGGCGAAGCCGAAATGATCGCCCGCGCCGCGCTGGACAGCCTTATTTCGACAGATCGGCGATCAGACTAAGGTAATAGTTGATCGCCGGTGCAATGTTTGACAGCGGCACCCGCTCGTTCAGGCCATGGGCAAAGCTATCGCTATCTTTCATGAACAGCGGGCTGGCGTTGTAGGCTGGAACGCCCAGCGCGCGGTACCACATCGAATCTGATGCACCCGAAGCCTGGCTGGGGATCACAGGCACGCCGGGATAGCCAATCCGCACCGCTTTTTCGGCCGCAGCGACAAAATCCGGCCGCATTGGCGATGCTGGTGATGAAATCGAATCCTCACCCGATGTTGCCGTGACCTTGACCACCGGCATCCCGATTACCTGGGCAAGTTCCGCGCGGATTTCTTCACGGGTATGGCCGGGAAAAACCCGGCAGTTGATATTGGCGGTGGCGCGCTGGGGCAGCGCATTCTGGGCATGACCGCCGCCCAGCATCGTGGCGACGCAGGTCGTTCCAACCTTGCCGACATAGGCCGGATTGGCACGCAAGACCGCAGCCGCGTCTGCATCACCCGGGTTGGCCGCGAAAGTCCGCATCGCCGCTGCGGTCTTTGGATCGCTTTCGAACTGGGCCGCGCGTTCGAAATAGGCCTTGGTGATCGAATTCTGTTCGGGCTTGAAATAATAGGCTCCCACTTTCGCCACTGCGGTTGCCAGTTGAACAATCGCGTTATCTGGTCGCGGGGCAGAGCTGTGTCCGCCCGGATTGGTTACCTCAAGCTGATAGTCATCGTAGGTCTTCTCTGCGCCTTCCCAGGTCCAATAGAGGGCGCTTCCGGTCTTTTCATCCAGCGTTCCGCCGCCGCCGTCGATATTGAGAACCAGCTCGGCATGTTTAAGCTTCTGGGCGATCACCCGGCTTGAAGCCATGGTGGTCTCCTCGTCTCCAGAAAATTGCAGCACGATGGTGCGCTTGGGTTTATAGCCCGATTTGCGCAGTTCGATCAGGCTGGCGGTAACCAGCGCCGCATCGAATTTCATATCGCTGGCGCCGCGCGCAAACAGATAGCCATTTTCAACCACCGGGGTGAACGGATCGCGCTGCCAATCTTCAGGCTTGGCTTCAACCACGTCCATATGGCCCGAAATCACCAGCGGTTTAAGGCTGGGATCGCTGCCGGGCCAGGTGGCGATCATATAAGCGGTATCGCCAAACGGCGTGATCTCAACTTCCGCCGGTTTCCAGCCCGCAGTCTGCAATGCTGTGCCAACCACGCCCAGCGCCTCACCAGTCTTGTTGCCCGGGCCCTGGACCGAGCGCAGGGCCAGCACCTGCTTGGCCAGATCCAGCCCTTGCGCTTCGGCTTCGGGGTGCGCCTTGGGCTTGGCCGGCCGGGCAACCAGTTGCGGGGCGGCAAGTGCGGCGGTCAGAACCAGAGCAAAAGCAGTGGCGGCAGGGTTAAGGCGCATCGACGAATCTCCTTTTGCAGACTGCTTAGAACCAAGCGGCATTTCCCGCAAAGGATCAGCTTGTTGAAATATTAACCGAGCCGCCGCTATTGGTTCGGCCTTAGTCCGAGCGGGGGGTCGCGGGGGTTCTATGGTTAGCAAACAGGCCGCGCTGCGCGCCGCCGTACCGCCAGAATTGCGCGAATGGGTCGATAATCGGCTGATCAGCGCGCACATCCGCATCGTTCGCATCATGGCGGCGGGCACATTGCTTAATGCTGCTGTGATTTGCCTGGCGCTGTTTGGCGAGGCGCTTGCAACCGTTCAACTAGCCTTGTTTGCCAGCTCTACAGTTGCTGCGCTGCTTCACCGGCTGTGGCTGGCCGAAGGGATCGAGCGGGGCCGCCGCCGCCGCCGCACCGGCAAGGTAATGAGTGCATTCACGCTCAATTCGGTTTGGCTGGGCTGCAATTTCGGCATTCCGCTGGCGCTGTGGTTTCCGCTGGTTTCGTCTGGCGATCAGCTGCTGCTGGCAATCAGCGGGGTCGCCCAGATCGCATCGGCAGCCTATACTGTGCGCACCCTGGTTCGATCTGCCGCAGTTTTCATCCTGGCTCAGGCGTTGGGATTGACGATCGGCCTCGCCCAGCTGGGCGGGATCGACGCGTTCGCAGCAATCGCCGTGCTACTTGCGGCAAGCGCACTGCTGGTCCGTATGACATTCACAGCCCGCGACATGTTCGTGACGCGGATTCTGGCCGATCGCGAACTGGGCACCGCCACCCGCACGGTCAAGCTGCTGCTTAACGCCTATGAGGAAAGCGGTTCGGACTGGTTGTTCGAACTGGACGCCAAGAACCGCCTGGCTGGCGTGTCCAAACGGTTTGCCCAGGCTGCCGGCGATGCTGCTGCCAGCCTCAACGGGACCAATTTCATCAACCTGTTTGCCGATGATGCCGGCCGCGCCGCAATCGATGCGGCGATCAAGGCCCGGCGGGTGCTGCGCGATGAAGTGGTGGCGCTGGACGGCACCGGAGGCGGCGAGCCGCGCTGGTGGTCTGTCAGCGGGCGGCCCAGCAAGGCCGGCGATGGGGTGTCCTATCGCGGGGTTATTTCGGATGTTACCGAACAGCGCCGCGCCGAACACCGCGCGCACCGGATGGCCTTTTTCGATGCGCTGACCGAATTGCCAAACCGCGCCCATTTCACCGAATCGCTTGAAACCATGTTTGCCGGGCGCACCGGCGATGAACACATCGCGCTGTTACTGCTGGATATCGATCACTTTAAGACCATCAATGATATGTATGGCCACCCGGCCGGCGATGCCTTTCTCAGGATCTTTGCCGATCGGCTGGCCAAGCAAATCGCCGGAAGCGGCCTGGGCGGTACCCAGCCAACATTGACCCGGCTTGGCTCAGACGAATTTGCAATCGCAGTGTTTGGGGCTGATGCCTGCGATCACGCGGTTCGCCTGGCCGAGCTGCTGGTGCTGACCATGACCGAGCAGATCGAAGTTGACGGCCATGAATTGCCTTGCGCAATCAGCATTGGCATTGCCCTGGCCCCGGTCCATGGCGATAATCTGCGGCACGTTCAAAGCTATGCCGATATTGCGCTGTCTGCCGCCAAAAAGGGTGGCCGGGGGATCTGGGAAATGTTTGAGCCAGGCATGGACGAAGCACTCCACGCCCGCCACACGATGGCCCACGATCTGCGCCATGCGATCAGCCGCGGCGAGCTGAAGCTGTTCCTCCAGCCGCTGGTCGATGTCGCCAGTGAAAAGATGACTGGCTACGAAGCGCTGCTGCGCTGGGAACATCCGGTTCGCGGCATGATCCCGCCCGATACCTTTATCCCGATTGCCGAGGAAACCGGCCTGATCGTGCCAATCGGTGAATGGGTAATCCGCGAAGCCTTTGCTGAAGCGGCCCGTTGGCCCGGCAAGGAAAGCATCGCGATCAACCTTTCGCCGGTCCAGTTCGCCAGCCCCAATTTGCTGCCGGTGGTGGTCAACGCGCTGGCCGACAGCGGGGTTGAACCGCACAGGGTTGAGTTTGAAATCACCGAAGGCGTGCTGCTGCACAATTCCGAGGCCAATCTCGATGTGCTGTGCCGGTTGCAGGCCCTCGGCCTCAAGATCGCGCTCGACGATTTCGGTACCGGCTATGCCTCGCTGAACTATTTGCTGACCTTCCCGTTTGACAAGATCAAGATCGATCGCAGCTTTGTTTCCGGCCTGGCGACGCGCGAAGAATCGCGGGCCATTGTCGCTGCGGTAATCGCGCTGGCCAACCAGCTGGGCATGTGCACCCTGGCTGAGGGCGTTGAAGAGCGCGATCAGCTTGATGCCTTGCGCGAACAGGGCTGCGTGATGGTCCAGGGCTGGCTGTTCGGCAAGGCCCAGCCATCCGAGGTTTATCACCCTGCAGTCAACCGGATCGCACCCTTGCGCCGGCCCGCCACGCTGGCCGGCGCCCGCAGCCGCCACGGCACGCAGACGTATTCAAAGCGCGCGCGGGTCTGAATTCCAACCGGATTGGCCGCTTTCGGCCTTTGAATTGGAATGCGCTGGGCTGGCGCGGCCCAGACCCGGCTGCTAGTTCCATACCCCTAGCGGATCCCGCAATGTCCGGGGCCCGATTTGGGGAGTGCGCCGATGAGCTTCACCGCAGACCGCCTGCTGCTGTTTGGCGCAACCGGCGATCTTGCCCAGCGGATGCTGCTGCCTTCGCTGTGTGCGCTGCATGATGATGGCTTGATCGCCCCGGGGCTAAGCGTGATCGGCACAGCCCGATCAGACTATGACGATGACAGCTACCGCAATTTCGCGCGCGATGCGCTGAACAAGTACCTGCCCGATTTTCGCAAGGACGCGATCGACAGCTTTCTGGGGCGGCTTAAATACCAGACGCTTGATGCCACACAGCCCGATCACTTCGTAACCCTGGCGGATGAGATCGGCACGATCGACCAGGGCATGGCGATTTTCCTGTCCACCGCGCCAAGCCTGTTTGAGCCGACAATCGCCGGACTCTCTGCCGCCGGCCTTACCGGAGACAAAGTGCGGATTGGCCTGGAAAAGCCGCTAGGCACCAGCCTTTCATCCAGCCAGGGCATAAATGACGCCGTGGCCCGCGCCTTTCCCGAGGATCGCACCTTTCGGATCGATCACTATCTGGGCAAGGAAACCGTCCAGAACCTGCTGGCGCTGCGCTTTGCCAACATCATGTTCGAACCGCTGTGGAACGCAGCGCATATCGACCATGTCCAGATTACAATCGCCGAAACCGTCGGGCTGGAAAGCCGGGTGGGCTATTATGACGGAGCCGGGGCGCTGCGCGATATGGTCCAGAACCATATGTTGCAATTGCTGGCGCTGGTCGCAATGGAGCCGCCCGCCAATTTCGATGCCACCGCGATCCGCGATGAAAAGGTCAAGGCGCTGCGTTCGCTTAGGCTGGTCGGGCCCGATGAAACGGTAACCGGGCAATACCGCAAGGGCGCCATCGATGGCCAGCCGGTGCCAGGATATGACGATGAACTGGGCCAGGAAAGCGAGACCGAGACGTTCGTAGCGATCAAGGCCCATGTCGATAACTGGCGCTGGAAAGGCGTGCCGTTCTATCTGCGCACGGGCAAGCGCTTGCCCGAACGAACCACCGAAATCGTGGTCCGCTTTCGCCCGGTGCCGCATTCGATCTTCGCCTCACGCGGGGCGCGGACCGTGCCCAACAGCCTGGTGATCGGGATCCAGCCCGAAGAAAACATCCAGCTGACCCTGATGGCCAAAGTGCCTGGGCTGGACCGCGAAGGGATCCGGCTGCGCCCGGTTCCGCTGGATATCGCGATGGACGATGCCTTTGCCGGACCGCAAAAGCGGATCGCCTATGAACGCCTGCTGCTCGATCTGATTGAAGGCGATCAGACCCTGTTCGTGCGGCGCGATGAAGTGGAAGCGCAGTGGGACTGGATCGACGCGATCCGCGCCAGCTGGGAAACGCACGGAATCAAGCCGCGCAGCTATACGGCCGGTTCATGGGGGCCATCATCGGCAATTGCCCTGGCCGAACGCGATGGAGTAACCTGGCATGACTAGTCTGCACCCCGCGGTTGAACGCGTGACCCAGCGGATCATAGAGCGATCAGGCCGCAGCCGCCGCGCTTATCTTGATCTGATCGCGCGCGAGGCCGAACGGTTCCCGGTCCGTAGTGCGCTTTCTTGCAGCAATCTGGCCCACGGCTTTGCTGCGGCGCTGGATGACAAGGCCGCGATCAAATCGGGCCGGGGTGCAAATCTGGCGATCGTAACCGCCTATAACGATATGCTTTCGGCCCATCAGCCCTATGCCCGTTACCCCGAAGCGATGAAGCTGTACGCGCGCGAAGTGGGTGCCACGGCGCAAGTGGCCGGCGGGGTTCCGGCGATGTGCGATGGGGTAACCCAGGGCCAGGACGGGATGGAGCTTTCGCTGTTCAGCCGCGATGTGATCGCGCTAAGCACCGCTGTTGCGATGAGCCACGCGATGTTTGATGGCATGGCCTTGCTGGGGATCTGTGACAAGATCGTGCCGGGTCTGGTGATCGGCGCGCTGCGGTTTGGCCATCTGCCTGCGGTGTTCGTGCCTTCGGGCCCAATGCCATCGGGGCTGGCCAACAAGGACAAGCAGAAGGTCCGCCAGCTATATGCCGAAGGCAAGGCGACCCGCGCCGATCTGCTGGAAAGCGAAAGCGCCAGCTATCACAGTCCCGGCACCTGCACATTCTATGGCACAGCCAATTCGAACCAGATGATGCTGGAAATGATGGGGCTGCATGTCCCCGGCGCAGCCTTTGTTCCGCCCGGTACTGCGCTGCGTTCCGCGCTGACCCGCCAGGCGGTGCACCGGTTGACCCAGATCGGACGGGAAGGCGCAGACTATCGCCCGATGGGCCGTGTGGTCGATGAGAAGGCGATTGTGAATGCAGCCGTTGGCCTGCTGGCCACCGGCGGTTCAACCAACCATGCGATCCACATCCCTGCCATGGCCCGCGCTGCCGGGATCCAGATCGATTGGCAGGATCTGGACGAACTGTCCGCTGCGGTCCCGCTGATCGCGCGGGTCTATCCCAATGGCGGGGCCGATGTGAACCATTTCCACGCCGCTGGCGGTATGGGGTATGTGGTGCGGCAATTGCTGGATGCGGGATTGGCCCACGGTGATCTGCTGACGATCAGCGATCAGGGCATGGCGGCCTATGCAACCGAGCCCGGCCTTGATGGCGATGCGCTCAGCTGGCGCCCGGCCCCTGTGACCAGCCTTGATCCGGCCATCCTGGCCCCGGCAGACGCGCCGTTCCATCCCGATGGCGGAATGCGGCTGGTTCAGGGCAATCTGGGCCGCGGAACTTTCAAGACCAGCGCGGTTGATCCCGATCGCTATTCGATCGAAGCACCGGCCCGCGTGTTTGAAAGCCAGGAAGCGGTGCAGACAGCGTTCAAGGCGGGCGAGCTTGACCGCGACGTTATCGTCGTCGTGCGCTTTCAAGGCCCGCGCGCCAACGGCATGCCCGAACTTCACAAGCTGACCCCGCCACTGGGCGTTCTGCAAGACAAGGGCTTCAAGGTGGCGCTGGTTACCGATGGCCGGATGAGCGGGGCTTCGGGCAAAGTTCCCGCAGCGATCCACGTAACACCAGAGGCGCTGGGCGGCGGCCCCCTGGCGCGGCTGCGCGATGGTGATGTGATCCGCCTGTGCGCGCATGACGGTGTGCTGCAAGTTGAAGCCGATCTATCTGCGCGCGAGCCGGTCAGCCCGCCAGAACGGCAGACCGGAATGGGCCGCGAACTGTTTGCGATGCTGCGAAATCATGCCGACGGCGCCGAGCAGGGCGGATCGGCGATGCTGGTGGAGGCAGGGCTGTGACCCAGATCGTAACCGTGGACATCGGCGGAACCCACGCCCGTTTTGCAATTGCCACTTTTGGCGATGACGGCGCGATCACGCTGGGCGATCCGGCCACGCTCCACACTAAGGATCACGCCAGCTTTCAGACCGCATGGGAAGATTTCGCGCGGATCCAGGGCGGCGCTCTGCCCAGTGCCGTCGCGATCGCAATCGCCGGGCCGGTGGGCGGCGAGGTGATCCGCTTTACCAACAACCCCTGGGTAATCCGCCCGGCGCTGATCCCTGAAAAGCTGGGTGCCAGCCAGTACACCGTAATCAATGATTTCGGCGCGGTAGGCCATGCGGTGGCCTGCGCTGATGAGGCCCATTTCGTTCATCTGGCCGGGCCTGATGCGCCGCTGCCCGCCGCTGGCACGATCAGCATTGTTGGCCCCGGAACCGGACTGGGCGTGGCGCATATCTGGCGCAGCGGTGATGGCGATTACCGCGTTCAGGCCACCGAAGGCGGACACATTGACTATGCCCCGCTTGATACGATTGAGGATGCGATCCTGGCCCGGCTGCGCCAGCGCTATCGCCGGGTATCAGCCGAACGAGTGGTTTCTGGCCCCGGGCTTGTCGATATTTACGAGGCATTGTCGGTGCTTGAAGGCCGCGCGATCCAGCCGGTGGATGACAAGACCCTGTGGCAACGCGGAACCAGCGGGGAAGACAGTCTGGCCGCCGCCGCGGTGGACCGGTTCTGCCTGTCGCTGGGCTCTTTTGCGGGTGATATTGCCCTGGCCCAGGGCGGCAGCGGTGTTGTGATTGCCGGCGGGCTGGGCCTGCGGATCAAGGACACGCTGCTGAAGTCCGGCTTTGCCAACCGGTTTACTGCCAAGGGCCGCTTTGCCGAACTGATGAGCACCCTGCCGGTCAAATTGATCACCCATCCTCAGCCGGGCCTGTTCGGGGCCGCAGCCGCCTTTGCCAAGGAGCATTATTTGTGAGCCGGATCGAAGACATTATGCGCATGGCCCCGGTGATCCCGGTGCTGGTGATCGAAGACGCCGCGCACGCCGCCCCGATTGCAGCGGCGCTGGTCGCGGGCGGCCTGCCGGTGCTGGAAGTGACCCTGCGCACCGCTGCTGCGCTCGACGTGATCCGCGAAATGAAGCGCGTTCCAGGGGCCATTGTTGGTGCCGGCACGGTGCTGAACCCGCATGCGCTTGACGATGCGCTGGAAGCTGGCAGCGAATTCATCGTCTCGCCCGGACTGACCGAGAGCCTGGCCAAGGCCGCAATCGCGGCTGGCGCCCCGTTGCTGCCCGGAATTGCCAATGCCAGCGATGTGATGCGCGGGCTAGATCTGGGGTTGGATCGGTTCAAATTCTTCCCGGCCGAAGCCAATGGCGGGATTGCCGCACTAAAGGCCATCGCCGCGCCGTTTGGCATGGCCCGGTTCTGCCCAACAGGTGGCATCACTCAATCCAGCGCAGCCAATTGGCTGGCGCTGGATGCGGTGCTGTGCTGCGGCGGATCATGGCTGGTGGGCGCTGGCAAAGATGGGGCCGGCCCCGATCTGGCGGCGATCGAAGCTGCTGCTCGCAGCGCCGCAGCCCTGGCGCGGTGACCTTGCTTGCGCAGCTAGACGCCCGGCTGCAGGCGCTGCACGAACACACGGCCGAAACCCCGCTGTTCAATCCGGTTTTCCAGCTGAGCCTTGAGCTTTCGCGCAGAATCGAAAGCGGCGATCTGCCGCTGGCTGAGGTGGCCGGACTGGTTTCCGAACTGGAATGCGAAGGCCTGCTGGCCCGCGCCGCGCGGCTTGAACGGCTGGTTGCCCCGCTTGATCCACAGACCAACCTGGCCCGGCTTGGCCCGGCGCACGGCGATAGCTTTGAACAATTTGCCACCCGGTGGCGCCAGCCGCTGCTGCACGTGGTTTTCACCGCGCACCCGACATTTCTGCTGACCCGCCGCCAAAGCGAAGCCGTAGCCCAGGCGGCAACGCGCGGCACGATCGAAGCCGGCACCGCCTGCATCGCCCCGCATGAGCGCGACGTCATCACGCTTGATAGCGAGCATGCCGATGCCATGGCAGCCATCGCCCGGGCCCAGCGCGCGCGCGATGCGATGGTCCGCCAGCTGCTGTCCGAAGCGCGACGGCGCTGGCCCGATCAGTGGCGCGACCTGGCCCCGCTGCCGCTGCGCTTCGCCAGCTGGGTTGGCTATGACATGGACGGCCGGACCGACATTTCGTGGGCCACATCGCTTAGCTATCGGCTGTCTGAAAAGGCTGAACGGCTGGCGCACTATGCCGCCGATCTGGCCCCGTTTGCATCCGATCTGGCCCAGCGGCTTCAGGCCGCCGCCCTTTATGCCAAAACCATGTCGGTGCGGCTGGCCGAAACCGATCCGGCTGATCCAGCCGCGCTTTCGGTAACTGCCAATGCCCTTTCGGCCGATCACCCCTTCAAACTGACCAGCCTGGCACCAATCATCGCTGATCTGGAAGACCTTGCGGCATCGGCTGACGAGGACCGCGCCGAGGCATTGTTGACGGTAGCAGCCGCGATGCGGGCCGATGGTCTGGGGATGGGCTGGATCCATTTCCGGGTCAACGCCAGCCAGCTGCAAAACGCGATCCGCCGCCGGATCGATCCCAGCGGCAAGCTGGATCTGGCCAGCCAGGCTGCATTGGCGGCGATGCGCGAACTATTGGCCAAGGTGCAGCCGCTGCGATCAAACATGGCCGCGCTGGGGATAGAAAGCAGCACCGCTGTGCGCCAGTTTCTGGCGATGGTGCAGATCCTGGAACACGTTGATGCCGATGCTCCGATCCGGATGCTGGTGGCCGAATGCGAACAGCCCACAACGGTGCTGGCCGCGCTCTATTTCGCCAGGTTGTTCGGGATCGCGGACAAGGTTGATGTCTCGCCGCTGTTTGAAACCGAAACGGCACTGGAACACGGCGGCCGGTTTCTTGACGCCTTGCTGGCCGAGGAAGCCTATCGCAGCTATGCCCGTCAGCGCGGAAGGGTAGCGATCCAGACCGGATTTTCCGATGCCGGCCGCTTCGTCGGCCAGATCCCCGCAGCGCTGGCGATCGAACGGCTGCAAGGCCGCCTGGCCGAAGCCATGGCCGCCAATGGACTGAACGATGTTGCCGCGCTGGTCTTCAACACCCACGGCGAGGGGATGGGCCGCGGCGCCCATCCATCCAGCTTTGCCGATCGGACCGAATGGCCGCTTTCTCCATGGGCACGGCGGCGGTTTGTACGCGCTGGGATCCAGCTTGAACCCGAAGTCAGCTTTCAGGGCGGCGATGGTTATCTGTTCTTCGGCACGGCTGAACTGGCGCTGGCAACGCTGACCCGTTTTGCCGAACTGCGCCCGGCCGAAGCCGATCCCGATGCGCCAACCGATCCGTTTTATCGCCGGACAGACCTGAGCCTCGATTTCTACCGGGCGATCCGGCGGTTCCAGGCCGCGCAGCTGGTCAGCCGGACCTACCCGCGCGCGGTTACCGCGTTTGGGCTGGGCATGCTGTGCGATACCGGCAGCCGCAAAAGCCGCCGCCAATCGGATCTTGCCGCCGACCGCGAGATGAACCTGCGCCAGATCCGCGCGATCCCGCACAATGCGGTGCTGCAACAGCTGGGCTATCCCGTGAACGTAATCGCCGGGTTTGGCACTGCGGCCGAAGGCAATTACGAGGCGCTGGCTGAGCTGCTGACCACCAGCGCGCGCGGTCGGCAACTGGTCCGGCTGGTTCGTTCGGCCAATGCGCTGGCCTCGATCAAGACCGTTGCAGCCTTCGGGGAACTGTTCAATTCGGCCTATTGGGCCAGCCGCCCCTATCGCGGCGGTGAGGATGCAATTGCAGATACCTGTCTGGCTTTGGCCGAATACCTGACCACCGATGATCGCACCGGCGTGTTCCGGCGGCTGGCATCGCGGCTCAGGGTCGATGCGCTCAAGCTCCACCGGCTGCTTGATCTGGTACCCGATGAAACACCAACGGAGGCCCGCGAGCATACCCGCCGCCTGCTGGGTGTGCTGCAAGCGCTGCGTCTGGCGCTGTACCAGCACATGTTCCTGCGCGCAGTATCGGTTCCCGCGTTCAGCCGCGCCAACGATATTGCGCGCGAAGACGTGCTGGAAATGGTCTTCACCCTGCGGATCGATGAAGCTTTGGCACAGCTGCGCCGCGCTTTTCCAGTGATCGTGCCCACGCTTGACGATTTCAGCGTGGCAGAGCCAAGCGACTATCCCGATGACGCTGCGGTGGGTTACGAAGCGATCCACCGCGATTGCATCGATCCGATCGCCGCCGCGCAGGCCCTGTCACTCAGGATCGGCACTTCGATCGCCAACCTGTTTGGTGCGCACGGCTGAATTGCTGACGTTAACCTTTAGCTGCTAGGCAGTCCCGCAGCGAAACGGGGCAAATCCAGCGCTGGATTTGGCCGCAAGCTGTTGCCAATCAAGGCCAAACTTGAATTGACGCTGGACCCGACGCAATGAACATTAACCCACTTTACCTTTTGGGCGGCCTGTTTGGCGCGGGCATATTGGGCGGCGGCGCGCTGTTGCTGGCGGCGCCTGACAGTGCCCGCGGCCTGTTGTTGCCCGGCCCCGATCCCGAACTGGTGGCCAAGACAGCCCCTGTCCAGGCCCCAGC